>NZ_CP016768.2:0-619054 GCF_002287885.2 Candidatus Nanopelagicus limnes
TGGGTAGATGGCAACGCTAGCGCAGGTTGATCTGCAAAAACTGTGGGATCAGGTGGTCTCCTCCGTCTCAACTCCGCAATACAGCGCATTTTTAGTTAGAACCAAACCACTGGGTTTACTACCAGGTGAAGATGGTTCAAATCTTTTGTTATCAGCTCCAGATCTTTTTACTAAGGATGTTTTAGAGACCCGACTTCGCGCCATCTTAACTGAGGAGTTAAGTAACCAGTTGGGTGAGAAAATAAATATTGCAGTAACTGTTACAAGTGATGGTAAGTCTGAGAGCCAAGAAAATTTGCAAAGTGATGATCAAGTTTTTCCAGATGCCCCAATTGAGGTCAAAGGTGGCACGGGACGAAACTCAACCTCATTAAATAACAATGAAAGTGCGCAGTTAAATCCAAGATATATTTTTGAAACTTTTGTTATTGGTGCCTCAAATCGTTTTGCCCACGCGGCCGCTGTTGCTGTAGCTGAAGCCCCGGCAAAGGCTTATAACCCGCTGTTTATTTATGGTGATTCAGGCCTTGGCAAGACCCACCTTTTACATGCGATTGGCGCCTACGCCAAAGAGTTATATGGCTCAGTCCGGGTCCGTTATGTCTCATCTGAAGAGTTCACAAATGACTTTATTAACTCAATTCGCGATGATAAAGCTTCAGTTTTTCAAAAGCGCTACCGCGACCTAGATATTTTATTAGTTGATGATATTCAGTTTTTAGAAAACAAGGAGCGAACCCAAGAGGAGTTTTTCCATACATTCAACACTTTGTATAACGCCAACAAACAAATTGTTATCTCAAGTGATCGACCACCAAAACAATTAACTACTTTAGAAGATCGCCTTCGCTCCCGATTTGAGTGGGGTTTAATTACTGATATTCAACCACCAGAGCTTGAAACTCGAATTGCCATTCTTCGCAAAAAAGCTGCGCAAGATAAATTAAACGCTCCTGATGATGTGTTGGAATATATTGCTAGTAAAATCTCAACAAACATCCGTGAGTTAGAGGGTGCGTTAATTCGTGTTACTGCCTTCGCCTCTTTAAATCGACAGGGTGTTGATTTATCACTGGCAGAGATCGTGCTTAAGGATTTAATCCCAGAAGAGGGTGGCCCAGAAATTACTGGTCCAACCATCATGGCTCAGACCGCCTCCTACTTCTCACTAACAGTTGATGATCTTTGTGGCACCTCTCGCTCTCGGGTATTAGTAAATGCCCGGCAGATTGCGATGTATTTGTGTCGAGAGATGACTGAGCTTTCTTTACCGAAGATTGGCCAGGCTTTCGGAGGGCGTGATCACACAACCGTGATGCATGCTGATCGAAAGATTAGGCAGTTAATGGCAGAGCGGCGCTCTATCTATAACCAAGTGACTGAGTTAACCAACCGAATAAAGCAGCAATCTAAAAAGTAAGGTTTTAATACAACTAAATATTGAAAAGTTCTCCCCAAACCGATACCCCCAAGGTGGGGATAAGGTGTGGATAACTGTGGATATTGCTGTTTATAAAGGGGTTTAGACCCCGCTTTAAACAGCTCACCCACAAGCTGCCCACAGTTTTTGGGGGTAACTTTATGCGGGGTGACCTGCGGTTTTGCCAACAGCCCACAGTTTTTGTTTTGGTTATTACTAACCACTATATATAAGGATTTAAGGGTGAATGGCTGCGAACTGTTGGATAAATCTTTAAGTAGTTAAGATTTTCAGATTAGTTAAGAAAAGGTGGACGGATGAAGTTTGTAGTAGAACGAGATGACCTAGTTGACGCAGTCAATTGGGTTTCAAAGTCGATCTCAAACCGACCAATCACCACCGCACTCCTTGGTATAGTCATTGACGCCGCCGATGAAATAACTTTGTCCGGCTCAGATTTAGAAACAGCAGCAAAAGCAAAATTTAAAGCAGAAGTTTCTCAAAAAGGAAAAGTTTTAGTACCAGGAAGATTATTAGCTGAGATCTCTAGATCATTACCTGCTAAACCAATCACATTTAACTTAGAGGGAAGCCGTGTTTTAGTTAGCGCAGGAAGCGCCAAATTCACATTGCCAACATTGCCACTAGTTGAGTACCCAACACTGCCGGAGCTACCAAGCGCCTCCGGTTCTTTAAACTCAGATCTTTTTGCAACCGCAGTTAATCAAGTAGCAATTGCAGCTGGTAAAGATGATTCCCTGCCAACACTAACTGGTGTATTTGTTGAAATTAATAAAAACCAAATCACATTAGCCGCAACTGATCGATACCGCCTAGCGGTTAGAGAGTTAACATGGAGTGCGCAGGATGCAAACATCGAAACCACTTCATTATTACGCGCTCGCACATTAGCTGACGCCGCCAAATCTTTAATTGGTTCATCTCAAGTAACAATTGCCTTAGCGCCAGCAAACACAAATGAAAAATTAGTTGGTTTCATATCAGATGGAAAAACCATGACATCAAGAGTGTTGGATGGCTCCTTCCCGCCATTTAGACACTTACTACCAAGTGAATCAACCGCAGACGCCGTAATTGAAGTCGCACCATTTTTAGATTCAGTCCGGCGCGTGGCTCTAGTAACCGATAAAACAGTTCCCTTGCGTCTTAACTTTTCAAATAACACCTTGCAATTAGAGGCTGGCACAGGCGATGAAGCACAAGCTAGTGAGAAATTAGATATCAATTACAAAGGCGAGGACATAAACATTGCCTTTAATCCAACATTTTTAACTGATGGTTTAAATGCAATCAATACCGCATTTGTTCACATCACATTCACTGGTGCCAACAAACCCGCTGTTTTAACTGGTCAAACCGAAGCAACTAGCGCACCAATTACAAACTATAAGTATTTGTTAATGCCAATGCGTTACTCATCATAATTATCAACAATTTAAATTAGTGTTAATCACCAATCTAAACCTAACTAATTACCGATCTTATTCCTCACTAGATCTACCACTTACTAGTGGCATCTCAATATTTGTTGGTAAGAACGGTGAAGGAAAAACCAATATTGCTGAAAGCATTCTTTATTTAACCTTCTTAAGCTCACACCGGGCTAGTGGAAATACCCCACTAATTAAACTAGGTAATCAAAGTGCTTACATTCGTGCCAAAGTGCAATACCCAGAGCGGGAGATTTTGGTTGAGTTAGAGATTAATAGCGAGAAAGCTAATCGAGCCAAAGTAAATCAAAATCAAGTTCGAAGTCAAAAAGAGATCTTTGGAATTGTTCAAACCATTTATTTCTCACCTGAGGATTTAGATATTGTGCGAGGGGATCCAAGTGAGCGCCGCAGATTCATTGACCAATTATTAACTTTAAGATCCCCAAGGGCGGCCGGAGTTATCACCGATTATGACCGCGCAGTTAAACAGCGAAACTCATTACTTAAAACCAGAGCCTCAAATGATGCGTTAATACCTTGGGATAAACAGGTCGCACAATTTGGAGGCGAATTAATAGCGCTGCGAATGGCGGCCCTAGTTGAGTTAAAACCCATATTTAATAATATATATAAAGATATTTCAGATACTAAACCTGCTGAAATAATCTATAAATCAAGTATTGAAAATCCTTCTATTAACCCAAGTGAAAACAGTGAAAAAATAATGGAGAAGCTAACTTTAAATAGAGGGGCAGAAACGGAACGTGGTCTTACTTTAACTGGGCCACACCGCGATGATTTAGTTTTAGCACTCGGTGATCACCTAGTTAAAGGTTATGCCAGCCATGGTGAATCCTGGTCGATTGCTTTATCTTTAAAACTTGCAACATATAATCTTTTAAAATCAGATGGCTTATCACCAATTTTAATTTTAGATGATGTGTTCTCTGAATTAGATGAGGATAGGCGAGAGAAGTTGGCTCAAATTGCGCAAAGCGCCGAGCAAACCTTAATCACTGTCGCAGTTGAAAATGATCTACCTAAATCAATTAAAGGCACAAGGCATTTAGTTAAGTCAGGCGTGGTGAGCAAATTATGAAAAATGATTTAGCAAAGGAACTATATAAGTTTTATCGATCAGGTTTTAGAAAGTTAAGAGCAAGTGGACAAGTGAGTATTGAGCGAACCAAAAATACCGACCCACAATCTTTAGAATCTGTGCTTTCTGAAGTAATCACAGGACGTAATTGGGGTAAAGGTTTTGCTGAAGGAAATTTATTTAGTAATTGGGAAGAGATTGTTGGAGTTGAAGTTGCTCAACACACAACACCAATCTCATTAGTTGATGGCAGATTAACAATTCAATCCTCATCATCTGCTTGGGCAACTCAGATGCGATTGATGCAGGATGATTTACTTAAAACAATATCAAATTCCGCGCCCGGTGCTTTAGTTGAACAGCTAAATGTGATTGGGCCTCACGCGCCAAGTTGGAAGCGAGGACTGCGCTCAATTCGAGGGGCCAAGGGGCCAAGAGACACCTACGGCTAGTATCCACCCACAAAACTTCCTCAAAAGGGGCGCATTTATCCCCTAAAACCCTAATTTGAGTATTTCAACAGTTGATCTACAGATAAGATTATGGGGTGTGCCGGTCAAAAAACGGCCAGATTCACTTATAGAAGAGTTTGGGGGTTATAGGTGGCGACCAAAAACACCCAATCTCAAGCTCAATCTAAAAAAGAGCACAAAGGTTATGACGCTTCAAATATCACCGTTCTAGAAGGATTAGATGCGGTTAGAAAAAGACCAGGAATGTATATCGGCTCAACTGGTGAGCGGGGATTACACCACTTAGTTTATGAAGTAGTTGATAACTCAGTTGATGAAGCATTAGCTGGTTATTGCACAGAGATAAATATCTTTTTACAAAAAGACGGCTCAGTAAAAGTTATTGATAATGGCCGCGGTATTCCAGTTGATATTCACCCAGTTGAAAAGAAACCAGCACTTGAAGTTGTGTTAACTGTTTTACATGCCGGTGGAAAATTCGGTGATGGTGGCTACTCAGTATCTGGTGGATTACATGGTGTTGGTATCTCAGTAGTAAATGCTTTAAGTACTGATCTCAGTGTTGAGGTTATGCGTGATGGTTTTATTTGGAATCAAAGCTATAAGTTGGGTGTGCCAACCGCGCCTGTGAAAAAAGGAGGTGCTACCGAGGAATCTGGCACCACTGTTACCTTCTGGCCCTCTAAAGAAATTTTTGAAACAACTGATTTTTCATTTGAAACCTTATCAACCAGATTTCGTGAAATGGCATTTTTAAACAAGGGCTTAATTTTAACCCTAACCGATGAAAGAGCAGGACATGTGGATGAAAAAGGAAATCCACTTTATGTTAGATATGAGTACGCAGATGGAATTATTGATTTCGTTAAACATTTAAATATTACAAAGGGCGCAACCCATAAATCCATCATCTCCTTTGCAACCGAAGAAGCCAAACAAAAAATGTCATTAGAAGTGGCAATGCAATGGAACACAGGTTTTTCTGAATCTGTTTATACATTCGCCAACACAATTAATACCCAAGAGGGTGGCACCCATGAAGAAGGTTTTAGAACCGCGCTAACTTCAATAGTTAATAAGTTTGGTGAAGAGTGGGGTTTTATTAAAAAGAAAGAGGACCGCTTAACCGGTGATGATGTTAGAGAGGGTTTAACCGCCATTGTCTCTATCAAAATTGCCGAACCACAATTTGAAGGACAAACAAAAACAAAATTAGGAAACACTGAAGCAAAATCTTTTACTCAAAAAGCAATGAATGATCACCTAACCTCTTGGTTTGAAAAAAATCCAAGTGAAGGAAAAGATATTGTTAGAAAATCAATCGATGCAGCAGCCGCCCGGGTAGCAGCACGAAAAGCTCGTGATTTATCTCGTAATCGCAAAGGATTACTTGAAGGGCGTGGCATGCCAGGAAAGTTAGCTGATTGCCAATGGACTGAGCCGGAAAAATGCGAGCTCTATATTGTTGAGGGAGATTCTGCTGGTGGTTCAACAAAAGGCGGGCGAGATTCTCGTTACCAAGCAGTACTTCCAATTCGCGGAAAGATTTTAAATGTTGAAAAGGCAAGAATTGATCGCGTGCTACAAAACAATGAAGTACAAGCTTTAATTACAGCGCTCGGCACAGGAATCCACGATGATTTTGATTTAGCAAAACTTAGATATCACAAAATTATTTTGATGGCAGACGCTGATGTGGACGGCCAACATATTAGAACCCTACTTTTAACTTTATTGTTTAGATTTATGAAACCATTAATTGAAAATGGATTTGTTTACCTAGCTCAACCACCATTATATAAATTAAAGTGGGGCGGCAAAGAGCCAGTGCAGTATGCCTTCAGCGATAAAGAGCGTGATGGTTTTATTCAAATAGGATTAGAAAATGGTAAGCGCCTACCAAAAGATGATGGTATTCAACGATTTAAAGGTTTAGGTGAGATGCCAGCAAAAGAGCTTTGGGATACCACTATGGATCCAGCAACTAGAGTTTTAATTAAAGTTACTTTAGAGGACGCAGCAGCTGCTGATGATTTATTCTCAGTTTTAATGGGTGAAGATGTTGAACTGCGCAGATCATTTATTCAGCGAAATGCTAAAGATGTTAGATTCTTGGATATTTAATTATGGATAAAACATTTATAGATCACGAAGGTGAACATGGTAGAGATCGACAAGAATCTGTTGATCTACAAGTTGAAATGGCTAGGTCATACCTAGATTACGCAATGAGCGTAATTGTTGGCCGAGCACTTCCAGATATTAGAGACGGTTTAAAACCAGTACACCGCCGAGTTTTATATGCAATGTATGACGCTGGGTATCGACCAGATAAGGGTTATTACAAATCATCTCGAATTGTTGGAGATGTAATGGGTAATTACCATCCACATGGTGACACCGCTATTTATGACGCAGTAGTTCGTCTTGCTCAATTCTGGTCACTTCGTTATCCATTAATTGATGGCAATGGAAACTTTGGATCTCCTGGAAATGATCCAGCAGCAGCCATGCGTTATACCGAAGCTCGCCTAGCTCCTCTTGCAATGGAGATGATGCGAGATATTGATGAAGAAACAGTTGATTTCATTCCAAATTACGATGGCAGATCACAAGAGCCAACTGTTTTACCATCCCGCTTTCCAAACCTTTTAGTTAATGGCTCTGCCGGCATTGCAGTTGGTATGGCCACCAACATCCCACCACATAATTTAAATGAGGTAATTGAGGCAACCTGTTTTGCATTAGAAAACCCAGAGCTGGAATCTGAAAAATTATTAGCTAAGTTGACGACAATTGTTAAAGGCCCAGATTTTCCAACTAAAGCATTAATTGTTGGACGGGGTGGAATTGAGGATGCTTACAAAACTGGCCGTGGTTCAATCATCATGCGAGCAGTTGTTGAGGTTGAAGAGATTAATAAGCGTACATGTCTTGTTGTTACTGAACTTCCTTATCAAGTAAACCCAGATAACTTAGCGTTAAAAATTGCAGAACTTGTTAAAGATGGCCGAATTAAAGGAATTGCAGATGTTAGGGATGAAGGAAATGAGCGCTTAGGCCAACGCTTAGTAATTGTTCTTCGAAATGATGCAGTTGCAAAGGTAGTTTTAAATAATCTTTATAAACACACTCAATTACAAGATTCCTTTGGCGCCAATATGTTGGCATTAGTAGATGGTGTGCCAAGAACATTACGTCTTGACGAGTTCATTCGTTATTACATTGAACACCAAGTTGAGGTAATTGTTAGACGAAGTAAGTATCGATTAGTTGAGCGAGAAAAAAGAGCTCACATATTAAAAGGTTACTTAAAGGCACTGGATGCACTTGATGCGGTAATTGCATTAATTAGAGCAAGCAAGACTCCGGAAGAAGCACGCACTGGATTAATGAAATTACTTGAAGTAGATGAGCTGCAAGCGAACGCAATCTTAGATATGCAACTTAGAAGAATTGCCGCCCTTGAAAGACAAAAGATTATTGATGAACATGATGAGTTAATGGCTGATATCAAAGAGTTAAAAATCATCCTAGATAGCCCAGAAAAGCAGCGATTAATCATTAAAGATGAGCTAACCGAGGTTGGCAGTAAGTATGGCAATGACAGACGTACCCAAATTATTGCCGGTGATACTGACTTGTCAGTTGAAGATTTAATTCCAGATCAAGATGTAGTGGTAACCATTACTAAGGGTGGATATTCAAAGAGAACAAAGGCAGATGCCTATCGCGCCCAAAAGCGCGGAGGTAAAGGCGTTAAAGGTGCGGCGTTAAAAACAGATGATGTTGTTGAGCATTTCTTTACCGCAAGTACTCATAACTGGTTGTTGTTCTTCACAAATAAGGGCCGGGTATATCGGGCAAAGGTTCATGAATTACCAGACGCAGGCCGTGATGCTAGAGGACAGCATGTTGCAAACTTGTTAGCTTTTAAGCCGGATGAAACAATTGCGCAGGTTATTGCGATTGAAGATTATCTAACCCAGCCTTATTTAGTAATTGCAACAAAGGCAGGAATTGTTAAGAAGACCCCACTACCTGAGTATGACTCACCAAGAAGTGGCGGCTTAATTGCAGTCTCATTAAAAGCAAATGATGAAGTGGTCTCTGCAACTTTAGTGAGCGAAAAAGAGGAGTTGTTATTGGTTTCAAAGATGGGAATGTCACTTAGATTCTCTGCCAACGATGAAACCTTGCGTCCAATGGGACGAGGAGCAACTGGTGTTATTGGAATGAAGTTTAGAAAAGGTGACAACTTATTAGCAATGGCTGCGATTAGTAGTGATAATAAAAATTATGTATTTACCGCAACTGATGGTGGTTATGCCAAGCGAACAAAGCTTGAGGAGTATCGAAGCCAAGGGCGAGGCGGAATTGGTGTGAAGGCAGCAAAGATTGATGAAGACTCACGTGGTGTATTAGTTGGCGCAATGATCGTGCAGGAAAAAGATGAGATCTTGGCGATCTCATCAGCTGGCACAGTTATGCGAACTCCACTGGCACAGATCCGTGAGACTGGCCGAGACACTTTAGGAGTCAGACTGGTTAACCTAGATCCAGGAATCTCAGTAGTATCTGTTACTCGCTTAGTTGATGATCTTGATTAAGCGTAAAAACGAAAGAGGAATGAGGTAGAAAGAAAACCACTTTTGGTTTAGCAGTACTTCCTCAGGTAGCCTTCACCAGCAATATGGGCCTATAGCTCAGCCTGGTTAGAGCGCTTCCCTGATAAGGAAGAGGTCTGTGGTTCAAGTCCACATAGGCCCACCCTGCACGCAATGCGGGGACCTAGCTCAATTGGTAGAGCACCGCCTTTGCAAGGCGGGGGTTAGGGGTTCGATTCCCCTGGTCTCCACAATTATTTATATTTAAATTTTTAAATATAAATTATTTAATTTAGTAATTAATAAAGAGAGTGAGAAAACAAATGGATCAAGCAAATTTCCACACCAGCATGGGCGATATTGTCATTGAACTATTTCCAAACCACGCACCTAAAACTGTTGCAAACTTTGTTGAGTTAGCAACCGGAGCAAAAGAGTGGGTAGATCCAAATATCGGCGAGAAGGTTAAAACTAATCTTTATGATGGAACTATTTTTCACCGCGTAATTCCAAACTTTATGATCCAAGGTGGAGATCCACTTGGCAGTGGCATGGGAGGTCCTGGTTATAACTTTGCTGATGAATTTCACGGTGAGTTAAATTTTGATAAGCCATACCTACTTGCAATGGCGAACGCTGGACCAAACACAAACGGTTCACAATTCTTCATTACTGTAGCGCCAACAGCTTGGTTAAATCGTAAACATTCAATCTTTGGTGAGGTTAAAGATGCGGCCAGCCAAAAGGTAGTGGACGCAATTGCTACTGTTAAAACTGGGGCAAATGACAAGCCAGTACAAGCTGTAAAGATAACTTCAGTATCTTTTAAGTAATTTAAATGTCGCAGAGTTTGACTAGAAACTTAGTCTTTTTTATCTCTGGTTGTTTTATATTAACCCTGCTGCAACCAAATCTTGAGTATGAGTTCGCACTCTATGGTGTTGCAATTGAAAATGGGCAGTGGTATCGCTTGCTTACCGTTGCCCTTGTTCATGGCGGCTGGCTTCACCTACTCTTTAATATGTTGGCGCTATTCTCACTAGGAACTGCAATTGAAAATTATTTAGGTAGAAACAAATACATTTTTATCTTAATTACATCTTTACTGTTTGGCTCACTCACCTCTTTCCTCTTTAACCCACTCACCTCAATTGCGGTTGGCTCCTCCGGCATGATCTTTGGTTTATTTGGCGCACTGCTTGTAATGGGAAAGCGGATGGGAGCCAATTTAAAAGAGGGTTTTGGGTTGATCGCATTAAACCTAGCTATTCCTTTTGTGATCCCAGGAATTGATTGGAAGGCTCATTTAGGCGGTTTAGTAGGAGGAGTTGTAGCAACAGTGATGGTTAAGCGAAAATAGATATCCACAGTAGTTATCCACCGTGTGGAGAATTACAGCGTTGTAATTAGTACCAGCGGGTGGCTAGTGAAAAGCCGATACCCACAAAACCAAAGCCAACCAACATGTTCCAAGCGCCAATGCCAGGGATTGGGTAGTTAGTTCCACTGATGTAGAAAATAACGATCCAGATCAGCCCGAAAATGAAGTTTGCGACCATTACGGGGGCAAGCCAGCTAGGAGATTCAAGCTTGTCATCCTCAGCAGCCATCTGCTCAATAACAGGAGCGATCTTCTGCTTCTTTTTGACCTTATCGCGAACTTTTGACTTCGGCATGGCAGCAGATTACTACACAATTGGCCTATGAGCACCACTGCCCGCAAGATCCTAGTTATCGATAACTACGACTCCTTTGTATTTAACCTTGTTCAATACCTGCAGCAATTAGGTGCTATTTGCACAGTAGTTAGAAATGATGCCATCAAGGTTAGTGAGGCAGATAAATATGATGGTGTTTTAATCTCACCAGGACCTGGCACGCCAGAGGCCGCTGGAATAAGTATTGAGTTAGTTAAGTACTGCGCAGAAAAAAAGATCCCACTCTTAGGAGTTTGCCTAGGACATCAAGCAATTGGTGTTGCATATGGCGCAACTGTGTCCAGAGCGCCAGAGTTATTACATGGTAAAACTTCTGTTGTTACTCATAAAAATAAATCAGTGCTAGAAAATATCCCATCCCCATTTACTGCAACTCGCTACCACTCACTCGCAATTGAAAAAGATACCTTGCCAGATTCACTTGAGATAACTGGAACAACTGAGTCAGGAGTTGTAATGGCTGTGCAACATAAAACATTGCCAATATATGGTGTGCAGTTTCACCCAGAGTCAGTATTAACTGAACATGGTTATCAAATGATTGGTAATTGGTTAGAGATTTGTGGTGATAAGGGCGCTCGCGCAAGATCTGAAGGATTATCTCCAGTTGTAATTAGAGCTTAGTTTTTATTAATTGTAATTGTCACAATACTGCCAATAGTTTTTGTAGCACCACCTTCTGGAGCTTGCGCAAGAATTTCACCAACTGGCTTACTTGGATCAAAAGCTGTGATCTCTCTAATTAAAAATCCTGCTTGAGTTAACACTGTTTTGGCGCCAATTTCATTTAATCCCACTAAAGAAGGAACCTGCACATTGCCACTTGCAATTTCAAGTACTACGCCACTTCCTGCGGTAATGGTGGTTCCAGGGATTGGATTAATGCTGATTACAACTCCGGGTGCTTGATCTGAATCAACTGCAATAGTTTGTGAAATAAGCAGACCTGCTGAAGTTAATTTATATCTTGCATCCTCAAGGGATAAACCAATTAAACCAACTGGAACAGTGGTATTGCCTGGACCTTCTGAAATAGTTAATGTCACGCTACTTCCAGCGCTCACATCTGAGGTTGCAAGCGGTAATTGAGATGCAACTCGATTAATTGGAATTTTTGCATCAGGCGCCTTTTCGATGTTTACATTAAAGTTTTTAAGTAACGCCCTTGCTTCATCCTCAGTTAAACCAACAACATTTGGCACCTTAACTGTCGCGCCATTTGGTGAGGTGGCAAAGTAGCCAAAGGTAAGCAGGGCCAGTAAAGAAATAACAACAATTGATCCAGTAATTACTCTGCGCCGCGGAATAACCTTCTTAATCTTTGTTGTTACTGGCTCACCTTTAATTACATGTTCTAAATCAGCAAGCATCGCCATCGCATCTTGGTAACGATGGGCTGGATCCTTGGCTAGAACTACTTCAAGTAATCGATCTATGTTTACATCTAACCCAGGTTTAATTTGTGATGCTGGTGTTACCTGCGCTGAAACATGTTGGTATGCAACTGATACTGGTGTATCTCCGGTAAATGGTGGCCTGCCAGTTAGTAATTCATACATCACACAACCTAATGAATAAAGATCACTCCTGCCGTCCGCTACTTCACCAGTTGCTTGCTCAGGAGAAAGATATTGAGCTGTGCCAACAACATTCCAAGTGCTTGTCATAGTGGCGCCAATGTCATCGGTGGCACGAGCAATACCAAAATCCATAACCTTAATATCACCAGAGTCTGTAATCATGATATTTCCAGGCTTTACATCTCTATGAACAATTCCTTTATTGTGAGAGTAATCAAGTGCTTGCAGAATGCCCTTGATTATTTCAAGTGATTTATGTTGAGAAATTTGTGTACTTTGCATTAATTGGCGAAGAGTTACACCACTTACTAACTCCATCACAATAAATGGTGAATCATTTTCTTCACCCGAGTCATAAACGGCAACAATTCCTGGATGATTTAATCCGCCGGCGGCGAGGGCTTCTTTTTTAAATCTAGCCACAAATGCAGGATCCTTAGCTAAATCTCTACGTAAAACTTTAATTGCTACCTCACGATTTAATCTGGTATCTAAACCTTGGTAAACATCTGCCATACCGCCGGTGCCGATCATCTGACCGACGCTGTATCGACCACCTGCTAACTTATTAATTGGGCTATTCATTAGCTGCCCCTAATTTTCTAACCTGATCAGATTGTTTATCTGCAGTAACTGCGCTCCAAATAATTGTGATGTTATCTGGTGCTCCCTTAGATCTAACCTCTGAGATAAGTGATTGCGGGATGTTTTTATCCTCATTGGCTTCAATGATTTTACTTATCTCATAATCAGATAAAACATTTGTTAATCCATCACTACATAACAAATACCGATCATCTTTTTTAATCTCAAAGCTAATTAAAATTGGATCTAAGCCAGAATCTCCCATGAGCGCTTGGGTCAACAAAGAACGCTGCGGATGATCAAAGACCTCTTGCGGGGTTAGGCGTCCTTGATCTAGTAATTCTTGCATCACAGTGTGGTCATAACTTAACTGCTCTAATTTATTATCACGGTAGCGATAACACCTTGAGTCACCAATATGTAAAAGCTCAATATTTTTATCAAAAATACTTAAGGCGGTTAATGTAGTTCCCATACCGGCAAGATCAGGTTGCGCCTTACTTTTTTCTAGTATCTCTTGATCAATCTCATGGGTAATATTTAAAAATAGATCCTCACGTGAATCATTATCAATTTTCTCATCCACAAGTACTGGTTGTAATTGAGATAGTGCGTTAATAGCAATGGCAGATGCCACCTCACCACCGGCGTGACCGCCCATGCCATCTGCAACTGCAATCAAATTTGCGCAGGTAATGGCTGAATCCTCATTGCCCTCGCGCACTAAACCAAGATCAGTTTGGGCAAAGGAGTTAAACTGCCATTTCATAGAGCCAATCTCACCACATATTTGATTTGAAAAAGAAAGGGCGACCCCCGCATGCGAATCTATGCCCACCGCGGTGCATCTGGTGATTTTCCAGAAGGCTCAAAGGCTGCCTACTTGGGAGCGATTGAACAAGGCGCAGATGGTTTTGAGTGTGATGTGCGGCTGACAAAAGATAAGCAGATTATTTGCTACCACGATAAAAATGCAAAGAGATTATCAAATCTTGATCTTGAGATTGCAAAGAGTACATACAGCCAATTAAAGGAGAGCATCAACCCATTTAGGTTAGATGAGCTGCTTGATCTTGCGATCTTAAATAAGAAGGATCTAGTAATTGAGTTTAAACACCCAGTTCCAACAAGGGGTGAAGTTGAAAAACAGGCGCATAAATTACTGGCTAGCAAAAGGGATGCGATCACAAAAAGTGGAATTGAAATACTACTTATCTCATTTTCTTATCTTGCCACATTACGAAACAAGAAAAGTACTGATAGCAGTGGCTTCCTAATTAATAGAAAAGTTTTAGCAAGATTTAATCCAACTAAATTTACAATGGCTCATATTGAAATTATTAAATCTGATCACTCATTTGTTAAAATTGAGAAAAGTAAAGGCAAGCAGGTAATTGCTTGGACAGTTAATGAGTTAAATGATCTAAAGCTTTGCCAAGAATTAGAGCTCTATGCGGTGATTACAGATTATCCGGCGCGAGCACGAAAGCACCTGGGATACCCTTAAGCCATGTCAATTAAGTATGCCTACTTAGGACCTGCCGGCACATTCACAGAGGCCGCTCTTCAAAAAATTACTACCCCAAGTGATCAGCTAATTGCATACGCAAATGTCACCGCAGCACTGGATGCGGTAAGAAATGGTGAGTGCCAAAAAGCACTTGTACCTATTGAAAACTCAGTAGAGGGTGTTGTTGCCAGAACCTTAGATGAGTTAGCAATAGGTCAACCCTTGGTAATTACCGCAGAAACTACATTGCCAGTGAGTTTTTCTCTGATGACACTAAGTAATACAAACTCAGCAGAGATTAAATCAATTGCCACTCACCCACACGCAGAATCACAATGTCGCTCATTTATTGCGAAGAATTATCCAAATGCCCAAGTTATTGAAAGCTCATCAACTGCTGCAGCAGCTAAAGGATTAAGCAAGGGTGATTACGACGCAGCAATTGCCGGATCAAATGCTGCTAAAAATTATGACCTAAAGATTATTGCTGAAAATATTGGCGATAACACAGGGGCGGTAACAAGGTTTGTGTTGGTTGAAAAGCCTGGAAATCAACCAAAGGCAACTGGTAAGGATCGAACTTCACTTGCTGTATTTATCGCACTAGATCACGCGGGAGCTCTCCTTGAGATATTAAATGAGTTTGCAAAACATCAGGTCAACTTAACCTTTATTCAAAGCCGTCCAACTGGATCTCAACTTGGCCACTACCACTTCATCATTGATGCTGAGGGTCATGTTGAAGATAAGCCAATTAGCGCAGCATTAGCTGGCTTAAAAGAAATTTGTGAGGATATTCGTTTTCTAGGTTCCTATCCCCAAGCAAAGTAATCGGTAGGCTACTTTCATATGATTGATTTAAAAGCGTTAAGAGAAAACCCAGATCTTTTTAGAAACTCTCAAAAAGTTCGGGGGGAAGATCCATCTGTAGTTGACCAATTACTTAAAGTAGATGATGAGCGCAGAGTTGCAATTTCAGAGTTTGAAAGTTTAAGAGCTGAGCAAAACACATTATCTAAAGCAGTTGGCTCCGCTAAGGGCGATGAAAAAAACGCACTACTTGAGAATGCAAAACAACTTGCAACATCTGTAAAGGCAGCGGATTCTAAGCGGGCAGAGGCGGAAGAGCGTGCTAATAAAATTGCGCTGCTTATTGCAAATTTAATTGATCCAGCAGCTCCTATTGGTGGGGAGGCTGATTTTAAAGTTATTGAACAGATTGGAACTCCAAGAGATTTTAAAAAAGAAGGCTTTGAACCAAAGGATCATGTTGAGATCGGCAAGATTATTAAAGCTATTGATACAGAACGTGGCGCCAAGGTGGCAGGTGCTCGCTCTTACTACTTAACAGGACCTGGCGCACTCCTTGAATTGGCATTAGTTAATTACGCAATCTCACTTGCGGTAAAGGCAGGATTTATTCCAATGATTCCACCAGTTTTAGTAAAACCTGCCGCAATGGAGGGAACAGGATTTCTAGGACAAGCAGCAGAGAATGTTTATCATCTAAAAGAGGATGAGCTTTATTTGGTTGGAACCTCTGAGGTGCCACTTGCTGCATTTCATATGGATGAAATTTTAGATCAACTACCAATTAGATACGCCGGCTATTCACCATGTTTTAGAAGAGAAGCAGGCAGTTACGGCAAAGATACCCGCGGCATTATTCGTGTTCACCAATTTGAAAAGGTTGAGATGTTTACATTTTGTAAACCAGAGGATGCGCAAGATGAGCATAAGAAATTACTCGCTTGGGAGAAAGCCTTCTTTGATTCACTTGATATTCCATACCGTGTTATTGATGTTGCAAGTGGTGATCTTGGTGCAAGCGCGGTTAGAAAATTTGATATTGAAGCTTGGATTCCAACCCAGGATGCCTATCGTGAGGTCACCAGCACCTCAAACTGCACCCAGTTTCAAGCACGCCGCTTAAATATTAGATATAAAGATGAGAAGGGCACAAAACCTGTTGCCACCTTAAATGGCACATTAGTCGCTGTGCCAAGAACAATTGTTGCAATCTTAGAAAATCATCAACAAAAAGATGGCTCAGTAAAGGTGCCAAAGGCTTTAATTCCATTTCTTGGGATGGATACTCTGGTTAGCGCGTGAGTGTTTTAAAAACAGTCACCGGCAAACGTCCTAAATTAATTGGCACAGATTTAGATGGCACAATTGTTGCCCATTACGGTTTTATCTCAGAGCGCACCAAAATAGCATTCGCTGCCGCCCATGCAGCTGGCATTCATATTTACTTTGTTACGGGCCGTCCAATCAGATGGATGGCTGAGATAAAAGAAAACTTTAACTTTGGTTTAGGTATTTGTGGCAATGGCGCAATGCTTTATGACTTTATAAATCAACAAATACTTGAAGAGTGGTTATTTTCAGTTGAAGCACAATTAGAGACTGCAAAGCGATTACGCAAAGTAATCCCATCAGTTACATTTGCAGTAGAGGTTAATCAACAGTTTCACCGTGAGAAGGCGTATGTGCCAAGGTGGGATATTGGAGCAGATAATGTTGGGGTTGAAAAAATAGAAGAGGCAATTACCGCTCCTGCTTTAAAACTGTTAGCAAGATGCATAAACGGTGAATTATCATCCGATGAGATGTTGGCAATTGCAACCAAGGAGCTAGATGGCATTGCCTTTGTTACTCATTCAAACTCAACTGATTCTCTCCTTGAAATATCAGCGCATGGTGTTAGCAAGGGTGCAACATTGGCAAAGATTGCAGATCGTCATGGATTAACTGCGGATGATTGTGTGACATTTGGTGATAATCCAAATGATTTTTCAATGCTCTCCTGGGCAAGTAGATCCTGGGCAATGGCGGATGGACATCCTGATTTGATGAAGTATGCAAAGTATCAAACTGATGCGCATCAAGAAGATGGTGTGGCAAAGGTGATTGAAAGGTTGCTAGAGCTTCCCGAATAGGTATTGCTTGATTTTGGAGCACCACCACTATTGCAGGTAAGTTTGCCCACGGAGGGCTCGCATAGCGGCCGAGTGCACCGGTCTTGAAAACCGGCAAGGGAAACCTTCGTGGGTTCAAATCCCACGCCCTCCGCCAGATTTTTTAATTTGTGGTTGATTTCATATCCACTCAGCGCACTCTCACCTAGCGCTTACCAAATACCAAGAGCAAACTTAGGCCATGGCCTTACTGGATTCTAAAGTTGAAAAAACTGGCGTATTTTCCGCAGGCCGTGCCTTACTAACAGATAAAACTTTAAGAACAGATCGCTGGTGGTTACAACCTGCAATCACAGTTGCAGTTTTAGTTTCATTTATTATTTATGCAACTTTTAGGGCTTTTGAAAATAAGCATTACTTTGTTGAACCATTAATTTCACCCTTTTACTCACCATGTTTATCAACCGCTTGTATTGAAGGGGCATCCCACTTAGGAACCCCAATCGGCACCATAACAATTGCTGGATTATTAATTTCTCCAGCATTATTTATTTTGGTATTCCCATTAGGTTTTAGACTCACCTGTTACTACTACCGCAAGGCCTACTACCGATCATTTTGGATGTCACCACCTGCATGTGCTGTGGCAGAACCACACAAGAAGTACACAGGAGAGACTAGAGCGCCACTGATATTACAAAATGGCCATCGTTGGTTTTTCTACGCCGGCCTTGTCTTTAATGTTTTGCTTACCTACGACGCAGTAATCGCATTTAAAAATGAAGAAGGCCAATGGGGACATATGAGTGTTGGCACATTAGTTCTTCTACTTAATGCAACCTTGCTCTGGCTTTACTCAGCCTCCTGCCACACCTGCCGTCACACAATTGGTGGCAGATTAAAGAACTTCTCAAAGCATCCAGTTAGATATAAAGCTTGGACAGTAGTATCAAAGTTAAATCACTACCACCCTAATTTTGCTTGGGTTTCACTTTTCGGTGTTGCACTAACTGACTTTTATGTCCGCCAGGTCTCAAGTGGGGCCATTACCAATTTCTACTTCTTCTAAGGGTTGGTGAATAAACAATGAGTGAGAAAATTCCAATGGAGCGTCATAACTTTGATGTTGTTGTAATTGGCGCAGGCGGGGCTGGACTTCGGGCTGCTGTTGAAGCACGTGAGGCTGGATTGCGCGTTGCAATTATTTGTAAATCTTTATTTGGCAAAGCACACACAGTTATGGCAGAGGGTGGAATTGCTGCCTCTATGGGAAATGTGAATGAAAAAGATGGTTGGCAGGTTCATTTTAGAGACACAATGCGGGGCGGAAAGTTTTTAAATCATTACCGAATGGCAGAGCTTCATGCCAAGGAGTCTCCAGACCGCGTTTGGGAGTTAGAGCTTTGGGGCGCACTCTTTGATAGAACTGGTGAAGGAAAGATTTCACAACGTAACTTTGGTGGACATGAGTATCCACGTCTTGCCCATGTTGGTGATCGCACAGGTCTTGAGTTGATTAGAACGATGCAGCAAAAAATTGTCTCAATGCAACAGCAGGATAAAAAAGATCATGGGGATGCTGAAAGTTATCTAAAGGTATTTGCTGAAGTAACAATTACAGAAGTTTTAAAGGAAAATGGCAAGGTTGCTGGTGTTTATGGATATAGACGAGAAAATGGCAATGAAGTTTTATTTGAATCCCCTGCAGTAATTCTTGCAACAGGTGGGGTTGGCAAGACATTTAAAATTACATCAAACTCCTGGGAGGGCACAGGAGATGGTCACGCACTGGCTCTAAAAGCTGGTGGAAACTTAGTTGATATGGAGTTCTTACAATTTCATCCAACTGGCATGGTTTGGCCGCCATCAGTACGTGGAATTTTGGTAACAGAATCTGTTCGTGGTGAAGGTGGTGTTTTAACCAACACAAAGGGTGAGCGGTTTATGTTCAAATACATTCCAGATGTATTTAAAGATAAGTACGCTGATAATGAGGCAGAGGCAGATCGTTGGTACTTAGATCAAGATAATAATCGCCGTCCTCCTGAGTTATTGCCACGGGATGAGGTAGCAAGAGCGATTAACTCTGAAGTTAAAGCTGGCCGAGGAACTGAGCATGGCGGAGTTTTCCTAGATGTTTCAAAGCGAATACCAGCTGATGTAATTAAGAAGAGATTGCCATCGATGTGGCATCAATTTTATGAATTAGCGGGTGTTGATATTACAAAGGAGCCAATGGAGGTTGGTCCAACCTGTCATTATGTAATGGGTGGCGTTGAGGTAGATCCAGATACCGCAGCAGCTGTTGGAGTTCCAGGACTTTACGCCGCAGGAGAAGTTGCAGGTGGCATGCATGGTTCAAATCGTTTAGGTGGTAATTCACTTTCTGATCTTTTAGTTTTTGGCAGACGTGCTGGCGCAGGCGCTGCTGAGTATGTGAAAAATTCACAACCTGTGAAGGTAAGTGAAAAAAGTATTAGGGATGCAGCTGAAAAAATCGCTGCACCCTTTAAGAGAACCGGTGGGGAGAATCCATACACCCTTCACCAAGAGTTACAAGAGATCACCCATAACCTAGTTGGAATCATTAGAACTAAGAGTGAATTACAAGATGCCATTGAAAAGATCGCAGCAATTAGAAAACGCATTGAAAATGTTGCAGTAAGTGGAGATAGATTGTTTAATCCAGGTTTTCACCTCTCCTTTGATCTAGACAATATGTTGTTGGTTGCAGAGAGCACTGCAAAATCTGCGATAGTTCGAGAGGAATCCCGCGGCGGACACACAAGGGATGATTTCCCAGCGATGGATCCAAAGTGGCGATCACAAAATAATATTGCAGCCTTTAATGGCAAAGAGGTAGTTGTTAAACAACAAAAACTACCTAAAATGCCAAATGAGTTATTTGATCTCTTTGATATCCACGAGTTAGAGAAGTATTTAAGCAAGGATGAACTACCAAATAATGCGGGGGTTAGATCATGAGTAAAAAAATAAAACTTAGAATCTGGCGCGGGGATGCAAAGGATGGCGCATTAAAAGATGTTGAGGTTGAGGCAAATGAGGGTGAAGTAGTCCTTGATGTAATTCACCGTGTGCAAGCAACTCAGATGGGCGACCTAGCGGTTCGCTGGAATTGCAAAGCTGGTAAGTGTGGTTCATGTTCTATGGAGATAAATGGCAAGCCACGCCTTGCCTGTATGACCCAGGTTGCAAATTTTGCAGAGGGTGAAACCATCACCGTTACACCACTTAGAGCCTTCCCAGTGATTAAAGATTTAGTAACTGATGTTTCATTTAATTATAAGAAGGCGATGGAGGTTGAATCCTTCACTCCTCCTGCTGGTTTAAAGGCAGGTGAGGTCCGAATGGCACAAGTTGATGTTGAAAGGTCACAGGAGTTTAGAAAATGTATTGAGTGCTTCCTATGCCAAGACACCTGCCATGTAATAAGAGATCATGAAGAAAATAAGAAGTCATTTGCTGGCCCAAGATTTTTCATCAGGCTAGCTGAGCTTGATATGCACCCACTTGATATCTTGAAAAACCGTAAACAAAAGGCGCAGGCAGAGCATGGTCTTGGGATGTGTAATATCACTAAATGTTGTACAGAGGTTTGCCCAGAGCACATAAAGATTACCGATAACGCAATTATCCCAATGAAGGAGCGGGTAGTTGATGTTAAGTATGACCCAGTTAGATGGCTTGGATCAAAAATTCGCAAACGTGAGGGTATTCTTTAGTACGTGAATTTAATTATTCGCCTAATCGCTGGCGCACTCGCTTTTTGGGCAGCAACCTCTCTCCTTGATGGCATAAGCGTTAATGGTGGTGCCTGGAGCTATTTGTGGGTAGCTCTTTTATTTGGTCTAATAAATGGAGTTATTGGCTCATTAGTTAAGTTATTAACACTGCCCGCCATCTTATTATCTTTAGGGTTATTTGCTTTTGTAGTAAATGCTGCCATGTTGATGTTAACTGCCAGGTGGAGTAATCAATTAGATGTTATGGATTTTAAATCAGCACTCTTTGCATCTTTACTAATCTCAATTGTTACCACAATTATTAACCGGGCATTTAAGAGTAAGAAGGCTTATTAACAAATGGGTGCTAATAATCAGATGGCTTGTGATTTTTGTAGTGTTCCTTATGATCCAGTTGCAACTAGATGGCTATGCCCAAATTGTCATATGAAGACTAATTGTTGTGATGGGGCGCCTTGTGAGATTGTGGAGGTTAAAATTACAACGAGTGAATTAAAGATTACTTAAGTAGTTTTGCCATGTAAGCCTCAACCTCATCTGGGTGACGAGGAAGTGCGTTACTTAATATCTTGGCCCCTGATTCTGTAACTAAAATATCATCCTCAATCCGAACACCAATTCCTCGGTACTCCTCAGGGAACAATGTGTCATCTGGTTGAATATAAAAACCAGGCTCAACAGTTAAAATCATGCCAGCCTCTAACACAGCTTCGGCGTACTGCTCTTTTCTAGCGTGTGCGCAATCATGGACATCAATACCTAAGTGATGTCCTGAGCCATGAAACTGCCATCTTCTATGTAAGCCATTTTCTTCCTTTAAAGATTCCTCAGCAGATATAGGAAGCACGCCAAGTTCTTCTGCCCCCTTTGCAATCTCAACCATGCAGGCAGCATGAAAATCTTTAAATTTTGCTCCTGGTTTAACAGCTGCTATTCCTGCTTGCTGGGCTTTATAAACAATCATATAAATCTTGCGCTGTGCTTCAGTGAACTTTCCATTTACCGGAAAGGTTCTAGTTATATCTGCTGTGTAATGAGATTCAACCTCAACACCAGCATCAATTAAAATTAAGTCCCCTGGCAACACATCTCCATCATTTTTAATCCAATGCAATACGCAAGCATGGGCACCGGATGCAACAATGCTTGGATAACCATTGTCATTTCCTTCTAATCTTGCTCTGCCATAAAAAGCAGCCTCAATTACTCGCTCACCTCTTGCCACCGATGTTGCTGCTGGAAAAACACGGACCATATCGGCAAAACCACGAACTGATGCGTCAATTGCCTTTTGCATCTCATCAATCTCATACTTATCTTTAACAGCTCTCATAACTGAGATGTAATTTAAGAACTCTTTTTCACTTTCCGTATTTTCTTCAACCAACTTATCAATTGCAGAATCCTCACCACGGACTAGCAAAGTTTCTTTTTTGTCCTTTAAAAACTCTTCAATTGATTCAATTTGTCTAACCTTAATTCCATACTTTGTCTCAGTTTCTTCCAATGTCATTCTTCTGCCAACCCAAAACTCACCAAATCTTGTGTCCTTATAAAATTCACTGTCATTTCGAGGTGACCTCGGGTGAATAAATAGCAATGCTTCATGACCTGATGTAGTTGGCTCCATTACAAATAATGAATCTGGCACACAATCTGATGCAACAATTCCAGTAAACCAACTAAAAGCTGAGTTAGCTCTAAATTGGTAATCAGAGTCATTACTTCTTACCTTTAATGATCCTGAAGGGAAAATTAATCTCTTGCCAACATATTGTTTAGACAATTTATCTCTGCGTAGTTGTGTGAAGGGAATTGATGGATGGGAAGAGATTCCTGTCAAAGGAGATGGCGCCCAGCCCTCTTTCATAAACTCCGTCATTGCATCGGCAACTGGAATATCATGAGTTCGCACTTCAACACCCTTTTCATTATTGTTGGAATTACTACCTGAATTCATTTGATAAGCCTACCTAAGAGGTGGTAATTGGCTAGAGGTGAGTAAACAGCGGTAATCTTGAGCAGTTGGAGACGTCGCATAGCCCCGACTATGAACTTCACTATATAAGCCTAATTCGGCACATGCCCAGTTTGTCAGGTTCATAACCGAGTTTGCTAGTTTGTATTGAAAGTAATGTCATAAATTTTCTAAAGCGCACAAATTCTAGAATTAGCTTCTTAATTCAATCTTAAAATCACGTCTACTATTCTTGCTACACCAAAACCATCTATTTTGGTTAAAGCAGATTGCGATAATTCTTGCCTTAGTCCTCGGTCTATCACTAATCTTCTTATATTTTCAAAATTGAGATTAAAGCCACCCACAAGACTAAAGTGTCCTATACCAATCGCAATTTTATTATGTGTTTGAAATTCAAAATTATCTCTCTGATTATCAAACCCCAAAGCAATACCAAGTGGAAAACCACATGAGAGAAATTCCCAACTAGATGTTCCCGATAGAGTTAAAACTAGATCAGAATCAATTAAGTCTCTTTCAAGATAACTACCGATATTTCTTTGTGAAAATCTATAATCGAGCATGTGAAGCAAATTCTGTGCATTCGAAAATAATATTGCTTGAAACTGCTCGTCAAGTTTAATTAGTTCTCTTGCTACTTTTGGGACGAATCCTAATGGGTCAGTACCACCTCCAACCACTAGAATTTTAATTTGACCCTGAGCATTAATCTCACTTAATCTAAAGCGAATTTCTTTCAAGGATTTTCTAATAGGTATGTAGTTTAATCCACTTTTTAATTTATTGTTTGAAATTCCAAACTCCAGCCCTATCTGCTTATTAGTACCACAATGGATATAAAAATCTGCCAAATATTTTGGCGTTCCAATCTCAACAAGCGCAATAATTTTGAACCAATTTTCTTTTTTTAGAAAATTATGATTAGGGTTTATGGTGTAAGAATCTATTATTAATACATCTTGCATAGGGTTAAATACAAAATTCTCTTCCTTTACAAGTTTTATTCTCCCTATCATTTGCTCAAGTAGTTCAGTAAGCCACGGTAGACCAACAATATTTCCCACAAAAATAACATCAAGATTTTCCTCTAACATTTTTTCAATAATTGAATAAACTCGCATGACATGCCCAGAACCCATCTGGTCAGAAGCGTCAGCTCTAAAAACATATCTTCTTTTCATGTCAGGTATACTGCTTTATATATCTTGTCATGAAGCAACTATATTATTGAATTAGGGAGGATACAGTGCAAATACTCGATAATGCTTCAATACTAATTACAGGTGGTACTGGTTCAATAGGTCAAGCACTTGTAAGCCATCTCCTTCATAATTCCAAAGCTAGACGAATTATTATTTTTTCCAGAGACGAACTTAAGCAACATGAATTACGAAAATATTTCAAGGATAATACTCGACTAAGGTGGTTTTTGGGTGACATAAGAGATCTGCAAAGATTGATACGTGCTTTTCATGGTGTTGACTTTGTCATACATGCAGCTGCGTTAAAGCAGGTTGATACAGGTGAATATAACCCAATGGAGTTTATAAAAACAAATGTGCTTGGAAGTCAAAACATAATTGATGCTGCAATTGAAACAAAGGTAAAAAAAGTCGTGGCTTTATCAACCGATAAGGCTTCTTCTCCAATCAATTTATATGGTGCGACTAAATTAACCGCGGATAAACTTTTTGTTGCTGCAAATAATTATAGTATTTCTTACGGGACTGCGTTCTGTGTCGTGCGATACGGAAATGTAATGGGAAGCCGCGGTTCGGTCATTCCTTATTTTCGCCAAATTGCAGAATCTGGAGAATCTATTCCTTTAACTGATATAAGAATGACAAGATTTTGGATCAGCATTCAGCAAGCTGTTGAATTTGTAGTTGAATCATTTGGAATTATGCAGGGAGGCGAGCTGTATGTGCCAAGAATTCCAAGCATGAAGCTCACGGATTTAGCAAAAGCAGTGGCACCAAATTCAAAAATAATTGAAATTGGTATGCGCCCTGGTGAAAAACTACATGAAGAAATGATTTCGGCTGATGACAGCAGACGGGCAATTCTTGTTGGAAATCGATATGTAGTTACGCCTGTCATATCTGAATGGGGATATAAAGAACCCAGCGGAACTAGAATGGAAGAAGGTTCTGCATTTAGGTCCGACACAAATGATCTTTGGATGAGCGTTGATGAAATTAAATCCCATCTTACTAATTTTAGGCTGTAAAAATGATCCCCTACGGCAAGCAATCTATATCGGAGGAAGATATTGCGTCGGTATCCAAAGCGCTTCGAGAAAACTTTTTAACAACAGGGCCCCTCGTAGAATTTTTCGAAAATGAAATTTCAAAAGTTGTAGGCGCGCCAGCCATATCTGTTTCATCAGGAACCGCCGCACTACATTGTGCATATGCAGCGATTGGAATAGAGCCTGGGGATGAAGTAATCACACCTCCACTAACCTTTATTGCGACCCAAGCAACAGCGGCACTCATGGGTGCGAAAATAGTTTTTGCTGATATTCAAGAAGATACTGGGAACATTGATCCCAAAGCTGTTGAAGCCGCCATTACAACTAGGACTAAAGCAATAGTAGCTGTTGATTACGCGGGCCATCCTGCAGATATGGATGAGCTAAGGTTAATTGCCGATAGACACAGTATCTATTTGATTGAAGATGCCTCCCACAGTCTTGGTTCAACCTATAAAGGCAGACCAGTTGGTTCACTTGCTGACCTAACTACTTTTTCATTTTTCCCAACAAAAAACATCACCACAGGTGAAGGCGGGGCTGTAAGTTCGCCGAAACCAGAGTTACTTGCAAAGGCTAAGAGTTTTTCACGGCAAGGACTTGTGAGAGATCCAAACAGTTTTATTCTGAATGAGGAAGGACCATGGCATCAAGAAGTTCATGAGTTCGGTCTTAATTACAGATTACCTGACATTCTTTGTGCCTTAGGGATAAGTCAATTGAGCAGAATTATTCATTTTAAGAGAATCAGGATGGATACCTTTAATTATTATGGCTCACTGCTTTCACATATTGATAATGTACGCATACCGATTATTAAAAGCTCCACCGAGCCAATGTGGCATCTGTACCCAATCAGGGTTAATGCGGATTCACGAAAAAGAGTATTTGAAGGATTAAGAACTTCAGGAGTAGGCGTGCAGGTTAATTACTTACCCGCCCATTTGCACCCAGTATTTACAAAATATAGTCATATTGTTGGTCAATTTCCGGTAAGTGAGCTTTTTTATTCCCAGCAGATCTCGCTTCCTATGCATGTAGGAGTTAGTAAGAAGGAAATTGATTATATCTCAGAAACATTATTGAAGTTGATTTCTTATGAGTAAGAAAAAAATTGCATTATTTATTAATTCAAGATTAGGAATAAAAGTTCTAAAATATTTGCATTCTCAGCAAAACGCTTTGATCCAATTTATAGTGATTAATGAAGAAAATAAACGAAGTCAAGAGTTTCTAAAAGAACTAACTAATACGTTATCAAATTTAGATTCAGTCTATACAATAGTTGAGTATAACGATTTGGATTTAGAAAAACTCCCTGAATTCGAATATGGCGTTTCTGCGATGTTTGGTCATATAATTGAAGATAAATTAATAGACAAGGCAAAAAAAGACTTTGTGAATTTACACCCGTCCTTACTTCCTATTGGTCGGGGTGCAAACCCAATTTCTTGGTCTGTTATTGACAATAAACCTCAAGGTGTCACCATACATAAATTAACAAGTAAATTAGATGCAGGAGATATTTACGTTCAGGCTCAGGTTGACTTTAGAATCGAAGCCAATGCAGCTGCTATCTACGTCAAGTTAACGGAATCATTGCTTGGATTATTTGTAAACTTTTTTCAGGATTGGATTAGTGGAAATTTGATAGCAAGTAAGCAGCCTGAATTAGGGGTTTCTTCGCACCGGATTTCTGATTTGGAGTCGGTAAGAAAAATTGACGCCAAAGAGATTCTAACAGCCGAGCAATTTGTCAGAAGAATTCAAGCATTGGACTTCAGTAATGGAACTTCCGCGGTTTTTCAAGATGCGACTGGTATAGAATGGAGCATTAGATTATCCCTCGAGGCTAAAAATAAAACTTGGGGGGTTCCAGATTGAAACTAGTTACACAGAAGCCCTTATTTATAGCTGAGATTTCTGCTAACCATCTTGGAGATTTTGAACGAGCCAAGAAATTGGTAACTGCAGCCATCGGCGCAGGAGCCACTGCGGTAAAATTCCAAACTTATACTGCTGCAACCATGACTTTGGATTTGAATACTCCAGAATTTAGAATTTCGGATGACCACGCTCTTTGGGGCGGAAAGAAACTCTATTCGCTTTACGAAAGTGCGCATACACCCTGGGAGTGGCACGAAGATTTGTTTAACTTGTGTAGGGAAAGAAGTGTTATTCCATTTAGTTCCCCCTTTGATTCAACGGCTGTTGACTTTCTTGAATCTTTGGGTGCACCCATGTACAAGATCGCATCAATGGAGACTGGCGACCACAAATTGATAAGAAGGGTGGCAGAAACTGGAAAGCCACTGATAATTTCCA
The DNA here is from genome assembly GCF_002287885.2 of Candidatus Nanopelagicus limnes. Classification (GTDB taxonomy): domain Bacteria; phylum Actinomycetota; class Actinomycetes; order Nanopelagicales; family Nanopelagicaceae; genus Nanopelagicus; species Nanopelagicus limnae. The sequence continues at coordinate 27,692 of NZ_CP016768.2, forward strand.
CTGGAGCGACTGAATTAGAAGAGATTGATGAGTTAGTCGAAGTTGTGAGAAAAACTGGCAATTCAAACTTGACTCTATTAGTATGTACGAGTTCTTATCCGGCGAAACCAGCCGATGCGCACATTTTTCGAATGAAATTGTTAAGAGATAGATTCGGAGTAAAAGTTGGTCTTTCTGATCACACTTTAGGCATTGGCGTGAGCATTGCTGCAATAGCCCTTGGGGCAGTGGCTATTGAAAAACACATAACAATTAAGAGAAGTGATGGAGGGCCGGATGGAGCATTCTCGATGGAGCCTCACGAATTCAAACAATTGGTTGAAGAGGGAACTTCGGCTGCATTATCTCTTGGTTCAGAAAACTGGAGTATGCAAGAATCTGAAAGGGAATCTAGAAGAATAAGGCGATCTTTATATGTAGTTAAGGATGTACAAGCTGGAGAGACTGTTACTGAACAGAATATCCGCGCTATTCGTCCAGGAGGTGGAATAAAACCGAAGTACCTACCTAACTTAATTGGAAGAAAATTTCTTAAAGAAGTTCCTGCTGGAACTCCGCTAGATTTCCTCTTTATCGAATAATTCTCAGAATGATTTAAACTGCGCACGTCATTTAGTCTACTGAGTATTTATACCTTTGCCAGACTTTTTTAATATTAGCCAAAGCAAACCTTTCGTATGAGCGAGTTGCATCTCTATTATCCAAAATAACACTTCGACACTTGCCCCAATTAGAAGTTTGCCAGAACTCTTTTTAAGTAATCTAAAAAATCCCCAATAAGGAAAAATCTTGCTACGAAAACTTGTCAACTGATTAAACCAGGCTAGTTCTTTTGAATTTGACGCACCATTTGATCCCAAGATCATTAGGCCTGACTTACTTCTATTTATGTTTCCAGCCTTGACAAGTCTGGCCAAGATAAGCCAATCCAATATTGCAATTTTGCTTGCAAAGATCTCTTTGGTGATTACATTACGAATTTCGTTCGTTCTGTAGATTGCGTAAAATAAACCATTCGATCGCCAGCAATTCTCTCTCAGGGTTCTTAGCCGATAACGTTGGCTTCCTCTTAATTCAAAAATAACTGGACTTTTTTGTTCCTCGTACTCCCAGTCCCAGCAATCTGGAGATGACGACCCCAATATAGAACTATCCACTTCTAGCTCAAGAACATTTGATTTTAAATAATCCCGACTCAGTACATCGTCAGCTGCTTGAAATTTAAAATATGGCCCCTCAGATTTTTCTAGAACAAAAATGAAATTATTCCATGCACCAATGTTTTCAGATTGTTGGTGAAGAGTTATTCGATCATCTAGCTCCACAAATTCTTGACAGATTTCACGAGTTAAATCAGTCGAAAAGTTATCTGAAATTAACAATTTCCATTCATCATAATCTTGACACACAATAGATTCGAGTGTTTGTCTAATGGTATTTTCGCTGTTATATACAGGCATTCCAATAAATACTATCGGATTAGAAATAATCTCCACGCACGGATTGTAGTCTCTCTAAATAGATTATTTTGCCATGTGGTAGTTTCATTTCACTATGCAGGAATTCAACAGCACGGACTACCTAGTAATTGGCTCCGGAATAATTGGTTTATCTATTGGAATCGCTTTACTTGAATCAAAACCCAAGATAAAAGTTTCCATTTTTGAAAAAGAGTCGAATCTTGGCATGCATGCATCCGGTCGAAATTCAGGAGTTATTCACTCTGGGTTTTATTATTCACCCGAATCTCTCAAGGCCAGGTTCTGCGCGGATGGCAATAGAGAATTAAAAGCTCTTTGCAAAGAAAATAACCTTCTCTTGAAAGAAATAGGAAAAGTTGTCGTAACTTCAAACCTGAATGAAGTCGGAAGACTAGAAACTTTGTATCGTCGAGGCCTAGAGAACAAAATTGAACTCGAACTCCTCGATGCAAATCTACTTAGTAAATTTGAGCCTGCTGCAAGAACTCATGGTAAATTTTTGTGGTCCCCAACTACTGCAATTGCAGATCCAAGGTCAGTGATTGATTTTCTTGCTTTGAAGTTCAAGAAGCTGGGTGGAGTTATAATTACAGGCAATGAAGTTAAACTACGAGAGTTTAATGGGGCAGTTAAAGCATTCACTCAGAATAAGGAAATCCCCGCAAATTATTTCGTTAATGCTGCTGGAGTACACGCAGATCAAATCGCACGAAGCATAGGTATAGGCACTGAGTTCGCATGCCTTCCATTCAAAGGCGTTTATAGAGTTTCTAGGAGATTGATTTCAAGTCCTAAAACTTTGATTTATCCAGTACCACATCCTATCAATCCATTTCTAGGCGTTCATATAACTTTGACTCTTGATGGAGATATTAAAATCGGACCAACGGCAATGCCTCTATTTGGTCGGGAGCAGTATTCGGCAACAAATCATGTGGAATTTGGCGATATAAAGGATTCTTTGAAATCTATGTTGTCCCTAATAAAAGGGAAAGAATATGACTTAAGAGAAATTCTTAGAGGTGAAATACCCAAAATAATGACTAAATTCTTAGTACGAGATATAGCAAGGATTGTTCCCGAAATTAAAGACGTTAAGCATTGGAAGAAACTAAAGCCAGGAATCCGCGCCCAGCTCGTTAATTTGGAATCAGGCAAACTTGAGCAAGACTTCATTGTGCGTAAATCCCATAATTCAATACACATACTTAATGCAGTATCGCCAGGCTGGACTAGTGCCTTGCCATTTGGGCGTTGGATAGCTAATTCTATTTAGCGTTATCCAGCTTTAAATTTTGAATTGTGAATATAATAGGGCCTATGAGCCAGCGCCTTGAACTTGCGAAAGAAATTCAACGGTCACGTGCGATTCAATTAGATATAAATAAAATGATTATCGCTGGAGAGTTCCAAATTCCTATTCATTTAGGGATTGGACATGAGGCAATTGCTACTTCATTAGTGAAAATACTTAGCGCAAAAGATAAGTTGCTGTTAACTCACAGGAATATTCACTACCACTTGGCTCTTGGGGCTTCAAAGAATGAATTAATTGATGAGTATAGATTAAAAGAGAGTGGTATTGCAGGTGGAAAACTTGGGTCGATGAATCTAATGAATCCAAAAGCGAGAAATATTTATACATCTAATATCCTAGGAAATAATTTAGCAGTTTCTTTAGGCGTTGGAATGGCATCTAAAATTAGAGGAGACGGCAGCGTAACTTGGGCTATAACTGGTGATGGAGCAATAGAAGAAGGAATCTTCTATGAATCAGTTCTTTTTGCCTCTTCAGTTGGGCTGCCTATAGTTTTTCTCGTGGAAAATAATGAGTGGTCGCTTGGCACAAGTATCGCAGAACGTAGATCAGAAATAGACTTGAAAACTTTCGCAGGATCATTATCCGTTGATTTTTTGTATCTTAGCGAAAACAATCCAGAGAAATATGTCTATGAACTTGAAGCAGCCAGAAGGAATGTTGTTAAGTTAAGTAGACCGCTTATTATTGAAGTCGCAGTCCACTCTCTCGGGGGATTCTATAAAGAAGAAGAGTTAGGAAGTAAAAGATATATAAATTATCATGCTGGCGCTATTAGAATAGAAACCGATTCTAACAACGTTTTTGAGAGAAATTCTTCCGATCCAATGTTTGCTGTCCTAGACGACCTTGAGCTTGGCAAGTAGATCAATGGATATTTCATTCATACAATATATTAATAAGAAAATAAGAGATCAATTCTCAAATTATGAAGATTCAGTGATTTACGGCCAAAACATTGTTGCTGGGTCCAGAATTTCAGGACTTGGGGCGGGTCTTGAAGAAATCAAGGGTGTACACGCGATTAATACCACCAATGCAGAAAATTCATTGATGGGCTTCGGCTTCGGGTTGGCTATGTCTGGCGTTCCCTCATTATTTCTAATGAAGCAACATGATTTTGCACTCCTTGGAATTGATCAACTCACGAACACCACAAATGTTCTACGAAGTGGCCAGCTCTTGGCTCCCTTTGTAGTTCTAATGGTCGTAGTTGATAGTGGTTATGAAGGACCTCAAGCCAGTCTTAACAGCCTAGACGAATTTGCTTCGCTTACACGTGTGCCGGTTAACTTTTTATCTACTAAGGAGACTATTGATTTAGCATTCAAAAATGCAGAATTACCTGGATTACATTTATTGGCACTTAGCCAGAAAAATATGAAGAAATATGTTAATCATTCCTTTGTCGTATCCAAGGAATTTGAAGAAGCTATTTTGTATAAAGAAGATAATTCAAAAATTGAAGCATCTTGTATCGCAATTATTTTTTTTGGTGTAGAGATTTCTTTCATAGAGGGTGTTATAAGTAAAACTAACGGAAACGAATGTCCGTTTGATTTGTGGGTTATTTCCAGATTGTCGAAACTGAATGCAAGGTCTCACGTAATCTCAGAATTGTTGAAATACAAAAAGATTATAATCATAGATACTGGAAAGTCTGAGATTCATTATTCTAGTGAACTTGCTTGGCTTTTAAGAGAAAAGGGGGGCAATATCCACAAATTTCAGCGTGAATCCTCGGCAATATGGACGGAAGTCTCTGCCGAGGAATTAGAATTTAGTGCGGATGAGGTTGTAGAGCTCATAGAAAAGTATACTGAAGATTTAAAGTGAATTCGGAAACTTACAAGTTCGAATAGGAAGCAATGACTAAAAAATGCTCAAAGGGGAGAAATTTTGAAAGAAACTATGCGAACATCTAAGAGGCTCCTTAACGCTAATGGTCCTTACGAACACGGTATTTGGGTTAATGGCAATATATCTCTGGAAAATGTTGAAGAGGGCGCTGGAACATATTTATTTTTTAAAAGATCATTCGACTTAGTCGAGAAAATATCCAATAAACTCTTAGAAATCTTCTCATATGAAGAATTGACGAATAAAACTATTTTGGATATCGGATGCTATGACGCCTGGATCCTCCACCAACTCAATCTTCGATTCAATTTTAAACGCGCAGTTGGAGTAGAGCCAAGACTAAAAAACATTCAAAAAGGGGAGTATGCTCGAATTCATTATGGAATTGAATCCAAAATGGAAATATTCCAGGGCAGCATAGATTCTATTGGGGAATTATTCCCAGAGACCTTATTTGATATAGTTCTATGCTTAGGAACCATTCATCATGTTGAATCAACGCCGGCGGCGATTACAAATATTTCTAAAAAATCTTCTGACATACTTTTTATTGATTCAATGGTTATTGAAAAACCAGAGCGAGATGCCAGTAACATTTTACGTTTGTTGAATTTAAAAGATGTAGTCTATTTAAATTCTGAATATGAGTGGGCTATTGCTGCATTTAAGTTTGAAAGCCCTTATTTTGATGGAAGCTCTTTTAAAAATCAGATAGTAAATGTTCCAGAACAGAGACTTATTATCATGGCTTTGAGTTCACTGGGTTTCAAAATACTTGATGTCTCATCGCCCGAGGAGAATTTCTACACAAAAAGTTATCAAAAGCTGCGTGGGGTCAAGGAAAGTTTTGTTTTCGCGCGAAAGGAAGATGCAAAAGTCACAAAAAAAGAAAATTGGGTTGAAAAAGCTTCAGTTTACGAGTCAACTTTTACATTCACGACTGTAGATTTAGAATTTCTGCGCAAGTGGATTACGCAGCTTAATTTGAATGATTATTATGATTTTGTCTTGAAATCTGGAGATAACAAAAAAGTGCGCTTTAGATCGCGAATATTTTTTCTCTATAGTAAAAAACCTACGGTAAAATCATGGAAGTTCCTGGTGAATAGACTTAAAATTTCCAAAGAGACTCTGGAAATCTTGACTAATATTTCTAGAGCCCCAATAGACAAAATTTTGTTGGAAATCGCCAAACGGGCAATTAAAGATCAGAACTACGACGTCGCTGTGCTAGCGTTAGAAACTATATTAGATAGAGACAATGCAGACTGGCGATCGTTCTACAGATCAAGTTATCTCTTATCCATTATTTACTCGATCCAAAATGATAGTGTGAAACATCAAGAAATGATTCAATTGTTGAGGATTTCAAACTCAGAATGGCCATTGAACCAGGAGGTGGGATTAGATTGGGCGCTGGCAAATCTGAATACTTAAGGTTAATTTTTCAGTCAAATTTTATTGTGCTCAAATCGATATTTCACTGATAAAACTGCGACAACTACTGGATTGGCTGTGAATTGATAGAAAATTTCAGACATATTGCTTTTTGTGTCGAAGATATTGACACTGCAACTGTCTTTTATAAGGAATTAGGTGGGACGCTTGTTTCGTCAGACTTAGAAGAAGGCGTTTTCATTGAAAGTTTGCTGGGCGTTCCTGGGGTCATCATAAAGACTTGTAAGTTACATTTTAAGGGAGGCGAACGGTTGGAATTGATGGAATTTGTTGCACCACAAAATAAGTTGGATAGTGAATCCATGCCACAAACACTTATGACTAAAACAGGACTTCATCACATAGCTTTCACTGTAGACAATTTGGAAGTTGCGATTAATATTGTAATTGGGCATGGAGGCAAGGTAGTAGGTTCAGTTGTTAGACCAGATTCTGAACACTCGGTTCATGCCGTTAGGTCTAAGCACGTTTATATGATCGATCCATTTGGTAGTCTCCTTCACTTGGCTGAGGACATCTGACATGACATTCACTATATTTGGCGTGATACACGAGCCAAATATTTTTGCATTCTTATGAATGATTTCGATTTTTGTTATAGAATCAGTTTTCATAGTTAAAGCGCTTTCAATAAAGTAAAGGGAAGGTTGGAACCGAATTGGCTTCACACCCTTATTTTGATTATTTGAAAGGCTTGCTATCGATTTCAGAGAGTGACTTAAATTCCGCCGCAGAAAGTATTTTAGAATGTATTTCAAACCAAAACTCCATCTGGATTATGGGAAATGGTGGAAGCGCAAGCACATCTGAGCATTTTGAAACAGATCTATCATTTATCCGAAAAGGTAATTCTTTTACAAAAACAAAAGTGTCGGCATTGACTGCTAATAGTTCGCTAATCTCAGCGATTGCAAATGATATTGGATATGAGAACATATTTTCTCACCAACTCTTTCGAAGGGCTGAATCTGGTGATTTATGCATTCTAATTTCGGCTTCAGGTAATTCAGAAAATCTCATTAAAGCCGCGAGTGCAGCTAAAGAAATTGGACTTCGTACTCTGGGGTTGCTGGGATTTGATGGTGGAAAATTAGGTCAAATCCTTGATAATTCTATAATTATTCGAACTGAAATAGGAAAATATGGGCCGGTAGAAGATATACATCTAACAATCTGTCATGCGCTCTCTGAAATTGTCGGCCGTAAATTAGTTTCACCTGGTGCCCTTTGATGAAAATCCTAGTCACTGGAAATCTTGGATATGTAGGGACGGTTACCTCGGTATATTTGAAAAATCAAGGGTACGATGTTACGGGATTAGACAATGGATTTTATAGAGACTGCATACTTGTTCCAATTGAAAATGAAATTTTTACGAAAAACAAAGACATTAGAGATGTAGAAGTATCTGATTTCACGGGCATAGATGTTGTTGTTCACTTGGCCGCACTTTCAAATGATCCAATTGGTGAACTTGATCCGAATCTCACTCTTGAAATTAACTATTTAGGAGCAGTTAGAACAGCCAAAATGGCAAATAAGGCTGGTGTAGAAAAGTTCATATTCATTTCTACTCAAAGTATCTATGGCATATCGTCGAGCTCTGAAGAATTGGATGAGGACAATTCCATAAAGAATCCTCAAACTGCCTATGCATCCAGCAAATGGAGAGCGGAGCAAGAAATTCTGGCTATGTCAGACTCAAGTTTTATATCAACCGCACTTAGACCTTCGACTGTATTCGGCTGGAGTCCTCGGCTTCGATCAGATATCGTATTTAATAATTTAATTCTCACTGGGCTTAAGCAAAAAAGAATTGATGTACATTCAGATGGGACGCCTTGGCGGCCAATAGTTCATATTCTGGACTTAGCTCGGGCGATTGAGGTATGCATTAAGGCTAATAGCGAGAGAATTTCAGGACACTCATTCAATATAGGTGTTTTGAATGGAAATTTCACAGTGAAACAACTCGCTGAAGCAGCCCAGGAATGTCTCGACGGAATTCCTATCGCTTTTAAAACAGAAAACATCGTTGACCCAAGAAGTTATAAAGTTTCATTCGAAAGAGCGCAAAAGGAATTAGGTTTCACGGCTAAAGTGGGCCTGAATGCTGGCGGAGCTGAAATTGTTTTGGAATCTAAGAAATTAATTGGGGAAGGTATAGATCTTATGGACCGAAAAACTAATAGACTTCTGCAAATAAAATACCTACTTGAAAATGGTCTTATTGATGGCAGTCTCAGATTTAAACAATGATTACGTAACGATAGATAAGTGCCGGATTTGCAATTCCTCAGAAATCGAAGAAATTCTGGATCTTGGTATTCAACCGCTAGCAAATAATCTTAGGGAAATTACCGATAGATCTGACGAGAAGAAATTTCCGCTTATCCTCGTGCGGTGCAAGAACTGCACATCTATTCAATTGTCAGTTAATGTAAACCCAAAATTGATGTTTCAGGACTACTTATGGGTGACTGGAACAACAGAGACGGCACGTAAACACTGTGAAAATTTGGCCCAAGAAGTCATTAAGTATTCGATGGATACCGCAGGAGTGCTAGAAATTGGTAGTAACGATGGAACTTTACTTAGGGAGTTTAGGAAATTAACTAGTGGTCAGATTCATGGGGTAGACCCAGCTAAAGAGATTTCTGATTCAGCGAGAGCGAATGGCATAAATATTCATGCAGATTTCTTTAATTTGGATTTTGCAACCAGTTTTGAAAAAGTATTTGGAACAGTAGATATCGTAATTGCTAGAAATGTTCTTTCACACGTTCCAGACTTAATCAATGTAATGAACGGTATTGATAAGTTATTATCAGCTGAAGGAATCTTTATTGTTGAGTTTCATGAGGCATCAAGAATCTTGAATGAAATTCACTATGACTCGATTTACCATGAGCATACTTTTTATCATTCAATAAAGAGTATGACCGAAGCCCAATCCAAAGTTGGTCTGATTCCTTTTGACATTATGGAAAGTCCAATTAGCGGTGGATCATTTGTTCTAATCTCCTCCAGGTCAGCAAGAGTGCCCAGCCAAAGACTGCTTGATGCAATAAAGAGAGAGGAATCACTTGGAGTTTTGAGTGAGGACGCTTGGCATAATTTCGCAACATTGGCCACTAAGAATTTAGAAGAAATTAATGAATTTTTGACATTAAACTCGGAGAAGAAGATCCGTGCATTTGGTGCTTCCGCGCGGAGCTCTACCTTAATGAATGCGATTGGCGAAAAAGCGAAAAGCCTTGAATCTATTGCTGATAATAATCCCTTGAAGTGGGGCAAGCTTTCACCGGGTAATCATTTGAGGATAGATTCACCTAAGATCGCAATCCAAAGTGACACCGAGATCGTTTTTATCTGCCCATTCAATTTCGAGGGCGAAATTGTTAAATACCTACGTGATGAACTGAAATGGCACGGAGAAGTTTTCTTGCCTCTCCCTGGACAACCAAGAGTTTATGCAATCTGAAGCGAATAAGATGCAAATTGATGGCTTAAAAGTATATAAAGGTTCGACTTTCAGCGATTCTCGGGGAAAGTTTTCTCGAGTCTTTGACTCTGATTGGTTCTACGGTATCGGATTTACACCGATGCAAATCAACGTCTCATCTAATCCTTACAAGCACACTTTGCGAGGAATGCATTTTCAGGTGGACGGTGAACCTGAAAGTAAATTAATGACCCTCCTATCCGGTGTCGTTTTTCTCTCTTTAGTTGACCTTCGCCCTAAGGCGTTATCGTATTTGAATGTTTTTACCAAGGAAGTTTCTGCTGAGCAAGGTGAATCAATCTATATACCTGCTGGATGTGCTGCTGGTTGGATTTCACTGTCTAATGATGTGCAGATACATTACGTAATGAGTTCAAGATTTGAACAAAATAATTACGATGGATTTAAATTTGATGATCCTTTTTTTAGTATTCCCTGGCCGCTTAAGCCTGAAATAATCTCTGATCAAGATAGAAATTGGCCGAATTTCCAAGAACGAAGCTAATGAAAACTCTAATAACTGGGTCATCAGGATTTATCGGTAGAGCTCTATTGAAACAGAATTTATCAGGTGACTTACATGTAACTTCTAGAGTTTCTACATCCTTGCCACCTGGGATCACAGGCCATTTTGGGGATCTAAGCGATCAAGAATTCTTAAAATATCTTGCAGAACAAAAATTTGAACAGGTTATCCATTTGGCTTGGGAAGGATTGCCAAATCTTTCAGAAGAAAATAATTTAAGAAATTTAAAGATTTCTATAAAATTCCTTGAAATCTTGGCTTCCTCGGGGGTCAAAGATTTTCAAATCGCTGGTTCTTGCCTTGAATATGGTGATTTAACTGGCCAAATAAGTGAGGAAGTAATTGGCGAGAATCTTTCAGATTTTGCCGCTACCAAAATAAAATTACTCGAATTTATTGCTGGTCTTGGAGTCACTTATAAATGGCATCGAATCTTTTTCTCCTATGGACCTTTTCAGCACGATAATTCTCTCTTATCTTCGGCCTTCTTAAGCGCTAAGAACGGCGTTTCTCTTAAGCTCTATAATCCAAATATATCGAGGGATTTTGTTTATGTCGATGATGTAGCAAGAGCCATGTCTCAATTAATTCAAACGCCCGGAGTAAGTGGAATCTTCAACATTGGAAGTGGTAAAGGTACCTTAGTCAAATATCTAGTCGATGCTTTAAATTCCGAAATGGGCTTGGAAGTTCAGGATCAAGTATTTGAAGTTAGCCCCACCTTGACTGCCGATATCAAGAAAATTACCGAAACTTGCGGCTGGACTCCTAAAGTTTCAATTGAGCAAGGTGTCAAGAAATTTGTTGATTGGAAAGATTTGGGTACTGGAGAGTGAAAGCAGTTATTTTAGCTGGGGGACGTGGGGAACGCGTCCGACCGATTACAGACACTCTACCAAAACCACTTATTCCAATTAAGGGAAAGCCAATAATTGCCCATCAACTAGAACAACTCGAAAGAATCGGCGTTAAGGAAGTTATTGTTTTAACCGGTTATTTGGCATCAAGCGTTAAATCATATTGCAATAATTTTAGAAGCGGCTTGAAAATAACTTGCATAGAAAGTGATCCAGATGACTCACCAGCCCAAAGGTTACTTCATAGCCGTAAAAAGATTGGGGATGATTTCTTACTTATTTATTGTGACAACTATATTTTAGCTGATGCCGATATAGATGCCGTCTTGCAGAGTGAATCTGGACTTACATTCCTCATAGAACCAAGGCCTGAGGGAAATATCTCAATAAATGAATATGGTTTACCTAAATATGATGCAGGCAATAGAAAGCCTGAGAACAAATATGTAGAGCTTGGAAACATAAGAATTCAATCAGATAAATTCATGCAGATTGTGCATGAAACCCAAGACCTACCTCTTGCTCTTCAGAGATTTAGCCTAGAACAAGATTGCGCAGCAGTAGAAATAACTGCTGGATTTTGGAGCGTTTCAAATCTTGCTCGATATTTGAAGTTGATTAATGATAGAAAAATTGTTCTACTTGATCGAGATGGTGTTTTACTCGAGAAAATGCCAAGACGTGAATATGTCAAAAATTTTGAAGACTACCGTCCGATGAATGAGAACTGGAATGGGTTAAGGATTTTAGGAAAATCTGGGGTCGATTTTGTAATTGCGACAAACCAACCAGGGGTTGCTACAAGGGAAGTTTCTGAAACTTTCTTGTTGAGACTTCATCAAAAAATGGTGTCTGAAATGTTAAATACTGGGATAAACGTTCTAGCGGTATATGTGTGTAAACATCACTGGAACGATAATTGTGACTGCCGAAAACCTGAGCCGGGAATGTTATTGAATGCGATTTCTGATTTTGATATTGATAGGGATGAGACTCTCTATATTGGAGACGACGATAGGGATCTATTGGCAGCAAAAGCAGCCAACATAGAAGGCTTATTGATTGGTAACGATCATTCAGGAAATTTCCACTATCCGAATACTGAAAGTGCCCTAAAGTCCATATTGGCTGCGATTGGGGCAGTAGAGTAACCAGATGGAATTTCAAAGCGTCTTGAGCATGGCACCACTCCGTATCAGTTTTCTCGGTGGTGGATCGGATATTCCTTCTTTCTATGAAAAAAGCCCTGGGTGCGTTGTTTCTGCCGCTATTGATAAATATGTCTATGTCCACATTAAGAGGCATGACCCGCTTTTCCAAGAGCGTTACAGAGTTTCATATTCAGAAGTCGAGCACACAAAGAATCGTGATGAGATAAAGAACTCAATTGTTCGAGCATGTCTGGAATTGTTAAATATGGATGAACCCTTACAAATTTCAACATCGGCTGACTTGCCAGCAAATTCAGGACTTGGATCATCAAGTAGCTTTGCTGTCGCATTGCTTAACGGATTACATGCTATACGCGGTGAAGAAGTTAGCCCTGTGCAGATTGCTGAGGAAGCATGCCAGGCTGAAATTGGAATCCTTAAATCTCCCATTGGCAAGCAAGATCAATATGCCGCAGCTTTTGGTGGAATGAATTATTTTGAATTCCGTGAAAATGGTTCTGTGCAAATTGAGCCTTTGTACCTTTCGAGAACCGATACAGGTAGATTTTTAGAGAAGTCACTTCTTATTTGGACAGGGCAGAGCAGAAAAGCCGATGTGATACTTGGAGACCAAGCATCGAGAGCGGAATCGAATTTCAACCAATTATTACAAATTACCGAATTGGCGAAGAGTTTCAAAGAATTATTACTAAATTCAAATCTAGACTGGGCCGAACTTGGTTCATTGATTTCTCAAGGTTGGAAACTAAAGCAGTCCTTTAGCGACAAAATTTCGACTGATGACGTTCGTGCCATTACCGCACAACTAGATGATTTGAATTGCTACGGATACAAACTCTTAGGTGCTGGTGGCGGTGGCTTCATTTTTGCTATTTTTGATGAAATTAGTGACAAGAATTTGGAAGGTTTGAACGATTGGCGAACCTTTAGGCCCGCCCTTGACCATGCAGGTGCGCGGATTGTTTCGGTGAATTGAATATGAATAGCCAAAAGCAAACTTTAGTAATTACTGGTTCATGTGGTTTTGTCGGTGAAAAGCTCGCAACCAAGGCTATTGCCGAAGGATTCGATGTGATTGGCATTGATATTAAGAAAAGTACAAATCTGGATTGCAGACAACTAGAAATAAATCTCATAAGTCAGGACTTTTACGACAAAATTCCAGCAGGATCTACAATTATCCATTTGGCGTCTCTCTCTACCGATTCACTTTGCCGAGAAAATCCTATTTTGGCAATTGATGCAAATCTTCGGGCAACGTCATTGGCGCTCGAAAACGCAAAGAAATCAAATGCAAAGCACTTTCTATTTGCATCTTCAGAATGGGTCTATCCAGAGCACCCAGAAGTTACTGAACAAAGAGAGAGCGATCACTTAGATTTAGCGGATCTTGACTCTCTCTACGCTATGACTAAATTATTTGGTGAATCCTTAATTAGATCTACTTCTTTAGTCCCCTACACAATCCTTAGATTCGGAATAGTTTATGGTCCACGAAAAATCCCTGGTTCTTCCGCTGAAAGTATCGCACTAAAGGTTTATTCAGGAGATGAGATAAGTGTTGGGTCTAAGGAAACGGCTCGCCGTTTCATTTTCATTGATGATCTAATTGCAGGAATCTTGCAAGCAGCTTCAAAGGGTCCCGATTTACTTGACACCAAGATATTGAATCTGGCTGGTTCGGAATTAGTGACTTTGGATCAGATTGTTTCTGCGACCAATGAAATACTTGGAGAGTCTTCGGTAATTATTGATAGTGGGAAAATGGCAAGCATAAGAAATCCGCTGATTGAAGAGATGTCAAAAATTTTAGAATGGAGTCCTAAGATAAACATCCGACAAGGTCTAGAAAGTTGTCTAAAAGCTATGACTAGCGACAATGGAAAGGGGAAACATGAATAAACCATGGGATGAAGAGTTTGAGGTTTGGCGAAATAGTTTCTTAGAGATTCAAGCAAAAGATATAGAATTTAGCAATTTATCTAAAGCTTGGATGCAGAAAGCCGTAGATAACAAGTTTAGTTATCAGTTTGATTGGATGGGTGTACCAATTATTCAGATGCCTGGCGACCTCGTAATATTTCAAGAAATAGTTTGGAAAACACGTCCAGACCTAATAATTGAAACTGGAGTTGCCCGCGGTGGTTCGCTTATTTTTTGGGCTTCCATGCAGACGCTATGTGGAATAGATGGAAAAGTATTAGGGGTAGATATTGATATTCGAGATCATGCTAAAAGGGCAATTTCAGGATCTCAATTCAACCAACAGATACAACTATTGCAAGGCAGTTCAACAGACCTTGACGTTTTTGACGAAGTAAAAAAATTTGCATCACCATTCAAGAGAATTATGGTTGTGCTAGATTCAAACCATACGCATGAACATGTTCTGGATGAATTAAAACTTTATGCCGATCTTGTTTCCCCCGGATGCATGCTTTTAGTCCTGGATACCGTGATTGATGATTTGAATGTTGATCTGGATAGACCATGGGGACCTGGTGCAAGTCCGAAATCAGCTGTTATCGAACACATGAAATCTAGGCAGGGCCTCTTCAAAAATTTGCCAGAATTTGAAAACAGAGCAACTCTTACAGTTGCACCTAATGGCTATTGGCTAAGATTGTGAAAGCTAGAGTAAATTCTGCAAGAATTATTCAAAACCTTTCAATTCTAGGGTCAGGTATTACACATTTAATTGATGAGTTAGGAATTACGCAAAGAGTCCTAATTTGAGCATTAGCGGAAATGTAAAGTGCAAAAGATGACATCCCTACAACCAAATCACTTTTTGCTAGGTCTATTTCAAGCGAATTCTTGCTAACAAAATAGTTTAATTTCTCCTTTAGGCTGACTGGAATTAAAGATGTGTATTTTTCAGCCGTCTCTGAGGGGTGTGGTCTGATGGTCAATACAATATTTTGCAAATTACCAAATTGATTTATTCGCTCAAGAAAATAAATAAAGCTTTCTTGCTCTGTATAACCATAAAAATTGGCATCACCATGCGTACGTTCGCAATTCGTCGATATATTTTCTCCAACAAAAAGAATCTGTAGTTTTGTTCTTACTTTATTGCCTAAATAACTGTGTCGCAATTTATAAACTTTGTTTATTACCTCGTCTAAATAATAGTTATGGATTATCGATACTGGAATCTTACAAAAAGTTTTTAAAGCTAATTCCGAAGCAAAGTGATCAGTTACCCATATCTCATTGGGAAGGATTAATTGGTTTCTGTATAACAATCTTTCACGGTAATTAATCCAATGGTCTAATAAAACTACGCTGTGAGGACCTTCAAGATCTTTGAATCTTTTGAGTGCGCTAATTTCAATGTCGCTAGCCCAGCTCGTTGTTGTGATGATTGAATTGGCTGAGGAAATTGCACTCTCAATTTTAATATTTTTAAAGGTTTCTATTTTCTTGCTGAATATTTCCAATGCGGGACCTTCAACTGAAAAAACAAATCTAGATTGATCTTCTTGCCGTGCCACCCAGCTCGACAAAACTTGTGCGCCACCTGCATCATGTGCCACGATCAACGTCTTCATTTAAATATTTAGGTCACTTAACGTATTTAGCTAACACTGTTGCCATTGAATTAGCAATTTTACGAGAAGTTTGTCCTTTCAATGCATATCCACCCATATAGAATCCTAGATAAGAAACCTCTTGTAATTCTTCTGCAATTGGGCATAATCCCTTCGAATAATCTGTTTTAACAGTTTCGAGCGTCCATGGAAATCCGGTAGACCCATAAGCGATTTTTTGCTGAAAAATTGGTAAGAGATGTAGGTTTTGATATTTTGTGGAGATACCAAGAATTCCATTTTTCTTTAGTTCTTCTGCAAGAATAAATTTGTTCACTCTCATTTTGTCTTTAACAATTTTAAGTGGGTAAACATAATACGCATGCGTATTTTCTTGCGGCACTTTTGGTGTAACGATACCAGGCAGATCCTTAAGAATTTGATTAAACTCTGACGCGTTTTCTTGTCTCTGGTTAACAATACTTTTCAGTTTCTTAAGTTGCTCTATGCCAATAGCCGCTTCAATTTCTCCCATTCTAAAATTGTAGCCAACGATATTTATGAGATTTTTTGAATTATCTGTCTCAATTACTGATTCACCATGGTTTCTGATTAACCTAATCCTTTCCGCAAGGTCCGGATTGTTTGTGACAACCATCCCACCTTCACCAGTATGGATATGTTTATGATAGTTGAGACTAAAAACTCCGATATCGGCTATAGTTCCTGCAAACTTGTTTTGATAAAGTGCTCCTGGTGCTTGGGATGTGTCTGATATAACCCTTAATTTATAACGAGTTGCTAAATTCATAATTTCAATCATTTCGCAAGATTGTCCGAATATGTCAACAGCTAAAATCGCCTTAGTTCTTGGGGTGATTTTGGAGGCGATACTTGTCGCAGAAATGCAAAAAGTGTCGGGATCTATATCTGCAAAAATCGGAATTGCATTCCAATGTAAAATTGCCATGGCAGTTGCTGACATTGTCCAAGGCGATGTTATAACTTCGTCTCCAGGTTCTATTCCGATGGCGCCTAGGGCTGCAATTAATCCAGATGTAGCCGAATTCACTGATAACGCATGATTTGTTTCAAAATAACTTGCCCATTTTTCTTCAAATTCTTGAATCTTTTTACCGCCATTAAAGTCCGGATGTTTCGAACCCAGAAATCTTGAAAGCTCGCCTGATCTCATAACAGATTTCACGGCTCGCATCTCTTTCTTACCTATGCTGTTATGCGGTTCAAAGCATTTGTTAATGTTCATTTTTCCCTCTCATCAAAAAATCAATCCAATCCTTAAATGATGGGATTTAGAACAGAAATAGTTTGCAGGGCCCGCTCTCCTGAACAGACTGCGAATTTCTTACCACTTAAGTAATTGTTAATTTGATTTAGTACATCGGTTTGTAATTCGCCTATTTCGATAGGAAATTCTTGTGCCATGGTCTCAAGCATACTATTATTTTTAAAAATTATATCGTTGATGCAATTTCTCACCGTAAAACCACCTATCTCTCTACTCAATTCAAAACTAAAATCTTTGAAGAAAATTCTGAATCCATTTACTTTCGCTCCCCCGCATTCTATTGGCGTTACACTTACAGACCCATTTGGGAATAACAATATTCCGTGGGGGTTATCCGGGTCTGAATCGTCAAAATCTCGTGGGTTAAATCTAACAAACTTATCTGCTGGTCCCAATAAGAATTCGAGTAAGTTAACAAAATGCGAACCGTTATTTAGCAATCCTCCTTGATACCAGATGTTTCCACTGAAAGAACCAGATATATCCTGTTTATCTAGCCATTCTTTGAAATTCAATGTACCTTGGCTTGAATTTCTCATGTAATTCACGAAAAGCTTGGTTCCATTTTCTTGGCATAATCGGATGATTTTTGAAGCTTCTTCGACATTTTTAGCTAAAGGTTTTTCTATGAGGATTACTCGCAAAGTCTTAGCGCCTAATAGTTCTTCGACTAGGCTAAGTCTTACTTGAGTCGGGGTTGAAATGATAGCTAATTCTGGTGAAGTGCTTGTAAGCGCTTCATTAACATTGGCAAAACTTCTTGATATAAAGCTTTTTTCAAAAATTTTCCGTACGTTACTATCTGAATCTACTCCAGCGGCTAACTTAAAATTACGACTGTTGTTTACTGCCCCTGCGTGACTAAGTTTGGATTTTGAATCTGATCTCGCTAAGTCATACCCCATGCCCATTTTTCCAAGTCCTATAACGAGCGTAGAAATTTGCAAGAATTCTCCAATTTTTGACCAAATTTACAAGTTGAATCGTACTATTGAGAAACACTATAGTTAGTACATTCCAGATGGAGACAAGCCAAATGAATTCAAGAATTGCAGTTATTCCTGCAAGAGGTGGCTCCAAGAGACTACCCGGCAAGAATATACGCACGATGGAGGGAATCCCTCTTATCGGTCGGACCATTAGCTTACTCTTAGAAAGTAATTTTTTTGATGAAGTGTTTGTTACCACCGATAATCAAGAGATTGCGAAAATTTCCAAGGAATTTGGTGCCACCATCCCATTTCTTCGAGACAAGAACCTCTCGGACGATTTCACTCCAACCCAACCTGTTATTAGTAATTTCTTATCTGAACTTAGCTCCAAATTAGCAATTGATCCTGAATTCTGCTGTTGTGTATATTCCTCGGCATTCATGCTTCCAAAGCATGTTTTTTCGGAAACATTCAATCTTTTGACTGCAAAAAACGATTGTGATTTTGTAGCGACCATTCTTAAATATTCGCACCCAATTCAAAGAGCAATGACTCTAAATAAGGTTACAAACGCTGTAACTTTTTTGAATCCGGAAAATTTGGCTACTAGAACCCAGGATTTAGCTGAGACTTACTTTGATGCAGGTCAGCTATATTGGGGAAGAAGTAAGGCTTGGAAAGAAATGCGCCCTATTTTTGATAAAACAACCGTGGGCTATCCACTAGAATTGAACTCAGTTGTTGACTTAGATTCACAAGATGACTGGCTCAAAGCCGAAGAATTGTTCAAGGTTCGGAATTTTCAACAATGATTGAACCAATTACATCAAACTTAAGCCTAATTTTTTATTACTATGAATAATAGTAGTCTGAGATTTGCTGTACTCACATCTACAAATTTTCCACTTAAAGAGTACATCTTCGCAAAGCTTTTATCAGCGAATTTACTACCTGATGTTATATTTGCAAAAGAAAATGGAATTAATCAAACGGATCAAGGCTTACTAAAGAATCGATTTGAATCCCTGATAAGAAAATCAAATAATGGAAACACTTCAAATATGTTTTCAGAGGTAAACATCGCGACTTTTGGTGATCCCGAAGTGCAGAAAATTCTAGTCGAAAAAGATATTAAATTTGCAGTAAACCTTGGATTAGGAGAAAAATTGAAATCGAAAGATCTATTAGAACTCGACATGGGTGTTATAAGTTGCCATCCTGGGAGATTGCCAGATTATAGGGGTTCAATGTGTCCTGAATGGGCTTTATTGCAAGGAATGCCAATATATAATTCCATTTTTAAAATGAATCATGAATATGACGAAGGACCAGTGTTGCTGGAAAAGGAAGTGGTATTGAATTATCCAATTAGTTATGAAGATTTCAGAACAAAAATCTTCACGGAAGGCGTAGAACTTCTTACGGAAGCCATTTCTTCATTGATTTCTTCCAAGCTATCTACGGCTAATTTTAGGGACCAAGGTGTCGGCACTACATTTAGACCAATGAATTCTGATACGTTTAACACCATAAAAGAGAGATTTTTTACAATTGATACTTCTAGTGAGGAAAGTTTAGAATGAGTTTCAGTCTACCAATTCCAAATTTACAGTATTGCGTCCGTTGTTGCATGCCCGAAACAAACGAAGGCGTGGCCTTCGATAAATTTGGACAATGTTATGCCTGTATTTCGAGTGAGCAAAAAATAAGAATTGATTGGGTTTCAAGAGAATTGGAATTGCGAAAACTTTTGGATCATTACAAGTCTTTAGAAAATGACTATGATTGTATTGTTCCAATAAGTGGCGGAAAAGACAGTACATTTCAATTACATGTACTTACCAAAGTATACAAAATGCGAGTCTTAGCAGTGACTTTTAGCCATAATTGGTTTACAGAGGTTGGTAAGTATAATCTTCAAAATGCAATAGAAAAATTCGACGTTGATCACATAATGTATACACCATCCCGAAATCTAGTCAACAGGATTGCCAGGGAATCATTATTTACAATAGGAGACTCTTGTTGGCATTGTCATGCAGGAATTGGCGCTTTCCCGCTGAAAGTAGCTGTTGATTATAAAGTACCACTACTTATTTGGGGTGAATCAGTTTCTGAACTATCTGGTCGCTCTACTCTTGGAAATCCCATTATAAAGTTTGACAGAGATTATTTCTTGAAAGTTTCATCTAAAGTTAAGGCTGAAGTATTAGTTGGTGAGAGCTTGAATGAGAGAGAATTAAGACCTTTCGTTCCTCCCGAAGCCGAGGTCATAGAGAATTTGGGTGTAGTTGGAATACACCTTGGAGACTATCTTTTTTGGGATGATGAAAGGCAGATGGAATTTGTCCGCGACGAGTATGAGTGGAAGCAATCAAAAGTAGAGGGAACCTATAAGAATTATAAGAGTGTGGAATGTAAAATGGCAGGTGTCCATGATTATTCTAAGTTTCTTAAAAGAGGATTCGGAAGAGCCACCGATCATGCTTCTGCAGATATTCGCGCTGGATTATTGACGAGAGAACAAGCTTTTGAGCTAATTATGCAACATGACGGCAAGAGGCCAGATGCCCTAGATTTCTATTTGGAGATTACAGGGTTCACCGAAAATGAATTTGAGATAGTTTTGGCAAAATTTAGAGATGGTTTGAAGTTAAGAACTATGTCGGAAATGGAATTTACTTCACAGCTAAATAAGTATAGAGATGCTATAAAAAATAATGCAGAATGAAATCACTGATTTTTCAGAAATGAATAAATTGATTCTAGAAAAAAAATTAAAGGTAAAAGAGTTGGCAGAAATGTCACTCGAACGTATTGATTTAGTTGACAAGAATATAAAGTCATTCATTCATTTAGACAAAGAGTTACTTTTTAGACAAGCTTCTAAAATGGATGATGAGGTTTCAGTTGGTAGATTTCGAAAGAATCTTGGGCTAACAATTTCGGTAAAAGACAATATTTATGTTGACGGTTTAGGAATCGCGATGGGAACTGACCTCTGGAAAGTTGAAAAATCTGGCTTTGATGCGCGAGTTGTTAGTAATCTAAGGGCAAGCGGTGCGCTAATCATCGGTAAAACTAAAACGGCAGAATTTGCAATTCACAAGCCACCAGACACAAAAAATCCAATCGACAAAACGGCATCACCTGGAACATCTTCGACGGGATCCGCTGCATCAGTGAGCGCAGACTTAGTAATGGCCAGTATTGGAACACAAAGTGCGGCTTCAATTATTAAACCGGCGAGTTATTGCAATGTTATTGGGTTTAAACCATCATACGGTTTGATTCCAAGAACTGGAATTCTAAAAACTGCTGACACTTTAGATACCGTAGGTTTCTTTGCAAATGACCTCGATATTCTTTCGAAAGTTTTTACCTCTAGCTTAGTCAGTGGGATCGATCACCCCTTCAATAATATTGTCGAAAGAAATACTGGAGAAGATAAGACAGTTCGTATAGCGCCACTGCATAACTCCAATCTCTGCTCACCTCGCGTTCAAGAAGATTTCATTTCAAACTGCCAAAAATTATTCAAGTACAGCAGCTTTATTCAAATTGATTTGAATTTGAATGAGTTAATTGAGCAAGCGCGTTTAACACATAGAGCGCTGTATTACGGAAACGTAAGTTATTTTCTTGCGCAAGACCTAGCCATCAGTATAGGTGAATTAAGTGAAGAGTTACGGGAAGTTATTGAATTTGGAAATGGCGTCACATCCTCAGAATTAGAAGAGGCCCGCAATCAACAGGTGTATTTCGCATCCATATTAGATCGATATTTTGAACAAACTGATTTTATTATAACTCCGTCAACATTCGATGTCCCACCAGATTATGGAATTTCTGACCAGATTAATGACTCATCTTTTTTTTGGACACTTTGTGGCAATCCAGCGATTAGCCTCCCGACTACAATTAGTTTGGATGGGCAAAGATTTGTCGGCTTACAGATTATCGCTAGAAAATATAATGATTATGGTTTAATACATTTTGCAAGAAATTTACAAATGAAATGGGGAATATGATGTCAAGTATACGAAATTCTGGTCAGATAAAAGAAATAAAGGAAATTTTGAATGCAGAATTGGGCTATTTTGGGAGTCCCAATACTAAGCACGATTCAGTTGAGTGTTCAATCTGTGAGTCCATCGCAAATTTTCTGTTTACCAAGAATGGTTTCGCTCTTTATAGGTGCTCCGATTGTGAGTTCCTATTCGCACCGATTAATACACCGAATAATTCAATTTCAGATTTTTTTGAAAACTCAAAAGCCATTGACCTTTACACTAGTAAAGTGATTGAGAATGAGGCTGCAAGGAAATCTGCAATTTTTCGGCCTCTGGCTAAAAGAATTATTGCTACTCATCCTGAGGCAAAGAAAATACTGGAGATAGGCTGTGGGGCTGGTTTATTACTGGATGAGTTGCGGTTGGCAGGGCTTGGCACCATTGACATTCAGGGAGTTGAGGTCAATAGATTTGCCGCTGAAAGGTCGATCGAAAAAGGTCATAACATTTTCCCAGGAGCAATTGATGATTTTAAGGGCGAAAATTTTGATGTTGTGGTGTTCTGGGCATTCCTTGATCACATTCCAGATCCACTAGCTTTGTTTAGAAGGATAAATGGGCTGCTGGGCAACGGTGGATTGCTTATTTTCGGAAATGCTAATTACGCCGGTTTTGAAGCATCAATTATGGGTACTGAATCTCATATATATTCAGTACCTGAACGTCTGAGTTTCTTTACGCCAAGAACTTTAGAAATATTATGTCACGAAGCAGGTTTCAACAATACCTCTATAGAAGGTTCTGGAAACTTAGATCTTGAAATTGTGAAAGATTGGTGGGAAAATAATCCTGAAATTCCTAAAAACGATTTTCTTTATTCTGTGATGAACAACCACGAGATTGCACAAAATTTCACGCTATTTTTGCAGAAAACACTGCTGACAAGTCACCTAACAGTGAATACCTGGAAATAGACTAATCAGCTAAGTAGGAAGGAATATACCTGTAACGACCCACTGGATTTTCTAGGAATTCAAAGAATTCTTCTCTGACTTTTTCATCATGAACTGAATCCCATTTATTTCGCGTATATTTGAAAACATCCCGTGAGTCCCATTGTTTTTCATATCCACCTGATGACTCTATCATTTCATCGTAATTTTTATAGAAAATATCTTTAGTATTTCTAATGAATCGCATAAAGTAATATTCCTGTATTTCTTTTAAGTCTATATCTATTTCAAATGCATCCGGTTCTAGAATCATTCTTGTGTATTCTTCTATACTTGCTGGATGTAGATTAAACTTATAGCCAATATGTGGATTTACTCTAGAAGCATTTACAACTTTCACGCCATGGTAGGCGTATTCAAACCCTACTGTGCCATACATTGTGAGAACTAGATCTACTTTGTTTGCTAAAATAGCAGTATGTGATGTTCTGGCACTTAAAATATTCCACCAAGGTTTACCCTCAGTCAATTCATTAAAAATATGTTTATCATCATCATTAAAGGCCGGATGTGGCTTTATGTACCATACAAATTTTGACTTTTGTGCAATTTTGTCTAAGTAGTTAAACCAACTCACGAAGTCGGGGAAAAGATTATTTCCAAAACTATTCGGTCCGTCTGAGAAACAGTGCATTGACACTAGTACATTAGTTTTTTGAAGGCTAAAAATTACCTGATCATCCTGTGGTTTAAAACCTGAAACCTCTCTGTGCGCACTATCTACGCCTTGAACTCCAGAAAAAAGTTCCTCCAATTTTTGTTTTGCCAATGAAAGAGCTTTCTCCCTATTTTTACTATCTAATTCTTTGGAAAAGATTTCAGGGTATCTAAAGTATTCTGCATCATCATAGAAGTTATTCAGCGAAAGATAAAATGCCCTGTCTGGCATAATTATGAAACTTTTTATGTTAGAGCTTACTGCCACCCTTGAAGGGATGGCTTGGAAATAGCACGTGTGGCCTACATTGACTGAATTAACATCATATTGATCAAAGTAATCAATCCAATAAAGTGTCGTGAAACAAGATTCGTATAGGAAGTTGAGCCATTCGTTATCATCAAGTTTTATTGTGCCTTTTCTGTAGGTACGCAGATATTGATCATAAATGAGGTCTCCAACCCATATACCCTTGATTGTAATTTTCAGAATGTCTTCCAAGCTGTGGATGCTTGAGATAATCTCACAAAAGATAATTTCTGTTTTTGACTTGTCTATGTTACGGGGTCTTATAAACGTTCTAACTCCCATGAATCTGTAGATTAAAACTTGAGATGAATAGTGACCCAGGAATAATCCTTTTGCCGACCAAGAAGCTTTTTCTTTAAAATTTTTTGCGGGCCAAGGCAAGTAGCAAACTACATTTCTTCCCTTGATTCTGCTATTTAGGATAAAATAATAAAAAGGTAAAAATGAAGATGCCTGGAAATTCACTTCAATTAGATCTAGTTTTCTGTCGAGACCTATTGCTTTTTGTGCTTTGGGCTTTGTGAAGAATTCTATTTTTTTGAATAGAAATAATGCATGTCTAAGATCCTCAAGATGTGGGAATTGAATCCCTAACCATTTTCTGGCCCGTGAGTAAAAAACTCCCATAATCAATACTTCCATCAATTCATATGTAATAAAATTTGTTGCGGTTAGTTTAGCGAATCCTGATATTGTCCGCAACCACTTTAATGTTGTTATTAAAGGTTTTTCCTTGCCTTGTAGTATAAAGCTATAAAGAAATGGAGTGATTTTTGTTGATAATCTTAATTCTTGAATCCCTTTTTTCCAATTCTTTTAATTCCTCTTTTGAAATATCATCAGAACCGTCATTGATAAGTACGAGTTCGTCGATTTCTCGCATACTCTCAAGAATTGATTTTATTGATACATTTATAAATTGTGATCCGTTAAATAGTGGTGGCAACACAGAACAGGCTTGTTCTTTCATTGCCTTTTCCAATCAGTGCCCTTACCTTTTTCAACCGCTATTAACGTAGGCATTATTCCACTTAGTTGTGGGTAATTTTTGTCATAACAAAACTTTGGACCTAAGAGCGAAAATGAATTGTTTGCCGCAAACCAGTTTAAATGACTTTCATCATGAAACCTGGCAATAATGTTCTTTGAAAGATCTTCTTGTATCCGTAAACTCAAAGAGCTGCATAAATCAATTATCGAACTCTTTTTCCCAAACCAAGTGGCACCACAGACATAAACCTTTCTGTCCTTTCTGGATACAAATGCTAAAGAAGCAGAATTATTCTCCCAAGATCCAATCCCCCCATTAAGTAGGTGAGATTTGAGGTCACTTAGAATATATCTTGGATTCCTCAAATAGAACATGACTTTTGCAAATTTAGATGGCCTGAAATAGCCCGGGTGCCTGACCAATGCAATTTCATGGTTTGCAATCGCTTGGATTAAATCATTCTTAGTTAGTGAACCTGCGAAAACCATATCGGCATCCAAATGCATGACAATTTCACCCTCAATCTTATCGGCAGTTTTTGCCAATAATTCATAGCGTAAGAGAGTTGGCATTGGCCAAGGCGAACTCTCGAATCGAACTGTTACAAGATTTACACCAAGTCTTTCAGCTACAGCCCACGGTATTTCGTCTTCTCGATTAGTAAAGAGAATCCACTGGACATTAATGTCTTTATTTATAAATTTCTCAGCGGTACTTAGAAGTTCAAGCCAGAATTCGAGATAACGGTCAGTTGCAACCGAAAAAATAGTTAAATCAGTCATTGGTGAAGAATAACTCTATTACCTAAAGTTAGGGCATAATTTGCACATAAATGGCAACGTTTGGAGCAAAGAGCATTGACAACATGATAATTGTAGGAAATAGCAATTTGGAGAACAAGCCACCCCTTTTTACAATTATTACGGTTGTAAGAAACGGAGAACAAACCCTCGAAAGGTGTATTAAGAGTGTTAAGCATCAGACTTTTCAAGATTTCGAATATTTGATTATTGATGGGGCTTCTTCAGATAAAACTCACAAAATCATTAAGCAAAATTCGGACATTGTGGATTATTCAATATCAGAAAAAGATGAGGGTCTGTATTTTGCAATGAATAAAGGTTTGAAACTCGCAAGAGGAAGTTATGTAGGAATACTAAATGCAGACGACATATACTTGTCAAATACTTTGGAATTAGTACAAAATGCAATTAAAAAAAACCCTAACTGTGATGTAATTTATGGAGCGATGAGTTATTTTGACAAGCCAAATCAAATTTATTTTATTCATAGCGACGAGCTTTCTAAACGAATGATCTTCCATCCTACTTGTTTTATTTCAATTAATGCTTATAAAAAATTAGGATACTTCAATACAAAGTATCAAGTAGCTGCTGATTATGATTTTATTTTACGTTGTCGCGATGCTCAGAAAAATTTTTTAGGCCTGCAAAATGTCTTAGCGACTTTTAGCGGGGACGGTATATCTGCAAAATTAAGATTTCGTTCGATATTTGAAACCAGTAAAATTCAGGCAAAATATAATTTTGAACCGAGATATCTTCAATTTTCAAAGCTTATGCGCATTCTTATTATAACTTATTTTAGGGCGTTCATAAATAAAATATTTGTTTCTTAAAAAAGATTACGAGAGCACGCCGCTAGCGAAATTAATAAATATAGAGCGAAACTATAGATGGCAGGTTATTGACTATTTTGGCGTTAAAATAAAAGTTTAATTGCCGGTAGTCTATTACAAGATCATATGTATTCAACCTTTTTGTTCTGAGCGTTAGAGACATTTTTCATAAAGAAAAATTGAGACTGACTTCTGTGAATCAGACTGTTACAATACGTTAACCTATTAAGATTTGTATGCTTATATTATGTAGCATGAAAATAAGAGCCAATTTAATAACGGTTAAGCTTTTGATTGGGCGGAAAAAGCTTTAGATTTCACTCAAAAATGTTTTCTCCAGCAAACGATCCACCCAGTCTTAGTAAGATCGGAGAGTTAATTTACTATTCTGCACGTGCTTTGAACACTACTGTGCGGTTGTATTGAAATGCTAATTCGAATAGGTTTTAATGCCCAATATGTATAAACTACTGTAAACTTAGTTAAAATTGGAGACGTCGCATAGCCCGGTCTAGTGCGCCTCACTGCTAATGAGGTTAACCCCTAAAGGGTTTCGGAGGTTCAAATCCTCTCGTCTCCGCCAATAAACAAATGAATTAAGAAGTATTTGGAAATTGGGGGGGAGTTGCTTAACTTTAAAATTGCAATAGTTGGCGCAGGCCCGGCTGGCTATTTCACCGCCCAAGCATTCCAAAAAGCACAAAGTGATGAGCTTTCATTTTCAATAGACATGATTGAAAGGCTTCCTACCCCTTGGGGATTAGTAAGAAGTGGGGTTGCGCCAGACCATCAAAAGATAAAAACAGTTTCTAAAGTTTTTGAAAAGATTGCTAAAGAGCCTAATTTTAGATTATTTGCCAATGTTGAGTTAGGTAAACATATCTATTTAAAAGATCTGCGAGATCAGTATGACGCAGTAGTTTTAGCGACTGGTGCTTCAAAGGGGCGAAAACTTGGTATCCCAGGTGAGGATTTAACTAATTCACTTTCTGCTGCAGATTTCGTGCCTTGGTATAACTCGCATCCAGATTATGTTCAAACACAGGTGGATTTATCTTGTGACACAGCAATTGTTATAGGAGCTGGAAATGTCGCAATGGATGTTGCACGAATACTTGCAATTGATCCAAGTGAACTTGATCCAACTGATGTGGCAGAACACGCACTCATAAAATTAAAGCAAAGCAATATCCGAACCGTGATTATCTGTGGCAGACGAGGTCCTGAGCACGCCGCCTTTACCGCCCCTGAACTTCGAGATCTTCCTAAACTTGAAAACACAGATGTCTTTATTGATCCAAAGCAAATTGAAGAAGCAATTAAACACATTGAAGAAATGGAAGAAGTTGAGAAGGATCTTAAAAACAACATCGAAGCAATGAAAACTATTGCAGAGCATGAGAAAAAAGGCGTACCAAGAAAGCTAGAAATAAAGTTTTTATCAACACCACTTGAAATTAAAGGCAATGGCAAAGTTGAAGAGATTATTTTTCAGAAAAATAAAGTTGAAAACGGTAAAGTGATTACAACCAGTGAGACATTTTCAGTCAAAACTGGATTAGTTATTACAGCCATTGGCTATAACTCAATTGAATATCCGGGCATAAGTATTGAAAATGGGCGGATTACAAATATTGCAGGACATGTTGAACACAATGTTTATGCAGTAGGTTGGGCAAAGCGCGGACCAACTGGCGTAATTGGCACAAATAAAAGTGATTCAAATGATGTAGTTGATTTAATCATTGAAAATCTAAAGGAGCCAAAGGCAAGTGAAGGAATTACTGGATTATTAAAATCAGGACATGAGGTAATTGATCAAATTGCTTGGGAAAAAATAAATGCCTCAGAGGTCATTTCAGGCGAAATTGCTGGAAAACCACGAGTAAAAGAAGTGGATTGGAGGCAGTTGATAAGTTTGGGTAGGTCTTGATAAATCGCTAGACTTCCGATCGCTTAATACTTTGCGCCCGTAGCTCAACGGATAGAGCATCTGACTACGGATCAGAAGGTTCGGGGTTCGAATCCCTGCGGGCGCACTGTCAATAAATACACAAATTAACTGATTTAATTTTAAAAATGAATAATTTCAGCGCAGGTTATATTTCAAAATACAGTAAATTGCTCTAAATCCATCGCGCCAGCCAATTTTTTCCTATCAGCATAAGTTCTTCCGTAATATGAGATACCTACTTCATAAATACGAACATTCATCTTTGAAATACGTGCGGTAATTTCAGGTTCAATTCCAAATGAATGGTTCAGACAGTCTATTGTTGGCCAGATCTCAATACTCGTTTCTGGTATACTACTTCTAAGCGATGTAAGTAAAAAATATTTCAAAAGTTTCAATTAAAATAGTACGACTTTAAGTAACAAGAATTTTTCAGTTATATCTTCAAAACATTTTCTATACGCAACTTACCCCGTTGTGATTTCTCGAAATATAACTGGAAGAGCTCTGAAATAGTTGAGGATCGGCCCAAGTGTCTTAGCGCTATCAGCATAATGTCGAATAATGCGCCCTTTTTCAACTTTAAGCTACTCTGAAAAGCAATTAGGTCATTCACTAAAAGTAGTTTACGTGATTCAGATTCTTCAAATTTTTCATAGTATTCAAATATAGATTGAATATCTTCTAGGCATTTATAAAATAGGGATTTCTCCAGCGATATGCTTTTTAGTATTTTATTTTTCTGACTAATTGCCTTATTCCGATTTACGGATGTTGTCGAAGATTCAGAGATTCGGTAGTTCAAAAGCAGATTTGGAACAGTAATAATCTCACCAATTCTAGACATCCGCAACCATAATGATAAATCTTCGGCTAAGAAATCCTCCTCTCTGTATCCACCAGATTCAATCACAGCTGTTTTCTTGTAAAAGGCACATGGATGAGCAGTTCTTAAATTATTAATGAGTGATAAAGCTGTAGGTACTGGTAGCAGAGGACTTGTTATCCTTCCATAATTCTTTCCATTGGAATCAATGAAGCGGTAATCTGCAAATATTGCAACAGCTTTAGAAGTGATCGCGGAGTATTGATGCTCAATTCTATTGTTGGAATATAGATCATCTACATCAAAACGCGCTATCCATTCATGTACTGATTCTTGTACTCCTAAGTTTAAGCAGGTAACCAATCCGATTCCTTTGGTGTTTATTAAATTAACATTTTGTGATCGTCTCTTCCAGCCAGTTAAGAAATTTTCTGACCCATCATCTGACCCATCATTAATAAGTATAAGTTGATCGTTTGGTGATAGGTTCAATTCAAAGTAATTTTCTAATGCAGGAAGATATGACAAGCCATTTTTTATAGGCAACACAATGCTGACAGAGTTTTTAACATCTCTCATCATACCCGTAATCCTTACATACTCATATCAAATGTGAATCAAAGAAGTTTAGCAAGAGTTTATTATACGTCAGATAGTTCAAATTTACCCTAATATTTCAAATTAGGTTGATTTTAACGAGTTAATTGAATCTAATACTTTTTATTGAGTAGACTTTTTCTGTGATAAATACGGTAAGAGTTCAGCAGTTAAACACATTTAGTGACGCCAATCTTGCTCGCAGTATTTTTGATGAAACTTGGCAAGTGGATGCCGGAACTGAAATAACACCAAACCTTTTGCAGGCAATGGTCCACAGCGGTTCCTACTTAACTGGCGCTTTTATCGACGACAAAATAGTGGGCGCAGCGTTTGCCTTCCCAGCCACCAATGGTGGATTACACCTTCACTCACACATGACTGCAGTCTTGCCAGAGTTTCGAGACAAAGGTGTTGGTTACGCTTTAAAGATTGATCAATGGAACTGGGCAAAGAAAAAGAATTATTCTCATCTTTCCTGGACCTTTGACCCATTGGTGAGGAGAAATGCAAAATTAAATATTGCAAAGCTTGGAGTGGATATTTCTGCATATCACCCTAATTTTTATGGTGAGATGCCTGATGCGCTAAATGCAGGGGATGAATCAGATCGTTTAATGGTTTCTTGGCGTACAGATATAGATGCACCAAAGGCAAGAGAGTTAATCACTGAGCCAGAAACAGGTGATATTTTGATTAAAATTCCAGAAGATATAGTTGCGATTAGATCTAAGAATCAAAGTGAGAGCATGAAATGGCGCAGGCAGGTTCGAGAACAATTCTTGGCTGCTTTTGAGAAAAATGGCAAAGTTGTTGGCTTTTCAGCAAATAATGAATATGTTGTGCGGATATGAAAATTAAAGAAGTTGAATTAAGAATTGTTCAACTACCCCTAGTAAGGCCGTTTAGAACCTCATTTGGCACCCAAGCTTCGCGTGAAGTTTTGATTGTGAAGGTAGTGAATGAGAATGGCACAACTGGATGGGCTGAGTGCGTGGCAATGTCTGAGCCTCTTTATTCACCTGAGTACACACACGCCTGTATTGATCTAATTAAAAGATTCTTACTTCCCGCACTAAAAAAGGCTGGTGATTTTAAAGCTGAAGATGTGGCAACAATTTTAAAACCATTCTTGGGTGGTCAGATGGCAAAAGCTGCTTTTGAAACTGCAATTTTGGATGCGCAATTAAGAGATGAAAAAAGATCACTTGCTGCTTACCTTGGTGCCACAAAAAGCAGGGTGGAGTGTGGTGTATCTGTCGGGATTGCAAATAATTTGGATGCTCTAATTGAAGAGGTTAAGTCTTATGTTGGCGCGGGCTATCGAAGAATTAAATTAAAGATTGAGCCAGGTTGGGACATAGAAGCAGTTAAAACTATTCGAGAGATTTGGCCAGAGATTCCACTACAAGTTGATGCAAACCAGGCTTATTCAAGGGATGATGGAAAACACTTAGCAAAGCTGGATGAATTCAATTTGTTATTAATTGAACAGCCATTGGATGAACATGACATTTTAGGTCACGCACTTCTTGCTAAAGAAGTTAAGACACCAATCTGCCTTGATGAATCAATTATCTCTTTGCAATCTGCTCAAGATGCGTTAGCTCTGCAAGCTACAACTGTTATCAATATAAAACCAGGCAGGGTTGGTGGTTACTTAGAGTCGGTAAAGATTCATGATTTGTGTGTTAAAAGTAAGATTCCAGTTTGGTGTGGTGGAATGTTAGAGACTGGTATTGGCAGAGCCGCTAATTTAGCTCTTGCAGCCCTTCCTGGTTTTACATTACCTGGGGATACATCAGCCTCTGCTCGCTACTTTAAGCAAGATATTACAACACCATTTGTGATGGATGATGGTTATTTAACAGTTCCAACCGGAGATGGAATTGGTGTTACACCTGATATGAACTTCCTAGACTCAATTACCACCTCAAAAGAGGTAATTGTTTAAATTGGCTAATCCAAAGATCGAAAAACTTCCTAAGCAAGCACGTGTCATGTTGCTTGGAATTGCCTTATCAGCACTCGGTAACGGCTTAGTACTTCCCTATACCTTTATCTATTTTCACAATATAAGAGGATTTCCAATTGCAGTAGCAGGACTTATTGCAAGTTATGGTGCATTTTCATCCCTTGCTATCTCACCATTGGTTGGAAACTTAATTGATAAGTGGGGACCAAAGCCAGTACTCATTACCTCATTACTTGTCAGCTTTGTTGGGTATTGCTCACTAAGTCAGGTTAAAACAATTACGCAAGCTTTTTTAGTAACAACAGTTTGTGCAACTGGTCAATCTGCAATGTGGCCATCACAAAATGCGATTTCAACAGAGTTAACACCTGAACATATGCGTGAGCGCATATATGGCGCACAATTTGCAATGTTAAATCTAGGAATTGGAATTGGTGGCTTAGTTTCATCTCTTGTTGTCACATTAGATAACCCAAGAACATTTGAGCTTTTATTTATTGGAGATGGCATCTCCTATCTTGTTTATCTTGTGGTGGTTTTAACCTTAAAAAATGTGGGTAGGCGAAGTGCGGATGAGCGAATTGAGCGGGCAAAGTTAGAGGGTGGCTGGGCAGACGTGCTAGCCGACAAAACCTTTGTGAAATTTTGGTTTGTGGCAATGTTTGCTGTTCTATTTAGCTATAGCCAATTAGAGGTTGGCTTCACTGCTTTTTCAACCTCTGTCTCAGGTTTAGCGCCAAGAGACTTAGCATGGGCATATGCAGTTAACACCTTTGTAATTGCAGCTTTTCAACTGTGGGTAAATAAACGGTTACTTCTTGTTAAGAGAAAAACCGCGATGTCTATTGCGGTACTTCTTTGGGCGGTTGCTTGGGTTTCCCTTGCATTAAGTGGAGTGATAAAAAGTAGCGCGTTATTTTTTGTTATTTTATGTCAATTTATATTCGCACTCGGTGAGATGATCTGGTCACCGATATTGCCATCGGTTGTAAACCAATTAGCCCCAGAACATCTGCGGGGAAGGTATAACGCAGCAGGAACAAATGCTTGGCAGATCTCATTAATTGCTGGCCCTACCTTTGCCGGCACATTATTAGGATTTAATGCTCACTGGTATTGGCTGGCAGGCTTAATTGCAGGTTTACTTGTTATTAGCATTGCTGCTTCACGCTTAAAACTGCCCGATAGACCGGCAGTTAATATGTCAAAATAGCCAGGTGTTAACAAAAGAGGTTTTAGCTCACAAGTATGTGAAGCGATTATTTATCGCCCGCTTTATTTCAAATTTTGGAAATGGTATGGGGCCAATCGCACTTGCTTTTGGAATCTTAGCTTTACCAAATGGCTCCGCAAATATGTTGGGATTTGTATTGGGCACAACCACAGTTGTCTTCTTACTTATGGCACCTTTCGGTGGGGTGATTGCTGATAAATATGGCAGGGCTCGAATGGTTGGCCTAACTGACATGGCAGCGGGCGCAGTTCTGTTCATACAAGTTTTCTACTTTGCAAAAGGTGAAGTGCCCCTAGCAATTCTTTTAATTACAAATGGATTTTTTGGTTTGATGTGGGGAATCTTCTGGCCAGCATTCTCAGGACTCATGCCAGCAGTTTTGCCGGAAGAAGGTTTGCAAAAGGGAAACGCGTTAAATGCTTTTATGACAAATGCCGGCGTAATTTCAGGAGCAGCGGTTGCAGGGATACTGATAGATATATTTGGCGTGGCATTTACCCTAGCAATTGATGCTGCTAGCTTTTTTATCTCAGGACTTATGATCTTTACCTTTCGCCACCTAACACCAAGGGCGCAAAAGACTGAAAACACCATGCTTGATGACTTAATTCATGGCTGGAAGATATTTTTATCATTTAGATGGATTGTAATTATCGTTTGCGCTTTCTCATTTATCGTTATGTGCTGGGCAGCTGCAGAGAATGTATTAGGACCGTTGATTGCACTTGAACACTTTAATGGCGCTAAATCTTGGTCCTTTGTAATTACCGCTGAGTCAGCTGGATTAATAGTTGGTTCAATTATTGCAATAAAAGTAAAGCCTAAGTATCCAATGCGATTTTTAATGATCTCATCCTTCACAATCACTTTTTATATTTGGTCAATGGCTAAACCACAATCACTTTTAATGATTGCATTTGGTGCTTTTCTATTTGGAATCACCTTAGATCTTTGGGGAACACTTTGGTATACAGCTCTGCAGCGAAAGGTGCCAAGGGATTCACTCTCTAGAGTTTCTGCCTTTGATGCAATGGGTTCAATGATGTTCAGACCGGTAGGGCTTGCAATTGCCGCGCCACTTTCAACCTTAGTCGGCATTGAAAACTTTTTACAGATTTTAGCTGCGATCACCGTTGTTGCAATTGTGGTGCCACTTCTACATCCGCAGGTTAGAAATATGAGCTATGAAGATTTACCTAGAAAGGCTGATCGGTAGTCCTTGCTACTCATTTCATAAATTTCTTCTAAGCCATCCTCTTCATCTATTTGCTCTCCTACTAGTTTAAAGCCAAGTTTTTTAATAATGTGTTGAGAAATTAAGTTATCTGGTGAGACGGTGTAGCGAAGAGTATTTACTGCTGGAGTATTTACAACCCAGCCCCACATGCCGTGAAGTAATTCCTGGCCATAGCCTTTACCTTGATAAGCCTTATCAACTCCAAAACCAATCTCAATCATGCCATTTATATCTGGGCCATCATGAAATCCGGCGGATGCAATAATTATTTGCTCACTCTTTAATACCACTACGCGAAGTAAATAGTTTGCAAGCTCTGGATTTGCTGTAATTCTTGGAGCTCGATACTTAATTGGATTTGGATTGTTGGCAAAGTACTTAAGCGGATCAGTAAATCCTCGATTACTCCATAAAATTGGGTGAGCTAAATTCTGCACAAGTAGTGGGTATTCATCTGGCAGCACGGTATGCAGGTAAAGCCGGTTGGTCTCTATGGTGAGATCTTGATCCATCTCTTAACTTTACTCCAGTAATTTCTCAGTTATCTCTCAAGTAAACTACCTACCATCTGGGTATTGATTTTATGACGTATAAGGGGATGAATATGAAAAACGGTGCCGTTAAAGTGTTAATTGGATTTATCATTGGCGCAGTTTCAGTTGGTGGTTATGCAATAGCTATTCCAAATAATGTGCCGGTAGTTAAGGCTTGTATTGATAATAAGACCAAAGCACTTTATGCCTCCACTAATGGCAGCTGTGCTAAGGGAAGAAGTGCCATAGATATCGGCGCAACTGGAGCAAATGTTAAAAGTATTGCTCAGTTAGTTTCACCCTCTGTAGTTTCAATTGAGGTTACCGCCCTTGCTGGCAATGGCACAGGCTCTGGTTCAATCTATAAATCCACCTCCTCCCTTTCATACATCATCACAAATAATCATGTGATTGAAAATGCCGCAAGTAGCGGCAAGATTGAGGTTGAGTTAAACAACGGTGATATCTACACCGCAAGTATTGTTGGTCGTAACTCTGAGTATGACTTGGCAGTGATTTCAATTAATAAAGGAAATCTGCCAGAGATTCCAAGAGGCAACTCTGCCTCCCTCGCAATTGGGGATGTTGTAATTGCATTTGGGTCTCCCCTTGGATTATCTGGAACTGTTACTAGTGGAATTGTTTCGGCATTAAATCGGCCAGTAACAACTGGATCAACAACAGCTGAAAGTTATATGGATGCAATTCAAACTGATGCTGCAATTAATCCTGGAAACTCAGGTGGTCCATTAGTTGACTCACAAGGCAGGGCAGTAGGTGTGAACTCAGCAATTGCAACACTTGGTTCATCCTTTGGCCCAAGCGGCAATATTGGTCTTGGTTTTTCAATTCCATTTAATCAGGCAATCAGAATTGCTGATGAGCTAATCGCAACCGGTAAATCAACTAAACCATTTTTAGGTATTTCATTTGACCCAACCTTTACTGGAAACGGCGCAAAAATTGCAATTATCACTCCAGGACAAGCTGCAGATAAAGCAGGACTTAGCGTTGGAATGATTGTGAAAAGTATTGATGGTTTTAAGGTCAATGATGCAGTCTCTGCCATAGTAAGAATTAGAAGCCACGCACCAGGTGATCAAACGATTATGGTGGTTGAAACTACAGCTGGTGTATCAAAAACATTTAACATTACTCTAGGTTCATCCCCAGCGCTGCCATAAGTTCTATACTCTCCTTAATAAGTTTTATTTGAATTTATTAAGGAGAGTAATTATTAAAGCTGGTGAGAAGGTTGTAGGACTTGAGCTTCTTTCAGCTTTTTCTGGCGTATTAATAGCTGCGCAATCTAGGGTAAATGGAGCACTCTCAGATGAAATGGGTGACTCAGTAGAGGCTGCAATAGTTTCATTTTCCACCGGATTACTTTTTGTAACTTTGATAGCTGTGTTTCGTAAAGATGTAAGAGCAGGCTTTAGGCAAATATTTAAAGCGACAAAAGCTGGAGAAATGCCACCTTTAACACTTGCAGCTGGAGTACTTGGTGCATCCTTTGTTGCAATGCAAACCTATGTGGTGCCAATCGCTGGGGTTGCTTTATTTACTGTTGCATCCCTTGCAGGTCAAACTGCCATTTCACTTTGGGTTGATAAATTAGGTTTAAGCGGTGGCGCTAAATCATTAATTACTAAACGTAGGGTAACTGCAGCAATTATTACTGTTATTGCTGTTGCAGTATCGGCTTGGGATAGATTTGCGATGAGTGATTTTTCGATACTAGCTTTATCTTTGGCACTCTTTGCTGGAACATGGGTTGGAGTTCAGCGGGCGCTAAATGGCAGGATTAACTCATATTCAAATAAAAGTTTTGCTACCTCACTTTTAAACTTTATAACCGGTACTAGCTTTCTTTTGGTTTTATTAGCAATTCGATCAATCTTTACAGATCATTCAATTCTAAATTTTAAAACAGCTCCTTGGTGGATGTTTTTAGGTGGCTCAATTGGAGTAATTTACATTGCACTCTCAGCCCATATCGTTCAACATCTTGGCGTACTTGAGTTCACTCTGTTTAGTGTTGGCGGAATGTTAATTGGATCGTTGCTTATTGATTTTGTTTTTCCAACACCCGGTACTCATATTTCACCTTACTTGACTGCTGGTATTGCACTGACCTACTTAGGTGTGGTTGCAAATGGTCAGTCGCGCCTATCTCGGCGGTAATTAATAAAGGCTGAAACTAAAGATGCTGTTATAAAAAAGGCAGCAAGGGCGTATGAGATATCGCCAACCCAAGAGATTGAACCAGAGTAGAAGCCAGCTAAGGTAATTCCAACTCCCCATAAGAAAGCGCCCAATGCATTAGCAGATAAGAATTTGTAGTAATTCATCTTTACGGTTCCAGCAATTGGTGGCACAAAAGTTCTAACCCAAGGAATATATCTTGCAATTACAACTGACCACCAGCCGTATCGAGCATAAAATTTTTCTGACCTAGCAAGCATTTTCTGCATTCGCTTTGATTTATGTTTTTCAAGGTAAGGCCGGCCAACCTTTCGGCCAATTACATACCCAACCTGATCACCCACAAAAGCTGCTAAAAAGACAGCAAGAACGAGAAAAACAATATTTATGTCATCCCTACTAGCAGCTACTAAACCAGCACTAAATAGCAAAGAATCCCCAGGCAAAAAGAACCCAATTAGCAAACCAGTTTCAATAAAAATAATGCCAGCGATAACCACATAAAACAAAAAGGGTGCAACGGGAGATAGTTGCTCGTCAAATGAGGCGGCAAAACTCA
Source organism: Candidatus Nanopelagicus limnes (assembly GCF_002287885.2). Taxonomy (GTDB): domain Bacteria; phylum Actinomycetota; class Actinomycetes; order Nanopelagicales; family Nanopelagicaceae; genus Nanopelagicus; species Nanopelagicus limnae. The sequence goes on from NZ_CP016768.2 coordinate 65,386, forward strand.
GCATTTATTTAAACAGACTTCTTTACTGCAGCTGCCACCTTTTGTACGACATTTAAATCAAAAACACTTGGCACAATAAAATTGGCGTTTAGTTGCTGATCTGAAACACAAGATGCAATTGCATCAGCTGCTAGCACTAACATATTGTCGGTAATTTTGGTTATATGAGCATCGAGTAAGCCTCTAAAGATGCCAGGAAATGCCAATACATTGTTGATCTGATTTGGTTGATCACTCCTGCCAGTTGCAACAACTGCTGCATGTTTTCTTGCCAGTGCTGGATCAATCTCAGGATCTGGATTTGCTAAGGCAAAGACAATCGCACCCTTTGCCATTGATTTAACATCATTTTCGGTTAATACATTCGGAGCACTTACGCCGATAAATACGTCAGCATCCTTCATTGCAGCATGGATATCTCCTCTAAATGAACCAGGTGAGCAGTTTGTTACAAACCATTTACGCATTGGATCTTCTGCGCCTTTATCTTCAAAAACTAAACCATCCTTATCAAAGCCAATTATATTTTGAGCACCCTTTGCAACTAACAACCTTGCAACCGCGGTTCCAGCCGCTCCTACGCCACTTAAAACAATCTTGGTTGATTTTAAATCCTTCTTTACAAGCTTTAACGCATTTGTTAACGCAGCAAGAACCACAATTGCTGTTCCATGCTGATCATCATGAAAAACTGGAATATCAAGTAGATTTCGCAATCGTGCTTCAATTTCAAAACAACGAGGTGCTGAAATATCTTCTAGATTAATTCCGCCATAAACGGGTGCAATAATTTGAACTGTTCTAACAATCTCATCAACATCTTGAGTATCAAGACATACTGGCCAAGCATCAACATCAGCAAACCTTTTAAATAAAGCAGCTTTTCCCTCCATCACCGGCAAAGCTGCCCCTGGACCAATGTTTCCAAGGCCTAAAACAGCTGATCCATCAGTAACAACTGCAACTGTATTTCGCTTAATTGTTAATCTTCTTAAATCAGAAGGATCCTTAGCAATTGCTTGTGAAATTCTGGCAACCCCTGGTGTGTAGGCACGAGATAAATCATCACGGGTTTTAAGTGGAACTTTGGATGCGATTTCAATTTTTCCACCTAAGTGAAGCAAGAATGTGCGATCTGAAACCTTTCTAACATTTAGATTCTTATTTGCCGAAAGTGCGGCAGTTATCGCTTCAGCATGTTCGGCATCAATTGCATCGCAGGTAACATCTATTACTACTCGATCTAAAACTGATTCAACAACATCAAGAGCTGTAATAGCAGCCCCTGCTGCAAGGATTGCTTGTGTTATTTCAGATACTGGTTGCGCTGAGGCAGGTCCATCAACACGGATTGTGATTCCATAACCGGGGGATGTGCTTGCCATTTAAACAACACCATATAAACGATCACCAGCATCACCTAATCCTGGGACTATGTAACCCTTTTCATTTAATCGCTCATCAAGTGCGCCAGTAACAAGTTTTAATTGCAGCGCGCTGGATGCAAAAGCTTTTTCTAGTACTGCAATTCCTTCCGGGGCTGCCAGGATACAAATCGCAGTTATATCTGTTGCACCCTTTGCAGCTAAGAACTCAATGGCCGAAACCAGTGTACCGCCGGTGGCTAGCATCGGATCTAATATGTAACACTGACGACCTTTTAAATCCTCCGGCAATCTATTTGCATAAGTTGTTGCCTTTAATGTCTCTTCATTTCTAACCATGCCAAGAAATCCAATTTCAGCAGTTGGAATTAATCTAGAAAATCCCTCCAACATGCCAAGGCCTGCTCTAAGGATTGGCACCACAACAGGTTTTGGTTTTGTAAGGTGCGCACCTTGCGCCATAGCAACAGGTGTTTTAACAGTTACTGCTTGAGTTTTAACCTCGCGCATTGCCTCATACGCAAGAAGTGTGACGATCTCTTCAGTAAGACGTCTAAAGGTTGGTGAATCAGTTTTTTCATCCCGCAGCACCGTTAGCTTGTGTGTAATCAGCGGGTGGTCTGCAATATGGATTTTCACATAATTACTCTACAAGGGGAAAGCCCTACTACCAATTACTACTGATTAACGGGAGAATAAGAAGGTCAGGTTTTGAGCATAAAGTTGGTGAAAGGATGTGATCAAAATGTCAGTAGATTTTGGAATCATCGCCTGGCATGAAGATGGTCGCTGGGATGCCACCAGATTAGTTTCAAATAGAGATATTGGCGCAATTATTGATTTACTAAAGGCTCAACAAACCAATGGCGGAGCTATTGCATTAATCGCAATCGAGGATGAGTTTGTAATTATTGCAAGAGCACTGGGGGATCAAATGCAGATGATGATCTCAGATGTTACCTACGCCCTAGATTATGAGGTCGCTGCAGAGTTGATTGAAGTATTAGATCTTGAATTTCCAGAAGAGGATGATGAAGCCCAACCCGGTGGGGATTTAGATCTACTAAATGATTTAGGAGTAAGTGAGATGGAGCTCTTAACCATTCTTGATGACAGTGAGTTATATCCAGATGAGCAATTAGAAGCCATTGCTAGCAGATTAGGGTTTGGCGAACAATTTAATCAGGTAATTGAAAGTAATTAGTGGATTACAAATCCTTAATGCAACAGGCGATATCACTTGCCAGAGAAACTGCCATTAAAGGTGATGTGCCAGTCGGAGCTTTAGTAGTTGATGATTCCGGAAATGTAGTTGGGCAAGGAGCTAACTTAAGAGAGCAAGATAATGATCCAACCGCTCATGCTGAGATTGTTGCAATTAGAAATGCTGCAAAGAAAATAGGAAACTACCGATTAGATGATCTAACTATGGTTGTAACACTTGAGCCATGTGGGATGTGTGCTGGTGCCATAGCGCAGAGCAGGATTAAAAGATTAGTTTTTGGTTCATTTGATGAGAAGTATGGCGCAGTTGGATCTGTCTGGGATCTATTGAGGGATTCACGTGCAATTTATAAACCAGAGGTATTAAGTGGAGTTCTAGAGAATGAATGCGCGCAGTTACTCAGTGATTTTTTCACAACAAAGCGTTAAACAATAATCTCATATGATGGATTTAAAATAATTAGTTGACCATTATTTTCACCCACCATACCTTCTGCCTTTAATTGTGATCCAACCTCAAGACCGGTAATTTCACGACGACCTAAGAATTGCAAAGTAACGCCGCCACTTTCATCCCACATCTCAACCTCAACTAATGGGGATGATCCAGAAGGTGCTGACTTTATTGAGTTAACTCTTCCCTGAACATGTGCTCGTTTACGCCAAGTGATATTGCCAATCGGGGTTATATCTTCAGCGTAATGGCTTATTGGTTCATTTGATTTAGTTGCAACAGGTGCTTTAGTAAACGCACTCTGTATTCTTACAGGCACTTCTTGCTTTGATTCGTTTTTCTTATCTAATGGCGCCTTCCAGCTGCTTTGGCCAGAGATAATTTTTTCAACGTCAAATGGAATGATGGTTGCAACAACTCTTTCTAGTTGAGAGATAGGACGAGCAATATCTTCAGCTGTTTGATCATGAAGCAGCCAGCCTAAAACCTTGGAGTAAGAACGACGAGGTAGGAGAAGTGTTAACTCAACATCATTGCCGGCTGTTGCTCTAATTGCATAATCAACTGCAGCATTTGCAAGACGTCTATCAGGGCAATCAATTAATTCAAGTGGCACATCAGCACAAGCCTCATTTTTTGCCCACTCTTTGCTTAACATCTCAGCTCGTCTATCATCAATTACAAAATGCACCGCAGAAAGATTTCTTGGATTTAAACTTCTGGCGTATCGAATGGCACCTATTGTGGCAAGATCAAAGCTATCAATTAAAACCGTCACATCATGTCTAGTCATTGAAGTGGCTCTTGAAGACTGAATTGTTATGTTTAATGCATCTTGTTCACTTGTGTACTGCTTGCGCAATCTTAAAAATGCCATCACTAAAAATGGTGTAACAACAACGACAACCCAAGCTCCTTGATTGAATTTAACTACTGCAAAGATTAAAACTACTAATAGTGAGATTGAGCCAGATAAACCATTAATTACATAGTTAACCTTCCAAGCACCTTTCTTATGGGTTCTTGCATACTTAGCCATACCAAGACCTGAGAGAGTAAATGCAGTGAATACTCCCAGTGCATAGTAGGCAACTAAATGCTCAACTGATGCTCTAGTTACTAATATCAAAATCATCGCAGCTGCAGTTAAAACTAAAATTCCATTTGAGAAGTTAAGCCTATGCCCACGTTTAGTTAGCCAATTAGGTAAGTAACCATCTTGGGCAACAAAGTTAACCACCATTGGAAATGCGCTATATGTGGTGTTAGCACCTGCAAATAAAATCAACATTGTTGCCGCTTGAACAACTATGAAAAATGCACTGCCAAAGGCGCCATCTCCTAATATTGTTTTTGCAATCTGAGAGATAACTGTTGGTGTTCCTGATTCATATGGCATGGCGTAAATCTTGTGGGCAAAGTAGGAAACACCTAGAACTAATGAACCAAGCAGCGTGCTCATAATTACCAGAGTTCTTCTGGCATTTATATGCTCTGGTGATTTAAACAAAGAGACTCCATCTGAGATTGCTTCAAGTCCAGTTAAAGAAGATCCACCATTTGCAAATGCTCTAAGTAATATGAAGATTGCAGCAAAGGTTAATAAGCCTTGCTCCTGACCGATCTCAACTGCTCCCGGTTGGTTGATATCTAAGGTTGGCAGGGTTCCTGAAATTTCTCGGTAGATACCGATTGCAAAGACGGTAAACATTGAACCAACGAAAAGATATGTAGGAAGTGCAAATGCTTTACCTGCCTCTTTTACTCCTCTTAAATTTCCATAGGTAAGCAAGAGAATGATTGCAAGTGTCATATGAATCTTCCAGGGAGATAGCTCTGGGAAAGTGGAAATAATGGCAGCAACTCCTGCAGCTGATTGAATTGCCAGAGTTACGATGTAATCAAGCATAAGAGCAACTGCTGCAACTTGAGCAACAACTGGGCCAAAGTTATCGCGAGAGACTATGTATGCCCCACCAATTTTTGTATAAACAGAGATTACATTTCGATATGACAAGGTAACAATTAAAAGAATCAGTAAAACATTCATTGTCATCGGCATTAACATTGCAAATGCAGCAAGACCAAATGCTGGAACTAGGGCAAGTAAAATCTGTTCAGAACCATAAGCAGAGCTTGAGATGCAATCAGAGGATAAAATTCCTAGCGCATACTTTTTATCAAGTCTTTGGTGGCTTAAAGTATGGCGGTTTAAAGGATTGCCTAAAAGACGTCTTTTGATTTTATAGGAGAATGGATCTTTTAGATGAGCATGCTCTTTGAGCACCTTTGGCGCTGGTGCGTTATCACTCCAAGAGTTAGGCAAAGTTGAAAACACGCTCCAAGTAGAAGTTGAGAGATTAAGTATACGCCTGTTTAAATCTTGATTTTTAAGCAGTAAAAACTGAGCGTATGCTTATCTTTATGCAACTTTCTACCCAGCTCTATATTGATGGTAAATGGGTTAATGGCGCATCAACCATGCCAGTCACAGATCCATCTGATGAATCAGTAATTGCTAATGTTCAAATTTCATCAGAAGAACAATGCATTGAGGCTGTAGATGCAGCTCACCGAGCATTTAAAGGTTGGGCAAAGACGGCGCCTCGTGTGCGTGGTGAAATCTTGCGCAAAGCATTTGAAATTATGGTGGCAGAGGCTGATCGATTAGCTGAGATTATTTCAAGAGAAAATGGCAAAGTATTAAGTGATGCTAAGGGTGAGGTTTTATACGCTGCAGAGTTTTTTAGATGGTTCTCAGAAGAGACAGTACGTATAAATGGTGAGTTTAGAACATCACCAAGCGGCGATAAGAGAATTATTGTTACAAAGCAGCCAATTGGTGTTTCCCTTTTAATTACACCCTGGAATTTTCCAGCTGCGATGGCGACTAGAAAGATTGGACCGGCGCTCGCTGCTGGCTGCACAGTCATTCTTAAACCAGCAGGTGAAACTCCTCTGACAGCTCTAGCAATAATTGAAATATTGGAGCGTGCTGGTGTTCCAGCAGGTGTTGTCAATTTAATTTTGCCATCCCCAACTGGTCCTGCAATTGCAAAGATTTTAAAGGATCCAAGGGTTGTTAACTTATCTTTCACGGGATCAACTGAGGTTGGTCGAATACTTCTTAAAGAAGCAGCTGATCGTGTCATCAGATGCTCAATGGAGTTAGGTGGAAATGCGCCTTTCTTAGTTTTATCGGACGCTAATGTTGATGATGCGGTCGCTGGCGCACTTCTGGCAAAGATGCGTAATGGCGGAGCAGCTTGCACAGCTGCCAATAGATTTTATGTTGCTAAAGAGATTGCAAATGATTTCACTGAAAAACTTACTAAAGCAATGGGTGGCTTAAAGATGGCACCTGGCACATCATCTGGCGCCCAATTAGGGGCAAGTGTTTCAGTTAAAGAGCGCAATAAAATTGCAGAGTTAGTTGATTCATCTGTAGCTGCGGGTGGGGATGTTAAAACTGGTGGAAAATCGCCAGTGGGCGCTGGTGCTTTTTACCCGGCAACTGTTTTATCTGTTAAAAACGATAATCCAATTTTGGCGCAGGAGATATTTGGGCCGGTAGCGCCAATTGTTGTTACAAATTCAGATGAGGAAGCAATCGAACTTGCTAACGCAACAGAGTTTGGTTTGATTGCATATGTTTATTCCTCTGATTTAAAACGAGCTATGAAGGTGGCAGAATCTTTAGAGTCTGGAATGGTGGCAATTAATAAAGGTGTTATTTCAGATCCAGCCGCGCCATTTGGTGGCTTTAAGCAATCAGGTTTGGGCCGTGAAGGTGGTTTTGCCGGCATTGAAGAATTTTTAGAGACTAAATATATTGGCGTTGAGATTTAATAAATCTGGCGGAGGATGAGGGATTTGAACCCTCGGTAGGTTGCCCTACACACGCTTTCCAAGCGTGCGCACTCGGCCGCTATGCGAATCCTCCATTATTACTTACAAGGCTTAAGGGTATCGGTGGTGATGACTAAGATTTACCGTTAGATCCCCCGTGCGGCATTAACGTGCCGAACTCCCCCAGGGCAGGAATGCAGCAAGGGTAGGTGCGCTCTAGTGGGTGTACGGGGGATCCTATTATTTGCAAGAGTTTTAAATTAACTAAGCAGAGGAGGCGATAAATGTCATTAGCTCTATACCGCAAATATCGCCCATCAACTTTTGCAGATGTTATTGGTCAAGAGCATGTGACAACTCCACTAAGCAATGCTTTAACCTCAGGACAAATACACCACGCATATTTATTTAGTGGACCAAGAGGATGCGGAAAAACATCAAGTGCCAGAATTATGGCCAGATCTTTAAATTGTGAAAAAGGACCAACGCCAAACCCATGCGGGACTTGTCGATCATGTAAGGATTTAGTTGCAAATGGACCAGGTTCATTGGATGTTATTGAGTTAGATGCAGCAACACATGGATTAGTAGATGATGCAAGAGATTTACGGGATAAAGCTTTTTTTGCACCCGTTCAATCTCGTTACAAGATTTACATTATTGATGAAGCTCACCAATTGGGCCCTGGAGCTGCCAACGCCTTACTTAAAGTAGTTGAAGAGCCACCAGCACATGTTTTATTTATTTTTGCTACAACTGAACCCGAAAAATTAATTTCAACAATTAGATCAAGAACTCACCACTACCCATTTAGATTAGTTCCACCAGCAATTCTTTCGACCCACTTAGAAAAAGTCTGTGAATCCGAAGGCATCAAGGTAGCAAAGGGTGTTATTCAATTAGTTGTTAGGGCATCCGGTGGATCAGTCAGAGATGCGCAATCAATCCTTGGCCAATTACTAGCTGGTGCTGGTAGCGATGGTGTTACTTATGAGATTGCAGTAGCTCTTCTTGGTTACACCGACTCAACCCTTTTGGATGAATCAATTGATTCACTTGCTGCATCTGATTCTGCTTCCCTTTTTAACACAGTTGATCGCGTAGTTGAATCAGGACAGGATCCTAAAAGATTTGCGCAAGATCTACTTGAGCGCTTGCGTGATTTAATTATTGTAGGAGCAGTTGATGAAAATAACTCACAAGTATTAGTTCAAATTCCAACTGATCAATTAGATCGCATGCGAACTCAGGCAAAGCTAATTGGTATTGCAAATCTAATTAGATCAGCAGATCTACTTGCTAATGGATTAACCCAGATGCGGGGCGCAACACCGCCTAGATTGATTTTGGAGTTAGTTTGTGGACAGATGATGCTGCCGCAGGCAAATGATGCAGCTGTTACTGCTCGACTTGAAAAGTTGGAGCGCGGAGTAATTAGTGCAGCACCAACTGCTGAAGTTAAAGCTGCAAAGAGTGAGCCGGTTCAAAATACTGTTAAAACCGAACCAAAGATTGAAGTAAAACCAGCAGCAGCAGTTAAAACTGAACCAGTTAAGGTTGAGAGCAAGCCAACTAACCACAAGCCAAGTGGTGTTGCAGATATAGCAACCTTACGCAGATTATGGCCGCAGGTAATTGAAAATGTTAAAGGCAAGCGCCGTCTAACCTGGTCATTACTTGCAACAAGTGCTCAAATACTCTCCGTAGATGATGAGAGCATAAGCATTGGAATTGTTAACGCAGGAGCACGTGATTCATTTGTTAGGTCAGAAAGTGATGTAATTTTATCTGATGCTTTTGAAGAGGTTGCCGGAGTTAGACGAAAGATAGTTGCAACAGTTGATACCTCAGTTGCCACCACCACAATGGCAAGAAGTGATGAAGATCCTACGGATGCCAATATGCTGACCGGCGCTGATCTGCTAGCTAGTAAATTAGGCGCTAAGGTTATTAAGGAGTCAGACTAAGTTTTTGCTTAGTTGAAACTTTATGTATGAAGGAATAATTCAAGATTTAATTGATGAGCTAGGACGTCTTCCTGGCGTTGGACCAAAGAGTGCCCAACGTATTGCCTTTCATATTATTCAATCAGATCGTGTTGATGTAACTCGCCTTGCTGAAGTATTAAAGACAGTTAAAGAGCGAGTTAAGTTTTGCTCAATTTGTGGAAATATCTCAGAAGAAGAGTTATGCAAGATATGTAGGGATCCAAGAAGAGATAAGACATCTATTTGTGTTGTTGAAGAAAGCAAAGATGTGCTTGCAATTGAAAAAACGAGAGAGTTTAAAGGTACTTATCATGTGTTAGGCGGGGCAATTTCGCCAATTGATGGAGTGGGCCCTGAGAACTTAAGAATTAAAGAGTTAATGACTAGATTATCTGAAACAACAATTGGTGAAATAATCATTGCTACCGATCCAAACCTTGAAGGTGAAGCAACAGCTACCTATTTGACTAGATTGATCAAACCTTTGGGGATCAAGGTCTCTCGTCTTGCCTCTGGTCTTCCAGTGGGTGGGGATCTTGAATATGCTGATGAAATTACCCTCGGCAGAGCTTTTGAGGGGCGCAGATCCTACGATAATTGATCAATCTCATTATTTAAGATGTTTAGGCGTCTTAATATTTGAGATAATTCCCAAATTGTCAAGCCTATCCTTCACACTTACCCCATGGGTTTAATCGTGCAGAAGTTTGGTGGCTCATCGGTTGCCGATGCTGAGGGGCTAAAGCGGGTTGCAAGCCGCATCGTTGCTACTAAAAAATCGGGTCACCAGGTCGTAGTTGTGGTCTCTGCCATGGGAGATACCACTGATGAATTAATTGATTTAGCCAATCAAGTTTCCCCACTTCCAAATGGACGTGAGTTGGATATGTTGTTAACAGCAGGTGAGCGAATCTCTATGGCGCTGCTTGCAATGGCAATTTCAAATTTAGGTCATGAAGCAAGATCATTTACTGGTTCTCAAGCTGGAATTATTACAACATCAACTCATGGCAAGGCAAGAGTTATTGATGTGACACCAGGAAGAATTCAAGAAGCACTAAAAGAAGGTGCGATAGCAATTGTTGCAGGATTTCAAGGAGTTTCACAAGATACAAATGACATTACTACTTTAGGTAGAGGTGGATCTGACACAACTGCGGTGGCACTCGCTGCAGCACTTGAAGCAGATGTTTGCGAGATCTACACAGATGTCGATGGAATCTTCTCAGCCGATCCAAGAGTTGTTCCAGCAGCTAAGAAGTTATCAACTGTTACATATGATGAAATGTTAGAGCTAGCAGCAAGTGGAGCCAAAGTATTACACCTTCGCTGCGTTGAGTACGCGCGGCGTTTTGATTTACCAATTCATGTTAGATCATCTTTTTCCAACAAGGAAGGAACCTGGGTGGTTAAGGATCATCCAGAAGGGGGCGAAATGGAAGCAGCAATAATCGCAGGAATAGCTCATGATAAAAGTGAGGCAAAGGTGACCATAGTTGGAGTGCCAGATAGGGCGGGTATGGCAGCTGCAATATTTCAAGCAATCGCTGATGCCGACATAAACATCGACATGATTGTGCAAAATGTGTCAGCAGCAGCAACTGGCTTAACAGATATCTCATTCACATTACCAAAAACAGAAGGTGCCAATGCGACAGCTGTGTTAAAGCGCATTCAAGGTGAGATCGGTTTTGCTTCAATTCAATATGATGATCAGATAGGTAAATTGTCATTAATTGGCGCTGGTATGAGAAGTCATCCAGGAGTTACAGCCACCTTCTTTGCTTGTCTTTCAGAAGCTGGCGTAAATATTGAAATGATTTCAACATCAGAGATTCGAATCTCAATTGTTTGCAGAAGTTCTGATCTAGAAAAAGGTGTTAAAGCAGCACACACAGCCTTTGATTTAGATGCAGATCAAATTGAAGCTGTTGTTTATGGAGGAAGTGGACGATGAGCAAAAAACCTTCACTTGCTGTAGTTGGCGCAACTGGGGCTGTTGGCACAGTAATGCTTGATATTTTATCGAAACGAGAAAATGTATATGGCGAGATTAGATTAATTGCATCTGCGAAAAGTGCTGGTAAAAAACTTACCTGTCGTGGTGAAGAGCTAACGGTTGTTGCACTTTCTCCTGAGGCATTTGAAGGAATTGATATTGCAATGTTTGATGTTCCTGATGAGGTTTCTAAAGAGTGGGCACCAATCGCAGCAAGCAAGGGAGCGGTAGTAGTTGATAACTCTGGTGCGTTTCGAATGGATAAAGATGTGCCATTAGTTGTGCCAGAGGTAAATCCACAAGAGATCAAAAATAGACCAAAGGGAATTATCTCTAATCCAAACTGCACCACCCTTTCCATGATCGTTGCTATGGGTGCTTTGCATAGAGAGTATGGATTAAAGGAATTAGTTGTCGCCTCCTACCAGGCTGCTTCCGGTGCTGGCCAAGGGGGCTTAGATATTTTGCGTGAACAAATAAATTTAGTTGCAAATAAAAGCTTAGGTGATGAAGCAGGAGATATTAGAAAAGTTGTGAAAGACTTTGGTCCATTTTCAGATCCACTTGCACTTAATGTGATTCCTTGGGCAGGTTCATTAAAAGAGGACGGATACTCATCTGAGGAATTAAAGGTTAGAAATGAATCAAGAAAAATCTTGGGGCTTGCAAACCTTAAGGTCTCGGCCACCTGTGTTCGAGTTCCGGTTTTAACAACCCACTCCCTTGCCGTGCATGCAATTTTTGACAAGGAAGTCTCACGCTCTGTTGCTCAAGAGGTATTAAGAAATGCGGCTGGTGTTGAGTTAGTTGATGATCCAGAAAACTATAGGTTTCCAACCCCAGCAGATGTTGTTGGCACAGATCCAACTTGGGTTGGACGGGTTAGAAAATCACTTGATGATCCAAATGCAATCGAGTTATTTGTTTGCGGCGATAATCTGCGAAAGGGTGCAGCGCTTAATACTGCTCAAATTGCAGAGTTGGTTGCGGCCGAGTTTTAAAAAACCTAACGCTAGGCTAAGCACATGACAATTTTGGTAGCTGGCGGTTCTGGTTTAGTCGGCTCAGCAATTGTCAGAGAGCTCAAGCGATTAAATCAAGTCGTTGTGGGAATATCTAGTAAAGATGTTGACTTACTAGATCGAGATAAAACTTTTGAGTTTACATCAAACCTTAAACCGACCGCCATTATTGATTGTGCGGCAAAGGTCGGTGGAATAGGTGGCAATAACTCTTATCCTGTTGAATTTTTATCTCAGAATTTACAAATTCAATCAAATCTTATGGACGCAGCTCATGCAGCTAAGGTTTCAAAATTTGTATTCCTAGGTTCTAGTTGTATTTACCCAAGGGATTGCGCTCAACCAATAAAAGAGGAGTATTTATTAACTGGTGAGCTTGAGCAGACAAACTCGGCTTACGCAGTGGCAAAAATTGCTGGTATTGAATTGATCAAGTCTTATCGCAAAGAGTATGGATATAAGTGGATTTCGGTAATGCCAACAAATATGTATGGGCCAAATGATAATTTTGATTTAGAAAATGGGCATGTACTACCGGTTCTTATTCGAAAGTTTATTGAGGCAAAGCGATCAGGTAGTGGCAAGGTAATTTTATGGGGAAGTGGTTCACCCCTTCGAGAATTTCTGCATGTTGATGATTTAGCCAAGGCAGTTTTACTTTGCATGGATAAATATGATGACTCCAAGCAAATAAATGTTGGATCAGGGCAGGAAGTTTCAATCAAGGATTTGGCAGATAAGATCTCGAAAGCAGTTGGATTCAATGGTGAAATAAGTTGGGATTCAAGTAAACCCGATGGCACAATGAGAAAAGTTCTAGATTCATCCAAGATTGCTAATTTAGGCTGGAAACCACTAATTTCATTAGATCAAGGCATCGCATCCACTGTAGAGTGGTATCTACAAAATAAGTAAGGAGCCATTTTGTCTAAGAAGATTGCATTTATTACCGGTATCACCGGACAAGATGGTTCATATCTAACAGAGTTTCTACTTGAAAAAGGTTATGAAGTACACGGACTTATTCGCCGCTCTAGCTCTTTTAATACCGCTCGTATAGATCACATCTACCAAGATCCTCACACACCAAATCCAAAATTGATTTTGCACTATGGTGATTTAACTGATGGTGTGAATATGACTAATTTGATTCATCAGATTCAACCAACTGAGGTGTATAACTTGGGTGCGCAATCTCATGTTCAAGTTTCATTCACTATGCCTCAATACACAGCCCAAGTTGATGCGGTGGGCGCTGTGGCACTCCTTGAATCAATTAGGGCATCTGGTATTAAATGTCGTTACTACCAAGCAAGCACAAGTGAGCTTTATGGATCAACTCCTCCACCGCAAAATGAGGATTCCGTCTTTAGACCAAGAAGCCCATATGCAGCAGCAAAGTTAATGGCTTATTGGTCAACAGTTAATTACCGTGAGGCGTATGGAGTGCATGCCACAAATGGAATTTTATTTAATCATGAATCACCTCGTCGCGGTGAAACATTTGTTACTAGAAAAATAACAAGAGCTGTTGCCAAGATTGCCACCGGTAGTAAAGATAAGTTGTACCTTGGTAATTTAGACGCTGTGCGTGACTGGGGATATGCGAAAGAGTATGTCGAATCAATGTGGTTAATGCTTCAGCAAGATAAGCCCAATGATTATGTAGTTGCTACCGGGGTTGGCGCCACTGTTAAAGATTTCGCTCAAGCAGCCTTTGAACATGTAGGACTTAATTATAAAGATCATGTTGAAGTGGATAAGCGTTATGAAAGACCAACTGAGGTTGATGCGTTAATCGGTGACCCATCAAAGGCTGAAAAAGTACTGGGCTGGAAGGCGAAAACACATTGGAAAGAGTTAGCAAAGTTAATGGTGGATGCTGATTTAGAAAAGGCTAAATCAAAATCTAACTAATTTACTTTCTTAATCCACTTTTTGTGTTTTCAGCGATATGAACTACTGCCACCGCTAATTCAAATACCAATCGGATTGCAAGAATTACTAAGAAAGTAACAATTACTCCGGCTAATGCCACCATTGGAAATGCTGCATAATCTTGATTTATGCCATATGTTGTTGAAGCATAAATTGGAATACCCACAGCTGCTAAGCCAATAATAAATAAAAAGTAGAAGGTGTATAGGTAGGAAGCGACTTTTCTAGTTAGATACTCAGATAACTTAAAATCCTTCATATGCCCAAGTACAGTCTTAATATCCGCTTGCCAACTAATCCAAGCCCAAAGTGAGGCAAGAAGTCCAAGTCCTAATATCAGTAATTTCAAAGCAATTTGAATGACACCCAAAACTACTAACCAAATTAAACTCTGAGTAACACCTGATGGCAGATCTGAGGCTGCTAGATCGTAATTATCTAATAGTGATCTAACCATTCCAATTAGCGCTAACAGATAAATTGTTGCTGAAGCTGTGTAGAAAACTACCTGATGTGTTTTATTAGCAGGAGCTTTTAGGAAATTAACTAAACCTGTAAGAAGGTTTGCAACCTGAGTTTTTTGAACAATTAAGGTTAAAACCATTGGAATCAGTGCAACAGTTGCAAAAGCTTCAACATATGGAGCCTCCCCAGTTTTAACAAAAACATTCTTAATCACCTGGGCAAATCCCACTTCATTAGAACGCCAGATATCAGTTAGCCAGACCAGGAAAAAAATACGTGTGACAAAGGCAGCCACAGTTAAAAAAGCTCGCATCTCAAGGTTTTGGGCAAAAATTGCAAAAAATAGCGCTAAGTAGCTAACTATTAACCAGGTTAGACCAGTTGAGCTAGTAATGGCAGTAAAGGCATCTTGGTAGTTGGAGTAATCATTAAGTGTGTACCAATAAAAGGTATCTGGAATTACTAGAAGGAGAGTAATTACTAAATATAGGCGATGTAATTTATTTGAAATTAGATTCATTGTTAGAGCCTACCTTAAGCAATTAATGTAATTAGTGAGACTTCAGGCGGGCAAGCAAATCTAATTGGCGCAAAAGGGCTCATACCCATACCAGCTGAAACATTAAGCCAAGGTTCATCATTTACCTTGGTAACTCCACGAGATCGCCAATTTTCTAAATCACAATTTGTAGTAAGTGATTTACTCCCCCCCGGCCAAGGCAATCTAATCTGACCACCATGGGTGTGGCCTGTAAAAATTAAATCTAATTTATCCTGCGCCATCCCAGCAAGAACTCTTTCATATGGTGCATGGGTTACACCAATTGCAATATCTGCAGTTTTACTCACTCTTCCTTCAACCTTTCGATAATCATCTAACTCTAAGTGAGCATCATCTGTACCACGTGCTTCAATTACAACACCATTGACCTTTAACTTAACTTTATTGTGATTTAAATCTTGCCATCCTCGTTTTGTTAGCTGTTTTTGCAATCTCTGCCATGGCAACTTTTCACCTAACTTGCGCTCACCATTATCTTTTCTTAAGTAAGAAAAGGGATTTTTAAAACTAGGTGCGTAGTAATCATTAGAGCCAAAGACAAATAAACCTGGTAGATCAAGAAGCTCGTCCAGCGCGTTAAGTGCAATATCAACCCCATCTTTGTGGGCTAAAAAATCACCTGTGCTAATAACTAAATCAGGCTTTAAATGAATAAATGTTTTGATATCTGCAATCTCGCGTTTATTTCTAGGGTGCAGATGAAGATCTGAAAAATGCAGGACTCTAATTGGTTTAGTACCCTTAGGGAGCAGGGGCAGGGTAGAGGTGCGCACTTTGTATGCCATAGGCATGAGAAGATACCGCTATGGGACTAAAAGAAAAACTACAGTCAGATTTAACCGATGCGATTCGCTCAAAGGATGGCGTAAAAAGCGGCACCATCAGAATGCTCCTTGCTGCTATTACCAATGAAGAGGTGGCGGGCAAGAGCGCAAAGGTATTGACCGAGGCTGAAGTAATTACAGTTTTATCCAGGGAGGCTAAAAAGCGTCGGGAAGCTGTTGAGGCTTACACAAATGCAAAGCGTGATGATTTAGCAAATAAAGAAAAAGAAGAAGCAGCTGTTATTGCTCTCTACCTACCTGAGCAATTAAGTGAGGCAGATATCAAGAAATTGGTAGCAGATGCAATTGCTGAAACAAATGCAGCAGGGCCTGCTGGCATGGGATTAGTAATGAAAGTTTTACAACCTAAGATTGCTGGCAAAGCTGATGGCGGAGTGGTTTCATCATTGGTCAAAGCAGCACTTTCCCAATAAAAAGTAAGGATTACTAAATGAAGTATGAATATGTCACTGTGCCATTGCTAACCCATGCGACAAAGCAGATCCTAGATACCTGGGGCTCTGAAGGTTGGGAGTTAGTTCAAGTTGTTCCTGCCCCTGGCGGAGGCGATCAACTAGTCGCGTATATGAAGCGAGTGATTGCGTGAGTGTTAAAGAAAAGCTTTCCGCACTTGGCCTAACACTTCCAACTGCTGCAGCACCGGTTGCTGCATATGTTCCAGCAGTTAAAAGTGGCAACTTGGTGTTTACTGCAGGACAGCTTCCAGTAATTGATGGCAAATTAGTTAAAGAGGGCAAGGTTGGTAGTGACGTAACAGCAGAGGACGCCAAAGATCTAGCTCAAATTTGTGCATTAAACGCACTGGCCGCAATTTCATTAGTTGCAGATCTTGATCAAATTGAAAGAGTTGTCAGGGTAGGCGGTTTTGTTAATTGCGCGCCAAGCTTTATAGCAATACCAGGAGTAGTAAATGGTGCTAGTGAATTATTGATTAAGGTATTTGGAGATGTAAATGGCAAACACGCAAGAACTGCAGTTGGAGTTGGTGAATTGCCACTAAACGCACCAGTTGAAATTGAGATTGTAGTTCAGCTTAAAAATCAATTATAGTTGAATAGACCGTTATAGTTTTAGGTCTGATCTAGTGTTTTGCGGACAAAAAGTCACTTACTCAGTTCCTATATTATTGGTACTTTTAATATTTTGAATTAACTGCTTAATTAAGAGCATTGAAAAAATAATTGCAATCAAATTTGTATAAATTGTAGTTATTGATAGTCTACTAGTTAACAAAGTTAGTAATATCAGGGATTCTAATTGCAATAGAGAACGATTAACCATAAAGACTTTATTTAGATATATGAGTATGGGAATGAATATTATCAAACGATAGACATAACTTGTTCCTAAAACCCAAATTACTACATATGTCAGCAAAAGAGAGTTCAGAATCGCCATGTAATTAGAAGTCTGCTCTTTTTTTATAAATAAGTTGATAACACGGAAAAAATAGAAAACTGCGAAAACAGATGTAGTTACCAAGAAAATTACAATATATATAAAAGAGATCGAAGAACCAAAGTAATGTTTAATTCCAAAAGATAATCCGTTTGGATTCCCTTTATCTGTAAACCGGACCATTTGAACTGCTGATTCAAAGTTTATCGACCAATATACTATTGGCAAAACCATTATTCCCTTCGCAAATATGAATAAATGTTTCCTTAAGAAAATCAACATGCAAAGCATTATCAATATTGGCCAAAGTTTAAAAAAAGCACTCACCACCAAAAGAGTGGCCCCAATAGATTGTTTGATTTTGTTTCCTATAAGTAGATATAAACTGGATATTATCAACAAAATCGTAATAATTTCATTACCCCGATCGATAGCTAACACAATTGGCGGGCTAAGTAAAGTTATTAATAAAGTAACTTGATTTATTTGATTTTTACTCGATATAAGTATCATTAGAACAAAAAAAAGTAATGTAGAAATAAGCCCAAGCCAAACTACATTAGAAAAATCTAACAATCTTAAGAAAGAAATTACATGAGGATTTTGATTCAACGGCCTAGAGAATGGATCACAGATTATTTCACCTATTTGAATTGGAGTAGTGCAGTCGCTCGCGGCTGTTAAGTGTGCTAAGTCTCCATATAAAAATACATTGTTGTTCACAAACATAGTTCCCGAACCAAAACGATTCAAAAAAACATATAATTTGTCATTGCCTTGTCCATTCAAATATAAAGATACTATGTAGGTAAAAGGAAAAATAAAAAACAATTTATAGTTAATTACTTTTGCAATTTCAGTATGTTTGAATAGAGTATTATAAAGAGTAACCAGTAATATTATCGAAATTAATATTTGAGAAATCACCGTGAGTAAATTAAAATTCTTTTGAAAATGGGGTAAAACTAGACAGGCAATCCAACAAATTAAAAGCAGTAGAATTTCTCTGTATTTTTCTTTTTTCCCAGTAATTAAAAATTTATTGCTCATCTGCCCCGTTTTACTAATCTTTCATAATCTAAAATAATTACTGCGCGTGGTTCAAGCTTTACCCAACCACGGGATGCAAAATCAGCTAACGCCTTGTTAACAGTTTCTCGAGATGCCCCAACTAATTGGGCAAGCTCCTCTTGGGTTAGCTCATGGTTAACGTGCAGGCCATCATCTTTTTTAGTTCCAAATCTCTCACCTAATTCAATAATCGCCTTAGCAACTCGGCCAGGCACATCAGCAAAGACTAAATCAGATAAAACATCATTGGCTCTTCTTAAACGTTGTGACAGTCTTTTTAAAAGTTGAAGTGAAACATGTGGATGGGCGGTTACCCAACCAATCACTTGATCATTTGCAAGGGCTAGTAACTTAGAATCAACGACTGCTGTTGCAGTTGCTGTTCTTGGTCCTGGATCAAATAGTGATAACTCACCAAACATATCCCCTGGACCTAAAATTGATAAAAGGTTTTCTCTGCCATCACCAGAGGATGTGCCAAGCTTTAGCTTGCCCTCAACTACAACAAATAACTTATCTCCTGGGTCACCCTCTTTGAATAAAATCTGACCCTTTGAAATCTTTATGCCATTCATGGAGGCTCGCAAACTGGCGGCGGAGGCATCATCTAAAGCACTAAAAAGCGGGGCTTTTCTAACTACCTCATCTTCATTTTTGGCGGGCATAGAAGTAAGGATACTGCTGGGAGGTAGTACAACTCCAATCAGCGTAATCTTAGGCAAATGCGAGAGAGTTTGGCTCAAAAGAAAGTTCGAGCAAGGGCTATCTATCGGATTCTATGTAAAAGCTATCCAAATGTTAGGTGTGAATTAAGTTATAAAACTCCCTTTCAATTACTAGTTGCAACTGTTCTATCGGCGCAATGCACCGATAAGCGAGTGAATCAAACAACACCTGCCTTATTTAAGAAATATCCAAATCCAATAAAAATGGCCCAAGCTGATATTAATGATATTCAAAGATTGGTTAAATCAACTGGGTTTTATCGGGCGAAGGCTAAGAATATAAAATCACTTAGTAGCAAGATAGTTACAGATTTTGATAGCAAGGTGCCAAACAAATTAGAAAGTTTGATCACTTTTCCAGGTGTTGGCAGGAAGACAGCAAATGTAGTTTTAGGTCATGCATTTGGTATTCCAGGCTTAACCGTTGACACTCACTTTGGCAGATTAAGTAGAAGATTTAAGTGGAGTAAATCTATGGACCCGGTAAAGGTTGAGTTTGAAGTTGCTGATTTAATCACAAGAAAAGAGTGGACTAATTTGTCGCAGCGCTTAATCTGGCATGGCAGAAGAGTGTGTCACTCCAGAAAGCCAGCGTGTGGTGCATGCCCAATTGCTAAGCACTGTCCATCCTTTGGAATAGGTGAGATGGATCCAATTAAGGCAAAGCGAATGGTGAAAGTTGAGGCAGATTTTAAATGAAGAAATTTTCATTTCTTTTGATCACTACTTTGCTAATTTCTGGCTGTACGTCACCTACCAAGGTAAGTTCACCTGGCGTGGTTACGTCTTGTGATCAAATCAGATTACTAGAGAGCGCCGATAAATCAGTTTTGATGAGATGTTTAGATGGGTCGGGTGAAATAAATTTTCATAAAATAAAAGGACCCCTGCTTATAAATGTATGGGGATCCTGGTGTGAAGGATGTAAGCAGGAGATGCCCTATTTTGTTGAGCTATATCAAAGCCAATTATTTAAAAACGGACAGATCCAGATGCTTGGCATAAATGTTGAAGAAAAATCTAATAAGGACGCTATTGATTACATTCAAAAAAGCGGGATGAGTTGGCCAAATCTTGAAGATTCAAGTGGAGTTTCAAAATCAATATTTGGGCCAGGCGTTCCGGTTACCTGGTTTATCGATGAAAATGGCAAAAATATAGAAACTAAAATTGGGGCTTACACAAATAAAAAGCAATTATTCAATCAAGTTGAAAAAGCTTTTGGAGTTAAGTTATGAATTACTTTGATCTGTTAATTGTTTTAGTCCTATTAATCGCTTTTTATAGTGGATATAAAAATGGTTTGATCAAAACGATTTTTAGAACTGCTGGTTATGTTGCAGGTGGTGTAGCGGGATTGGCCTTGGCTGTTAAATACCTTGCAACCTGGGAGAGTCAAACCCAAAAAGTTGCTTTTGCATTACTTGCTATATTTATAGGAGCTTCAATTGGTGAGTTTTTGCTTGGCAAAATTGGGTCGTTGTTTCGCAAAATACTTTTTGTGCCACCCTTTAAACTTATTGATTCACTGGTAGGGGCGGCCATTTCAACACTTCGCGCAGCCTTTATTTTGTATTTAGTTGCAACACTGTTGGTCTTTTCATCCTGGAGCATCGCAGATAAATACATTAAACCTTCAAAACTTTATGATTATTCAGATTCTCATTTACCTTCAGTAATGAACGAGGTGAAAAGTGAGATTGTTAAGTTACTTGAAAAAGTAAACTAATCCTCACTCTTTCCAGTTTTTAACCCTTCAGAGATTAATTTCATTACATTTGGATCAGCAAGTGTTGTTGAATCTCCAACTACTCTATTTTCTGCCACATCCCGCAAAAGCCGGCGCATAATCTTGCCGCTTCTTGTTTTTGGCAACTCTGCTACGACCATTATTTGACGTGGTTTTGCAATTGGGCCAATTTGTTTTGCAACATGATCGCGAAGCTCCTTAACTAAAGCATCCCCCGTGGCTGATTCAATGCCACCTCTTAAAATAACAAATGCAACAATTCCTTGGCCAGTCATCTCATCCTTTGCGCCAACTACTGCAGCCTCTGCAATCACATCATGTGAGACTAATGCTGATTCAACCTCTGTGGTTGAGATTCGGTGTCCTGAAACATTCATAACATCATCTACTCGGCCCAATAACCAGATTGCGCCATCTTTATCTAACTTTGCGCCATCTCCTGCAAAGTAAACTCCTTCAAAACGTGACCAGTAAGTTTCTTTATAACGAATGGGTTCATTCCAAACACCACGCATCATTGAAGGCCAAGGTTTTGTTAAGACAAGATAACCACCTCTGCCATTGCCAACAGCTTTACCTTCATCATCAACAACTTCAGCTGAAATACCAGGAAGGGCCTTCATGGCACTGCCTGGTTTTGTTGCAGTAACTCCAGGTAATGGTGAGATCATGATTGCGCCAGTCTCTGTCTGCCACCAAGTGTCAACAATTGGGCAATTATTTTTTCCAATTACCTCTCGATACCACATCCATGCTTCAGGGTTAATTGGTTCACCAACTGAACCAAGTAAACGCAGGGATGAAAGATTAGATTTGTTTGGATATTCATCTCCCCATTTCATCCAAGTTCTAATCAAAGTTGGTGCGGTATATAAGATACTGACTTTGTATTTCTCAATTAATTCAAATAATCGCCCTTTACTTGGGGTGTCGGGCGTTCCTTCATAAATCAGCTGTGTTGCACCATTTATTAATGGTCCATAAACCACATAAGAATGGCCGGTAATCCAACCAATATCTGCTGTGCACCAGTAGATGTCTTTCTCAGTCTTTAAATCAAAAACTGCATGATGGGTGAATGCTGCTTGCGTTAAATAACCACCAGTAGTGTGATAAACACCCTTGGGTTTTGCTGTAGTTCCTGAGGTGTAGAGAATAAATAAGCCATTTTCTGAGTCAAAGAACTCACACTCATGCTTACCCGATTGTTTATCAACAAGCTCATGCCACCAAATATCTTTTGAAGTATCAAACTTAGTTTCTTGTCCAGTGCGTTTTACCACTAAAACATTTTTAACA
Organism: Candidatus Nanopelagicus limnes; assembly: GCF_002287885.2. Taxonomy (GTDB): domain Bacteria; phylum Actinomycetota; class Actinomycetes; order Nanopelagicales; family Nanopelagicaceae; genus Nanopelagicus; species Nanopelagicus limnae. The sequence continues at coordinate 87,360 of NZ_CP016768.2, forward strand.
TTTGTCTCACCCTTAAGCGCTTCATCAACTGCAGGCTTTAGTGCAAATGGCGCGCCTTTTCTAAATCCACCGTCGGCGGTAATGACTAAGGAGGCATCAGCATCTTGAATTCGAGAAAGCAATGAGTCGGCTGAAAATCCGCCAAAAACTACAGAGTGCATCGCACCTAACCTGGCACAAGCAAGCATTGCAATCGCCGCCTCTGGAATCATCGGCATATAGATCGCAACTCGATCTCCTTGTTTAATTCCCAGCTCTTTTAAAGCATTTGCAGCTTTGCAAACCTTTGATAATAGATCTGCGTAGGTAATTGTTTGAGTATCTCCTGGTTCACCTTCGAAGTAGAAAGCAACTCGATCCCCCCTGCCTTCAATTACATGTCGATCTAGGCAGTTATAGGAAGCGTTTAACTTTCCACCAATAAACCATTTAGCAAAAGGTAGTTGCCAATCAACAACTTGATTCCATTTTTGGTTCCAATGCAATCTATTTGCTTGTTTTTCCCAAAAAGCTAATCGATCTGTATCTGCCTCTTTATAAATATCACTTTTTGCATTTGCATTATCAATAAAAGTTTGTGAAGGCAGGAAGGTGCGATCTTCATAAGATAGGTTTTCAAAAGATTCACTACTCATAGTAAGGCTGAGGTTATCAGCGATAAGTTTTCCCCACTAGAAGGAGATTAAATTTTTTAGTGCCAGCCTTTAGATAGGCTAGATGAATCTGATAAATCCCATGCAATTTAAATAAAAAGAAATGGAGCTTTATGTTAACTGGCACTTTAATCACCTTAATTACCCTGCTGGAGCGACTACTCGCCTCCGGCACATTAACCATGGCCCTTTCGGCGTTGTTTAAAAAGGCGTTGCTTCTGCTTGGTGCCTACTAGGGCAGATTTAACGCATGCATTGGGGCGGTGATTTCTAAAACCGCCCCAAATGTGGTGGAATTGGACGTAATCCCGTAAGGAAATTACAACTAAAAAGGTTTTAAGCAAAGTGGCTCACCTTTAAAGTTACTAATAATGGGAGAAGAAGATGCCAGCTGTTGTTTTACTTGGTGCGCAGTGGGGCGATGAGGGCAAGGGAAAAGCAACCGATTTATTAGGCGATCGAGTTGATTATGTAGTCCGCTATCAAGGCGGCAACAACGCAGGACACACAGTTGTAATCGGTGATCAAAAGTATGCACTCCACTTACTTCCTTCTGGAATTTTATCTCCAAATGTAGTTCCAGTTATTGGTAACGGTGTAGTGATTGATCCAGCAGTATTACTGGAGGAGATTAAAGGTTTAAATGAGCGAGGTATAAATACCTCAAAACTTAAAATTTCAACTAACGCGCATTTGATAACACCGTATCACCGCACAATCGATAAAGTCTCAGAACGGTTTTTAGGAAAATCAAAGATTGGCACAACGGGGCGTGGAATTGGGCCAGCATATGCTGACAAGATAAATCGAATTGGAATTAGAGTTCAAGATCTATTTGATCAATCTATTTTAAAGCAGAAGATTGAAGCAGCCCTGCATGATAAGAATCAGATTTTAGTCAAGGTTTTTAATCGCAAGGGAATTACAGTTGATGAGGTAATCAATGAGTATTTGGGCTATGCCGAAATTTTAAAGCCGTACGTCACAGATACATCGCTGCTTTTAGATCAAGCCTTGCAACAGGGTAAAGTCGTATTGCTTGAAGGTTCACAAGGAACATTATTAGATGTTGATCATGGAACTTATCCCTTTGTTACATCCTCCAACCCAACTGCAGGGGGAGCATCTACTGGTTCTGGAATTGGTCCAACAAAGATCACACGCGTAATTGGAATTCTTAAGGCATACACGACTCGAGTTGGCAGTGGTCCATTTCCAACTGAGTTATTTGATGAAGATGGTGAGGCGCTTAGAAAAATTGGTGGCGAGGTAGGTGTTACAACTGGACGTAATAGACGCTGTGGTTGGTTTGACGCACCAATTGCCAGATATGCAGTTCGAGTAAATGGCTTAACTGACTTCTTCTTAACAAAGTTAGATGTATTAACTGGTTGGGAGAAGATTCCAGTTTGTGTTGCATATGAAATTGATGGCAAGCGAGTGGATGAGCTACCTGCTTCACAATCTGATTTTCACCATGCCAAGCCAATATATGAGCACCTGCCCGGCTGGAAAGAGAGTATTTCAAAAGCAAGATCTGTTGCAGATCTACCAAAGAATGCTCAGGAGTATGTGAAATTTTTAGAGAAGATTTCAGGGGCACCAATGAGCGCTATAGGTGTTGGCCCGGGAAGGGATGAAACAATTGTGGTGAGGGACTTAATCAAATGAGTATCACGCCAAATGTATTAGCAACAAGGTATGCCACTAAAGAGATGGTGGCAATCTTTGATCCAATCAATAAAATCATTAATGAACGTAAGTTTTGGATAACCATTCTTAAACTTCAACAAAAAGCTGGGCTACCAATCACAGATAGTGATGTAAAAGCGTATGAAAAAGTAATCGAAAAAGTTGATTTAGATTCGATTGATAAGAGAGAGATGAAAACTCGCCATGATGTTAAGGCGCGGATTGAGGAGTTTAACGCACTCGCTGGAGTTGAAAAAATTCATATTGGTCTAACAAGCCGTGATTTAACTGAAAACATTGAACTGATCCAGATTAGAGCAGGCCTTGAATTAATTGAATTTCGAGTCTTACAAACCTTATTTTTACTGGGCGAGAAGATATCTAAGTATGAAAAAACTTATATGGTGGGTAGATCTCACAATGTTGCAGCTCAGGTGACTACATTAGGTAAGCGATTTGCATCATGCGCCGAGGAGTTGTTATTTGCTCATGCTGCACTACAAGAATTAATTGCTCGCCTGCCACTTCGTGGCATAAAAGGCCCAGTTGGCACATCCCAAGATGCATTAGATGCGATGGGCAAGGATTTTGCCAATCTAGAGAAAAGTATTGCTGATGAGTTTGGATTTGAAAACACTTGGGCCTCAGTCGGTCAGATTTATCCAAGATCAGTTGATTTTGAGGTTGTATCTAAGTTATTGCAGATTGCATCCGCGCCATCATCTATGGCAACCACAATTAGATTAATGGCAGGAAGCGGCTTAGTAAGTGAAGGTTTTAAAGCAGGACAGGTTGGATCCTCTGCTATGCCTCATAAAATGAACTCCAGATCTTCTGAACGTATAAGTGGCATGATGGTTTTACTTCGTGGCTATAACAACATGGCTGCAGATCTAGCTGGGGATCAATGGAATGAAGGAGATGTTTCATGCTCTGTAGTTAGAAGAGTGGTAATTCCTGACTCTTTTTATGTTTTAGATGGTTTGCTTCAAACCTTTATGACCATCTTGCAGGAGTTCGGCGCATTTGAAGAAAAGATAAAAGATGAATTAGATGAACAACTTCCACTTCTTGCTACAACAAAGTTACTAATGGAGTGCGTTAAAGCAGGTATGGGTCGGGAGCTAGCTCATCAGGTAATTAAAAAACATTCAACAATTACTGCTCCACGTGAGTTGTTCGCCGCCATTGCCAGTGAAAAAGAGTTTCCGCTCTCGTTGGACCAGATGAATAAACTGATTCAAAACCCATCTGATTTTGCCGGCCTTTCGATTGAGCAGACAAATAAGGTGAAAGATATGATCAAATCCCAAATCAATGGAAAGATTTCAAAGGTTGAATTAACCGATCTTCGATGAGTCAAGATTCTGATATAAAGAGCCAGGTTAAAAAGATTCTAAAAGTTGTTGAACAAATTGCTCCAGGCAAATTGGTAGAGTTAAGAATTCCTCCCTACGCTGCGATTCAATGCGTAGAAGGCGGCAATCATCGCCGAGGAACGCCACCCAATGTGGTTGAAATGGCGAGTGAAACATTAATAAATCTGGTGAAAGAGCCAGCAAATTGGGAGACTTTTTGCAATCAAGGCTTAATTTCAGCCTCAGGCACAAGCTCGAATTTATCTCAACTCTTTGAAGAGGTTAGTAAACTAATGGAAAGTCTTAATGGAGGAATAAATGGCTAGTAAGTCTAAGCGGGCCAGAATGGCGCCTAAAGAGAATTTACAAAGAAAATTCCTGTTGTGGGCTATTGCAGTATTTTTCGTTAAATTAGCAATAATTTTTAGAATTCAAGGAATGAATGCAGGCTCAGGTGATCGAGTTTATTTCGTTGACGGAGCTTGGCTTGGCGCTGATGGTGAGAATTATCTAATGGGCTATAACGCCCTATTAAAGGATGGAGTATTTTCCACAGAAAGCATTCTTAATTATTGGCCAGCTGGATATCCCTTGGTTTTATTGTTTTTATCGATTCTAGGCAAAAGTTGGGCGCTTACAACCTTATCTATAGTTCAGTCAGCAATCTTTTCATATGCTGCATATTTTTTTGCTTCACAAATATCAAAAACTAGATTAAAGAAATTTGCATTTCTAGCTTTTTTGTTAGTAATTTTCAACCCAACCTTATCGCTGAGCTCAATAGCAGTTGGTTATGAAAGCTTTACAGCTTCAGGAATACTTATTGTTGTCGGCTTGATCATAAAAGATTTTATTGAAAAAGATGACAAAAAGTTCTTTAAGTATTTGATTATTAGTTCAATTGTTGTCGGCATACTTTCATTTATGCAGCCAAGGCTAATTGTTACTGGAATATTACTAAATGTATTTTGGATTATTACTCGTAAAGGCGTTAAGGCTAGCTCACTTGCAGTAGTCATAACTTTGGTAGTAACACTCTTTTTCCCTGCAACATTGGTGTATAGAAACAATCAAGCGATTGGAATTAACAGTATTTCGACAAACCTGGGTGTAACCATGAATATTGGCGCTGGTGATAACGCCACGGGTGGATATATGAAAGAAGGGTATGGAGTTGAGTGTGACTTATCAGGGACTTCTGCGCAGCAGGATAACCAAAGAACTAGGTGTGTACTAAATTGGTATCTAAACAATCCCACGAAGGCAATTGAGCTTTTTTACAATAAATCAGTTTACTTTTGGTCACCATGGTATGGACCATCAGCAAACGGCACCATGGCAAGAAATCCGTGGCTCACCATTAATCCATTAAAAAACATTGCAACTACGCAGGATGGTTTTAATATTGTTTATGGTGGATTTGGAAAAGTAATTTCTTGGCTCTGGCTACTTGGTGGATTGACACTATTACTTTATGGATATTTCACCCTCTGGCGTCATAATTTACTTGAAAAATTTATAGGTAATTTGGCTATGGTTGCAATTACCACTAACTGGTTGATTACCCTGTTCACAATTGGGGATCACCGCTTTCGAATTCCAATCATGGGAGTGAGTCTTTTCCTTCAGGCAATCGGCCTTAAAACCCTTTTTAGTGGGGGAAAAGCTCCGATGGTTGATGGCCCAGCTTTGCGATAATCTACCCGCCTGATAATTGATTGAGTGTTGAAGGAGACCACAAATGGGACGTGGCCGTTCAAAAGCAAAACAAACAAAGGTTGCAAGAGATCTTAAGTACTCAAACCAAGATATGGATCTAGAGCGATTAGCAAAAGAGTTGCACGGTGAGGTAAAAAATGATGCAAGCTTTGATGATGAAGATCCATACAGTGAAGGTAGCAACACAACACGTGCTTAATTGATATGCGTCCTACCCCATATGTTGCATCCTTAAGAGTTTATGAACCGATAACTGTATTCATAAAATCAGATCAACTTAGATGGAATCAAATTCCAGTCACAACTCCAACAGGCAAAGATGAACAAAGTAGAGCCTTACGGCGAGTAATTGTGACAGAGCCACCTGCTCTTAAATTAGATGGTGCGCACATTTTAGAAATTGATGAGGAAAAATACATAGCTCCATGGTCAACAGCAGCTAGGTGCTGGGCTGCATTGGACGATTTTAAATCTTCAATGCCATTCACAATAAGTAATTTTTTTCTGCCAAAAGAAATTGAAAATGCACTTTCACTAAACTCTGAGAGTATTGAAGATAAGGTCTCTCATATAATTACTGCAACCTGGAGTATTCCACCACGTTGGTTTTCACTCTTTGAGCCTTCCGATCGAATTAGAGGCACCAATGATGATGGTGCTTACACAATTCTTCGAACCTCAATATCAAACGCAAAGCAGAGATGTTTATTTGCTCACCAAGCAGTAGTTAATGCTTTTGGCAATGGCCCAATTGAGCAAGAGATTGCAGATTTACTTGAATGGCTATCAATTTTTGATTCGAATTCAATTGTGGAGTGTGATTACGGAGGGTTAGCTATTTATCTTGAGAAATCTTTAATTGAAAATGGCCAACCAGGATTAAACGCGGATACTTCAATAGAGGATGTTGCTAGATCACTCGCTGGCTTAGCAGCAGGAGATGGCGCACTGGCAGGTCAGGGCTATGAGCGATTAGTTACTCGTTGGCGAAGAGTTGCTGCCTTTGAGCAGGCTATGTAGTTTCAAATACTTGTCATTTACTCTCCCAAACCACAATACTTGCCTCATAAGGTTTAAATCGGACATACTCACCAACTAACTTAAAAAGGGGCAACTTAAATGAACTCAGATCATGAGGTCTTATTAACCCCAGCTGAGGTTGCATCATTATTTAGAGTAGATCCAAAGACTGTCACCAGGTGGGCAAAATCTGGCAAGTTAACCTCAATTAGAACCTTAGGCGGACATCGAAGATATAAAGAGTCTGAAGTTAAAGCACTTCTTCTTAAAACAACTAGCAACAGTTAAAGAATGGATATCAATTAACCATGAGTCAAGAAAAAAACACTGGTGAAGATGCAAAGGCTAAAATGTTGGCAGCTCTAGCGAAAAAACAAAAAGGTAGTAACTCTGGCAAAAGCGCCGGGCCTACTTCAGGATCCAAGGTTGGCTCAGGGCAAACTGGTGGTTCAGCCCCAAAGATGCATAGACGCAAATCTGGTTCTGCTTAATTAACCTTATCTAGCCAAATGGGAATAACAAATACAGAGTACTTCTTACTGTTTGTGGTCTCCTATTTATTTGTGGGAGTTCTAACACCGGTAATGCGAAAGATTGCTATTGCCACAGATGTGGTTGATCGACCTAACTCATCTCATAAATCCCACAAGAAGCCTGTGCCTTATTTAGGTGGGGTTGCAATAATTATTGGAGTAATAACAGTTTCTTACTCAGCCTCTCTTTTCTCACAATTCACATCAAGTACTTTCTGGCTTGCTACCTCAGTTCTTGGCCCAGCATTATTGCTAGGACTTATTGGTTTATGGGATGACATAAAAAACTTACCTCCCTTACCTAGATTTATAGCCCAAACCTTGGCCGGTGTATTTACTGCCAGCATTTTGATAATTACAGACAATATTGGAAATCCAACGGGATCTTCTATTTTTGATTCAATAATTACAGTTGTGTGGATTGTTGGAATTTGTAATTCAATAAATTTCTTTGACAATTTAGATGGCGGGGCTGCAGGAACAGTTGCAATTTCATCTATTGCACTCGCTTACTTAGCTCTTAACGGTGATCAGTATTTGATTGCAGCACTCTCTGTAGTTACAGCTGGTTCTACCTTAGGGTTTTTAGTCTGGAATAAGAGTCCAGCCAAAATCTATATGGGAGATGCCGGGGCATTGTTTCTGGGAGTTTTGCTAGCTACTTTAACTGTTCGATTTGAACCAACCGCCCAAACACAAATTGGCTCATTTATGATTCCAGTATTTTTGCTTGCAATACCAATACTTGATACAACAGTTGCTGTACTTTCTAGAATACGAAGGCATCTTTCACCCTTCCAAGGTGGACAAGATCATCTATCTCATCGATTAATTAGATCTGGATTTTCTAGAAAACAATCTGCCTTTATTTTATGGACACTTTCCGCCTTTTTTGCCGGCTTTTCAATGATGCTTTCAAAACAATTCTTATTTAATGATATTTCGGTAGTTGGAATCGGAATTGTATTACTCGTAATTCTGCTTTTTGTTTTTTTCAAGCAACGTGATTCTTGAATCGATGAAAACCAAAAACATAAATCAGAAATCCCTTCTCAACATAAAACAGATATGCCTTAGATAAATCTGGGTTAATGCTTAACTTTAAGCATTGTGAAATACGCTATTATTGCTGAAATGGAGAAGTTGCGAGTAAAACTTGTAGGTGGTTTAGGAAACCAAATATTTGGATATATGGGGGGCTACTGGCTGGCCAGAAATCAGAATCGAATGCTAGTTTTAGATTTTTCAGAAATTTCCTATAATCATAGTGAATTTGATATAACTTCATTTAATCTGAATGCAGTCATTGAAAATCATAAAGGCATTAATCCTTTTAGGAACCTCGTTTCTCGAGTTAATTCTAGCTTCAATTTTAGGTCACCAAAAATTGCAAAGAGTCTAAGTTTTTTCACTGAAAAGTTTAGCGATCAAGGTTTTACATCAAATCAGAATTTCTTAACAAGCAAGAAAAATGTCGATGCTCGTGGTTATTTTCAAGATATGAAATACGTAGATTTTTTTTTAAAGGAAAATTCAAAACTAGAGTTAATTGAGGAAAACTCGAATTTAAATTCTCTGAAAAAATTGATAAATAAGCCTAATCAAATTGCAGTGCATATAAGACGAGGAGATTTTTTATCCTTGAAGGATTATCATGGTGTTTTAGACATTAGCTGGTACATCAAAATTTTAAATCAGCATGAAACTTCCAACTCAGAACCATACGATCTTTGGTTATTCACAAATGACAAAAACTGGGCCGAAGAGAAATTTTCAAATCTTAAACAGCAAAATTGTAGGCAAATATTCGTAGTTACTGATGAAATCTTGCCAGATCCGGCCACAAGTTTTCTTCTTTTCTCGGAGGCGCCTATCAAAATTTGTGCTAATAGTACTTTTTCAATTCTTAGTAGCAGAATGGGAAGTGGTGTTGTATACGTGCCAAAAAGCATTACAAGAAGTGGAACTCAGAAAGATTTAGAGGCAAGTCTACCTATTGATTGGCTTAAAGTTGATCCAGTATGGGAGATATAAATGTTTTGTATAGAAATACACCACTAAGCGGGGCTGAATTTTCACCACTATTAAGATTGATTCATTCTTTTAACTTATATTTTTTAATTCATTTGCATAATTGGTTACTGTAATAATCGAAAGTATTGCTTTTAATCAACACAAAGTACCGAATACAAGGAAAAACCCAACTATATAAATGTTACAAATTTCAGTTCTATTCGAATTTTTATTAATAGTGTTATTGTATATATTTAATTTTGCCATAGATTAGTAAAACTTTAGCACATTTTACGAGATTTTCTGAGTCAGGTAAATCAGTATAGCGGTATTTCGAGTGTAAATTCATTGTTTATTTAATTTTTAATAAATTTACCTTTAAAAATTAAATGGTTTAGTACAAAATAATTTATTGGAACAATAACAATTACAGGTGCTAATTTTGCAATTCTTGGATCAATTCCTGATGCGACTAAAAAATTGATAATTGAGGTAGAAATTATCCACCAAAAAATAAGATTAAGAAGATACTTCATGCCAGATTTTGAGTATTTTTCCTGACTTTTAAAAGTCCATTTGTAATGTGAGAGATAGTTGAGAGTAGTTGCTACTGTTGCTGATAAAAAGTTTGAGATATAAACAGAATGTGTTATTCCATATAGCAAAATAAACAACAAATAATCTATTGCAGTAGTCGTAATGCCAACAAGACTCCATCGAAGCATCGAATAATTGAAGTACTTATCTTTCACTAGTTTTAGATTCATCAATTCCTAACTTTTTGATTCTTTAAATGGTGGCTGAGGCCGGGATCGAACCGGCGACCTAACGATTTTCAGTCGTTCGCTCATACCAACTGAGCTACTCAGCCAATCAAAGTGCAGTTAAGCACTTGCGACCCAGACGGGACTTGAACCCGCGACCTCCGCCGTGACAGGGCGGCGCGCTAACCAACTGCGCTACTGGGCCTTACTTTCAAAGCTGAGAATTTAACTCAACTTCGACGCGTCCCCAACGGGATTTGAACCCGTGTTAACGCCGTGAAAGGGCGACGTCCTAGGCCACTAGACGATGGGGACCAGAAGGAGAAGGGTATCGGGCAAAGAGTGCTTATCAAAACTAATTAAATGGGAAGATTTATGCATGAAAATTACTTCTAACTGCGGCCAAGAGGTAATCCATAAAGCAGCTATGGCATTAATAGATGGAAATTTAGTCGCTTTCCCAACGGAGACCGTTTACGGCTTGGGCGTCGATGCCACTAATGAAACAGCGGTAAGTAGGTTGTATAAGGTCAAGAATAGACCAACTACTCACCCATTAATTGTTCACATTTCCTCAGTAAATCTCTTATCAAAATGGGCGGTGGAAGTTCCAGAGTACGCACTTGAACTAGGTGAGAAATTTTGGCCAGGGCCCATGACTTTGATAGTCAAAAGAAGTGAGTTAGCACAGGATTTTATTACTGGAGCACAAGACAGTGTGGCAATTAGGGTTCCAAATCAACAAGTTGCACTTTCATTACTCAAGCAATTTGAACAACTTGGAGGGCATGGAGTGGCAGCACCCAGCGCTAATAAATTTGGTGCGGTTTCCCCTACTTCCGCTTCGGCGGTACACGAAGAGCTTGGATCAGATTTAAACTCAACTGATTTAATCCTAGATGACGGTAATTGTCTAATAGGCGTTGAGTCAACAATTATTGATTGTACTAATGAATTTCCTAGGGTTATTCGCCCTGGCTGGTTAACCCCAGAACAAATCATTGATTGCACAGGTTTAGAACCAAGTAATGAGAGTTTCAAAAATTCTTTGAAATCTCCTGGGTTACTTGATTCTCATTACTCACCAAAAGCCAGAGTTTTTCTTGACTTAATGGCAGGGCCGGGAGAAGGTTTTATCGCATTGGCAGAAATTTCCACGCCTAAAGGTGCAGTCAGACTTGCGGCACCAACAACTATTGAACAGTTTGCCGCAGAGATTTACTCCGCTCTAAGGGATGGGGATAAAAAAGAATTAAACAAAATTATGGTGATTCAACCACCTGGAGGTGGTCTTGCATTAGCAATTCGAGACAGGCTCGGTAAGGCAGCGGAAAAATAGGCATTAGACTTTCGCCTAGTTAGACTCTTTATTTGCAGCAATTTTGGGGCCTTTAGCTCAGTCGGTAGAGCAACGGACTTTTAATCCGTGGGTCGTCGGTTCGATCCCGACAGGGCCCACAGATAGCAGCCTTAACCACTGGACATTTAGCCCCAGCAGACTCCCAGGATTTCGCTCTAGTTTAGGTAGGTAGCAAAGGCAACATTTACCTACTTTTAGTGTCTTACTAGGTAGAGGGGTCAAGACGTTGGCTCATCGAAAGCGGGAAATCAAAGTGTCACTTCGCAATAAGGCTCAGGCCCCAGCAACAGTTGCTGCGTGGTCTGTTTCTGATTTATCCGCTCTTTATACCCAAAACCGCTCATCACTTATCGCTCAAGCCCGCCGAATTCTTCGAAGCGATGCTGATGCAGCAGAGGTAGTCCAAGATGCCTTCCTTAAATTTATCTTGGCAGCCCCAGAGCTAGATACCGCAGATCGTGCCATGGCATATCTGCGCACCACAGTTAACAATCTATGCCTAAACGTAATCCGTGCAACTGGATCTCGCCCCAACTTAGTTGCCCTTGATTCAGATACATCCCAAGAACGCCTTGCTGAGATCGCAGCAGAGAATCACATTCCAATGGATGCAACACTTGCCGCAGCAGAGGATGCATCAATAATTCGAGAAGCACTATCTCGACTTTCAGAAACTCAACGCACAGCCCTTGTTATGTGGGAAGTTGAAGGCCGTACCACTAAAGAGATTGCAGCTGCAATTGGAACAAGTGAGAAAAATGTTCGCCATGTTGTTCAACGTGCCCGCGCATCATTTATTCGTGTTCTTACCGAGTGGGTCGTTGATGAGAAAACCGGCGCTACTGCTCTTGATTCTATTTCTGGTACATATAAGAAGGCAGCAGAGCTCGCTAAGAAATCATCAAAGGTTGCACTTTCATTACTTATCGTGATGGTCGCATTCCTTGGGTTTAACTCTGTAACTGGAAGTGAGTTTAATAATGGTTTGGTCGTTTCAACTCTAACTCAAGAGGCACCAGTTTCGACTCAATCATCGACTCCATCTCCTACAGAAACAAACTTAGATCTTTCAAATCAAAAGATTATTGAAGATAATTCTGCGATTAACTTCCGCACATCGAAGTCATTATTTGCTGGTCTTTCTAAGGATGGACTACCAACAGGGTTTACAGTTTCTGATGCGACTGGAAATGTTGGATCACTTTCTGTTTCATCTCAATCAACAATTACTAACCCTGATGGTTATGTGCTTGTTTCATATGCACAATCCCAGGGTGAATCAGTGTTAAATATCTTGGTTTCCCAAACAATTACAGTTGATGGTGCAGGTACTTCATACTTCGCAAGCCCTTCTGTGACTGTTGCTGGCTCATGGTTTCCGCTGACCCAAACTGGCTCTGCCGCAACAATTACCCGCCTTTCTAACGGAAATTATCTTCTAACAGCCACCATATATATAGATTCAACGGTGGATTCAGCGCTATTTGTGGCTACTACTGGCGGGTTAGATGTCGATGCGATTCCAAATGAGATAAATACCCGTATAATTTTGAACTCTAGCAAGAGCTCAATCCTTGCCCAGGCGATCAATATTGGCGCCAAGGGGGTCAAATAAATGACACCTAAAAAACAGGTTTCTCCTGCAATCCGGATATTGCGGGGGGAAAGAGATGCGTCAGCACGTGCGACTCATCTCGAAGCCGCTACTAGGAAATTCCTGGTAACGACTAACGAAAGGAAACAAATGTCTACAAAGACAAACTTCAAGCGCATAGCGCTTGTTGCTGTTGCAGCGTTAGGAATGGGCGTACTTAGCTCAGTTCCTTCGCAAGCAGCGGTTTCTGCTGTAACTATTACAGCAGTAAATGGAACTTCAACAATTCAGACAGGTACTACTGGTGGAACCTCAGATACCAGAACTGCTGCAACTGTTGATGTAGTTGCATTGGTTGGAGCTGGTGATTCTGTAACAGTTTCCGCTGTTGCAAAGTCAATTCCAACTGGAGCAACTCGAGTTGCACTTCTTGGTATTGTTGAAACAAACACTGCAAGTGGTTACGCGAGAACTGATATCGATGACACCACAAAAATGGGTACTTCATTAACTCTTGCGGGTGCTTCCTATGCAACCGACTCAGAGACTATTGCTTCTGCTGTTTACACAATGGCAGGCGGAGCAGCAGGCTATATTGGTACTAAGTTCTTCTTGCAACTTGAGTCTGGAACTGGAACGACAATAGCTGGAACTTACACTTACACTGTAACCGTTCAGTCAATTAGTTATCTCGCTGCAACTGCTACATATGCAGTTTCAACACAGACAACAGATGTAAGTATTGTGGTTGCTGCTTTAGCTGCAGCAAGTAAAGTGGCTAGTGCAGTAAACTCTAGAGTTTATATTAACGATACTGCTGCAACTGAAGAAGATGAAAGTTTGTCATCTGTTGCAACAGCTTCTAACACTGCAGTTGGTTACTTGTATGTCTACTTAAAGAATGCAAGTGCTGGCGGAGCAGCTAGAGAGTCAGTAACTGTGACCACTAATATTGGCCAAGTTGGCGATGGTGCTTCAAACCGTGGACGAAGTGTTGTGCTTAAGTACAACAACGATTCAGGTGAAAGTTACCCAATCTATGCAGACGGCACAACAGGTGTTGCAACATTTACCATTTCGACACCAAGCGTGGCTTTCGGAACCAAAACAATGTCATTCTATGCAGTAGCTGCAAAGACAATGACAGCAACAGTTGCCACTCCACTCCTTAAGGTTGGAACAAATTCTGATGCAGTTAGGGTTACAGCAGTCGATGCCAGCGGAATTGCATGGTCAGGAGCTGCATATATTTATGCTTCTTCAGCAGCTGATGCATTAATTGCTGGATCAGTTACACCTAGCTTGTGTACTTGGGATGCAGATGATGCACGCCATGAGTGCACTATTTCAGGAGTTTCTGCTGGAACAGCTAAGTTCAAGATCATTGATGCTGCCACTGTAGCGCTAGCAACTGCAACTTCTAATGAAGTTTCTGTTGTTGTAAACGCAAACGCAGCTTCTACTGTGAAGCTATCATTTGATAAAGCATCTTATGCACCAAATGAGCGCGCACGAATCTATGTAACTCCTCTTGATTCTGCAGGCAAGGAAATTGCCTCAAGCACATGGGCTAATTTGTTTGCTGCCGGTGGAATCTCGGTTAATGGAGCTGTTACATATCCTGCAGGACAGCCAGTTGATAGCCTTACAGCTGTATCAGTAACAACAGCTGGTAATGCCTCATCAACAACTGGAGCTAAGGCTGGATCTCTGGTATACACAGTGTTCATGCCAGCAGCTGGTGGATCAGTTACAATTTCAGCAACCGGTGGTACTTCACTACCACTTGCTGGACAAGTAGCCGTTACTGCAACTGCAACCGTTACTGATTCAGGAGCAGCTGCATTAGCAGCAGTAACTGCATTAGCAACCACTGTTGCATCTCTTAAGACTCTTATCACCACTTTAACTAATTTGGTGCTTAAGATTCAAAAGAAGGTAAAGGCTTAATTTCCGCCTAAACCAAGAGTAAATAAACGGGCCCAGTTTCCAGAAAAGGAAGTTGGGCCCGTTTATTTCGGTAGGCTAATAGCATGAAGACCAACACATCACATTTTGAAAATATAGCTAAATCTCCCCTAAGGTGGATACTAATATCCTTAGTTTTTGTTACGCTTTTTTTCCAATCCACACTCGCAGATCCCTTTAATTCACCAAAATTATGGATATTAATTGTCCTTGCATCCTGGATTTCAGGCTATCTCATAAGCTTTAGAAGTGTAATTTTCGCGAATCTAGAGATCCAGCGTTTAACTGTGGTGATTATTCTTTTTATCATCTGTCTATTAGTTGCTTCTTTTTTAACAGATAATTTATATTTTGCTTTTTTTGGCGAAACTCAACGCCGAAATGGATTTCTCCAGTATTTTGCATTATCGGTAATAATGCTAGTGACTGCCATGTTTTTTCGAGATTTTAACGTTAAGAGTCTCTTCCAAGTCACATACGTAATTGCTTCTATATCGGCCTTTTATGCACTATTGCAGACCACAGGCAATGACTTTGTGAATTGGGTCAACCCATACAATTCAATAATTGGTACTTTAGGAAACCCTAACTTTGCCGCCGCAGTCATGGCAATAATGGGAGTTATGATTTTTACTTCAACATTTATAATTGAGCAAAAGTTTATATATAGATTATTTCCAGCTTTACTTGCATTACTCCTATTGTTTTTAATTTATAAATCCAATGCGCGTCAAGGACTTATTTCTTTTGGTTTAGGAGTTGGAATTTTTCTAACTATATTTATGTGGTCAAAAAGCAGATTGCTCGGCACTGTAGCAACTGTTATAGGAGGAATAACTGTACTTATCTCTGTATTAGGAATTTTACAAGTTGGGCCGTTTGAAAAATATTTGTACAAACCATCCGTCAGTATACGAGGTCATTACTGGAAAGCTGGAATCGATATGTGGTTGGCTCATCCTTTTTTTGGTGTCGGTGTTGATAGATACGGTGCTTACTTTAAAGAGTTCCGAGATTCTAGTTACCCTCTTACCTATGGTTTTGAGATTACCAGCACAAATGCTCATAATACATTTATACAATTTTTTGCAACTGGCGGAATTTTTGTTGGAATTACATATATTCTGTTGAATATTTATGTGTTGCAACGAGCCATAAAAGGGATTAAGAGTTTCAACGGCTCTGATAAAATGCACATGGCCTCACTTTTTTCAGCTTGGGTGGCTTTTCATGCACAATCTTTGGTGTCAATTGACAATATAGGAATTTCAATTTGGGGATGGATTCTTGGGGGTGCAATTGTTGGCTTATCAATATCGAAAATTGATTATAGCAATCAGAAAGAAGTTTTTTCGCAATTGAGTATTAGCAACAAAAAAGTTTTGCAGAATTCAATTTCAGGTGCATTAGCGTTAATGTCAATAATTTTGTTGAGTAATCTTTACAGTGGTGAAACCAATTCATATAGGTCAAGCGTTAAAGTAAATTTACAAGATGCTAATTCACGTTCCTACTATAGAGATTTACAGTTTAGGGTTATTGATACGCCACTTATTGACCCTACTTATAGTTTATTTGCATCTATAAATCTTGTTGAAAGTGGATTTATAAATGAAGGATTATCAGAAATTGAAAAGATATCCCTCAAAGATCCTAGAAATATAACAGCATTAAGTCTATTAGCCATCGTCAACGAGCAACTAGGAAACCTACCTAAAGCAATTGCCTATAGGGAAAAAATAGTAAGATTAGATCCTTGGGGCGCAACTAACTATCTCGCGCTAGGCATATATTACAAGCAGCAAGGAAACCTGATTCAGTCTCAAACGATATTAGAGAAGATTTTATCCTTTGCGGCTTCTAATCCTATTTCTCAACAAGCTAAAAAAGAATTAGCACCTTAATATCTCAATGCAAATCACTGTTGTAGGGCAAGGCTATGTAGGACTACCTTTAGCAATTGCTGCTGCTGATGCTGGATTTAAAGTGTTTGGATTAGATTTAAATCAGGAAAGAATTACATTACTTAGTCGTGGTATAAGTCTTATTGAAGACTTAAACGATGAGGCTGTACTGAGAAACTTAAAATCAAAGAACTACGAGCCAACTACAAATCCAAAGACGATTAATCAATCGGAGATTGTATTGATTTGCGTTCCTACGCCAATTACCAATGACAATAAACCAGATCTAGAGGCGCTAATCAGTGCTACCACTACTGTTGGAAGAAATCTAAAAGCCGAAACCTTAGTAATTGTAGAATCAACAATTGAGCCTGGTACTTGCCGAAATATTCTTCTACCAATTATGTTAAAGGAGTCTGGCTTAAAACTTGGTGAATTTGAAATTGCTTACTCCCCTGAGCGAATCGATCCAACAAATAAAAAGTGGGGTATTAGGAATACACCAAAATTAGTGGCCGGCCTTACGGATAATGCTACTAAGAGAGCAGAGGAGTTTTACGAGAAGTTTATTGAATCAATAATCATTTGTTCATCTTTAGAAATTGCTGAGACTGCAAAGTTACTTGAGAACACATTTAGGTTAGTAAATATCTCATTTATTAATGAGTTAGCAATCTTTTGCCAGAAAATGGGAATCGACATTACTGAGGTAATTTCAGCTGCAGCTACTAAGCCGTATGGGTTTATGCCCTTCTACCCAGGTGTTGGCGTTGGTGGTCACTGCATACCCGTAGATCCACTCTACTTAGCACATGCGGCTAAATCAATTGGTGCTCCCACTAGATTAATAGATTTAGCGGACCAAATAAACCAAGAGATGCCGGGGTATTTTGTTGGTAGAGCTGAAGAAAAAATTAGCGGGCTTAAGAATAAGAAAGTTTTAGTCGTTGGAGTTTCATATAAACCAAATGTGGCTGATGTAAGGGAGAGCCCTGTGGAGTCCTTGATTACCGGATTAAAACAAAAAGGGGCGCAAGTATCTTGGCATGATGATTTAGTAAAAGTATGGAATGGTGAGGAATCTGTTGCGCTCAGTAGTGATTTCGATCTAGCAATCATTGCGACCCCCCATGATTACCTTGATTTATTAAAGCTTGGAAATGTGCCAATACTTAATACACGAGGATCTATTTAGTGAAGTATTTAATTACAGGAGGAGCAGGATTTATAGGCTCCCACCTTGTTGAAAAATTGATTGCTAGAGGTGATCAGGTAGTTGTATTTGATAATCTCTCAACAGGCTCAGCACGTAATCTCTCTGCAATCAAAGAGGGGATTAAGTTTGAGCAAGGAAATATTCTAGATAAAGCAGCAATTGATAAATTAGTGTCAGAAAGTGATTATGTTGTGCACTTAGCGGCTGTACTTGGTGTATTTAATATTGTTAATAAGCCTTTAGAGAGTCTTAAAACAAATCTTCAAGGTAGTGAGGTTGTGCTTGAGGCATGTGATAAATATAGAAAACCAGTTTTAATTGCCTCAACAAGTGAGATCTATGGAAAAAATGACAAGGTGCCGTTAAGTGAAGAGGATGATCGAATTATTGGTCACCCACTAAAGTCACGGTGGTCATATAGTGAAGCAAAAGCTGTGGATGAAAGCCTTGCATATTTTTATTACTTAGAGAATAAACTTCCAATTCGTATTGTTAGGTTCTTTAATACAGTTGGTCCTCGTCAGATTGGCCATTACGGAATGGTGGTACCAAGGTTTGTAAGCTCAGCTCTAAAGAATGAGCCTCTTTCTGTCTATGGCAGTGGTGAACAAATCAGATGTTTTTGCCATGTAGATGATGCAGTTAGAGCCCTGCTTTTAGTGATGGATTCAGATAAAACTGTGGGTCAAGTTTTTAATATTGGAAACAACCAGCAGATCACGATTATGGAGCTAGCACAGAAAGTAATTGAACTTACTGGATCATCCTCTACTATTGCAAAGATTGCTTATGAGAAGGCATACCCTGAAGGTTTTGAGGATATGCAAAGGCGAGTACCTGATATATCAAAGATTAAGAAAGTTTTAGGCTGGTCACCTGAAATCAATCTTGATCAAATTATTAAAGATATCGCTGCCTTTAACTCCAAGTAATAACTCTAATAGGCTAACGGATATGACAACTGGCGGCTTTAGCAGCAAGCAATTATTAGAAGAAGAGCAAATCTTAAAGCTACCCTCACTTACAAATTCAGATGCAGTTGAAATTGGCGAGATCGCAACTACTTTAGGTAATCAAAGAAAAGTCCCTATAGCGATTCAGGTGCGAATTGGTGATTGGATTGTTTTCCACGCATCCCTACATGGCTCAAAACCTGAAAATGACTGGTGGATAAATCGCAAGGTTGCCGTGGTTAAGTTAAAGCAACATTCAACTATGTATGAAAGAGTTTCTGCTGAGGAGCGTGGAGTCGATTGGCATAAAGAAAATAACGTGCAAGATGAAACCCATGCAATTCATGGCGGGGCACTTCCCTTAATCACAGATGAAGGTTTTAAAGGGATTTTGATTGTAAGCGGATTACCTCAAGTTGAAGACCATTTATTTGCTGTTGAAGTATTAACAGAGTTTTTAGCCCGAAAAGGTGAAGAGCTTTAATGAGTCAAGTTTGGGTGGCAGGTGAGGTATTAATTGATTTTATTCCAGATGGTTCAGATCGAACACCAATTGTCGGTGGGGGGCCAGCCAACACAGCAAAAGCACTTTCAAAGATTGGTATCGATACGCAGTTTATTGATGGAGTTTCAACCGATGATTATGGTCAGATGGCAAAAGATGAGTTGGTTGCGTCAGGTGTAAAACTTGATTACGTAAAGTATTCAGATAAGCCAACATGTTTAGCAATAGTTTCACTTAACAATTCAGGATCAGCCACCTATGAGTTTGTTATTGAAAACACTGCCACCTTTGATTTCACTCTAGGTTGGCTACCAAATCCTCAAACTGAGCAGCCATCACTTCTTCATATCGGAACCCTTGCCACAGCAATTGAGCCAGGGGCCTCTGTATTACTTGAATGGGCACAATCTGTAGCAAAGATTGCACCAATTGTTTTTGATCCAAATATTCGGCCTGCTGTAATGAGTGATCGCAATCTGTATGTGAAGCAAGTGGAGCGATGGGTATTTATTTCATCAGCTGTGAAGGTAAGTGATGAAGATATAAGGTGGCTTTATCCTTCACTTGAAATTGATCAGGTTGTTAAGAATTGGCTTGCAAAGGGGCCATCACTGATTGTGGTTACATACGGTGATAAAGGATTAGCAGGGTATCGAGTAGGTGAAAAGGTAATTGTTGATACTGTAAAGGTTGTAGTTGCTGACACAGTGGGTGCGGGTGACACAGTGGGTGCTATTTTGGTTGAGGCAATTGTGAAAGATGGTCTGGATCCTTTGAGTGGGATGAGGTTAGAAATGATGCTTAAACGGGCTGCAAAGGCTGCTGCAATAACTGTTTCTAGAAGTGGTGCTAATCCACCAACATTAAAGGAGATTGAGTAAGTGTTAAATATTGATGGGGATCAAATCTCAATAGCAATTGATTTAGATCAAGGAGCACGTCTTGCATCTGTGCAGTGGCGAGATATGCAGTTTGCAGTTCCCTTTCGTGGACAGGATTTAACTTGGGGTTGGTTTTCTATGGCCCCCTTTGCCGGAAGAATTAAAGATGGAATTATTAAAGATTCAAAGGGTAATAAGCATCAATTACCAAATAACTTTGATCCACCGCACGCCTTAATTGGATATGGCGCGCAATCTTCTTGGGAGGATATTGGCGGTGGCCGGCAATTCTTAGAACTACCATCACCTTTTAACGGTGCGACTGTTACCCAAAGTTATGAGATCTTAGACAACGCAATTCGCTGGTCACTTGATTACGAAGCAAATGGTTGTGATCTGCCGGTAACTTTAGGTTTTCATCCATGGTTTGCCCGTGAGATTGGTAAAGGAGATTCAGCTGAGCTTTTATTTGCAGCTAATAAGATGTTTAAAAGAGGTGATGATTACCTACCAACAGGTGACATCATCACGCCAACCCAACCACCATGGGATGACACATTTATGGAGATTAAAGGAGTTCCTGAGATCATTTGGCCAGGAGCTGCCAGGTTAACAATGGAGTGCG
Source organism: Candidatus Nanopelagicus limnes (assembly GCF_002287885.2). Lineage (GTDB taxonomy): Bacteria > Actinomycetota > Actinomycetes > Nanopelagicales > Nanopelagicaceae > Nanopelagicus > Nanopelagicus limnae. Next base: position 108,118 of record NZ_CP016768.2, read on the forward strand.
ATACGCCTTACTGGATGGTTTATAGCCAGGATGAAGATGGTATTTGTATTGAACCTGTGACAGCACCGCCTGATGCCCAAAACTTAGGAATCCAAGGCGATTCCTATATTGAGTGCTTAATTGCATTCAGTGAAGATTTATAACTTAACTTTTAACCCGATACATAACATCACTGCCAAACTCATTAAAGCCAAGTGATTTATAAAGATTAAAGGCTGGTTTATTTTCAACTCCAACATATAACATCACGTTGTTTAGCCCTTGATACTTTAAGTAATTAAGGCCGGTAATTGTTAAATCCCGTCCCATACCTTGCTCTTTGTAATCTGGATTAACCGCTAAAACATAGATCTCACCGAGCGCGTCATGACCATGATCATCATCCTGATCACTGTGTGAATGAGTGTGGGCGCCATGAATTTTGGTCCAACAAAATCCAATTAACTCACCCTTATCCTCCGCTATAAAAAATCCTTCTTTTTCAAACCAAGCTTCATTAAGTCTTACTCTTAAATCATCCTCACTCCACCCACCTTGATCTGGGTAATTAGCGAAGACTTTATTGTTAAGCGATAAGAAAGCTTGATTATCAAGATCTGGAATGAATGTGCGGATTGGGTATTTAGAAGTGACTGATTGTATTTGACCAAGTGATTTACTCATTAAAAGATTTGACCAAAGCCGTTCAAGTTTTAAAGATGAAGCAATAGCTTTTGCAGCGGGTAGATCACCATGAGACCAGATTCGAGTTTTATCACCACATACTTTTATTGCCTCATTCAATATCAAAGATCCCAACCCTTTGCCTCTATGGTTTGGATGCACCACTGCTTCGACACTTGGACCTGCCACTAGATCAGTTGTATCAAGGTGGGCGTATGCAATTACTTGATTGCCATTTTCAAAAACTATGTGTGAATCTGATTTATCACCACCATGGCGAAGGTGAAGTAATACATGCTCTGCAATAGGTGGAGTTCCATCAAAATCATGGGCAGCATTTATTAAAGCCAAAACACTTTCTTGTTGTGATTTAGATAGGTGATTTAAGTGTTGCAAGGGTTATTAATTAATATCAGCTGTTGTTTGATTATTTTGTACTGAAAAGCGATAGCCAACATTACGCACTGTGCCAATAATTGCCTCAAACTCTGGACCTAATTTTGAACGAAGGCGTCTGATATGAACATCAACAGTTCTAGTTCCACCAAAGTAGTCATATCCCCAGATCTCTTGCAGTAATTGAGATCTTGTAAAGACTCTGCCTGGGTGTTGGGCTAAGTACTTAAGTAATTCAAACTCTTTAAAGGTTAGATCAAGGACTCGACCCTTTATCTTGGCGGTGTATGAGGACTCATCAATTATTACCTCACCACTTCTAATCTCACCAGAGGATGGATTACTTGCTAATTGCGCAATCGCAGATTGGCCAATCACAATCCGAATTCGAGCGTCCACCTCAGCAGGACCTGCGGTATCAAGAATTACATCATCAATGCCCCAATCCGCATTTATTGCAGATAGGCCACCTTCTGTAGTGATCACCATAATCGGAACATCCACCCCAGTTGAGGTAATTAACTTGGTAAATGATTTCGCAGCTGGCAGATCACGTCGGGCATCAATTAGTAAGCAATCAACTACTGGTGGTTCAACTAAAACTGAGGCCTCAATTGGCAAGATCTTCACATCATGCTGCAACAAGCCAAGAGCGGGCATTACATCAGCGCTAGCACCGCTTGAGTTTGTCAGAAGAAGTAGACGTGCCATAAGAGTGCAAGAATACCGCTATGGAAAGTTTGCTGCCACTTCTTTTACTTATCTCCATAACCTCAGTAATTGGGCTAACTCTGCGCGCTAAAAAGGGTGTTATTAAAAAGGGATCAAGGTTGAAAATTTCAGAGGGTGAGTTCGCTGGCAAATATGGCAGCCGTCTTACCATCCTGCAATTTTCTACCACCTTCTGCTCTGAGTGCCGAACTGCAAAAGCAATTGTTAAAGATGTGGTTAAGGATTCTAAGGACATCACTTATGTTGAAGTTGATGCTGAATCCAATCTTGATTTGGTTAGAAGAATTGATATTCGCTCCACTCCAACCACCATATTTTTAGATAGCAAGGGGTTTGAGATCGCCAGGGCAAAGGGTGCGCCAAAACGTGATCAACTTATCAAGGCGATCAAAGCTATCTAAGGCTTTTGTGCAAATGCTTTGCAAGAAGTAATTTAGTAAATATCGTAAAATTCTCATTATGTTCTTCATACAACCTGTTTACTTCACAAAGCGGCGCGTAATTGATTTTGCCCGCGCAAAAGGTTGGATGTGTTGGATAAATATTTAATTTTTTTAGCTTTACAAAATTAATTTTATTTATCTAACAAAGGAGAAAAGAAAGTGTCAAATACAACTCAAGCAAAGCCTGAGCGTTTAATCGATGCCAGAGGTCCAAGATATACCGCAGCAATTACAACTGTAGTTCTATCAGCTGCGTTGGTAACAGAATCTAATTTAATTATTGGATTTCAATTTGCAGTCTTTTTATCAGCCGTTTTATTTGGACTTCGCAGGTCCGTCTATGGTTTTATCTATCGTAATTTGATTCAACCACGGCTTTCAGGACCAGTACCTAGTGAGAATGAGGCAGCCCCAAGATTTGCCCAATTAGTTGGCGCACTATTTGCTGCAACCGCACTCCTTGGTGGCTTAACTGGAAACACACCGGTCTTTTTAATTGCAACTAGTTTTGCACTAGGAGCTGCCTTCTTAAATGCTGCCTTTGGTTTTTGCTTAGGTTGCCAGTTCTACTTAATCCTTTTGCGTGCTAAATCTCGCATAACTTCAAGAAATTAGGTGGTGCTAAATAGCCAGTTAGACTTATCCCATGGCTAAACCAAATGAGCTGCGGGAAAAAGGGCTTCGCTTAACTCCACAACGTGAGTTAGTGCTGCAAGCGGTTAGACAGCTTGGCCATGCCACACCGGAAGAAGTAGCAGAAAAAGTACGCGCAACCCATCCTGGGATTAATCTTTCAACTGTTTATCGAAACCTTGAAACATTAGAAAATGTTGGTTTAGTGCTCCACACCCATTTAGGTCATGGTGGTGCGACCTATCACGCAGCCGAAGAGTTAACCCACCTTCACTTAGTCTGTTCAGAGTGTGAAGGGATTGGGGATGCCCCAATTGAAACTGCAGCTAACTTTGTTAATACCTTGGCGGATGATTACGGATTTAAGACAGATGTAACACACTTTGCTGTTTATGGATTATGTAGTAAGTGCGCAAATAAACCAGGTAAGTAATGACCGCCGTATTAGTTGAGTCAGGTCCAGATAAAGGTGCTATTTGGCACTCTGGTGAGCCAAATCAGGAGCAAAAAGCATTAGTAGCAGGAAATGCTTGGGCCGATTTATCACACCGGGGAATAATTTCAATCTCAGGCAAAGATCGCCTTACCTGGCTGCATGCATTAACTACCCAACACCTTGAAAAGTTAGAGGCTGGCAAATGGGTTGAAGCATTAATTCTTGATGTACAAGGACATGTAATTGATCAGCTATTTCTAGTTGACGATGGAAATACCACTTGGTTACACACCGAAAATTCACGAACACAGGAGATTTTAGATTACTTAAACAAGATGAAATTTATGTTAGAGGTGGAAGTTAAAGATCAATCAAATGATTACGCAGTGTTACGCGCTCCAGGTAAATCAGATCTACTAGGTGGTCCATACGCACTTGTCCCAAGGGTTGAGTTAAAAGAAACAACGGATGCTTTTAGTAAGTCTTATTCTCAAGTTGGCATGTGGGCGCTGGAGGCAGAGCGTGTATCGCAAGGTAGAGCTAGATTGTTATTTGAAACAGATCATAAATCAATTCCAAATGAGTTAGGTTTTATAAACAAGGCAGTACATATGAATAAGGGTTGCTACAGAGGCCAAGAGACTGTGGCAAAGGTTTTTAACTTAGGACAGCCGCCAAGAAAGTTAGTAAGGCTGCATTTAGATGGCTCAATGGTTGCGATGCCAGAGCATGGCGCAAAGGTTTATTTGGAGGATAAAGAGGTTGGCTTTATAGCCACAGTTGCCCGCCACTATGAGTTAGGACCAATTGCATTAGCTGTAATAAAGCGGAATGTGCCAGGAGATGCCACCTTAATCTGTGAGGGAGTTAGCGCCTCACAAGAGGAGTTAGCACTTCGGTAAGGGTTTAGGCTTACCTAATGGAAATTTTGACCACAATTTTATTAATTGCAGTAAGCCTGACCTTTTCAATCTTATTAATTTATAAGGGTGTAACTGGGCTTAAGAAAACTTTAAAGGTGGATAAAAAATAATGGCATTTACGATCCCAGAAAATCTACATCCAGATTTAATGCCACTTGCTTGGTTGATTGGTACATGGCGTGGAAAAGGACGTGGTGAGTATCCAAATGTGCCAGGCTTTCAATTTGCCCAAGAGGTTTCATTTAATCATGATGGCAGGGCTTTCTTAAACTACTTCTCACGTTCTTGGATCATTGATGAAAATGATGAAATCATTAGACCAGCTGCTTCTGAGGTTGGTTTTTGGCGGGTTAAAGAAAACAATGTGCTTGAAGTATTACTTGCTCATAACACTGGCATTGCTGAAGGTTGGGTTGGTGTTGTTAAGGGCGCCAAGATTCAACTTGAGATGGATCAGGGTTACTCATCTCCTTCTGCAAAAATAGTTACTGCTGGTTCTAGGTTATATGGATTAGTAGAGGGTGAATTGTTCACCTCCTATGACATGGCAGCACAAGGACAAACATTGCAAGCACATCTTTGGTCCTCACTTGAAAGACAATCTGAAAATTAACGAGAAATTTACTGGCGAGGTTTTAGCAAAGGTAACACGTGGTGATTTAGTTGAGTCCCTCCACTTAGGGCATTTAATAGTTTTAAATGCAGATGGATCAACTTATTTATCAAAAGGCTCACCTGAGTTACCGATCTATCCACGAAGTGCCATCAAGTCCTTACAAGCAGCTGGAATGCTTAAGGCAGGGCTTGAGGTGGAAGAAAATGAGTTAGCAATCATTTGCGCCAGCCACTCTGGCTCTCAATCACATATTGATTTAGTTACCAAAATGCTCACAGCCCGAGGACTTTCAACATCACAACTTAAAAATGCTGTTGATAAACCATTAGGTGAAAAAGAAAAAATCTCTTGGGGGGATAAAGCGCCAAGCCAGTTAGCCCAAAATTGCAGTGGCAAACATGCTGGAATGCTTATTACCTGCCAGCAAAATGGCTGGGATATGAATACCTACTTAGATCTAAAACACCCATTGCAGGTGGCAATTAAAAATGAGATTGAAGATCTATCTGGTGAAAAGGTGAGTGCAACAAGTGTTGATGGCTGCGGAGCGCCATTATTTGCAATCTCATTAATCGGATTAGCAAAAGCTATTTCAAATTTAGTTAAATCTAAAGAAGAGTCTTATCAGCAAATAGTTTTGGCCTGCACAAAATACCCAGAGTTAGTTGCAGGGGACGGCCGATTAACAACTCGGATGATGCGAGCTGTTCCTGGATTATTTATGAAGGAGGGTGCTGAGGGTGTGCAGGTGTGTGCGTTAAGTGATGGCAGAGTGATTGCAATAAAGATAATTGATGGCTCTTGGCGACCAGTTGCTCCAATCATTACGGAAATCTTGAAACGTTGGGGCATTGAGATGCCAGATGAGAGTGTGAAGATTTATGGGGGAAGCAGCGTAATTGGTGAGGTAATTGCCAATATTTAAATCACTTAACTTAAGTTAGAATTGATCATATGAAATCCCCACGAACTTCAAAGATTGCTACCTTGATGGTTCACACCTCACCCCTTGATCAAGCAGGCACGGGGGATGCCGGTGGCATGAATGTTTATGTGGTGGAAACTGCTAAGAAGATGGCCCAAGCCGGAGTTAGCGTAGATATTTTTACAAGAGCAAATAAACCAAATCTGCCAGAGAGTATTGAGATTGCAGATGGGGTAAATGTTAAGCATCTAGTTGCAGGACCTTTTGAAGGTTTATCTAAAGAGGAATTGCCCAGCCAATTAGGAGCGCTAACTAGTGCTTTTATGAATTACCAAAAACAATTACCTAAAGATTATTACTCACTGCTTCACTCTCATTACTGGATCTCAGGACAATTAGGTTGGGTGGTTAGTGAGGCAACCGGTACTCCATTAATCCACACCATGCACACAACTGCAAAGGTAAAGAATTTAAATTTAGCCGATGGTGAAAAACCAGAGCCACAAATTAGAGCAATTGGTGAAGAGCAGGTTGTAAAGGCTGCAACGGGTTTAATTGCAAACACAGATGCTGAAGCTGCATCTTTAGTTTCACTCTATGACGCCTGCCCTGATCGAGTATTTGTTGTTGCCCCTGGTGTTGATCTACAGAGTTTTTCACCAGCGGACGGCAAAGGGGCAGCACGTGAGCGATTAAATATTGCACCGGACGCCATTCTGGTTACATTTGTTGGTCGAATCCAACCTCATAAGGGTCCTGATGTATTGATAAAAGCTGCAGCTGAAATGGTTGCTCACTCACCATATCTTCGCGCAAAACTTGCAGTGGTAATTATGGGTGGAGCTTCTGGCAGTGGCGTTAATGAGTTAGAAAATCTTAAGTCATTAGCAAAATTTTTAAAGGTTGAAGATGTTACACATTTTATAGATCCAGTTTCACGGACAGTTCTTCCTGATTGGTATCGCGCAGGTGATTTAGTTTGCGTGCCAAGTTACTCTGAATCATTTGGTTTAGTAGCACTTGAAGCCCAAGCTTGTGGCACTCCAGTTGTTGCAACTGCTATTGGTGGACTTCGAACAGCAGTCTCAGATGGAATCTCAGGCTCTTTAGTTGATGGCCATGATCCAAAGGCTTGGTCTGCTGTTATCTCAAGATTAATCGCAGAACCACAAAGAAGATTGCTCTTATCAATGGGCGCAGTTGAACATGCCAGCCACTTTGGTTGGGAGATGACTGCTAGAAAAACTCTAGATGTATATGACTGGGCGCTTGGTAAAGATAAGAATCAAGAGAAGTTCAAAATACTTAGAAATCAGTAAGTGATAAATACTGTATTTTTCAAGAAAAGTATCACCATAATTTATTGGGTATAGTTCCACTATGGTTTCCATTAATTCCTCTGTATTTAATTTTCCAGAAATAAAAAGAGTATTGCTCCTTCTAGAAAAAAAGGATCGCGTAAAACTTTTCTTGGTATTAGTGGTTAACACTTTCCTAGCATTTCTAGATTTATTTGGAGTAGCTCTAATAGGTATAACCTCTGCGATATTGATACGAGGCTTACAGGGGCTGACAGCAGGTGATCAAGTCTCTAGATTCCTCGAGCTGCTAAATCTTGATGAGCTACCACAACGGAACATACTAATTCTTCTTGGTACTACTGCAATTTTTTTCTTTGTTCTAAAGACTGTACTTTCAGTGTATTTCTTAAGAAGAACTCTTCGGTACATGAGCATTCGTAATGCACAGATTTCTAGTTCACTAGTTTCGAAAATGTTAAATAGACCTGTTGAGAAAATCTTTAACAAATCTATTCAAAACCAAATTTACAATGTTACTGGTGGGGTAGAAAGATTAGTTGGTGGGGCTGTGACAAATCTAGTCGTTATAGCATCAGACGTAGTTCTACTTCTTGTGATAATACTTGGATTAATGTTGGTAGATCCATTAACATCAGTAGGCACTTTTTTTGTTTTTACAGGAATTGCATTTTTGCTTTATTTTTTACTTCATAAAAGAGTATCAATTTTAAATAGTAAATTTGCCTATGAAAGTATTTATTTTAATCAAAAAGTATCAGAAGGCATAAACTCATTTCGAGATTTATTTATTAAAGGCGGTAGAGAGTTTTACGTAAATGAAATTCGTAAAACCAAAATGAAATTAGCTGGTTACGATGCTGAAATCAAGTTCATCCCAAATATTAGTAAATACACAATAGAAATATCAGTAATTCTTGGTATAGCTCTAATTGCCGGAATTCAGTTTTATTTGTTTGATTCGAATAGAGCTATTGCAGTTATATCAGTATTCCTAGCTGCAAGCACAAGAATTGCACCTGCAATAATTCGGTTACAGCAAAATATAATTTTAGTTAAATCAAGTTTGTCAGCAGCTCAACCAACTTTTGAGTTAATTGACGAACTAAATGGTATTAAAGAATTAGAGACAACTGAAACCTTAATTACTACTAGCCATAGAGATTTTGCACCAAGAGTAAATTTAAAAAATCTTAAATTCAAATACACGGATGCAATTAATGAAACAATCCAGGACATTTCACTAGAAATTAGTGAAGGTAAATTCATTGCTTTTGTTGGACCTTCAGGTGGGGGTAAAAGCACCTTAGTTGACTTAGTTCTAGGCTTATTGGCACCTTCTTCTGGGTCAATATCAATCTCTGGCCTAACTCCCGTTGATGCGATTAAAAAGTGGCCAGGTTCAATAGGTTACGTGCCACAAGATGTATTTATTGAGAATTCGACCGTAAAAGAAAATATCTGCTTAGGGTTCAATCCAGAGTTAGTGGCAGATGATCTGATTTGGCAGGCATTAGAGCATGCAGACCTATCTGATTTTGTTAGAGGTTTAGAGGGGCAACTTTCCTATCGAATTAGTGATTCGGGTAAGAATTTAAGTGGTGGCCAACGTCAAAGACTTGGTATTGCCAGAGCGCTTTTAACAAAGCCAAAGATTGTTATTTTTGATGAGGCAACAAGTGCTTTAGATGCTGAGACTGAAAATAGAGTTTCAGAATCCATTTTGAAATTAACAGGTGAATGCACAGTCATCTTCATTGCCCACCGTTTATCAGTGGTGAGGAGTGCGGATATGATTTATTACATCGATAAAGGACGCATTGTTAATCAAGGAACTTTTGATGAGCTGCGCTCAATAAATGCTGATTTTAACAATCAAGCTAACTTTATGGGCATATAAGTAATTTTCAGATGCTTGATCCAAATGCAGTAATTGATGATTTTCTATCATCACATGATTTAGATTATGAACAAAAGGATGAAAATACTTACCTAATAACCCTGCCAGGGGAAGCTAAACAGCAAACCCATTGCGCATTAGTAGTTGGTGATCACTCATTGAGTATTAACGCATTTGTTATTAGAAAGCCGGATGAAAACAAGGCGGCGGTCTTTGAGTATTTGCTAAAGAAAAATGCCTCAATGTATTCAATTGCATTCGCTGTAAATGAGTTAGGTGATATTTATTTAGTGGGCAGATTACCTCTTGATGCGGTAAATGAGAGAGAGATTGATCGAATATTGGGAGCAGTTCTGCAGTATGCCGACTCATCCTTTAATCCACTCCTAGAGTTGGGTTTTTCATCCGCCATCCGCCGTGAGTGGGCTTGGCGAGTATCACGGGGTGAATCTTTAGCTAACCTAAAAGCCTTTGAGCATTTAATTTAATCACTTGTGAAAGGATTATTACTATGGGTTATAAGTTAATTTTATTGCGTCATGGTGAGAGTCAATGGAATGCTAAAAATCTCTTTACCGGCTGGGTTGATGTTGATCTATCTGAAAAAGGAAAGAAAGAGGCTGCAAGAGCTGGTCAGTTATTAAAAGAGGCAAATTTACTGCCCGATGTATTACACACCTCCCTCTTAAAGCGGGCGATAAATACTGCAGATATCGCTCTAAGTAATTGCGGCAAAACAGGAATACCAACACATAGATCTTGGCGATTAAATGAGCGACATTATGGAGCGCTGCAAGGAAAGGATAAGGCGCAGACATTAGCTGCCTATGGACAAGCACAATTTGATCTATGGCGCAGATCCTTTGACACACCTCCGCCACCAATTGCAGATGATGATGAGTACTCACAAAAAAATGATCCAAAGTATGCTGATTTAGGTGATGATCTACCAAAGACTGAGTGTCTACAGGATGTAGTAGAACGCGCTATTCCATATCTAACTAGTGAGGTTAGTAAGGATATGTTGGCAGGTAAGACGGTATTAATCACTGCGCACGGTAATTCACTGCGCGCAATTGTTAAACATATTGATTGCATCTCTGATGCTGATATTGCAAAGGTAAATATCCCAACTGGTATTCCGCTTTACTATGAGTTTGATAATGATTTTGAACCAATTACAAAGGGTGGTCGCTACTTAGACCCAGAGGCAGCTAAAGCTGCAATTGAAGCGGTTGCTAATCAGGGTAAGAAGTAAGTCTTAAGCCTTATCACTTGCGTAGGTGCCAGTAACTAGGAAATAAACTCGGCGTGCAATTGAGACTGCGTGGTCAGCGCATCGCTCGTAATATCTGCCAAGTAAGGTCATATCAATCGCAGTTTCAATTCCGTGTTGCCAAGATGGATCAAGCAGAGTTTGGATGATTTTGCGGTGCAGAGAATCAATTGCATCATCATCTTTTTCCACCTCAAGTGCGCGATCGGTGTCACGGTTTTTAAGGACTAGCGCCACCTTCTCAATGATTGATACGCAAACTCGGCCCATCTCCTCAATTGTTAGAGATAACTCAGGTGGAACAGCCGTTGCTGGATATCTCATTCGGGCTGACTTTGCGATGTGATGGGCCAGATCTCCCATTCGCTCTAGATCAGCACTCATACGAAGTGAGGTGACTAAGGTTCTTAAATCAGTTGCAACTGGGCTTTGTCTAGCAATTAAATTTATTGTTTTAGCATCTAACTCATGCTGGATTTCATCAATAATTAAATCATCGGCGATAACTTTTTCTGCCAGTGCTAAATCGGCGGTCAAAAGAGCGGTGGTCGCATTTTGCATAGCGGTTTTAACCAGCCCAGCCATATCCACCAGGGTGGAGCTAACGGCATCTAACTCTTCTTGAAATTGCTCACGCATTGGCTAAAGGTAATCGCAATTACGCGCTGGTGCGGGGAGGTGGGTGAACAGGTCTTTAACAATTGGTTAAAAACTGGGATTAACCCCACCCTGGCTAACTTTTGGTTAACTAAAGCCGCCCGCGCCTCATACGATAAGGGGGTGATCTGGGGATTTAAACAAAAGCAGAGAGCACCACAGGTCAACCTGCCACCCCAAAATGATTTATCAACGCAAAGCTTTGATTTATTGCGAGCAATGGATGCTGAATCAATTGTTGTTAATTCAACTGATCAAGTTATTTACTACTCAGAAAAAATCACAAACTTTAACTTAATCAAAGATGACAGAATATTAAATAAAGAGTTAATTAATTTAATCCGTGCTGTTCGGCGATCAGGTAATCCACAGGATGCAACCATGGAGCTACCGCGCGGTCCAATTGGCGCAGGTACTCACAATCTCCTGGTTCGAGTTGTAAGCATCGGAGATGCTGGCTTGATAGCAAGCCTTATCTTTGATGATAGTGAGATGAGAAGACTTGATGCGATCAGACGAGATTTTGTGGCCAACATTTCACATGAGTTAAAAACTCCTATTGGGGCCCTTTCTATATTAAGTGAGGCGGTATTAGAAGCTAGCAATGATCCGCAAGCAATCACTAAATTTGCCTCTCGAATGCAAACTGAGGCAAAACGGTTATCTGATTTAGTGCAGGAGATTATTAATTTATCAAGATTACAAGATGATGATCCTCTTAAAAATGGCAAGAGCTTTGATTTAGCTGAGGTTATTTCAGAGGCGGTTGATCAATCCCGATTACATGCAGAAAAGCGCCAAATTGTATTAGCTTATGAAAGTTTTGAAGAGGCTCGAATTAATGGTGATCGCAATCAGGTGACAATGGCTGTTCAAAACCTAATTGAGAATGCAATTAATTACAGCCCAGATAAAACTAGAGTGGCTATAACTTTAAAGAATAATGACGCCCTTGCTGAAATTTCAGTTTCAGATCAAGGTATTGGAATTCCAGAAAAAGATTTAGAGCGAATTTTTGAACGTTTCTATCGGGTTGATCCAGCCCGCTCTCGCCAAACTGGTGGCACAGGTCTTGGTCTATCAATTGTTAAACATATTGCAACAAATCATGGCGGTGATGTTTCGCTCTGGTCGGTAGAGGGTGCTGGCAGTACATTCACAATTCGCTTCCCATTGGTTGTGAATAATTCACCAATCAATCAGCTTTATCCGGAAGGTAATTAAATGACCAAAATATTGGTAGTTGAGGATGAAGCATCATTTTCTGAAGCACTCTCATATGTTTTAGGAAAAGAAGGTTTTGAGGTAACAGTTGCTGATACTGGTGATGGCGCAATTGCTGCATTTGATAAAACTGGCGCCGATCTAGTCTTGTTGGATTTAATGTTGCCTGGCTTGTCTGGAACTGAGGTCTGTAAACAGCTAAGAGCAAGGTCTAATGTGCCAATAATTATGTTAACTGCCAAAGATACTGAGGTAGATAAGGTGGTTGGGTTAGAACTAGGCGCTGATGATTATGTAACAAAGCCTTATTCAAAAGCGGAGTTAGTGGCACGAATTAAAGCGGTGCTGCGTCGACAAGGTGATTCAGAATCTGGCGAGGGCTCCTTAATTAGCGCCGGGCCGGTAAAGATTGATGTAGAGCGCCACCAAGTTAAAATCAATGAAGAGTTAATTTCTTTGCCATTAAAGGAGTTTGAGTTACTTGAGTTTTTAGTTAGAAATAGTGGTCGAGTTCTAACTAGAACTCAATTAATTGATCGAGTATGGGGCTCTGATTACTTTGGTGATACTAAGACTTTAGATGTTCATGTTAAAAGGTTACGAGCAAAGATTGAAAAAGATCCAGCAAATCCAACCTATATCCAGACCATCAGAGGTCTTGGCTATAAATTTGAAAGCTAAGGCTTAACCTCACTTACTACGGGGGCAGCAACAGCATTAGATCTGACAAGATTCTCATAAATTCCATCTTGGGCTACCACTAAGGCATCAAGTGTTACTGGTGTTGCTGTTGCAAAGGTGAAAGTAATTGGAATTCGCTCACCTGCTACCTTGCTGATTTGAGCAAAAGCATCTGCATTTGCAGAGTCTCCAACAAAGGTAATTGGCTTATTTTTAAGTAGATCAAATTTCACACCAGATAATTTTGCAGCAACTCCACCAATATTTATGCCAGTTATCGCATCTGATTGATCTGACCAATTTACCAGGGTGCCAACTAAAATACCTTCTGATAATTCATTTTTAACAATTTTAACATTACGTAATCTAATTTCAGCACTTTGTGCTTCAACACCATCTGTTACTTGTTTAATCATTCTTGTTTCTGCAGTTCGACCAGAACCACATGCAGTCAACGTTGTTGCCAGGATTGTTAATACAAGAATTTTCTTAATGGTATTTGCCATGGCTAAAGGTTATCTAGAAGAGGTGAATATCCTCAAAAATAAAGGCCAATTTAGGCAGGTGAAATGGGTCGCAAAATGCTGGTATTATTGGTCCCTATCGAAAGGCCTTTTCCTCTTATGACATTTAAAGTCGGCGAAACTGTTGTCTATCCACACCACGGAGCAGCACAGATTGAAGCAATCGAGAAGCGCACAATCAAAGGCGAAGAGAAGATTTACCTAGTTTTAAAGGTAGCTCAAGGTGATCTAACAGTTCGAGTTCCAGCTGAGAATATTGATTTAGTTGGCGTTCGTGATGTTGTCGATAGCGCAGGTTTAGACCGAGTATTTAATGTTTTGCGTCAACCATATACCGAGGAGCCAACAAACTGGTCTCGTCGTTACAAAGCCAATGTTGAAAAATTAGCATCAGGTGATGTTATTAAGGTGGCAGAGGTTGTTCGCGATTTATATCGTCGCGATTTAGATCGTGGTTTATCAGCTGGTGAAAAACGTATGTTGGCTAAGGCAAAGCAGATTTTAGTTTCAGAGTTAGCTCTTGCTGAGCGAACAGATGAAGAAAAAGCGGCAACCTTGCTAGATGAGGTTCTCGCCTCTTAATTGGCAGTACTTCCACTGTCATGATTAATAAAACTGCCGCAATTATTGCAGCAGCTGGTGCTGGAAATCGCTTAGGTGCTGATCTTCCTAAAGCACTGGTTAAATTAGTTGATAAAACATTAGTTGAACACGCTGTTGCAAGCTTAGCGCCCGTTGCCCAATTAATAGTTGTTACCGCACCCGCGGGCTTTGTGGATGAGTATAGAAAAATACTTGGTGATTCAGTTGAGATTATTGAAGGTGGAGTGCTTCGAAGTGACAGTATTCGAATTGCGCTTTCTAAGATTCCAAATCAATATGAGTATGTTTTAGTTCATGATGCCGCAAGATCACTTGCCTCAACCACACTAGCTGCAACAGTAATTGCACAGTTGATAAATGGTGAGCAGGCCGTAATTCCAGCACTTGATGTGATTGACACAATCAAAGAGGTAGATAGCAAAGGTTATGTTCGAAACACACCAGAGAGATCATCTTTAAAAGCTGTTCAAACGCCACAAGGTTTTACTAGATCTGTTTTAGAGCGAGCACATGCAGCGTCCGATGATGCAACAGATGATGCTGCATTAGTTGAAGCAATAGGAATTCAAGTAAAAGTAATTGCTGGCGAAGAGCGAGCACTTAAGATCACAACAAAATCTGATCTTGCAACTGCGACAGCGTTATTAATTCCAAATACACAAAGGCAAATCAGAGTTGGTATAGGTGTTGATGCGCATGCATTTGGTAGTGATCAATCTAAGAAGTTATCACTTGCCGGCTTAACTTGGGATGAGGTTGCTCTTGATGGTCACTCAGACGGTGATGTTGCAGCTCATGCAATCTGTGATGCTCTTCTTTCAGCTGCAAATTTTGGTGATTTAGGAAGTAATTTTGGTGTGGCAGATGCGAAATATGCTGGCGCGTCAGGTTCTCAGTTATTAAGTGAAACTTTGGCAAAAATTAAAGCTGCTGGTTTTACGATTGAAAATGTTGCAGTTCAAATAGTTGGTAATAAGCCAAAGATTGCGCCAAGACGGGCAGAGGCAATTGCTGCTTTGTCCAAAGCCCTGTCGGGTGCCAAGGTTTCAGTATCTGCCACCTCAACTGATGGACTTGGCTTTACTGGTGAAGGTAAAGGCTTATCTGCAATCGCTAGTGCCTTGATTACCTCAAGGAATTAATATTCAATACCCAAGGGATAGAATTACAACAGGTTTATAGATTGGGATCAAATGGCAAGTAGGAACAAGACGCAAAAGGCTAAAAAAGAAAATGCTTTACCACTTGTTCTAATCTCTCTTACCGTTGGAGTTTTGGCTTTGCTTCAAAATAAATATGGGCGGGCCAGTGACATATATGGTTTTTATGGCATGCATTTCTACGATGGCCAACATTTGTGGCCATTTTCTGAAAAAATCCTGGAAGGTGACACAACAATCCAGCACCCAGTTGAATACCCTGCACTAACTGGACTGATTATGTGGCTGATCAGTTTCTTGGTTTCGCCTTCCCCAACCGCCATATATAGCTACTATCGAATTACCGCAGCATTTCAAATAGTTTTATTGTCAATCTGTGCATATCTAGTATTTAAATTATCTCAAAAGAAATACAGTTATTATTTTGTGCTTGCACCAGCAGTCCTATATTCACTGAATAGAAATTGGGATATTTGGGCAATGGCCGCAATGTTGCTCTCTATTTATCTCTTTGAGAAAAAAAGATTTCAACTAAGTGCCATCTTGCTTGCCGTATCGATTGCAACAAAATTTTTCCCAATCGTACTAATGCTTCCAATAATGGTAATTCTGCTTAGAAATCGACAGATTTCTATCTTTATAAAGTATTCCCTAACGACATTAAGCACTTGGCTTATAATTAATTTACCTTTTGCATTGATTAATTTTGATGGCTGGGCGTATTTCTATAAATTCAGCGCTGAACGAGGCTTAGGTTCAGCATCATTTTATGAAATAACAAGCATATTAATGCCTATGGCGAAGTTTAACTCGGCACATTTCTATGTTTTGAACTTGATTACCTTAATACTGGTTACTTATTTCTTACTAAAGCTTAAGTCTATTCCGAATCTATCTGCCACTTCTTTTTTTGTCATGTTTGGTTTTATATTATTCAATAAGCAATATTCAATGCAATATGTTATTTGGCTTTCTGCGTTGGCCGTGATTTCAATGCCATATATTAAGAAACAACACCAGGATTTATTAATTTATGTGTATGTTTTATGGCAAGCCTCCGAATTAGCTTTTCAATACTCCTTTTTTCAGAAACTATTGACCGATGTATATGCAAATTCCGCTACGCCAATGACAATTACAGTTTCAAATACCACCTTTGCGTATGTAGGGGCAGTTAGATATTTCCTGGCAGTGGCTTTTGCATTATTACTGGCAAGATTTGTGTATCTTAAAAACAGTGCGGATACCGCCATAAAAGATAAATCCATCCTTTAGTACTTCAGGGTTGTTTAAGTTAAGTTGGGCAACGAAGTAACTGAAGGTAGACTGACTCAGTGAGTTCATTAAATCTTTATGACACCAAAAGCAGAACTGTTTCTGCGTTTAAACCAATAAAAAAGTGTGAGGTTGGGATATATCTCTGTGGCGCAACGGTTCAAGCACCCCCGCATATTGGTCATATTAGAAGTGGTGTTAATTTTGATATTTTACGACGTTGGTTAATTGCATCTGGTTACAAAGTAAATTTCATAAGAAATGTAACTGATATTGATGACAAGATTTTGCATAAGGCAGTTCATGAGGAAATTCCATGGTGGCAGGTTGCGCAAAAATATGAACGAGCATTTACCGATGCCTATAACTGGCTAAATGTTTTACCACCAACATATGAGCCTCGGGCTACCGGTCACATAACTCAAATGATTGAGTTAATAAATAAGTTAATTGAAAACGGATCAGCTTATGCCCCAGGAAATGGCGATGTTTATCTTGAGGTAAGAAAAGTTA
This sequence comes from Candidatus Nanopelagicus limnes, assembly GCF_002287885.2. Classification (GTDB taxonomy): domain Bacteria; phylum Actinomycetota; class Actinomycetes; order Nanopelagicales; family Nanopelagicaceae; genus Nanopelagicus; species Nanopelagicus limnae. The sequence continues at coordinate 125,017 of NZ_CP016768.2, forward strand.
AGAATTATCTAGAGCTTTCCAATCAAAAGTTAGATGATCTTTTAGTAAGTGATGATGCTGATTTAAAGTATAAAAAGGATCCAAGAGATTTCGCACTTTGGAAAGCTGCTAAAAAAGGAGAACCATCGTGGCCAACACCATGGGGAGATGGCAGACCGGGTTGGCATATTGAGTGTTCTGCAATGGCCCATGCCTATCTTGGTGAATCATTTGATATTCACGGTGGCGGACTTGATTTAATTTTTCCGCATCATGAAAATGAAATAGCACAATCAGCTTCCGCCGGTTTTGGCTTTGCCAATACCTGGATGCACAACGCATGGGTAACAACAAGTGGTGAGAAGATGAGTAAATCACTTGGTAATTCATTGCAGGTTGCTGAGATTTTAAAGAAGGTGCGTGGGATTGAGCTTCGCTGGTATTTAGGGAGTGCTCATTATCGCAGTATGCTGGAGTTTTCATTTGAAGCACTAAATGAATCAGCAACAGCATTTAAACGAATTGAGGCTTTTTTAAGTAGAGCAGAGGCGATCTTAGGAAAAGCACCTGAGGTATTAATCGCAGATGAGTTTACTAAAGCTATGAATGATGATTTAGCTGTTCCACAAGCGCTAGCTTTTATTGCTGAAAGTATGAGAATTGGAAATAGCGCTGCTGAGTATAAGAAAGTCATTGCTAAAACTGCAGGTGAGATTCGTGGCGCTCTATCAATACTTGGCTGTGATCCAAAGGATGATGCATTTAAATTAAGTAGTTCTAATGATTCAGCAATTGATGGTCTGATCAAATTAGCTCTTGAGCAAAGAGAGGCCGCAAGGGTGCGAAAAGATTTTGCTGCAGCTGATCAAATTCGTGATCAGATCGCCTCACTAGGCATTACAGTAGAAGACACATCCAATGGTCCAAGGTGGAGTTATTAATGAAACCAGGTAAAGCACGTAAAGATCGCCCAAAGGGTGCCAAAACTTTTTCACGTGGCAGTAATAAAAGAGTTGAGAGAAGTGCGGTAGCGCGCCCAGAAAAAAGAGATAACCGCCGAGATGATAAAGGTGATGCGCGTAAAGGATTTCGCAAGCCAGTTAAAACAATTGACCGAGAGGTTAAGCGAGATGATCGAAGAGGTGATCGTCCTGAAAAAAGATTTGATCGAAGAGGGTCAATGCAAGATGCTGTCGCCGGTAAGAACTCAGTTGTAGAGGCGCTTCGCGCAAAGATTCCTGCTAAAGAGTTAGTAGTTGCTATAAAGGTTGAGTTGGATGAGAAAATATCTGAAGCAATCAGATTAGCTAAAAATGCTGATCTGCCGATAAAAGAGATTCCTCGCAGGGCACTTGATGATTTAACGGGTTTTTCAAACCACCAAGGTATTGCCTTAGTTATCAAACCCTTTAACTACACAGAGTTTTCAAAATTAATTGCAAATGCTAAAAAACCAATGATGTTGATTGGCTTAGATTCAATCACTGATCCACACAACCTTGGCGCGGTAGTTAGATCTGCAGCAGCCTTTGGCGCAGATGGAGTAGTAATTCCTGAGCGGCGAAATGCAGCCATGACAGGCTCTGCTTGGAAAGCATCTGCTGGTGCTGCTGCCCGAATGCCAATCTCACAGGTAACTAATTTAGTTAGATCTATTGAGGATGCTAAAAAGGCAGGATGTTTTGTAATTGGTTTGGATGCAGATGGTGACACTACTTTGGCAAAGATGAATTTAGCAACTGAATCTGTATTTATTGTGGTTGGCAGTGAAGGAAAAGGTTTATCTAGATTGGTAAGAGAAAAGTGTGATTTAGTGGTTTCAATTCCAATGCAATCATCAGTTGAATCCTTAAATGCCAGCGTGGCAACAGCAATAGTTATGCACCAGGTTGCGGCTGAAAGAAGTAAGTAATTTGAGCTATACCCGTTTTATTGCCCTAGGTGACTCAATGACTGAGGGCATGAGTGATGAAGTAATTAATGGCAACTACCGAGGCTGGGCTGATCGAGTAGCTGATGAGTTAGCAAAAGCTAACCCAAGTTTTACCTATATGAACCTTGCAATTAGAGGAAAGCTACTTAAGCAAGTTGTTGAGGATCAAATACCTACTGCAATTAAATACATCCAAGGAAAGCAAACTTTAGTTTCATTTCACGCAGGAGCAAATGATGTATTGCGGCCAAATTATCGCCCCGAAATTTCACTTCCTCAGTATGAACTTGGCATTAAGCAGTTAACAGATGCAGGAGCGACGGTAATACTTTTCACAGTTATCGATAAGGTTGAAGGTAAAGGAAAAACAGCCACTCTCTGGCATCAAAGATTTAGCGCATTTAATGAGAATGTTAGAAAAGTGGCTGCAAAGTATCCAGTAATTCTATTTGAGGCTAAAAATGCTGAGTTCTTAAATGATCGAAGATTTCTAGCCTTCGATCGATTACATATGAACTCTGAAGGCCATCGCAGATTAGCAAATGCTGTTTTAGAAGGATTAGGTTTTAACTTTGATCCAAATTGGAAGGTGCCACCTGTTGCCGCAAAAAAGCAGAATAAAATAATTAAAGTTTTAGTGAATATATCTTGGGTAGCCGTCTTCTTAATCCCCTGGATATGGCGACGGGTAAGGGGTAAATCCTCAGGTGATGGCAGGTCGGCAAAATATCCAGTACCAGTTAAATGGTTCTCACGCTGAATTAGCCCCCCGATTACCACCCGTTCACCTTTATAAAGCAAAATACTCGTGTGAATCAACATTTAATTGCGGCAAATCCAAGAGAGCGATTAATTGATCGAGAGCTAAGTTGGCTGGCATTTAACGAACGCGTACTTGAATTAGCGGAAGATCAAAGTAATCCACTGCTAGAGCGCTGTCGCTTCTTAGCGATATTTTCATCAAATCTTGATGATTTTTATATGATCCGAGTTGCATCGGTAAAGCGAAAACTTGAGAGTGGAGTAACTAAGAAAAACACGGCCGGATACTCACCCGTTGAGTTACTAGCTGAGATCTCGAAAAAAACACAAGAGTTGATTGCCCGCCAAAGTAAATGTTTTCACGATGACTTAATGCCTAAATTAAAACAAAACGGAATTGAGATTACTGAGTGGGAAAAGTTAACCCAGGAAGAGATAGATCATATAAATAAGATTTTCACCAAACGGATATTTCCGGTACTGACCCCACTTGCAGTTGACCCATCTCATCCATTCCCATATATCTCTGGGCTCTCACTCAATTTAGCAGTGTTGGTAAAGCAGCCAGATACTAATGAGGAGTTATTTGCCAGAGTGAAGGTGCCTGCATCGCTACCAAGATTTATCGAAACTACTGAGTTTGTTGGTGCCAGATTTATTCCACTTGAAAAAGTAATTATTGCCAATTTACATCAGTTATTTCCCGGTATGCATATTGAGGATTACTACACCTTTCGCATAACTCGCAATGCCGACTTAGAGCTAGAAGAGGATGAATCAGAAAATCTCCTTGAGTCTATGGAGCAGGAGTTACTGCGCAGAAAATTTGGACCACCGGTAAGACTTGAGGTAGCAAGTGATATTGACTCTGATTTGCTGAAGCGTTTAAAAGTTGAATTATCGATCAGAGAAGAAGATATCTCTCGTTATAAAGAGCCACTGGATTTAACTGGTTTAAATCGGATTGCAGATTTAGATAGACCAGAGTTGAAGTTTGCACCATTTAGAAACCAGGTTGCACATGAGCTGCGCGAGATCGATCTAGAGTCAAATGATGAGTATTTTGCCGCTATCAGAAGACAAGAAATTTTGCTGCACCATCCATATGACTCTTTTAATTCATCCGTCGTGCGCTTCTTAGAAGCAGCAGCTACTGATCCCCATGTACTTGCAATAAAGCAAACTCTTTATCGCACCTCAGGTGATTCACCAATTGTTAATGCCTTAATTGAAGCGGCAGAAGCTGGTAAACAAGTACTTGCAGTGATTGAAATTAGAGCACGATTTGACGAACAAGCGAATGTGCGATGGGCAAGGAAATTAGAAGATGTTGGCGTACATGTGGTTTATGGATTAGTTGGGTTTAAAACACATGCCAAGCTATCTTTAATTGTTCGCGAAGAAGGCAGTTTGGTTCGCAGGTATAGCCATGTTGGAACCGGTAATTACAATCCAAAGACGGCAAGAATGTATGAAGATCTTGGCATCTTAAGTGCTGATGATCAGTTGGGTGAGGATTTGAATAAATTATTTAATCAACTTTCAGGCTTTGCCCCACAGTCTTCCTTTAACCGATTACTTGTTGCTCCCCGCACCATCCGATCTGGTTTACTTGAGAAAATTCAGCGGGAAATCGAAAATAAAAAAGCAGGAAAGCATGCCTTTATTCGTTTAAAACTAAACTCCTTACTTGATGAGGAATTTGTTGAGGCGCTCTATAACGCATCTATTGCTGGAGTTGAGGTTGATTTAGTTATTCGTGGGATCTGTTCATTAATGCCGGGCATCCCAGGTGTTTCAGAAAACATCAGAGTGCGCTCGATCTTAGGTAGATTTCTAGAACACTCTCGAATATTTCATTTTGCCAATGGTGGAGATGATGAAATTTATATTGGAAGCGCTGATCTAATGGATCGAAATTTAAATCGCAGAGTTGAATCATTAGTAAAACTCACCCGAGCCGAGCACAAAAAATCCTTGATTAGAATTTTTGACCAATACACCGCATCAACTACAGCCGCCTGGCACCTTCTACCAACAGGCAAATGGTTGCTAGTTGATAAGGATCCAAGTGGTGCACCGCTGGCAGATTTACAGGCAATGATTATTGAGGCTTATCGAGCCAAAGTATGAGTGATGTGATTTTGGCAGCTGGAGCCATAGTTTGGCGAAAGCACAAAGAGAAATTCACTGAAGTCGCAATTATTCACCGTCCAAAATATGATGATTGGACATTTCCAAAAGGTAAATGTGAAATCGGTGAAGCATTAATCGCCTGCGCACACCGGGAAGTATTCGAAGAAACTAACATTACAACTGAGTTTGGGCCATTTTTAGGCAAGGTTGAGTACGCAAGTCAGCAAGGCATGAAACAAGTTTCTTACTGGTCAGCCAAGGTGATTGATGAAAAACCCTTCACGCCAAACTCTGAAGTTGATCAGATTAAATGGGTAGCAGTTACTAAAGTAAGTGAAATGCTTAGTATGGAAACAGATAGAGAGATATTAGATAGTTTCATTAAATTAAAGTTTGATACTAAGCCATTTGTATTGCTGCGCCATGCTAAAGCAGTATCCCGAGATGAATGGCAAGGTGATGACGATGATCGGCCACTTGAGGACTTAGGCATAAATCAATCAAAGCGTTTACTTTCTACCTATAAAGTTTTTAATTTAGAGCAAATCCACACCTCAGATGCGATTCGCTGCTACAGCACCGTTGAACCAATTGCTAACGGCTTAAATTTGAAGTTAGAGGTGACTGCAAAATTAAGTGAGAGCACTTATCGAAAGGATAAAGATAAAGCTTTTGATTATGCGAAAGAATTATTGAAATCTGAGATCAATGCAATGATTTGTAGTCATAATCCGATATTGCCAAAGATGCTTAACAAATTGACCAAGAAATCTGATGTTGATGCAGATGAAGAGAAATTATCTCCTGCTGATGGTTGGGTAATTCACCGAGATGGTAAAGAAATTATTCAAATAGATCGGCTTGACGCTCCGCTTGTTTAAGCTTCCATCCAATCTAGCCACTTTAAAACCACGCCTTCACGAAGTGCCCAAGGGCAAACTTCTAATTCAGCAATATCTAAATTTCGCATAACACTTTCAGCTACAAAGGCCCCTGCCAAAATTTGTGAGGCTCGATTTTCAGAAACTCCTGGCAATTTTGCTCGCTCACTATTATTCATTTCAGATAATTTCGCTGATAACTTTCGAATGGCATCGGCGGTAATGTTTTTACCATTACCATCAAACCAATCACCGGTTAATCTGGCTAAGGTTCTAAGTGTTTTACTTGTTGCAATTGCTCGGTCACTTTCTTGATGTTTAACCAGGTTGGGCAAAATCTGCTCCAGCCTTTCTTCAATATGATCTCTAAGTGATCTAATGCTTTTATCTGTGTAAGGATCACCCTTTAAGAATTTATTAGTTAAACGTGCTGCGCCAAGTGGAAGTGAGATTGCAACCTCAGGTGATTCATCAACTCCAACTGCCATCTCAAGTGAGCCACCACCAATATCAATAACTAGTAACCGCCCACTTGACCAACCAAACCATCTACGGGCAGCTAGAAATGTAAGCCGCGCCTCTTCTTCGCCAGTTAAAACTTGTAAATCAATTCGAAAATCTTTGTTTATGGACTTTATTATCTCTTCGCCATTTTCAGCCTCACGAAGGGCTGATGTAGCAAAGGGCAGCAACTCTTGCGTTTGCACAGATGCTGATTGCTCAATTGCTCGTTTGATACTACTTCTTAACTTATCTATTCCTTCTTGTGATACCTGATTATCATCTGAAATATATTGAGTTAGACGCAACTCCTCCTTGTAGTTAAAAGTTGGATTTGGCCGAGCACCAGGGGATGTGTCTACTACTTGTAAGTGCACAGTATTTGAGCCAACATCTAAGACTCCAAGGCGCATATGGGCAACCTACTAGATTTCATTGCTAAATCCTTGCGGGCAAGATGGTGATTTATTCATGGCATAATTACGCCTCACACCACGCCTCTCTAGCTCAGTGGTAGAGCAGCCGCCTTGTAAGCGGCAGGTCGTCAGTTCAATCCTGACGGGGGGCTCCAGTAACACCTACTTATTATTTCTAATTAATCAAAGTAGAGTTTAATTATGAAATCCGCCGATTTTGATGTGGTGGTAATTGGTTCAGGTTTTGGTGGCTCTGTTGCAGCACTTCGCCTTAGCGAAAAAGGTTACAAAGTTGCAGTCCTGGAAGCAGGCAGGAGATTTTCAGATAAGGATTTCCCAAAAACCTCTTGGCGGTTAAGCAGATTCTTATTTATGCCCAGACTCGGCCTTCGCGGTATTCAACGAATTCATGTATTACCTGATGTTTTAGTTTTAGCAGGAGCTGGTGTTGGCGGTGGCTCATTAGTTTATGCAAACACTTTATATAAACCACCCGCCTCCTACTTTGCTGATAAACAATGGAAACACATAACTGATTGGGATAGTGAGTTATCTCCTTGGTATGACCAAGCATCTCGAATGTTAGGGGTGGCAGAAAACCCATACTTTTCACCCTCTGATAAAGCGATGAAGCAGGTCGCAGATCAAATGGGAGTTGGCCACACCTTCAAACTAGCTCCATTAGGTGTTTATTTTGGAGATGGCGCAGGAGTTAAATCTAAGGATCCATTTTTTGGCGGCGTGGGACCAGAGCGTGATGGTTGTTTGCAATGTGGCAGCTGCATGACAGGTTGCAGACACAATGCCAAAAATACCTTGCCAAAAAATTACTTAGGGTTGGCTGAAAAAAATGGCGTTAAGGTTTTTCCTGAACACACTGTGATTAAAACGCAAGTATTACCTGATGGCAGCTGGAGGGTAACAGCCCGTAAAAGCTCTGCCTGGTTTGGTGGCAAGCGCTGCTTTAGCGCATCCCATGTTGTCGTAGCTGCTGGTACCTATAACACCCAAAAGTTATTACATAAAATGAAAAATGAAGGCCAACTATCAAAGATCTCTGATCAATTAGGAAAGTTATCTAGAACCAATAGTGAGGCATTAACTGGCAGCATCATGCCTAAGGGTGGTACTGATTTTAGTAAGGGCTCTGCAATTACCTCATCTTTTTTTCCAGATGATCACACACATGTTGAGCCAGTTAGATATGGCAAAGGCAGCAATTTCATGGGATTACTACAAACAGTAATGACAGATGGCACAAATATTAAAGATCGTCGCAAGCAATGGCTGCGCCAAGTTGTAACTAAGCCATCACTGGTATTAAAGATATTAGATGTTAGACAGTGGAGTGAGCGCACGGTTGTTGCATTAATAATGCAAAATGTTGATTCTGCTATCTCGGTCAGGGGTAAGAAAGGTTTATTTGGTTTTAGATTAACCTCTAAAAATGATTCCTTAACTCCCAATGCCACATATATACCAGCTGCTAATGAGGTGGCTAGGCGGATTGCAGAAAATAATGGCGGCATTGCTGGCGGTCATATTGGTGATTTAGTAAACGCGCCATTTACCGCTCATTTTGTTGGCGGCTGTGTAATTGGAGATTCAGTAAGCAATGGCGTGATTGATCCCTACCATCGCCTCTTTAACTACCCAACAATGCATGTAGTTGATGGTGCATCAGTTACTGCCAATCTTGGCGTGAACCCTTCCTTAACAATTACCGCTCAAGCAGAACGGGCATTTTCTATGTGGCCAAATAAAGGTAAGGCAGATCCTCGCCCAGCGCAGAACTCACCATATAAAAGAATTGATCCTGTTATGCCAAATGAACCATTTGTGCCAAAGGGCGCAGTTGGAGAGTTAAGAGTTTCTTAAGATCTTTTCTTGTTGCTTGGCACGTCTATTTGGGCTTCTGGTAATTGGAAAATCCTGTGATTTGTAAAAATCTTTAATTACTGCGTGCATTAATTTACTTTTTTCCTTAACTAAATTATGAGATGCCCCTGGTATTACGGCCAGTCTGCCATTGGGAATCGCCTCATACATCTGCCATGTCATTTGCGAGTTAAATGGCTCATCATCGCCGGCCAAGATCAAAACGGGGCATTTAATCTTCTTAAGTTGGGAAAGCTTTAACTTTGGTTCAGTTGCCCAAACCTTAAATGCTTTTGCCTTAATCTCAAGGAGAAGTTTTGGATCCTGGCCTGTCATTTTTACAAAATTAGCAACCTCTTCATCACTTGCCTCGACCGTATTTAAGTCAAAAGATAAGCCGGCGTCATATGTGTAGTTGGCACCGATTGCAACTAATGATTTAACTAATTTTGGATACTTTAAAGCTGTGATCAATCCAATGTTGCCACCATCACTCCAGCCGATGATATGTGCTGGTTTTTTAACAACAACTTTTAAGTATTTAACTAACTCCTCAACTTGAAAATCAAAGTGCATATAACCCTTGCGCGCCTTTGTGTAACCATGCGCAGTTCGATCATAAGCAAATGGTTCATGAGTTTTACTAACTGCCGGCAATATGTTTTTTTCCCACTTTGCAGTGTGGCTGAGCCCGCCATGAAGTAATACAACTGGCTCACCATTTTTTGCCCACTTAAGACACCAAAGATCATGCCCACCAACTTTTATAAACTTTTTATAGACCGGCTTAGACATTTATTTATTGCGAATCCATAATGTGGCGATTGCCGCGATCAAAGGTTAGATAATTCCAGGTCCAATCAGCCATTGTGCCGATTTTATTTCGTCCACCAAGTAAATAAAACAGGTGAAGCCATAGCCATACTAACCAGGCAAGCGGGCCGGCTAATTTAAACCATCTAACCTGCACCACCGCTTTATTTCGACCAATAGTTGCCATTGATCCTTTATCTAAATATTTAAAATGTTCTAACTGCTTATTTAGAGAAATTCGCTTAATCTGTTTAGCAATGAATTTTCCTTGTTGAATTGCAACTGGTGCAACCATTGGAAGTGGGCCACCATCTTTGCCTTTTGCCCCGGCAATATCTCCTAGCGCCCACACATTTGGATAGTTCTTAACCTGCATAGTTGGCTCAACTGCAACCCGGTTTGCCTCGACTGGCAGATTTAAATCTTTCATCGCATCGGAGCCTTTAACACCTGCTGCCCAAATAGTTATCTCAGATTGCAAGGAGGTGCCATCCTTTAGGAAGATCTTTCGATGCGCTAGCTCTTTAACTGCTGTATTTAATAAAACCTTAACACCTAGCTTTTCTAAATCTTTTTTAGTGCGCGCAGATAAAGATGGCGCAAATGGTGGCAATAACCTAGGACCAGCCTCAACTAATGTGACGCTGATGTTTTTAGCAACTTGAGCTTGATCAGACTTTAGAGGCCCGCGAATTAACTCAGCGATAGCACCTGCCATCTCAACTCCAGTTGGACCACCGCCAATTACTGTCACAGAAAACTTCGTATCATCTTCAAAGCGGCAAAGATCTTCAAACCGTCGCATAATTTCAGCCCTTATTGTTAACGCTTCAGATACAGATTTCATGCCGAGTGCGAACTCTTTAACACCTGGAATACCAAAATCTGCAGTCACCGAACCGAGTGCAACAATTAAGTGATCAAATTTTAAAATTTCACTGCTATCTAGTTTTACCTCTTTGTTTCGATGATCAATGTTTATAGGTGATGCCATACGAAACTTCACAGATGTTTTTCTTAGGGCGCCTCTAATTGGGTAGGCAACATGGTCTGCGGCAAGGCCAGCAGTTGAGACCTGATACAAAAGGGGTAAGAAGGTTTGATAGTTATGCCGGTCAACCACTGTGACATCGGCGTCTTTATAGAGGGCGCGAGCAGCAGCTAGGCCACCAAACCCACCACCTAAGATCACTACCTTTGGTTTATTCATATATTTAAGTCTACTGTTTTCACCATGGAAGCTGTGCGAAGAATCTTAGTGACCGGGGCCTCTGGATATGTTGGGGGCCGGCTAGTTACTGCATTGCTAGAGGATGGCGCATCCGTGCGGGTATTTGTCAGAGACCAAAAAAAGGCGCAAAGCAACAGTTGGGCTTCATCAGTTGAAATTGCTACAGGAAACGCATCTGATTACCAATCAACTCTAAAAGCTTTGACTGGTATTCACACCGCTTATTACTTGCTGCACTCAATTAATGCTGGTACTAATTTTGACAAGATTGAATCAGAAATGGCAACCAATTTTGCAAAAGCTGCTCAAGAGGCTGGGGTTAAGCAGATAATTTATCTAGGTGGAATTAACAATGATTTAAAATCCTCAAAGCATCTGAATTCACGGGCTAATACTGGCCGATCATTAGCCAGCACATCAGTGCCAGTTATGGAAATGCGAGCTGGAATTATCATTGGTTCAGGTTCTGCCTCATTTGAAATGTTGCGTCATTTAACTCATCGCCTACCGGTAATGACAACTCCTAAGTGGGTTATGAACAAAACTCATCCAATAGCGGTGCGCGATGTGCTTTGGTATCTAAAGAGTGCAGCCAAATTAGAAAAACCAGTCAGTGGCATATTTGATATTGGTGGACCAGAGGTCCTTACCTATGCAGATATGATGCAAAAATTTGCAAAGCTATCAGGATTACGAAAAAGATTAATCATTAAAGTTCCAGTTCTTACGCCAAATCTTTCAAGTTTATGGATCGGCTTTGTTACACCAGTACCTACCACTCTGGCACGGCCATTAGTTGGCTCATTAATCAGCGAAGTCGTTGCAGATCCTGCTAAATCAATAGATCATTTAATTCCAAAACCAGCCGAGGGATTAATTGATGTTTCAACTGCAATCACACTTGCACTAAGCAAGGTTTCAAGCAATTCAGTTTCAACTAGATGGTCAGATGCAACTGCGCCATTTGCGCCTTGGCAAAAAGCACAGAGTGATCCAGATTGGGCAGGAGAGGCTTTATATAAAGATACAAAAGTAAGAGTTACCGATGCCAGTATGGAAAATTTATGGGTTGCCATTGAGGAGATTGGCGGGGATAACGGTTGGTATGGTGCTGATTTTCTTTGGTATATGCGCGGAGTAATGGATCGAATGATTGGTGGAGTAGGACTAAGAAGAGGAAGACGAGATCCAATACATTTGCGAGTAGGAGACTCGTTAGATTTTTGGCGAGTTGAATCTTTAATTCCAGGAGAGTCATTAAAACTTTATGCAGAGATGATTTTGCCAGGCAAAGCTTGGCTTGAGTTTAGAATTAAAAAACTTCCAAATGGTCAAAGTGAAGTTACGCAAGAGGCCTCTTACTCACCTCGTGGTTTAGGTGGTCAGTTGTATTGGTATGCAGTGCTACCTCTTCACACATTTGTCTTTCCAACAATGATTAGAAACTTAATTCGAAGTGCCAACCGGAAAGATTACGCAGCGCGCAATGCATGAGTTCACCCCTGAGGTTGAAGAATTAGCTAAGGAAATACTGGATTACTCACTCGTTCGCTTGCGAACAGATCCACCTCTTGATGGCCCAAAAACTGCGCAGGAGTTATATGAGTTAGCCGGTAACACCATTACTGCAAAAGGTTTAGGCGGACATGAGGCGCTTAAATTATTTAAAGAGGTATTAGCAACAGCTTGTATTTCAACAGATCATCCACGTTACTTAGCATTTATTCCTTCTGCTCCTAGTGAGTATGCAAACCTTTTTGATTTAGTAGTTGGCGCTAGCGCACTTTATGGTGGTTCATGGCTTGAAGGAGCTGGGGCAGTATTTGCTGAAAACCAAGCACTTAAATGGATCTCAGATTTAGCAGGTATGCCGGCAACTGCTGGTGGTGTATTTGTGCAGGGTGGAACAATTGGAAACTTATCTGCGCTAGTAACTGCCCGAAATACTTTTAGAGCAAAGAGAAAAGATGTAACCAGGTGGGTATTGGCAGCAAGCGCCGACTCACACTCATCAATTAAATCTGCCGCTCAAGTTATGGATGTTGAAATTTTGTTAATTAAGCCAGATAAAGATGGCGCTTTGCAAGGGGATGCTTGCGCGCAAGTAATTGATAAGTACCACAGTGAAAATCCGGGCCATCAAGTATTTGCTCTAGTTGCTACCGCTGGAACAACCAATCTTGGAATTATTGATAACTTGGCATCAGTTTCAGCATGTGCCAAGGAGAGAGGAATTTGGTTTCATGTTGATGGCGCTTATGGATTAGCCGCTCTCTGTGCGCCATCTGTTCGGCCATTATTTAATGGAATTGAATTAGCTGACTCATTTATTGTTGATCCACATAAATGGCTCTTCGCACCATTTGATGCCTGCGCGCTTATCTATCGCAATCCAAAGTTAGCAAAGCGAGCGCACCTACAAAAGGCCGCCTATCTTGAAACCTTAGATGAAGATGATGAGTGGAACCCATCTGATTATGCAATTCACTTAACAAGGCGAGCTAGAGGCTTACCATTTTGGTTTTCACTCGCCGCTCATGGCACCGATGAGTATGCAAAAGCAATGGAGCGCACCATGGATGTTGCCAAAGATGCAGCCGAGCAGGTTCGAAGTCATCCAAATCTTAAGTTATTAATTGAGCCTTCACTTTCTATCGTGGCATTTGAAAGAGTTGGCTGGAGCAGTGAAGATTATGAAAAATGGAGTGATAAATTATTAGCTGATCAAATTGGCTTTGTTACACCATCTGCTCATAAAGGTAAGCCGATATTACGGTTTGCAATTGTTAACCCTTGGACTAATGAGGGTGATATTGCAGCAATTCTCGCCACGCTCTAAGTAGAAAACCCCACATTTGTCAGTGCAATCTTTTAAGATACCCCCATGTCTGAATTTTCTATGCCCCTTAATGATGCAAGCTCATCTGGATTATCAGAGCTTGAACTTAGGATGCTCGAGTTTGAGCGCACTTGGTGGCGCCATTCCGGGGCGAAGGAGAGTTCAATCAAAGAGTTATTTAATTTAACCCCACCTGTTTATTATCAAATGCTAAATAATTTAATTGATCGAGAGGCTGCGTTAATGGCAGAGCCTTTATTAGTTAAGCGCCTATTAAGAGTGCGCCAACAGCGCACCGCTGCCCGCAGCAGCAGCAAACTCGGCTTCACCCTCTAATACCCTCACCAAGCACAAAGCCTCAAGCCCCTTGGGCTGATTTGGCGCATCTGGAATAAATCCTCTAGATTTGGCTTTAGCACTCTAGAGGTGTGAGTGATAAAAACACCCAAGCAAGGCTTAAGTAAAAAAAATAGAGGGAGAGAAAAAAAATGGCAAAGATGATTGCCTTCAACGAAGAGGCTCGTCGCGGTTTAGAGCGCGGCATGAATGTATTAGCTGATGCGGTCAAGGTAACCCTTGGGCCCCGTGGTCGAAACGTTGTACTTGAGAAAAAATGGGGAGCGCCAACAATTACTAATGATGGTGTTTCAATTGCAAAAGAGATTGAACTGGATGATCCATGGGAAAAAATTGGAGCTGACCTTGTTAAAGAGGTTGCAAAGAAGACTGATGATGTTGCCGGTGATGGCACTACAACTGCAACTGTTCTAGCTCAAGCAATGGTTAGAGAAGGATTGCGAAATGTGGCAGCAGGATCTAATCCAATGTCATTAAAGCGTGGAATTGAAAAAGCAGTAGAGGCGATCTCAGATGAATTACTTAAGATGGCAAAGCCAGTTGAGACTAAAGAGCAAATATCAGCAACTGCTTCCATCTCAGCAGCGGACACCACAATCGGAAACATGATCGCTGAAGCGATGGATAAGGTTGGTAAAGAGGGTGTAATTACCGTTGAAGAGAGCAATACCTTTGGGCTTGAGTTAGAGCTAACAGAGGGAATGCGATTTGATAAGGGTTATATCTCAGCTTATTTTGTAACTGATACCGATCGCATGGAAACTGTTATGGAAGATGCTTACATCTTGATCGCAAACTCAAAGATTACAAATATCAAAGATCTTGTTCCAGTACTTGAAAAGGTAATGCAAACTGGCAAGCCGCTTGTGATTATTGCTGAAGATGTTGAGGGTGAAGCACTTTCAACCTTAGTAGTAAATAAGATTCGTGGCACATTTAAATCAGTTGCAGTTAAAGCACCTGGCTTTGGTGATCGCCGCAAGGCAATGTTGCAAGATATTGCGATATTAACTGGTGCAACAGTTATCTCTGAAGAGGTTGGTCTAAAGCTTGATCAAACAACTTTGGAGCTACTTGGAACTGCGCGCAAGGTAGTAATTGCAAAAGAAGAGACCACAATTGTTGAAGGTGGCGGAGATGCTGAGCAGATCAAGGGCCGAGTTAATCAAATCCGTGCTGAGATCGAAAAGAGTGACTCTGATTATGACCGTGAGAAACTACAAGAGCGTTTAGCAAAACTTGCTGGCGGTGTTGCAGTTATCAAGGCCGGAGCTGCAACTGAGGTTGAATTAAAAGAGCGCAAGCACCGAATTGAAGATGCAGTTCGTAATGCTAAAGCTGCAGTAGAAGAGGGCATTGTTGCCGGCGGCGGCGTTGCACTCCTTCAAGCAGCCAAGGTTGCTTTTTCTAAATTGAAGTTAACTGGAGATGAAGCAACTGGTGGAAAGATTGTTGAGTATGCAGTTGAATCACCACTTAAGCAGATTGCAATTAACGCTGGCCTTGAAGGTGGCGTAATTGTTGAAAAGGTTCGCGGACTTGAAACTGGTTTTGGCTTAAATGCTGCAACTGGTGAATATGTGGACATGATCAAGACTGGAATTATTGATCCTGCAAAGGTAACAAGATCAGCATTGCAAAATGCTGCATCAATTGCTGCCCTCTTCTTAACAACAGAGGCAGTTATTGCAGATAAGCCAGAGCCAAAATCAGCTGCGCCAATGCCTGGTGGCGACGGCGGCGGAATGGATTTCTAAAAAATATCCATTAGTAATTACAAAAAGCCCCCGCATAAAAACGGGGGCTTTTTCATTTTAATCATAAGCAGATTACAATCTACTTATGGCAAAGAAGAAATCATTATTTAAAAAGCTCCGCAAAAACGAGAGCTCACTGGTGGCAGAGCCAGAGGCACCAGTTGATGATTCAATTTTGGAGGCAATTAGCCAACCTAAGGTTGAAGAGGTAGTACGTCCTGCAATTGTTAGAAAACCTTATATTGCACCGGAAAAAACCTATCCAGCAAAGATTGATGTTGAAGTTAATAAGAATGATATTTTTGGCGCGTTAAGTATTGCAAAGCAAGCAGTTATTGAAGATGCCGGCAAGAGTGAGTATGTCGGTGAGTTTTATTCAATTGATTCTGATGAAGAAAGAGTTGCTACCTATTTATTTCACGCAAAACTTCCAGGCTATTCAGGTTGGATGTGGGCAGTAACAGTTGCAAAAATTGATGATAAATCACCTGCAACAATCTGTGATGTAGTTTTACTACCAGGTGCTAAATCATTACTAGCGCCAAATTGGGTTCCGTACTCACAAAGAATTCAGCCAGGAGATTTAGGAATTGGCGATGTAGTACCAACCTCACCAGATGATGAACGGTTAACTCAAAGTTATGCAGCCCTTCCTGGGGAAGAAGAGTTAGATATTGCGCAACTATTTGAGTTTGGTTTAAGCAGAGCTAGAGTTTTATCAATTGTTGGTCGAGATGCAGCCAGTAAGAGATGGTATGAAGGAGATCGCGGACCTCGCGCACCAATTGCGCAATCTGCTCCTAAGCCTTGTTCATCTTGCGGATTTTTTATTCCAATTGCCGGATCCCTTCGAAGTGCATTTGGAGTTTGCTCCAATGCGATTTCACCTGAGGATGCCCGGGTAGTTTCCGTTGATCATGGCTGTGGTGCGCACTCTGAGGCGCTAATTAAGGCTGAATAATCGGCTAACGCCGAGTGCGTTACTTGGGTTAAACTATCCACCTGCCCATCTAGAGATGGCCTAAACGAATACTAAAAATTGAAGGGAGATACCAATGCCTACTGGTCGAGTTAAATGGTTTAGTTTAGAAAAAGGTTTTGGATTTATTTCCAATGATGAAGGTGAAGATGTTTACCTTGCCGCTGCAGCATTGCCGGAGGGTGTAACAACTGTAAAGCCTGGTACAAAATTAGATTTCTCAATTGCAGATGGTCGTCGTGGACCACAAGCACTTTCTGTTTCAATTGTTGAAGCACCACCAACTATGGCAACTGGTTCCCGTGGTAAAAATGATGATTTAGCAGCAATGATTGAAGATACGATCAAAATTTTAGATCGCTTTGGTAATGGCCTTAGAAGTGGCAAAAGCTCAACTGCTGCAGATAGTGAGCGATTAGCTAAAGTTTTGCGCGGTATTGCATCCCAGATTGATGGGAATTAAAGCGCGCCTTTTCGACCGCGTTTGATGGTGTAACGAAGTCCCATTGCGCCAAACGCTGCGCCTATTACGCATATCCATAAGACATTAGTATCTGCGTTCATCACAATCGCAAACACAAATGCGATTATCCAAAGCACAATGCCTAAGGCAATTACAAAGATTGCTTCTCTCATTTTTCTCCTAGAGTCCGCTAAGTAAAACCATGGCAACCATGCCAAACAAAATTCCAATTGTGACGCGGCGTCGAAACTTTGCGCTCATCATTTGGCAAGCTTTTCTACTACATACTCAATAGAGCTTGTGAGTGCATCAATATCTGCTGGCTCAACTGCTGGAAACATTCCAATTCGAAGTTGGTTCTTACCTAATTTACGATATGGATCTGTGTCCACAATGCCATTAGCACGCAATACCTTTGCGATTTCAAGTGCGTCAATGCTTTCATCAAAATTAATTGTGCCAACTACCTTTGAACGCATTGCTGGGTCGGCAACAAATGGTGTGGTGTAACTAGTTTTCTCAGCCCATGAATACAAACGATTTGATGAATCCTCACTTCGACCGGCTGCAAACTTTAAGCCACCATTTGAATTCATCCAATTGATTTGCTCTGCTAATAAAATTATGGTGGCAAGAGCTGGAGTGTTATAAGTTTGATCAAGGCGTGAGTTTTCAATTGCAATTGAAAGATCAAAAAATGCTGGCACCCATCGCCCACTTGCTTTAATTTTTTCAACACGGGCAATTGCTGCCGGGCTCATAATCGCAATCCATAAACCACCATCGGAGGCAAATGATTTTTGCGGCGCGAAGTAGTAGCAATCAGATTGTGAAATATCTAAATCAAGGCCACCAGCCGCACTTGTGGCATCAACTAACACCAGGCTGCCTGCCGAGCCAGCTGGTCGAATGATTGGCATCATTACTCCAGTGCTTGTTTCATTATGCGTTAAGGCATAGGTATCGATATCTGCTGAAACTTTTGGCAGTGGATGTGAGCCGGGCTCAGTTTTAATTACTTCCGGATCACCAATCATTGGCGCCTCTTTTGCTGCTGTTGCAAATTTAGATGAGAACTCACCAAAGACTAGGTGCTGAGATTTGTTTTCAATTAACGCAAAGGTTGCAATATCCCAAAAAGCGGTTGATCCACCGTTGCCAATAATTACTTCATAACCATCAGGAAGTGAAAATAAAGATTTAAGTCCACTTCTAACCGCACCAACTACCTCTTTAACTGGTTTTTGGCGATGACTTGTTCCTAAAACTTTTCCATAATTACTGGCTAAGTTTGCAATAGATGCTGGCAAAATTTTTGACGGCCCACAACCAAATCTGCCATCAGATGGTTTTAAATTTTCTGGGATCTTAATTTCACTCATTGGTAGATATTAGGGGTTAAGCCGTTTAATCTGCCAATTATTATTATCATCCCTCACATAACGGATGCGATCATGCAGCCTTGAGTATCGCCCCTGCCAGAACTCAATAGATTTTGGTGTTACTAAGTACCCACCCCAATGATCTGGCATTGGAATGGCCTCACCTTCTGGCCACTTCTTCTCAAAATCTTTAAAACTTTTCTCTAATTGCGCTCTAGAAGATAACTCACTTGATTGCGCACTTGCCCAGGCACCAATCTGTGAACCACGTGGTCTAGTTGCAAAGTATTTTTCTGACTCTTCTTTTGAAATCTTTGAAGCTATGCCAATCACAATTACCTGTCGCTCAAGTGGATACCAAGGAAAAACCAAGCTGACCTGATTATTTTTTGCAATTTGTTCTGCTTTTCTTGATTCATAATTAGAAAAAAAGGTGAAACCAGTATCAGTTAGATCTTTTAGTAGAACGGTGCGACTTGTTGGTTGATCATCTACCGTAGTTGAAAGCACCATCGCGTTCGCCTCCACCACAATCTCATTGCTAGCCGCATCTTTAAGCCAGGTATCAAATAAGGCAAGTGGATCTGCTGGCAGATTAGCTTCTACTAAGCCAACCTCGCCATACTGACGGCGCATTGCCGCGATATCTTCACGATTGGTCATGGCTGTATCCAACCTCACTTTAGATCTCATTTGGCGCATTAGCGCCGAAGTAGCAGAATAGGATCATAATCACGTAGCAAAAGGAGCACTTAAAGTGAGCGATGACTTCAAGCCCGGCCTAGAAGGTGTAATCGCATTTGAATCCAAGATTGCAGAACCAGATAAAGAAGGCAGCGCGCTTAGATATCGCGGCGTTGATATTGAAGATTTAGTTGGTCGAGTTACCTTTGGAAATGTTTGGGGTTTATTAGTTGATGATGAATTTAATCCAGGACTTCCACCTGCTGAACCATTCTTAATTCCAGTTCACACCGGTGATGTGCGAGTGGATGTGCAATCTGCAATTGCCATGCTTACTCCGGCTTGGGGATTAAAGCCACTACTTGATATTTCAGATGAAGAGGCAAGAAGTAATTTAGCAAGAGTTTCAGTAATGGTGCTTTCCTATGTTGCCCAATCTGCCCGTGGCACAATCGCGCAAGTTATTCCACAATCAGAGATTGATAAAGCACACACAGTTGTTGAGCGAATGATGATTCGCTGGCGGGGTGAACCAGATCCAGTACATGTGCGGGCAATTGATGCCTACTTTGTTTCAGCTGCTGAACATGGCATGAACGCCTCAACATTTACCGGCAGAGTTATTGCATCAACTGGAGCAGATGTTGCTGCTTCAATCTCAGGTGCGATTGGCGCAATGAGTGGACCATTACATGGTGGCGCTCCTGCTCGCGTATTAAGCATGATTGAAGCGGTTGAAAAGTCAGGTAACGCTGAAAGTTATGTGAAATCAATTTTGGATAAGGGTGAGCGATTGATGGGCTTTGGTCACCGGGTTTATCGCGCTGAGGATCCACGCGCTCGCACATTGCGTAGAACTGCAAAAGAGTTAAATGCACCAAGGTATGAAGTGGCGCTCGCTTTAGAAAAAGCCGCGTTAGCTGAATTAAAACAACGTCAACCAGATCGAGTTCTAGAAACTAATGTTGAGTTTTGGGCCGCAATTGTTTTAGATTTTGCCCAAGTTCCAGCAAACTTATTTACTTCAATGTTTACAGCAGCCAGAACTGCTGGATGGTCTGCGCATATTCTGGAGCAAAAGCGAACTGGTCGAATTATTCGCCCGTCAGCTAGATATGTTGGGCCAGGCCCAAGAAAGCCGCAAGATGTTAAAGGTTGGGATGCTTCAGTGGAATCCCTTCACAACTAACCTGAATTTTAATTGTTGCCTAGTGGCAATATAAGCCAATGGCCAGCAATTCAATTTTTTGGTTTCGCAGAGACCTTAGATTAAATGATAATCCTGCATTACTAGCTGCTATGGCAGAAGGTGAAGCAATAGTTCCAGTTTTTATCTTAGATCCTAAGTTAATTAAAACTGCTGGTAGCAAAAGATTGGCATACCTTGGTCAATCACTTCACCATCTAGATGACTCTCTTGGAAATAAGTTGCATGTAATTGCGGGGGATCAAATAACAGTTCTAAAAGAGTTAATGAGTAAAAATAACGCCAGTACAGTTCATATCTCAACTGAATATGAACCATATGGGGCAAAGCGAGATGAAAGTATTGAGGCTTCTGGAATTAAATTAATTAGAACCGGATCTCCATATGCTGTTGCACCTGGCCGAGTAAGAAAGCCAAGTGATGACACTCCATACCGGGTTTACACACCTTTTTATAAAGCATGGTGCATTCATGGTTGGCGCAAACCAGCTGAATCTCCAAAAAATATTAATGCGATAGCCCCATCTAAGGATGCAAGAGCATTCCCAGATTGGAAACTACCTGATGGCACAAAAATCACACCAGCTGGTGAAGCTGCAGCATTAGAAAGATTTAAGTATTTTCAAAAGAATGGCTTAGATAATTACGATGAGGCAAGAAATCTGGCTGGAATTGATGGCACTAGTAAAATGAGTGCGCATCTAAAGTGGGGAGAAATCCATCCACGAACTTTGTTAGCACCACTTGGAGATAGCAAAGCCCATGATGTTTATCGCAAAGAAATTGCCTGGCGTGAATTTTATGCAGATATTTTATTTCATAATCAACATACTGAAACTGAGTATTACGCGAAACAGTTTGCAAGTATGCGATATGACCAACCTGGTGAAAAATTTAAAGCTTGGTGTGATGGTAAAACTGGTTATCCATTTGTGGATGCGGCTATGCGCCAATTACTAGTTGAAGGTTGGATGCACAATAGAACCCGAATGGTGGTCGCCTCATTTTTAGTTAAAGATCTTCACTTAGAGTGGCAAGTAGGGGAGAGATTTTTCCGTGAACATTTAGTTGATTATGACGTGGCATCAAATGCCCATGGTTGGCAGTGGACAGCAGGTTGTGGCACCGATGCCTCCCCTTACTACCGAATATTTAATCCAATTGAACAAGGCAAACGATTTGATGAAAACGGAGATTACGTTAGAAAGTATGTGCCAGAACTTGCCCACATTAAAGGTATTGAAATCCATGAGCCTTGGGAACATCCTGATGGCTATACCAAAGGTTATGTGAAGCAAATCGTTGATCATAAAGTTGAACGAGCTGAATCTCTAGCAAGGTTAGAGGAGATTAAAGTTAACAAGCCTGCTTATCCAAAGGATTAATATGAGCAAACATGATGTTCTAATCATTGGCGGCGGACATAATGGATTAGTTGCCGCCTGTTACTTAGCAAAAGCTGGCAAAAAAGTATTAGTACTTGAAGCAAATAGTGAGATAGGTGGTGCATCAACATCTGAGTATGTTTTTGCAGGATTAGAGGCAAAATTATCTAGATACTCATACCTTGTTTCATTACTGCCAGATCAAATAATAAAAGAGCTTGGATTAAATTTTGAATGTATTTCTCGCAAAATTTCTTCTTATACCCCTTATGAAAAGAGTGGTAATGACGCCGGTCTATTAGTTAAACGAGTTTGGGATGAAAGCAATGTTCAATCATTTAACCAATTAACTGGCTCAGATATAGAGGGCCAAGCTTGGCAGCGCTTTTATGATCAGGTGAGTCAGTTTGCTCAAGTAATTGCGCCCACGCTCCTTCAGCCACTACCAACTAAGAGTGAAGTAAAAAGTAAATTAAATGATGATCTAGTTTGGCAGATGCTAATTGAACAATCTTTAGGTGAAACTTTAGATCAATACTTCAAAGATGATCTGGTCAAAGGCGTGGTGTTAACGGACGGATTAATTGGAACATTTGCTTCGGCATATGAAATGCAGAGCAATATTTGTTTTCTCTACCATCTAATTGGAAATGGCACTGGGGAGTGGAAGGTGCCAAAGGGTGGAATGGGAGCCCTTACCTATGAGCTTCACCAAAAAGCACTCTCGCTCGGTGTTGAAATTAAAGTTAACTCAAAAGTTAAGTCTATTGATGCCCAAAGCCTGCAGGTTGTTGTTGAAGTAGAAAATGGTGAAAAGTTTGAAGGAAGCTATTTGCTTTCAAATGCTGCCCCGCAGATACTGGCTCAATTATTGGGCAATGAGCAACCTAAATCTTTAGAGGGCTCGCAAGTTAAGTTAAACATGTTGCTAAAAAAATTGCCTAAGTTTAAATCTGGCGTTGATGCAAAGGATGCTTTTGTGGGCACACTTCACATAAATGAAAGTTTCACTCAACTTGAAAAGGCTTACAAGCAGGCTAATTCAGGTGTTTTTCCAGATGAGCTGCCATTAGAAATGTATTGTCACTCCCTTTCAGATAACTCAATACTTTCAGATGATTTAAATCAAAAAGGTTTCCACACCTTAACAATTTTCGCTCTCCATACCCCGGCAAAGTTATTCGATCTTGAGCCAGCAAAAACTAAAGAGTTAGCAAAGCAAAGAGCCTTATCTGCTTTAAACCAGTATCTAGTAGAGCCAGTTGAGAGTTGCCTTGCAAGTGATGTGAATGGTGATCTTTGTATTGAGGTTAAATCCCCGATTGATTTAGAGAATGAAATCTTTTTACCTCGTGGAAATATCTTCCACAAAGATCTTTCCCTTCCATTTAAAGAAGACGGGTCAGAAATTAAATGGGGAGTAGAGACAGATCATCCAAGAGTTTTCCTTTGTGGTGCTGGTGCGATTAGAGGCGGTGGCGTAAGCGGCATTGCAGGACACAACGCCGCTATGGCAGTTTTAGAATTAAACTAAAAAGTTAGAGAACTGCCAGGGATCACTTTCGTCATACTTGCGATTATTCCAACCCTTAAACAAATCATTACGGTGCATTAGCGGATCCCAATCAGCTGCTGCTGAGTGGTAGCCACCCCAGTATTTTTCTGCATATCCTAAAACTTCTCGCCAAGGTAGATCATCTGGAACTAAGTAACCAGAGTTTGGATTTGCCATCGCCCAAGCAACTGCTGCATAAACTGAGCTAGCAACTTGAACTGTTGTGGCAGATTGTTTTGGAACTAATTTTCTAGAGTCATGGATGTTAAGGAGTGAACCAGTCCACCATGATTTATATGGATGTCCCATAAGTAATACACCCAATCGATCATCCCCATCAATAATCTCTTCATTCATAATTCTTTGATTTGGAGTTAAATCCCATTGACGCATTTGCAGCTCATGCATAGAAGCAACTGCAGCATCAGTTGGGCAGTATGCATAGTGAACAGTTGGGCGATAAACCGCTTTACTTGCATCCCAAACAGTTAAGTGATCACTTATTGTGAAAGCTTCACCATGGCGAATAACCATTCCTGTTGTTTCCATGTTTGGAACCCAAGATCTAACCCAAGTAGTAGCACCTGGTTGGGCAATACAGATCTGGTTTTTTGGACCATCAGGATGTTGATAAGCATTAACTGGCAATGTTTTTTCATGAGTTCCCCAACCCATTTCAGCTGGGGCAATTCCCTCTTCATAAAAGCCTTCAACTGACCAGGTATTAACAAACTCATTAACCTGCTTAGGTTTATCTGAGATTTGGGTATCGCGTTCTGCGATATGAATTACCTTAACGCCAAGCTTCTGCGCAAGTGTTGGAAAATTCTCAGATGCTAATGCTTCGGCAACACCAGCAGCAGCTTTGCCATCCTTAATTGCTGCGGTTGCAATATCAAATAAAGCTTTCTTAGTTAAATGTGAAACTAAACCAGGGTTAGCACCATGTTCAACAATTGCAGTTGGTCCTTTGCCGCCCCAAGTATCAGTTAACTTTCGTAACTTCATGTGGCGCCAATAAAGTGTGCGCTCAGTTGGATTACGTGTGGCACCAGCCGCGTATGGATCCCACTCTTCAATTGAAGTATTTAAGTAAATAACACCATGATCATGTGCCCAGCCAATAATTTCATTGGCATCAATATTCCAAGCTAAGTCTAAGAGAAAATCACCAGCTGATAAGTATTTTGATAAGAATTGATCCATATTTTCGCGGGTTAATTGATCTTGAACATAAACTGCGCCCGCAGCGATTGCTTCAGAAACTCGGCTTCGATTATCACGCATATCTGCAATCGTGATCTGTTTTGCATCTACTAGATGCTCAATTAAAAGTGGAAGAACACATTGTGAAACTGAACCTGCACCTAAAACCAGAACTCGATTTGAAAAGCGTGCTGCCAATTAGGACCTCCAAGAATCTTGCTAAAGGATTTAGCCAGTGAAGATTAACCTAAATTTTCAATATTGCTAATCCACATTTGGCTACCCACGCCATTTCTCTTTGCGGCATACATCGCCAAATCTGCATGCCTTAGCCAGTCAGTTGACTCACCACTTTGATCAATTGGGGCAAAGCCAACGCTGACATTTACTTTGGCTGCTCCTGCTGGCAAGGAGATTGGATAACTTAAGGTTGAGCCAAGGGCTTGTGCTAGCTCAATTGCCTGGCCCTGATCAATTTGGGCAATCACACCAAACTCATCTCCACCAAGACGAGCCAACTGGGCACCGCTTGGAATAACTCGAGAAAATCTCATTGCCACCTGCCTAAGAAGTTCATCCCCGGCTGCATGCCCCAGCTCATCATTAATCTTTTTAAAGCCATCTAGATCTAGCAAAAATATGAAGCCACTTTTAAATTGGCTCAGGTGCAGAAGAAAATTTCGGCGATTCGACAATCCAGTTAATTCATCGGTTCTAGCCAATACTCGCTCACTCACCGCTGTGTTTGCCTCTTGCAGAGCAAAACTCATTCTAATAAATGCTAAAGCGATGGTGATAAATCCTGGAATCAAAATAAAGCTTGGAAAATAGCCAGGTTTAATAGCTGCAATTCCAAGCAAAGTACTACTAGCAATTAGAGCGATTGTGGCACTGGCTGAAGATATTTTCTCTGAAAATTTTGATTTTGGTGAGGAGTATGTAAGTGAGGTAGCAAGTAGTAATAAACCAAGAATCCAGCCATCATCGGTGATTGAGCCGAATTCATATTTATCATTAATGCTTGCCCAAATGAAAAACAGATCCGAAGATGCAAAACTTAATAAACCAGTTGTTAATAGAAGTGATTGAAAGCTAAATGGGTTTAAAAGAAAATAGACAGCAACCATTGCCACTAGCACTATGTCACCAACTGGATAAAGAATTGATAAGAATACTTGCCAACTATTTCCACTAAATGTGAGCATGGCAGGCTTTAGAAAAAAGGCGGTCAAAACACTCGTAAGGCCCACAGCAATAATGACAGTATCTAAAAGTTCCAAAGCTGAGATAGATCGCTTTTGAGTAAAGCTTCGAGAGACTGATAGGAAAACTAAGGGATAGAAAATTGCATAACAAAAATCTGAAAAGCCATTGGGTATCTGAAGTTCAAAAAAAGAGTTCCAGGTAGAAAAAAATGAACCCATGCTCCAAATTAAGGCAGCAAACCCAAATGAGATTGCTGATACTCGATCAGTATGAGCTGGGGCACTAAGAGCGATAATGGCTGCAAACAAACCAATTGAGTTAAACAGAACTAGATCAATAAATATATTATTCTCAGGAAATATCCACCTTGATATCAGATGCGATGCGAGCAACACCGCGGCTATCCACTTAACGCCAAGGTAGGGACGAGACAATTGCATAATTAATAGTAAAATAATGCAATAGCCAAAAGAATAGATCTGGGGACAAATAAGTGATCGCACTCTCAAGAAGACAATTCATCTGCGGTAGCGCAGCCGTTGCGGCCCTTGCTAGTACCCCTGCGATCGCAGCAACTGGTATAAAAAATCTACCTGGCGGCAAAACTGAGGTTTCACTCGCAGCCAATAAAGCTTTGGCAAGTGTGGGTGGAGTCGTGGAATTATCAATTAAGAAGTACGGCAAGGTTGCTGTAATTAGAACTTCAGCATCGGTGAAAGGTTTTGCAGTTGTTAACTTATCTTGCCCGCATGCTGGTGTGATTGTTCAACAAAATAATGGTGGTTGGGTTTGTCCTGGACCTCGTGGACATGGCTCTGAGTTTGGATTAAATGGTGCGGTAAAGGTTGGTCCAGCTAATTCTGCTCTAAAGCCAATTAAATTTACGGCAACAAGTAAGGCTGTAACAATCGCATAGGTGCGATCATTACAGCCTTAAAGTTTTAAGAATTAGTACTTAGGATTGCACTTATCTTTAATTGTAGATCTAATCATCAACATTAAGTTGTAAGTATTTTTAAACTCCTCTAATGCTGGATCAATTGAATCAACAACAGATTGAATTGCAGCCTTTCCACTTTCAAGTGCTGAAATCTTTGTTGCTAAAGAACTTGATAGATCATTGTATTTAACCTTTAGAGCAGCATTTGTGGTCTTAACTGCAGCTGAAGTTAAAGCAGCAACCTGTGCATTTGCAGTAGTAATTACCTTTGCTGGCGCTGGCATCTGACCAATTTTTGAGTTGGCATTTGTTGGCTGACTTACAACCCAGAATTTAGTTGAGCCAATATTTGCAGCAGTTGGTGCTTTGTTAGTACCAGTTTTAGTTGCTGAATAGTAAGTATTTGCGTAATAAACCACATCAGATTTCTTGTAGGTAATCAAAGAGTTCCATGTGATCAAATCACGAAGTGGTGCACCAACTGGTTCAATTTGGATTGCACGGTTTGATTCAGAGGCACGAAGTGCGTCTACTGCTTCTTTATTGCCAGCAACATAATCAGTATTTAGTTCAATGCAGCCATCCCAAACCCAAGTTAACTTTGTTGTGTTATAAAAAGGATTCTTTGCGCAAACATAATCATTTTTTCCGATCTTGGTTGTGGCACCTGCTGATGTACATGAACCACCTGAGGTAGCTGCTTGTACAGGAGATGCGACTCCAAGAATTAAAAATCCGCTAAGGGCTAAAGCCGAGATCTTCTTTTTCACTAATTACTCCTTATGTAGGTATGGCCTTATTCTACTTGAGCATTATTCAATGAGTAGGTATGTGGCTGAGGCAAGTCAGTGAATTTGATGTGAAATATAGGTTTTAGCGTTGTTTACGTCGAACATTAATTCCAGCTTTCCGAACTATTGGCCGGGGAGCAATTCTGGCAATAGTACTTAACATCATGTACTGCCAACCTGGAATACAAATAACTTTACCTGCCTTGGCATATTTCCAAGATTTCTTAACGACATTATTCACATCAGTCCACATGTAATTTGGCAATCCGCCCATCTTCATATTGCCGCGGGCATGAAACTCAGTTTTGGTAAAGCCTGGACACAAAGCTGAAACCTTTATATTTGTATCTCTTAGTTCTGTGTGTAGATACTCAGTGAAAACTGTTAGGTAAGATTTTGCTGCGCTATAAGTTCCACCAGCAATAAAACTTGCCACACTTGAAACGTTAACAATCACTCCCTTATTACGCTTAACCATTGTAGGAAGTACGGCGTGGGATAAACGCATTGGAGCGGTAACTAAAACATCTAGCAACTCTTGCTCACGGTTTAAATCACTATCTAAAAAACTATCCTTAATTCCAAAACCAGCATTATTTACCAAAACTTCAATAGGTTTAGTAGTGCTAGCCAATCGTTTTTCAACCTTTGCTAATTGGGCAGGCTTTGTTAAATCAGCCTTTATGCATTCAGTTTTAATTCCAAAAGTTTTGCCTAATTCTTTGGCAACCTTATTTAATCTAGGTAGATCTCTGGCAACTAAAACTAGATCAAAACCCTCTTTAGCCAGCAGTTTGGCATAGGCACCGCCAATTCCAGCAGTGGCACCCGTTACTAGAGCGGTAGCCATTACTTAATAATTCCTGAAACATCCTCATCACGAATATGCCATGAAGTTCCATACTCTTCTAGTAAATCTAAAAATGGCTTAGATTCAAACCATTCTGGACCATTAACACCTTGTGGCTTCCATGCGCCATTATGAATTAACTCCAAAGCAATCACAGGATTAATCGCGGTTTGCCAGACAACAGCTTGATCACCAAACTCTTTCATTGACCAGGCATTATCAACTACGTTGTAGATATAAACAGCTTTTGGATTTCCTTGTTTATCTAATCCTTTTACTAACGTACCTGCACAGGTTTTACCGCGCATACGTTCGCCAAGCGTGCCAGGATCTGGCAGTGATGCGGTAAGAAGATCTCTTGGTGAAACTGCAACGCCTTGTACTTCAACAGTTTCCTTACGATCCATACCAAGCATATTTATGGTTTTTAAAATAGTAATGAACTCAGCACCTAAGCCATATTTAAAGTTAACTTTTTTGGCATCAATTTTTTGTGGAATTAAAATAACCTCTTCGTGCTCAACATTTACGCACTCAACTGGACCAATGCCTTCTGGGAAATCAAATATCTCAAGCTCTGAAAATGGCGTAGTGGTATACCAACCGCGGCCATCTTCCCAAACAATCGGCGGATTTAAACACTCTTCAA
This sequence comes from Candidatus Nanopelagicus limnes, assembly GCF_002287885.2. Lineage (GTDB taxonomy): Bacteria > Actinomycetota > Actinomycetes > Nanopelagicales > Nanopelagicaceae > Nanopelagicus > Nanopelagicus limnae. Next base: position 153,797 of record NZ_CP016768.2, read on the forward strand.
TAGTGGTCCAGATTGAAAATGAGGGAGCAAAATCAAATCCTTCAACTCTTAAGTTTGAACCATCCAAAATTGTGCAGGAATCAATCCGACTAAATAAATGCTCACTGGCATACTTGGCAAAAACATCACTCATACCTGGCTCAACACCCATACCGATTAAGGCAAAGATCTTTCGCTCATCCCAGTTAAAGTCACGGGCAAATTGTTCGTCTCCTAGTTTCACGCCAGTTTCGGTATATGGATAGTGCGGGTGTTTACGAGAAAGAGACATTGCCATATCTATGTAATTAGTATTTTCAATCTCACAAGCTAGAAATATCGGCATAACAAATCGTGGGTCAACGGCGTTAATCACAACATCTGGATCTGCTTTACGAATTAACTCACGAACATCCTCAAGTTCAGCGGCATTAACCATGGCAGCGGAAAAGCGAGGATCTTTAACGCGCGCTACAGCCTCTTCTGCACGAGAGAGTGTGCGGTCGGCGATCACCATAGATTCAATAAATGAACGTCGTGATGCGATATTAGCTATCGCCCTACCTACTCCACCGGCGCCTATAACGAGGGCCTTCATGATATTTAACTCCAAACGAATTATTGTTATTCTATCTCAGCGATAATTTAAAGACAAATTCACGCATGTTTTTGCAATTGTTTTCAATTATTAATGAATTAAATTAAGATTTGTAATTAATACAAATTTTAAATTAAAAAATTAAATATTGTCCCCGTAGCTCAGTGGATAGAGCAACCGCCTCCTAAGCGGTAGGTCGCAGGTTCAACTCCCGCCGGGGACGCAATAAATTAATGATCTAAAGTAAATCGTTTCATAGCTTTTGGTGCCCACCAATTTCGTTCACCAAATAATCGCATTAATGCTGGAACCAGTAATGCACGCACCAATGTTGCATCTAAAATAATTGCAAATGCCACACCAAAGCCAAGCATTTTTATTGAGGTCACACCGCTTAACATAAAAGAAGCAAAGACAATTGCTAATAAGCCAGCTGCTGCGGTAATAATTCGAGCTGATCTTTGCAAGCCAGTCGCTACAGCTTCAATGTTTGATCGACCAGCATCGTGTTCCTCTTTAATTCGAGAAAGCAGGAATAGCTCGTAATCCATAGATAATCCAAATGCAACAACTGCAACTAAAATAATTGACCCAGTATCAACTGAGCCAGTAACAGTGAAATCACCGACCAACCACTTCAGATGACCCTCCACAAATATCCAAGTGATCACACCTAAGGTGGCACTAAGTGAGAGAATATTTAGAATTATTGCTTTGATCGGCAAGATGATGGATCCAGTAAATACGAAGAGTAGGACCAATACGCCGATTGCAATCCACAGCAGCGCCCACGGCATTGTTTTAGCAATACCTATTTGAGTATCTGCGTAATCGGCTGCAACTCCACCAACTAGTGTTTGATCAGGAGCATAAATCTGCCTAATCTTTTTAATCATCACTTCAGCTTCAGGCGTTCTTGGACCCATGGAATGAATTGCAATAACCCGAACATCATTTCCAAGTATTTGCGGCTCACCCACTCTGACTACGCCCTCGACTTTAGCCACCGAGGATGTGTATTGAGTTATCTGAGTAATTTTTGTCGCGCCACTTGGAATGATAATTTCAATTGGATTACCTTCTTGCCCAGGAAATCTTTCGGTAATTAACTGAGCAGCGTACGCTGCTGGATTACTTGCTGGTAAAACTCTTGAATCAACTTGTGAGAAAACTATATTAGTAATTGGCGCAGCAAGAACTCCTAATGCAATCAAACTTAAGGTAACAACAGAGATTGGTTTTGCCATTACAAATCTAGCAGTCTGTGCCCATCTGCCATCTTCTTTAGGTTTTAATGCAGATTTTCTAACTACTGCTTTATCAATACGCTTACCAAGAATTGCTAGTAAGGCTGGTAATGCAATTAATGAACCAAGGACTGCCATGATTACAACTGTTACACCTGCATACCCAAATGATTTTAAGAACATTAGCGGGAAGAGCATTAAAGCGGCCAAAGTAATAACAATTGTTAAGCCAGAGTAAAAAACTGTCTTTCCTGCAGTTGCGACAGTTCTCTTGATTGCCTCATCTACCGACTTACCGGAGTGAAGCTCTTCTCTAAAGCGATTAACAATTAATAGCGAGTAATCAATACCTAAGCCAAGACCAAGTCCTGTAATCAGGTTTAGAGCAAAAACACTGACGCCTGTAAAGAGGGTCAATAGATAAATAATTAACAATGAGCCAAGAATTGCAGATACTCCAACTAATAGTGGCATCGCACTTGCAACTAAGCCACCAAAAACAAAGACTAATAAAATGAAGGTCAAAGGTATTGATATTGCTTCAGATAGTTTCAAATCATCAGCAATTTTAGTATTAATCGCGTGGGCGAATACTCCAGTACCGCTGGCATAGATTGTTAAATTCTCAAACTTTCCATCGTACTTTTCTTGAATTCTTTTGCCTAGACCTTGCACAGTATCCCACTCGACATCTTCGCTATAGACAAACAAAAATGCTGATTTAGAATCAGAGCTCTTTAAAGATGGTGCACCACCAGCGCTCCAATAAGAAAGTGTTGAACCGACTCCCGCTTCAGATTTAAGAGCAGTTTCAAGTTTTGTGGCAGAGGCAACAACATCAGGTTCGGTTAGCCCATCTTTTGTTTCAACAACTAGGACTACTGCTGGGTCCTTAACTTTGAACACATCTGTCAGATACTCAAATGCTTTACTTGAATCACTTTTTGGATCGTTATAGCCACCACTATCAAGTTTGCCAAAAACTGATGACCCGATTACACCTGCAGACAAAATAGCGACTATGAATATTGAGAAAATAAGTTTTTTACGATTAACAATTAATGAGCCTAGTTTTACAAACATGTTCACCTATTCAGTAAGTTTTGATGTAAGCGGGTAGACTTATATTCTAATGAAGAATGATTCAAATGAAATAAAAGATCCACCTAAGAAGGCTAGTGAAGTTAATCACGAACTTCTACCTAAAGTAACCAGTGATGAAATAGATTTAGAAATTGACTTACATCGCGATGATGAGATCGCTAGGGATAAGCCACCACACCACTAGCAAGAGTTATTCTTTACTTTTTGTAGCCGGCTTACTTTCTACTTTTGCAGCAGGCTTACTTTCAGCCTTTGTTGCGGGGGTTTCACTCTTAGGAGCTGGCGTACTTCTGGAATCGGTTTTATAGAAGCCACTTCCTTTAAATACAACACCTACATTGTTATAAACCTTGCGAACTACGCCATCGCATTTTGGGCACTTTTCAATGGCTGATTCAGTGAATGATTGAACCGCCTCAAAAGCATGTTCACACTCATTACACAGATATTCATAGGTTGGCATAGGAGTAATCTTAAGTGAGTGGCAAGATAAGGGCTAACTCAACTAAGGAGGCAATGTGATTAAGCGGATTTGCACAGTTTTCACCGCACTACTAATCACTTGCGCTGCGGTGCCTACTTCTTGGGCAACCTCAATTGTTAGCACCTCACCAACCGCAGGTTCTGTGTTAAGCATTTCACCAACTGCTGTAACAATTAAAGCTAACGCTGATTTATTAGATGGCGCGAATGAAATAACGGTAAGTGATTCAAAAGGAATCAGAGTTGATGATGGCTCGATTCAGATTCAAGGATCAGTGTTAATGGTTGGAGTTAAACCACTTACAACCTCAGGCTTGTACACAGTTGCATACACATTGATGGCAATTGATCAGCCACCTATGACCGGCACATTCACTTTTCTTTATAATGCTCCAGCAGAGATGGCACTGCCAACTCCATCACCATCTGATGAAGAGGTACTTACAAACTCACCAAATCGAATTACAGATTTGTTTGTAATTGGATTGATGATTTTTGCTTTCATCATGTTAATTTTCTTATCACGCTATGCCAAGCAAACCTTGAAAGCACCAGCACGGCCTCGAAAAGTAAAGAAGAGCTCAAGTACCAGCAAAAAATTCTTAAAGTAGTTTGGGCTCAAACTTGATTGAATTACTCTCACCCCTTACCAAAGGCTTAATGCAGTTAACTGGTGTATTAAGCATTGGCTTATTAATTGCAATAGCTTTTCTGGAGTTAGACAGCAAGGGCAGAGTTGTTAATTTTGATTTAGTAAAAAAAGCCAAAAGATTACTTTCATTATGGCTAATCACGACCTTTATATACATTTTAGTTCAAATCGCATATTTGCTAGATCAACCAATAACAGCATCTTTTGACTTAACAGTTATTAGGTCTTATTTAACGCAAACTTCAATTGGTAAGAGTTATTTACTTCAGATCATCGGGATAATAGTTGTCTTGGCGATCTCACTTAAGAAGATCATTTCAACCTATGTTGCCCTTCTGATTTCACTAATTGCTATCACTGCCTCAATTTTTCAAAGCCATGGTTCAACCTCTGGCCATCATGGATTGGCAATTGGAGCTCTAGTTATCCATGTGATCGCCTTAAGTTTTTGGGTAGGCGGACTATTTGGTTTAACGCAATTAGGTAGCGAGCATAAGTTAATTGTACTTCCTAGATTTAGTGCGATTGCTTTATGGAGTGCGATCACCGTGGCACTTACTGGCGCTGCCACAGCCTGGACCAGATTAGATTCAATATCAGCCTGGCAAAGTAAGTACGGAGCAATTACTTTATTGAAAATATTTTTAGCCATAACTCTTATTGGATTTGGCGCATTGCATCGAAGATGGATAATCAAATCTGATTTTCCATCAGTATTTAGATTAATTACAGCTGAGATAGTGGTTATGTTTTCAACTATATTTGTCGGTAGCTGGCTATCAACTGTTAACCCACCAGATCGTGAAGTAGTTTCTTCACCAGCCTTGCTTCTAACTGGACTTGAAATGCCAGAGCCACCAACATTTTCTCGAGTTTTACTTGCCTATGACGCGGATGGATTAATGCTTGGGCTATTAATACTTGCAGTCGCTCTTTATATAAAAGGTGTAGTAATTTTAAGTAGACGTGGTGATAAGTGGCCAGTAGGGCGAACAATTGCATTTGCTTTAGGAATATCAGCAATTGATTTTGCAACAAGTGGTGGCTTAGGGGTTTATTCACGGTTTGCGTTTTCAAATCACATGCTCTCGCATATGGTGCTTGGCATGATTGCACCTATTGGAATTGTGCTTGGGGCGCCAATAACTTTAGCGCTTAGAACTTTACCGGTTGGTCGAAGTGAAGGTGAGCGAGGAATTCGTGGAGCATTTATCGCAATACTGCACTCAAAACTTTCAAACTTTTATACCCATCCAGTAGTTGCACTAGCCATATTTGATGGCTCACTCTTTGCCCTTTACTTCACGCCACTGTTTTCAAATCTAATGCAGGGACATAGCGGACACTTCTTTATGTCTATTCACTTCCTGCTAGCTGGCATATTATTTTTCCAAGTCTTAATTGGAATTGATCCAATGCCTAGAAAAGTGCCACATATTGTGAAGATGATAATTATTTTTGCTGCGATGAGTATTCATGCGTTTTTCTCAATCTCATTAATGTCAGCTTCAACTCTTCTAGACAATGGCTACTTCGCACTTCTAGAGCGGCCATGGGCAACAGATTTACTTGCAGACCAAAGATTAGGTGGCGCAATTGGTTGGGCAATGGGTGAGATTCCAATCCTGCTTGCTCTTCTTGCCACCTTCTTGCAGTGGGTAAGACAAGATAAGAAAGAGGCCTCCCGGATTGATCGGGCTGCAGATCGAGCAGCTGCCATGGGCGAGAAAGATGATCTGGCTATCTATAACCAATATTTAGCAGAGTTAAATCGACGAGATAACTCACAATAGAATATGTCCATGTCAATTAATTCAGATATGCCCGCTTTATTTGGCGAGGAGTATCAAGCGCTTCGAGAAAGTATTAGTGCGCTAGCGCAAAAAAAGATTTTACCTTTCGCTCATGATGTTGATGAAAACTCAAGGTATCCGCAAGAGGCAGCAGATGCACTTCAAGCAGCAGGTCTTGCTGCTGCTCATGTGCCAGTTGAATTTGGCGGCCAAGGTGCGGACGCATTAGCTGCAGTAATAATTATCGAAGAGGTTGCAAGAGTTTGTGGCGCTTCGTCATTAATTCCAGCGGTTAACAAATTAGGTTCAGTTCCATTAATGATTGCTGGCAATAATGAACAAAAAAAGAAGTATTTAACTCAACTTGCAGCGGGCAAAGGGTTTTCTTATTGCCTATCTGAATCAGAAGCTGGTTCTGATGCTGCTGCAATGAAAACTAAGGCGGTAAAAGATGGGGATAGCTGGATAATTTCTGGCAGCAAGAAGTGGATTTCAAATGCTGGAGTTTCAGAGTTCTACACAGTCCTAGCTTCAACTGATGCTAGTAAAGGGGCTAAAGGAATTTCTGCATTCATTATTGAAAAATCTGATGCAGGTGTTTCATTTGGCGCACATGAAAAGAAGATGGGCTTTCGTGGATCACCAACCCGGGAAGTTTATTTCGACAATGTAAAGATTAATGATGATCGTCGTTTAGGTGAGATAGGAAGCGGCTTTTCATTAGCCATGAAAACTTTAGATCACACCAGAATTACAATTGCAGCCCAAGCACTAGGTATCGCACAAGGTGCATTTGATGTTGCTAAGAAATATGCCCACGAGCGCCAACAATTCGGTAAACCTATATTTGATTTTCAAGCTATCCAATTTATGTTGGCAGATATGGCAATGCAGATTGAAGCAGCTAGACAACTTACTTATGCTGCGGCGGTAAAGAGTGAGCGAGGAGAGAGTGATTTAACATTCTTCTCAGCTGCGAGTAAATGTTTTGCTACTGACGTGGCTATGAAGGTAACAACTGATGCCGTGCAAGTTCTTGGTGGCTATGGCTATGTAAGTGATTATCCAGTGGAGCGAATGATGCGCGATGCTAAGTTAACTCAAATTTATGAGGGTACAAATCAAATTCAACGAGTTGTAATGGCTAGAAATCTAGAGACTTTAACTAATTAAAATCTGACAATAATCTCTGGGGTAGCAGCTGCTTTAATTTTCTGATCATGCGGCTCAACTGGCAATAATTCACTAGTTAATTCACCGCGATGCAGCAGCGCGATACTCCAAGCATTGCTGCGGGCTAGCACTCGATCGTATGAGCCACCACCTTGTCCTAAGCGATTTCCAGTTCGGTCAACATGTAAGGCCGGCAGAATAATTAGATCTAGTTCAATATCTTTAGCAGCTTCACCAACTGGCTCAAGAGTTTTGTCAGAGTTTTTTAACTTACTTTTATCACCATCCCAAGCGACCCATTCCAAATCATTATCTTTAAGCAGTCTTGGCAGATAAAGTGTTTTGCCTGATGAAATAATTCTTTGATTTATATCACTAGTTTCTGGTTCAAAATCATATGAAATGTATGAGCCAATCTTTGAAACATCTTTAAATTCATTTGCTGAGAGAATATGTAGCCAGCTTTCACTGATAAATCTGTCCGCACGTTCTTTACGGTATTGCTTTCGAAGCGCAGATTTATTCTCGCTATTAACCATGCCCCTTACCTTAATTTATCGCTCGGGCAAAGTAGGGTTTAGGTATGGATGAATTACTTTCTGTCGCTTCAATGCAGGAGCAATTGCTCAATTTGAGCAATCCACTGGCGGCATTAGACCTTCCACTGCTTGATGCGCATGGGGCGAGTTTGGCTAGTGATCTATTGGTGGATGAGAAACTTGTAATCAAAAGTGGCCAACGAATTGATTCAACTCAGATCGCACTGGCAGCATCCCTTGGCTTAGATAGATTGCCATGTCGACCACAGCCACGAGTAGTAATAATTAGCGCCGGTGATGATCTAGTTGAACCAGGCAGCAAATTAGCTGATGATGAAGATGAATATGAGAGTAACTCCTGGTTTTTGACTACCTTTGTACGTGAAGCAGGGGCTCATGCATTTAGAGTGCACACAATTCCTGAAACACAAGAGCAACTTAAGTTGATCGTTGAAGATCAATTAGTTAGAGCTGATTTAATTGTAATTAGCGGTGAATCTAAAGATGAATCATTTGATTTAATAACATCGGTTTTATCTAACCTGGGTGAAATAAAAATAGTAACTCCTAATCTTGCAGAAAGCAGTAAGCACAGTTACGGCGTAATTGGCCCAGATAAGACACCGGTAGTGGTCCTACCGGGAGATCCAATTGGTAATTATCTTTCAGCAGAACTTTTCATACGCCCAATGATTATTAAAATGTTAACTGGGGTTATATCCGACCGAAAAAGTAAAAAAGTTAAGTTAAGTAAAGCTTTAACATCTGAAGTAGGCAAGGTGCAATTCTTAAGAGGCTTCCTAAATGAAGATGGTCAAGTATCAGCACTGGCTGATCAAGACTCACTTATTACCTTATCTATAGCAAATTGTTTAATTGAGATAAATGAGAAGAGTGAGAAGTTAAGCGCCGGTGATCAAGTAAACATTCTGATGATTAATTAGGAAAATTTGAAGAAATTAACAGACCATGAAATAACTCTTAAACCGATTCGGTTTAGAGATAAAGCTGCATGGGATGCGGTTCGAGCAGTGAATAGAGATTGGTTATCACCATGGGAGGCAACTAGACCTCATATCGATAGCAATACGCCACTACCTTCTTATTACGGAATGGTGCTGCAATTAAATAAGGAAATAAGAGCACTCAGATCGATTTCATTAGGAATATGGCTTAAAGAAAATAAAAGTGAAGTATTAATCGGACAGATCACATTGGGTGGAATTATTTTTGGAGCAATGCGAGGTGCTCATATTGGCTACTGGATTGATCAAAGATTTGCCAGCCGTGGGTATACAACTAGGGCAGTAAAACTCTTAACTAAATTTGGTTTTGAAACATTAAAGCTGCATCGGATTGAAATCAATCTGCGCCCTGAGAATGAGGCTTCAAAAAAGGTTGCAATAAAGGCTGGCTTTGAATTGGAAGGGGCACGTAATAACTACCTTCACATCGCAGGTGATTGGCGTAATCACATAACTTTTGTTAAGGAAAACCCAGAAATAAAATAAAAGATAGTAAAGACATACCTACCTATTTCCCCTTAAATCTATCCTTCAACATTTATTGTTGTGCTTTATGGGTTCGGGTTTTATCTATTTAATCATCATCGCCATGTGGGCTGCCTACTTCTTGCCGCAATGGTTGAGTAAGCATGAAGATAATTCAGGGCGAGCGATTGAAAGATATAAAAATGCGATGCTGGTAGTGGCAGAAAATAATCCAAATATAAAAACTGAACCAAGGTTGGAAGATAAAACTAAGGTATTTTTACAACGTCGATTAATTTTTGGCTCACTTATCTCACTCACTTTTCTCTCACTAATTTGCGCAGGTGTTGGATTCTTAGATTTCACAACCACTTTAATTCCAGGTACTGCTTTACTAATTTATTTAGTTAATGTTAGAAAACAAGTTGTCGCGTCACAGTTAAAGATTAGAAGATTAAAAGCATTAGAAAAGATCACGAATAGTAAGATTCCAACAACTTTGATTCCAGAAAAAGTAGAAGAAAAAAGCAACCATGAGCATTGGGTTCCATTTGCCGATCGAACCGAGATCACCGGCGTAGTTGTTGTCCCTAAGGATCGCAAAGGTTGGCAGCCAACTAAATTACCAAGACCTGTTTACACCACCGCGGCAAAGGCAGTTCCAAGTAAGCGAATAATTGATTTAACTTCAACTGGACAGTGGAGCGCTGATCAAGAGCGCATCAAAGCACTTTCTGGCAGAGATGATGATTTCTTTGATCAAGCAATGGTTACTGATTTAACCCAGGAAGATAAAGCGGTAAACGAGTAATTAGATCCAGCTAGGCAGCCACATTCTGGCTAACCAATCCACATATGGGATGTTAATTCCTATAAAAATTGGCAGAAAGTAAATGAAATTAACACCCACAGTAATTACAAATCCATATATTAATTTGCGATTTATCTGATTATTTAGCGCCCAGTTAAATACATTAATCAGAGCTAGAACAATGAATGGAAAGATTGCAATCGCATAAAAATAGAATGTGGTTCTATTTTGGATGAAAAACCAAGGTAAATAGGTGCCAGCAATTCCAGCAAGAATAAAGGCTGAAACTCGATCCTTGTTTGCGATGAATAATCCAACTGTTATTGCAATTGCAAAGATTCCCGCCCACCACAAAATTGGGGTGCCAATTGCCAAGATCTCTTGTGAGCATGATTGCGCTCCGCAATTTTTAGGAGTTTCATAGTAAAAAGATGTTGGTCTGCCCAGCACCAGCCAACTCCAAGGATTTGCCGCGTAGGTATGTTGTTCAGTTAAACCCCGGTGAAAATTCATTATCTCAACATGGTAATTCCAGAGCGAGGAAAAAAAGTTTGACCCAGAATCTCTTGCCCAACCTTTTGAGCTAATGATCCATCCACTCCAAGACAGTAAGTAGATACCCAGAGGCGTTAATACAAATTGGCTAAACCTCTTGCCCCAGGTAGCAAAATTAGCACCACCGATATTTACTGTTAGCAAGATTAAAAAAGGTATTACAAATACTGCGCTCCACTTGGTCGCAGCTGCAAGGCCAATTACTACTCCACTTAACCAAAGATCATTCCTAAGAATTAGATAAAAGGTGAGCAGTATAAAAAACATTAAGAAAATATCAAGCAGAGCCACTCTAGACATAACAAGATGAAGTCCATCGAGTGCAAACAAGGCTGCTGCTATGTTGCTTAAGAATAAGGAGCTAAAAAGTCGTTGCACAATTAAATAAATCAATAAGACAGAAGCACTACCAATTACTGCAGCGATTACTCGCCATCCAAATTCATTATTTCCAAAAAGCTTAATTCCAATACCAATCAACCATTTTCCAAATGGTGGGTGAACAACAAATTCAGATTCTCCTTGTTCATTTAATTCAACTCCATCAGTAATGAGTGATGCCGCATTTTTTGCGTAGTAAACCTCATCGAAAATGTAACCTTTTGGAAGATTCAACCGCCAAAGTCGAAGTGATAGCGCAAAGCCAATAATGATTGAGATCGGGGCTAAGTGGCGAAAACGAGTAATACTCACAGGGTCAGCCTAAGACCTGAGCGAACAACAGCAATGAAATAACCTGAGAGAATTAGCAGATGTTAATCCTGGCCTGCTTACCAATCGGTGATGCTCGTGATGCCTCTGCGCATTTAATTGAGGCAATTGGGCAAGTGCAGTATGTAGCTGCTGAGGATTCACGAAAGTTTGCCAGACTTTGCCAAGAGTTAAATATTAAGCACCATGCAAAGGTGATTTCATTTTTTGAAGGAAATGAAAGTGAAAAAATTGATGAGTTAACTACTCTTCTAAAGTCGCAAAAAGATATCTTGGTTGCTACCGATGCTGGCGCCCCTGGTATTTCAGATCCAGGTTACCGATTAATCAGAGCAGCACTTCAAGCAGATGTAAAAATTAAAGTATTGCCTGGGCCAAGTGCGGTAACAACTGCATTACTACTTTCTGGCTTACCAACTGATCGTTTTTGTTTTGAAGGCTTTCCACCTCGCACTCAAGGTGCCAGGGAAAAATGGTTTAAGGATCTAGCGCAAGAAGAGCGCACCATTATTTTCTTTGAGGCTCCACATCGAATTGTTGAATCACTTACTGATGCCGCGACTGGATTTGGATTGGATCGAAATGGTGCTATTTGTCGAGAGATGAGTAAGCATTATGAAGAAGTAGTTCGTGGAACTCTGGCTGAACTTATTGAATGGGCAAAATCAAAAGATGTTTTAGGGGAATTAACAATTGTGATCGAAGGCTTTGATCCTGGAAGTAGAGAGTTTGATCAAGCAGATTTAATTCAATTGGTGTTAAACCTGGAGGCAAATGGTGAAGGCCGCAAAGAGGCAATAGCACTAATTGCAAAAGAAACTGGAGTTTCTAAGCGGGTTGTATTTGATGCCATGGTTGCCGCCAAGAGTGGCGATAAGATCTGATCATGGCCGAAAAATCTTTTTATTTAACTACGCCCATTTACTATGTGAATGACGCGCCCCATATTGGCCATGCTTACACAACTGTTGCTGGTGATGTTTTAACCCGTTGGCATCGCCAACGTGGTGAGTCAGTTTGGTTTCTTACCGGTACTGATGAACATGGCCAAAAAGTATTAAATACTGCGCAAGCAAATAACACATCACCTCAGGATTGGTGTGACAAATTAGTAGATTCTGCATGGAAGCCAGTTTGGAAAGATTTAAATATTGCCAATGATGATTTCATTAGAACCACAGAGGATCGACACAGCATTCGAGTCCAAAAATTCCTCCAAGGCTTAAAAGATTCAGGACACATTTATGCCGGAAAGTTTGAAGGCCCATATTGCATTGGTTGCGAAGAGTTTAAGTTGCCTGGTGATTTAGATGAAGGTAAGTGCAAGATCCACTCCAAGCCAGTTGAAATGTTAAGTGAAGATAATTGGTTCTTTAAATTATCAGCCTTCAAACAACCATTACTTGATTACTACAAATCAAACCCAGATGCATGCCAGCCAGAAAGTGCTCGTAATGAGGTTATTTCATTTTTAGAAGGTGAAGTTAGGGATCTTTCAATCTCAAGATCCACCTTTGATTGGGGAATACCAGTTCCATGGGATACCAAGCAGGTTATCTATGTTTGGTTTGACGCGTTATTAAATTATGCAACAGCTGTTGGATTAGGTGATGAGGCATCTAGTGATGGTGGAAAGAAGTTTGCTAAAACTTGGCCAGCTGATGTGCACCTAGTTGGTAAAGATATTTTGCGCTTTCACGCAATTATCTGGCCAGCAATGTTGATGGCAGCAGGGGTAGCAGTCCCTAAGAAAATATTTGCTCACGGCTGGTTGCTAGTTGGTGGTGAGAAAATGTCTAAGAGTAAGTTAACCGGCATTGCCCCATCTGATATCACAAAAGATTTTGGAGTAGATGCTTTTAGATACTACTTTTTAAAAGCTATTCCATTTGGCAGCGATGGCTCATTTTCTTGGGAGGATATGGCAGCTAGATACACCAGTGAATTAGCAAATGATTTTGGCAATTTAGCTTCTAGATTAATAGCAATGATTGAAAAGTATTGCGAAGGAAAAATTCCAAGTATCGCTAAAGATGAATCACTCGCTGCCTTGTTAGATCAAAGTGTAAAGAGTGCTGATGAAGCAATTTGCGCACTTGATTTTCAAGGCGGCATAAATACAATTATGGATTTTTGTAAGAGAGTAAATGGATATGTAACTGAGAAAGAGCCATGGGTAGTGGCAAAGGATTCATCTAGAAAGTCTGAGCTTGATGGGATTTTATATAACACCGCTGAATCACTTCGCGCATTAGCTGTATTACTTCATCCAGTAATGCCTGAGGTAACGGAAAAACTCTGGCAATCACTGGGCGCTCAATCTTCACTTGGCGACCTTGGTAAGCAACAAATAAGTAAGGTAGCAAACTGGGGACAATTACCAGCCGGAAGTGTTGTAACAAAAACTGATGTGCTATTTCCAAGATTAGAAGAGGTTAAGTAATTTATGGCAGATCGTCATAACCGCGATCTTGATCGAAAGCCTGGACCACTTCCAGAACCAATCAAAACCAAGACAGTTGATTCACATGCTCACCTGGAATTAATCCACAACAGTGAGCCAGATTCACCTTTAATTAAACAAACTTTAGATGAAGCCGCATCAGTTGGAATCGATCGAGTAGTTCAAGTTGGTTACTCCGCCGAGCAATCAATTTGGTCAGTCAAATGTGCTGAAAGTTTCATAGGCCAAGTTGTAGCCGCCGTTGCATTGCATCCAAATGAAGCACCAGTTGTTGATGACTTAGAAAAAGATTTAAAAATTATTGAAGAGTTAGCATCAAACCCAAGAGTTAGAGCAATAGGTGAGACTGGCCTAGATTTCTTTAGAACACCGGAGGAGTTAAGAGATAAACAAAAGTACTCTTTCGCTCGTCATATAAAGATGGCTAAGGATCACAATAAAGCATTAGTAATTCATGATCGTGACTCACATCGTGCGGTATTAGATTTATTAATCCAAGAGGGAGCTCCTGATAAGACTATTTTTCACTGCTACTCAGGGGATGCCCAAATGGCAAAAGAGTGCATTGCTAATAATTACATTCTTTCCTTCGCTGGAACATTAACCTTTAAGAACGCACCAGAGTTGCGTGAGGCAGTGGTACTCGTCCCAGTTGAACAGTTATTAGTTGAGACTGATTCACCATTTTTAGCACCGATGCCAAATCGAGGTTCATTAAATACACCAGCCCAGATTCCAAATACTTTGCGCGTGATGGCAGATCTAAGGGGTGAATCAGTGGATTACTTAGCTGGTGCGATCTCTGAAAATGCTGAACGTATTTTCGGAAAGTTTTAAATGAAAACCCTGCTGGGCGCAGTTGAGATTAGAGAGTTAGCTAAAGAGTTAGATTTAAAGCCAACAAAAAAATTAGGTCAAAACTTTGTAGTTGATGCAAATACCTGTCGAAAGATTGTAAAACTAGCCCAAGTTAGTGAAGGCGATATTGCATTAGAAATTGGCCCTGGACTTGGCTCACTGACCTTAGCTTTACTTGAAAACGCCCACCAAGTACTAGCTGTTGAAATTGATGATCGACTAGCTAATCAACTTCCAATCACAGTTGAAAAACATGGCTTTGATTCCAAAAATCTAATCGTTTTAAATCAAGATGCAATGGGACTTATGCAATTGCCAACTAAACCAACCGTATTAGTTGCAAATTTGCCTTACAACATCTCCGTCCCAGTACTGCTTAATCTCTTAGAAAGATTTCCATCAATTAATCGAGGCGTGGTAATGGTGCAAAGTGAGGTGGCTTATCGATTAGCTGCAAAGCCTGGCAATAAGCAGTATGGATCTCCAACCGCAAAAGCTAATTGGTGGGTCGATTTAGAGATGGCAGGTTCAGTTGGCAGGTCAGTTTTTTGGCCAGTTCCAAATGTTGATTCATCTTTAGTTAGCTTTGTGCGCCATGCGCCATTAGGTGATGAACGCCAACGAAGTGCCACCTTTTCAATTATTGATCAGGCATTTGCTAAGAGACGAAAAATGATGCGATCTGCAATCGCAGATTTATTTGAAGGTGAGGCTGAAGATAATCTAATAGCTGCCGGGATTGATCCAACTATTCGTGGTGAGGCATTGGCAGTTGAGCAATTTTTTCAAATAGGTGAGCAATTACTTGCGCATAATTCACGCAAGTAAGTTATAAAACCAATACGCTCTAGACCATGAGATCACGAGGAGTTACCGCCAGAGTTCCGGCTAAGGTAAATCTGCAACTCTCTGTTGGTCCACTTGGCGCTGATGGTTTTCATGAAGTAACAACAGTTTTTCAAGCAATCTCACTCTTTGATGATGTCACTGTGGCAACAGCTGAAAAGGGTGAGGGAGTAAAGATAAGTATCACTGGGCAAACTTCAGGGGGCGTGCCAGCAGATAACTCTAATTTGGCGGTTAAAGCGGCGCAGTTAATGATTAAGAATTATGATCTGCCAGAAGATTTAGTGATTAAATTAAAAAAAGAGATTCCAGTTGCAGGTGGCATGGCAGGTGGTAGCGCCGATGCTGCCGGTGTAATTGTTGGTTTAGATTCTTTATTTGAACTCGGGCTTTCCCGTGATGTAATGGAATCAGTTGGCAGCAAAATTGGCTCTGATGTGCCATTTTCAATTTGTGGCGGAGTTGCAATTGGAACTGGGCGAGGTGATCAAATAACACCAGCACTTGCAAAGGGAAGTTATAACTGGGTACTTGCTCTTTCTGGTCAAGGATTAGCAACACCGTCCGTTTACCAAGAGTGTGATCGCCTGCGCGAAGGTTTATCAATCGCAGCACCTGTGGTCAGTGAGCCATTAATGCAAGCATTACGAGCAGGGGATGCAAAAGCATTAGGAAAAGCATTAACAAATGAATTACAACCTGCAGCTTGTTCATTACGCCCAGCACTTAGATTGGTTTTAGATGTTGGTGTTGATTACGGCGCACTCGGTGGCATTGTCTCTGGCTCAGGTCCAACAGTTGCATTTTTAGTATCCGATGATGATCATGCAATGGATTTAACCGTTGCATTAAGCAGTAGTGGGGTTGTTTCCTCTGTTGTTAGAGCAAGCGGGCCTACTAATGGCGCACGAATAATTGAAAGTTTTTAATTTAACCAGTTATAAGGGATAATTCAGGTTCCGCCATTGTGTAGTGGCTAGCACATGAGCCTTTGAAGCTCAGGGTCCAGGATCGATACCTGGTGGCGGAGCCACCAAGTTAAGGGGGTAAATGATGAGCAAGTTATCACTTGTCATTGTCCTCGCGGCCGGGGATAGCAAGCGGATGAAATCAAAACAATCCAAGGTGCTACATAAGATTGCCGGGCGTTCTGTAATTGAAAATTTACTCGCATCAGTTAAGCCATTATCACCAAAGAATTTAACGGTAGTAGTTGGTGCTAATAAGGATGAGGTAATCCAACATCTTGCAAAGATTTCACCTGAGGCAAAAACTGTATTTCAGGAAAAAAGAGATGGCACGGGCAGTGCTACCCAGTTAGCATTGGCTGAACATAAAGGTGATGGCACAGTTTTAGTTTTGGCAGGTGATACCCCACTGCTAACCAATCAAACCCTAAGTGAATTTATCCAGGTTCATAATGATGGAAAAAACATTGCTTCAGTATTAACCGCCCTGCAGCCAGATCCTACCGGTTATGGCCGAGTAATCAGAGCATCTGATGATCAAATACTAAAGATTGTTGAAGAAAAAGATGCAACCGAGGAAGAAAAAGAGATTGATGAGATTAATACCGGTGTTTACCTATTTGATCTAGCGGTATTACGTGAGGAAATAAAAAATCTTAAAAATAACAACGCTCAAAAGGAGCTATACCTAACTGATGTTATTAGCTTAATAAATTCAAGTGGGAAGAAATCCCATGCAATATTGTCCAATGATTACAGTGAAACTTTAGGAATTAATGATCGTACCCAATTAGCGCAGTGCGCAGCGATTATGCGAGATCGAATTAATTCTGAGCATATGTTAAATGGTGTGACTATTTTGGATCCAACCACAACCTGGATTGATCATGGTGTGAAGATTGAAGCAGATGTTGTTATTTACCCAGGGTCATCAATAACTGGTGAGAGTGACATTAAATCAGAGGCGGTTATTGGACCACGCACCACACTTAATTCTTGTGTAGTGGAGGAAGGCGCGAAAGTTGTTGAATCTAATTGCACTGAGTCTGTTATTGGAAAAGGCGCCAAGGTTGGCCCATTTACATACCTACGTAAAGGAAGCGTCCTAAAGGATGAGAGTAAGGCAGGCTCATTTGTTGAGATTAAAAATTCAACGATTGGAGCTAAATCAAAGGTTGCCCACCTTTCATATGTTGGTGATGCGCAAATCGGAGTCGAGAGCAATATTGGCGCAGCCACCATCTTTGTTAATTATGATGGCGAGAATAAACATAAAACTAAGGTTGGCGATCATGTAAGAATTGGTAGCGACACCATGTTGGTCGCACCAGTAAGTGTGGGAGACGGTGCCTATACGGCTGCTGGATCAGTGATCAATGAGGATGTGCCAGCAGGTGCGATTGGAATTGGTCGCGCTCGCCAGGTAAATATCTTGGGCTGGGTACTTAAAAAACGAAAAGATAGTAAATCAGCAGCAGCGGCAAAAAAGGCTGGGGCAAAAGAGTAAGTAGTTTCTAGTAGAGTTAACCTAGATTCACCACAGTGAGGGGGAAGCTAAACTGAACGAGATTCGCTTATCCTCCGAGAAAAGTTTGCGCCTATTTTCAGGACGCGCCTATCCAGAGTTAGCAGATGAGGTTGCCGCCGAACTTGGCATCCCAATCACACCAACATCAGCTTATGACTTTGCCAATGGTGAAATATTTATCAGATTTGAAGAGAGCGTTCGCGGCAGTGATGCCTTCGTATTACAAAGCCATAGTGCGCCGGTAAATAAACAAATCATGGAGCAGTTAATTATGGTCGATGCGTTAAAGCGAGCATCGGCAAAGCGAATTACCGTTGTTCTACCATTTTATGGTTATGCCAGGCAAGATAAAAAACATCGTGGACGTGAACCAATCTCTGCCAGATTAATGGCTGATCTATTTAAGACTGCTGGAGCTGATCGATTAATGTGTGTAGATCTTCACACATCTCAAATCCAAGGATTCTTTGATGGCCCAGTTGATCACCTATTCGCACTTCCATTGTTAACAAATTATGTTGGTAGCAAAGTTGATCGCAAGAACTTAGTAATTGTTTCCCCAGACTCAGGCCGAGTAAGAGTTGCAGAAAGATGGAGTGAGTTACTAGGTGGCTGCAGTATTGCCTTTATTCATAAAACTCGTGATCCAAGAATTCCTAATGAGACAACTGTTGGAAAAGTTGTTGGTGATGTTAAAGGCATGACCTGCGTGGTTATTGATGACATGATCGATACTGCCGGCACTGTTACAAAAGCGGTGGATGCGTTAATTGACGCAGGGGCTAAGGATGTAATTATTGCTGCTACCCATGCAGTACTTTCTGGTCCTGCGATTGATCGATTGAAGAAATCAAGAGTTTCTGAGGTTGTTGTGACCAATACTTTGCCAATTGCTGAGGAGAATAGATTTGATAATTTAACGGTGCTATCTATCGCCCCACTTCTTGGACGTGCGATCAAAGAGGTGTTTGAGGATGGCTCAGTTACAAGTCTTTTTGATGGGCATAGTTAATAAGAGATTTACCGAAAAAATAAATTGCGCCCGTAGCTCAACTGGATAGAGCATCTGACTTCGGATCAGAAGGTTCGGGGTTCGAATCCCTGCGGGCGCACCATCGATTTGTCCTTTTACCCACCCATTAGATAACCTTGCGCTTCATTCCGCGAGGGATCAAACCGTTATCGAGGGAGAAGTAAAGTGGCTGAGATTTCAATTAAGGGAGCACGCCGAACTGAGTTCGGTAAAGGTGCATCTCGTAGATCACGTCGTGATGGATTTATTCCGGCGGTAATTTATGGACATGGCGAGAAACCACAGCATGTGGCATTACCTTCTCGTGAACTAGGAATTGCATTAAAGACTTCAAACGTTTTGATTGATGTTGTATTAGACGATCACACAGAGTTAACACTTCCAAAATCTGTTAGCCGTGATCCATTAACTGGTCTGCTTGAGCACATTGATTTAGTTATCGTGCGCCGCGGTGAGCGAGTTGTTGTTTCTGTTCCAGTACATACTGAAGGTAAGTATGACCAAGATGGAATTTTGGAACACACAAATAACTCTATTGAGGTTGAGACTGATGTAACTAACATTCCTGCATTCTTAATGTTGAGCATGGAAGGCATGATGGCTGGTGAATCTAAATCAGCTGCTGATGTTGTTCTGCCAGAGGGTGTTAAGTTAATTAGCGATCCAAAGATGACTGTTGTGCACTTGTCAGTTAGATCTGCTGAGGTTGAAGAGGCACCAGTTGTTGCCGCTGCTACTGAAGGTGATGCTGCTGCTGCACCTGCTGAAGGCGATGCTGCTGCATCTGCTGCAGCCCCTGCCGGTGGCGATGATAAGAAGGACAAAAAGAAGTAAGTTGGCACTAGCCTTAACTTATGGCTGATCGTTGGTTGGTAATTGGTCTTGGAAATCCTGGACCTGAGTATGAAAAAACCAGACATAACATTGGTCAACTTGTCTTAGATCAACTTTGCGGTGGTAACAAATTCTCTTCCCACAAATCTCGAATGGAAATTTGCGAGGTTAAATGTGGTGAACAAACTTTAGTTTTAGCCAAATCTCGTGGATATATGAATGAAACTGGTGGGCCAGCTAAGGCGTTACTAGATTTTTATAAAATTGAACCCACTCAAGTTATTGCAGTTCATGATGAACTTGATCTGCCATTTAACGCTCTTCGTATTAAACAAGGTGGCGGGGATAATGGGCATAATGGTCTTAAATCTTTAACTGCATCATTTTCAACTGCTGATTACTTTCGAATCAGAATGGGCATTGGCCGTCCGATCGGGGATCAAGATCCAGCTGATTTTGTATTAAAGCCATTCAGCAAAGAGGAGCGAAAAGATTTAGGTGAATTCATAGCGCAAGGCGCTGATGCAATTACTGCTTTAGTTTTAACTGGAATGGATAAAGCTCAAACCGCTTTTAACTCTTAATTACCTTAGCTCTGCCTGATTCAAGCCGGGCAACCGGCACTCTAAATGGTGAGCATGAAACATAATCTAGATTTAAGTTGTGAAAGAAGTGAATACTTCTTGGATCTCCGCCATGTTCACCGCAAACACCTAATTTGAAATCTTTTCGATATGCCCGGGCTTGATCTCTAGCAATTTTTACTAATAAACCAACACCATCTTGATCTAGTGATTCAAATGGATTAAATGGGAGAAGCTCTAGATCTAAGTATCTTGGCAGGAATGTTGACTCAACATCATCGCGGCTAAATGCCCAGGTAAGTTGGGTTAGATCATTTGTGCCAAATGAGAAAAAGTCTGCGTAATCTGCCAATCTTGTTGCGGTAATTGCAGCCCTGGGTGTTTCAATCATGGTGCCAATAGGCATCTCTAATTGCGCGCCATTTAAGGTTTTCTTAATCTCCTCTTCCAAAGTTTCTCTTAAATACAAAAGCTCACGCTGAGTTGCAACTAATGGAATCATCAACTCAGGCTTTGGATCAAAACCTGCCTTTTGAACCTCAAGTGAGGCAAGTACTAATGCACGCACCTGCATCTTAAATAACTCAGGAATTAATATGCCAAGGCGCACACCGCGAAGTCCAAGCATTGGATTTGATTCATGCAAACGCTTTACTGCAGCAAAGATTGCTTTATCGCGTGGTGTAATTGTTGAATTTAGCGCCTCGGCTGTTGCCATCTCAGCACTTAGAGTTGCCAGATCTGGCAGGAACTCATGTAAAGGTGGATCTAATAATCTAACTGTTACTGGATAACCAGACATTGCTTTAAGGATTCCTACGAAATCTGCTTGTTGCAGAGGCTGCATCTCAGCAATAACAGCATTTTGTTCAGATTCATTTTCTGCCAAGACAACTCGCTCTACATAATTTCTGCGCTCACCTAAGAACATATGCTCAGTTCGACATAAACCAATTCCTTGTGCGCCTAAAGTTTTAGCACGCTGGGCATCTTCTGGCGTATCAGCATTTGCTCTCACATATAACTTTCGAATCTCATCTGCATGTTGCAAAATTCGGTCAACTGCCTTCACAACCGGTGTGGCATCTTTTGCACTAGCAAGCAGAGTTCCCTCTAGGTATGAAGTAACTGGAGATTGGGTAACTGGTAGCTCACCTAAGTAAACACAACCAGTTGTGCCATCAATTGATACAACCTCACCCTCTCGAACAATTAAATCCCCAACTGTAAATTGCAATAATTTTTCATCCACACTGATGCTTTCAGTTCCACAAACTGCAGTCTTTCCCATACCTCTTGCAACAACAGCGGCATGAGAGGTCTTACCTCCACGACTAGTCAAAATTCCTTCAGCAGCAACCATGCCAACTAAATCATCTGGGCTAGTTTCTCTGCGAACTAAAATTACTTTACGTCCAGTTTTTGCTAAATCAAATGCTCGTTTTGAGTTAAAGACAATTTCACCAACCGCTGCGCCTGGGGAGGCAGCTATTCCGGTGGCAATTAAATTTTGGTTTGCACTCAAATCAAATTGTGGAAACATCAACTGCGCCAATTGATCACCACTTGTGCGCATTAGCGCCTCATCCATAGAGATCTTGCCTTCATCAACTAATTGAGTTGCAATACGAAATGCTGCCTCAGCCGTTCGCTTTCCTACCCGAGTTTGTAATATCCAAAGCTTTCCGCGTTCGACTGTGAATTCAATATCGCATAAATCTCGGTAATGATCCTCTAAAGTTTTCATCAATCGCTCTAGCTCTGCGTGAACAACAGGCTCTTTTTTAGACATATCTGCAAGTGACATTGTGTTTCGAATACCGGCAACTACATCCTCACCCTGCGCGCGATCTAAATAATCTCCATAACTTCCAGTCTCACCAGTTGCTGGGTTTCTGGTGAATGCCACACCAGTACCAGAGTCATCACTTAAGTTTCCAAATACCATCGATTGAATATTTACCGCAGTTCCAAGATCAGATGGAATTCGCTCCCTGCGGCGATATAGCTGGGCGCGTTCTGAGTTCCAAGATTTAAACACCGCTTCAATTGATTGAGTTAGGTGATCAATTGGTTTTTTAGGAAATGGCTTATTAGTAAATTGCTCTATTGCCTTAATTAAATCTTGCGCTAACTCCTTCAAGGCAGAGGCTGATAATTCAGCAACTACTTTCACATTTGCTTTTTTTAGATACTCGCCTTCAATTTTATGAACCATTTCATCGGGCAGGTCACAAACAATTCGGCCAAACATATCGATAAATCTGCGATATGAATCCCAGGCAAACTTCTCATTTCCAGATGATTTTGCCATGGCATCTGCAACTTCAGGAGTAATACCAACATTTAACACCGTTTCCATCATGCCTGGCATGGAGTGCTTAGCACCTGATCGAACTGAAACTAAGAGTGGATTACTTGCATCGCCAAAATTCTTTCCCACAATCTTTTCTAAATTTGCAAGTGATACATGGATTTGATCATGTAGTTGGGCTGGAACAATGCCAGTTGTTAAGTACTCACGGCAGGCATCTGTTGTAATCGTAAAACCTGGTGGAACAGGTAATCCCATTTGGACCATCTCAGCAAGATTTGCACCCTTGCCACCAAGCAAATCCGATTTACTTTTATCGCCAAATGTAAATGGATAAATAAACTGCTTAGCCAATTTGACCCCTGTCTAAAACTTCCGCCAGCCTACTCATCCAGTATTACGCAAACCTGCTGCAACACCATTAATCGTTAGAAGCAAGGCTCTTGCTAGAAGCGGGTCTGCCTGCTTTTGTGTGCGAACCCTTTTCAGAAGTGATATTTGAAGTAATTGAATTGGCGCAAGGTAGGTATCTCTAACCTGCAAAGTTCTTGCCAATATTGGCTGGTTACCTAAAATCTCACTCTTATTGGTCATTAGTAGCAACTCTTTAACTGTTAAATCAAACTCTACTTTTATTTGATCAAAGATTTTATGAAGAGAAGGATCAACCAAAGTTGTCACATAACGCTGGGCAATAACTAAATCAGTTTTTGCCAGAGTCATTTCAACATTACTTATAAAGGTTCTAAAGAAATGCCACTCTTTAAGTAATGTTTGAAGTAAATCTGATCTCCCTGCTTCACGAGCAGCTTTAAGTCCAGAACCAACTCCATACCAACCCGGCACAATTTGGCGAGATTGTGTCCAACCAAAAACCCATGGAATAGCACGTAGAGATTCCAAACCAGCAGATGCATCTGGCCGCCTTGAAGGACGAGATCCTAAAAACATATTTCCTAACTGTTCAACTGGTGTTGATGCATAAAAGTAAGCTGGCAATTCTTCTTGATCAACCAACGCTCGATAAGAGCTATAAGCACTTTCACTTATTAAATCCATGCACTCATTCCAGGTGTTTAGGTCATTACTTGATTGACGTGGTTTTCTATTCAAAACAGTTGCTTCAAGTGCAGCAGCTAAAGTTAACTCTAAGTTTTCTTTAGCTAATGCCGGTAGGCCAAACTTGTCAGAGATAACTTCACCTTGTTCAGTCATTTTTATCTGACCATCAATCGAACCCCATGGCAATGCGATTAACGCATCATAAGTTGGTCCACCGCCTCTGCCAACTGAACCACCGCGGCCATGAAATAGTCGAAGCTTTACCGAATGCTTCATAGCAACATCTCTTAGCTTTCGCTGCGCCTTATGAATCTCCCACTGGCTAGTTGTTATGCCAGCATCTTTATTTGAATCTGAATAACCAAGCATTACTTCTTGGATTCCACCACGTAATTCAACAATTTTGCGATAATTCTTATCACTTAATAACTCATCTAATATTTTATCGGCAGATCTAAGCTCTGCCACAGTTTCCAATAGTGGAATAAAACCTATCTTTGCAAAGGAATCAGAGCCCTGCAATGAGATTAATCCTGCTATCTTGGCAATTACGACAGCAGCCATCACATCATTTGCAGATTTAGTCATTGAGATTATGTAGCTTTCAATTACTTCTGGGCCAAATCGATCAATTAGATCATTAATTGCCTCAAATGTTTTAAAGCAGTTATCACTTGGTGAATCTAAATCCTTTAGAACAGGTGTTGATTTCTCAAGAAGCTGTTTGGTAAGAATTTCTGCACTAGAGCCACCTAATACTTGATTTAACAATTTGTGATGAACCTCAGAGTGCTCTCTGATATCCATAGTTGCATGGGTTAATCCAAAGGCATTAATCGATCGCATGATTCGATCAAGTAAGCCATTGGCAATTAATTCACCATTATTTGAAAGCAGAGATGAACGCATTACTTCAAAGTCTTTAAGTAAATCAGCGGTGTCTTTGTAATCTCTTCCTGGAAAGTGAGGCAATCCTGCAGCATGCCTTGATTGAGTCAGGGATAGCTTATGTCTTATTGCAGTTGCTTTTAAGCGATAAGGCTCTTCCACATTTATTCTTCGATACCGTGCTTCTACTTCAGGTAAATTCTCTAAATCTTTTTCTACTGATTTTTCTAACTCCTTAGAAACTCCAGCTAATTTAGTTGAAATTGATAGTGCCTGTCGCAACTCATCAAGATGTGAAAACATAGTTCGAGTGAAATGAGCATTTTGCAAAAGTATTGCTGATTTTGTCACTGCTGCAGTGATATTTGGATTTCCATCTCTATCGCCACCAATCCAAGTTCCAAACCTTAACGGCCTAGCTGTTAGCGAAAGATTTATTCCTAATTTTTTAATTTCATTTACAAACTCAGCTAATACCTCCGGCACAGTTTCAAGAAGTAGTTCATCTAAGTAATAGATTGAATTCACCGCCTCGTCCAGCGGATCTGGTCGACCTAAGCGAAGTTCATCTGTTTGCCATAGTAAATCGATTGCCTCTGCTAAGCGATCATTTTTTATTTGGCTCTCTGGCTGTTCAAGTAATTGAGCAATTGTTGTCATTTTGCTCAAAACAGATCGCCGAGCAGCCTCCGTTGGATGTGCCGTAAATACCGGCCTCACTGAGAAGTTATCAAGCCAATTTTGTAGATCTTTAGTTGAAAAATCCTTACCATCCTGCTGGGCTTTTGCAATATTTTCTATTGCCTTACCAAGCCAAGAACCTTCGGATTTATGTTCAGCTGCAATATCTTTAGATCGATTAACTTGCTCAGCAACATTTGCTAAATTAAAAAAATTACTAAATGCCCTGACCAGAGAAATAGTTTGTGAATCTGTTAGCTTATTTAGAATCTCATCTTGCTGACCTTCTCTAACGGAAAGCCGAACTGATTCAACTAGCGAAAGAAGCTCTTCACCTTCTTGTCTAGCAAGAGTTTGACCAAGCAGATCAGCCAGTTTGCGAACATCATTGCGTAAATCCGTGTTATCCGCCCCGGCCATCATGGCTTAATCATTACAGGTTCTTAATTCTTCTGGCACACCTTTTTGGCGTTTGCTCCCAGTTGGTGGTCGTAGAATTAGACCGTTAACCCCCCCTTCATTTATGGAGCGGGGGTAAGTGGCGTTTAACGGTGAAAGGAGAGTAGATGAAAAGCATACTTAACCTTTTGCGTGAGCCAATTCAAAAATACTTAGATCAAAATGAAAATCTGATTGCACCTGCGGCCACTCACTCACTACTGTGCATAAACCAAAACTCACCAATTTTAGTTGTTACTACCTCAACGCGTACCGCTAACGAATTGGCGCAGGAGCTAACTTCTCTTGAAGGTGGCGATCAAGTTATTAACTTTCCAGCATGGGAAACTTTGCCGCACGAGCGTCTTAGCCCTAAATCTGACACAGTTACCGCAAGATTTAAAGCTTTAAATGATTTAAGAAATAAAAAAAGTAAATACATAGTTTGCTCAATTAGAGCGTTATTACAACCAATAATTGCAAATGATGTGGAAAATTCTCAAATAAGAATCAAAAAAAATGAGTCTGTAAGTATGGCTGATCTAATTGAGCAATTATCTAGATTCGGTTATTTAAGATCTGACTTAGTGGAAAAGCGTGGAGATTTTGCAGTTAGAGGTGGAATTTTGGATTTATTCCCACCTGATCAAGAACATCCAATTCGAATAGATTTTTTTGCAGATGAAATAGATGAACTCACTTACTTTGCTATCTCAGACCAGCGATCATTAGATGCCATCGCAAGTGAAGTGGTTATTTACCCATGTCGAGAGCTAATAATCGATGAAGGTGTTAAAGCTCGCGCGAAAGTGCTGGGAGAGAAATTCCCTCAGATAAATGAGTTAGCTCAAAAGCTAAGTGAAGGAATTACTTTTGAAGGAATGGAATCACTGGCTGCTGGCGTGGTTTCAGATTTCAAATCAATTTTGGATTACCTACCAAGTGGCTGCCAAATTTGGTTAATTGATGAGCCAAGGATTAAAACCAGATCAGTTGATTTAATAAACACGAATCAAGAGTTCCTAGAGGCAGCCTGGTCTAACTTGGCATGGAGTGATCAGGTGGATCTGCAAGTACCACTTGATTTGAGTGAAGAATTAGGCCGCGGTGGATTTTATGAGTTAGCAGAGATTTATTCTCAAGCTAAAAAATCTCAATTCACTATTCGAAACTTAAATCTTTATGCGGCAACTCCTGAAGATATTCCACTTGATTTTCTGGCAGAGATTGAAAACTATGGCAATAAATACGAGGTTGCTGTCGAAGAGATTGCTCAGTGGAATAATGAGGGCTACCAGGTTGTGTTCACAGCAGCTGCAAATGGCACTTTAAAACGTTTTTCTGAATTACTAAACGCAGCCAGTATTTCTAATCAGATTCTTAAAATCAATCAAGCTTCCCAAGATGGACTTGTAAATCTAGTTCAAAGTGATTTAAAGCATGGCTTCATCAGTGATGAGTTTAAGTTAGTTGTAGTTACTGATAAAGATATCTCAGGTCAACGATCATCAGATAAAGATCTTGCTCGAATGCCCTCTCGGCGAAAGAAGTCCATCGATCCATTGCAATTAAAAGTGGGCGATTTTGTTGTTCACGAGCAACATGGAGTTGGTAAATATCTAGAACTAATAAATCGAACTATCGCAGGAATTTCACGAGAGTTTCTAGTAATTGAATACGCCTCTTCAAAGCGGGGACAACCAGCCGATAAATTATTTGTACCCACCGATACCTTAGAACAGGTTACAAAGTATGTAGGAGGAGAAGCACCAGCACTTCATCGAATTGGTGGCGCCGACTGGCAGAACAGTAAACGAAAAGCACGCAAAGCAGTTAAGCAGATCGCAGCAGAGTTAATTCGACTTTATGCGGCAAGAATGAGTGCGCCAGGTTTTGCATTCTCACCCGATACTCCTTGGCAAAAAGAGTTAGAGGATAGTTTTGCATTTGTTGAAACAATTGATCAACAAGCAACCATTGATGAAGTAAAGCGGGACATGGAAAAACCAAACCCAATGGATCGAATTGTTTGTGGTGATGTCGGCTATGGCAAAACTGAAATTGCAGTACGTGCAGCATTTAAAGCTGTGCAAGATGGCAAACAAGTGGCAATTTTGGTTCCAACAACATTACTTGTGCAGCAGCACTTCAATACCTTCTCCACTCGCTACGCTGGCTTTCCAGTAAAGCTAGCTGCACTATCAAGATTTAACACAGCAGCGCAGACCAAAGAAGTAATCGCAGGACTTAAATCTGGAGTTGTTGATGTAGTTATTGGTACACACAGATTACTTTCAAAAGATGTTGAATTTGCAAATCTTGGATTACTTGTTGTTGATGAGGAGCAGCGCTTTGGCGTTGAACATAAAGAAGAGTTAAAAAAGGCAAGAACTAATGTGGATGTCTTAGCTATGTCTGCCACACCGATTCCAAGAACCTTAGAGATGGCTATTACTGGCATTAGAGAGATGTCGAATATAACCACGCCACCGGAAGAGCGTCATCCAGTCTTAACTTATGTTGGTCCATATGATGAAAAGCAGGTAAGTGCTGCAATAAATCGAGAGTTATTACGTGATGGACAAATATTTTTTATTCACAATCGAGTAGAAAGTATTGAAGCGGTAGCAGAGCGAATAAAGAAATTAGTCCCTGGAATTAAAATTGGAATTGCTCATGGGCAGATGAATGAGCGGGTTTTAGAAGAGGTGATTTTATCTTTTTGGAATAGAGAGTTTGATTTACTCTTGTGCACAACAATAATTGAAAGCGGAATTGATATTCCAAATGCGAACACATTAATTGTTGATCGCTCAGATTTATTTGGTTTATCCCAACTTCATCAGCTTAGAGGCCGGGTTGGAAGAAGTAGAGAGCGAGCGTATGCATACTTCTTATATCCAACAGAGCAACCAATAACTGAGTTAGCGCATGATCGCTTGACCACCATTGCGACAAATACTGATCTAGGTGCTGGAATGCAGGTTGCACTGAAGGATTTAGAGATTAGAGGAGCAGGAAATTTACTAGGCGGTGAACAATCAGGTCATATTGCTGAAGTTGGTTTTGATTTATATATGCGAATGGTTGCAGATGCTGTTGATGAATTTAAGACCGGATACTTTGATGAGAAACCTAAGAATAATGAGTGCAAGGTGGAGTTACCAGTTAATGCACACCTACCGATTGAATACATAGAGTCAGAAAGATTAAGGCTTGATCTTTATCGTCGAATTGCAGATGCACAAAATGATGAAGCATTAGCTGAAATTAGTGGAGAGCTAGTTGACCGATTTGGTCCAATCCCTGAAGCGGCGCTGGAATTAATGGCAGTTGCTTCACTACGTTTATTTGCCAAGAGCTTAGGTTTAACAGATGTTGCAATATCTGGAAAGAATCTTCGACTAACGCCAGTTGTTTTGCCAGAGTCAGCACAAATAAAACTATCTAGAATTTACCCAGGATCAATCTATAAAAATGCGACTCAAATCCTGCTGGTTGCAAGGCCTTCTACCCCCAATTGGATGGAAAGTGCGTCGGTAGGGGATACTTCTACCCTTACCTGGGTTAATTCAGTACTGAAAGAACTGATTGAGCCAATAAAACTTCGAAGTGGTAGTTAAGAGAGAATGAGGATGAAATTGTTTAAGAAATTGATCTCACCATTATTGGTGGCACTTCTACTTGCTGGTTGTTCAAGCATGAGCAGTGGAGTAAAAGTTGGAGATCAAGAGTTCACCTCTGCAGAGATTCAAAAGACTGTTGATGAAATATTGGCATCACGTAAAAATGTTGATACATCTGGAATGGATTTAGTTGTTGGCCCAGAATTACTCCGCGATCAAGCACAATTTTTCATTGTAAGAGTTTTAATGGACAAAATTGCAAAAGATATGTTTGTGACTGTAACTCCAGCTGATGTAGCAGCACGTAGGGCTGATGTAATCACACGGCTAGGAAGTGAAAGTGAATTACCAGCAGCACTTGTTGGCGCTAACTTAGCAGCCTCTAATTTTGAATCTTATTTGCGCGTTTTAATTATCTCTGAGCGTCTTGATGAGAACTTCATTAAATCTGGAGTTTCAGAGAGTGATGCGCCAAAATTTGTTGAACAACTTGTAATTGAAACTGCGAGCAAAATGGGAATCAAAGTGAATTCTAAGTACGGTAAATGGAATGCTGATAATGCATCGATTCAAGCAAGTGATGCAACTGATGGCGCAGTAACTGAACAACCTTAAGTAAATTATGAGTTCTGAACTCATCCGATTACGCGAGGTAATGGACAAACTACGCTCACCTGGTGGATGTCCTTGGGATGCTGAGCAAGATCACACCTCACTTCTAAAGTATTTGTTGGAAGAGTCTTATGAGTTTATTGAATCAATTGAAAATAATGATCGAGATGCAATGCAAGAAGAGCTGGGCGATCTTTTATTACAGGTTTACTTTCATTCTCGAATGGCCGAAGAAGATGCCAAGCAGCCATTTAATATTGAAGATGTAGCAAAATCGGTTGCAGATAAATTAATTAGAAGACACCCTCATGTTTTTGCTGGTGAAGTAGTTGATTCAAGTGCAGATGTATTGGAGAACTGGGAGAAGCAAAAGGCAGCTGAAAAGGGGCGAACTTCAGCAATTGATGGCGTGCCACTTGCCCAACCAGCCCTACCTTTAGCAACTAAGGTTTTATATCGATTAAAGAAATTAAACTATGACCTCTCCGTTTCTGAGCCAATCAAACTCAAAGATGATGTTGATCAGGATCAATTTGGTCAGATACTTCTTGGTTTAATCACTCAAGCTGTTGATAAAGGGTTAGATCCTGAGGCTGCGCTACGTCAGGCGACAAAAGAGTTAATTGTTCAGATTCAAGAGCATGAGACAAGGTAGAATTACTTTAGATAATTCAAGTATCAAACAAATAGTTAGGGCAAATTAGTGTCAGTTATTAACTCTGTGACCGCTAGAGAAATCTTAGATTCTCGAGGAAACCCAACTGTTGAGGTAGAGGTTAGATTAGAAGATAAAAGTATTGGCCGCGCCGCTGTTCCAAGTGGTGCGTCAACTGGCGCCTTTGAAGCCGCTGAACTTCGCGATGGTGGATCAAGGTATTTAGGAAAAGGTGTTGAAACTGCCGTAAAAAATGTAGCGTTAAAAATTGCGCCTGCTGTAATTGGCATGAAGGCAGATGATCAAAGGTTGCTAGATGCAAAAATGATTGCACTAGATGGCACAAAAAATAAATCATCTCTTGGCGCAAATGCAATATTAGGAGTTTCACTTGCTACCGCACGTGCTGCAGCTATTTCTTCAAATCAATCACTATTTAAATATTTAGGTGGGCATAGTGCTAAAACACTGCCAGTGCCAATGATGAACATTTTAAATGGCGGAGCACACGCTGATACAAATGTTGATATTCAAGAATTTATGATCGCACCAATTGGTGCCCAAAGCTTCAAAGAATCATTAAGGTGGGGCGCTGAGATTTATCACAGTCTTAAATCAGTTCTTAAGAAAAAAGGTTTAGCGACCAGCATCGGTGATGAGGGTGGATTTGCTCCAAACTTGGAGAGTAATCGCGCAGCATTAGATTTGATTTTAGTTGCAATTGAAAATGCTGGGTTTAAAGCTGGTACTCAGATCGCGCTAGCAATGGATGTGGCTGCAACTGAGTTTTTTGAAGATGGGAAATATAAGTTTGAAGGTAAGTTGTTAACTTCAGAGCAGATGATCGCCTACTACAGCGAATTAGTTTCAGCCTATCCATTGGTTTCTATTGAAGATCCATTGGACGAGGATGATTGGAGCGGTTGGGCTAAATTAACTGCAGAATTAGGTGAAAAAATCCAGATTGTTGGCGATGATCTATTTGTTACCAATATAGAGCGCTTAACTAAGGGTATTGAAAGTAAAACCGCAAATGCTTTACTTGTTAAGGTAAATCAAATTGGCAGTTTGACTGAAACTATTGATGCGGTCAATCTAGCTCATAAAAATAATTACAAATCAATGATGAGCCATCGATCTGGTGAAACTGAAGACACCACAATTGCTGATTTAGCAGTTGCGTTAAATTGTGGTCAGATTAAAACTGGTGCACCAGCAAGGTCTGAACGTGTTGCTAAATACAACCAACTACTTCGAATTGAAGAGGAGTTGGGTTCAGATGCAATTTATGCTGGCCGCTCAGCCTTTCCAAGATTTAAGAAGTAATTCAAATGGCTCGGCGTAGATTTTTTGCAGCAGGGCTAATTTCATCATCAAAGAAAAGTATTCAATCTGGATTAAAAAAACGAGGATTATCTAATCGAGCGTTAATTGTTGGAATTGTTCTCTTTGTTGTTGCTATTACCTTGGCGCCGCCAATTCAACATTACTTCACGCAACGTGCTCAAATAAATTCATTAAAAACTCAAATTTCAGATAATCAAGCAATGTTGGATAAGGCAGCTGCTGAACTAGCCCAATGGGATGATCCTGAGTATGTGGCAAGTCAAGCCAGAGCAAGATTGCATTTTGTATTTCCAGGTGAGCGACAATACATAGTTGTCGGTAATGATGAGATTACGGGGGATGATCAACAGACAAAAATCTCTGGTCAACTTCCAGTTGGTCTACCTTGGTATTCAAGGTTGATTTCATCAATTACTAGCACCAATGTAAATAACTAAAATGGTTAAACCAGTCGATGCATTTGTGGCAGAAAAACCAACAGATAAAGATTTAGAAACTGTAGCTGCCCAACTTGGTAGGGCGCCAAGAGATGTTTCAGCAGTTGCACATCGCTGTCCATGTGGGCAAGTAGATGTTGTTCAAACTCCACCACGATTAGCTGATGGCACACCATTTCCAACTTTTTATTATGCAACCTGTCCAAGACTTACAGGAGCGATTTCAACCTTAGAAAGCTCAGGATTGATGACGCAGATGAACGAGCGATTACAAAATGATCCACAGCTTGCTGGTGAATATTTAGCAGCACATGTTGATTATGAAGCGGCAAGAAGTGCGCTAGCTAAACAAGAAAACCTTGAGGTGCCAGAAATTACTGGAGTTACCGCCGGTGGCATGCCAGATCGAGTGAAATGTCTGCACTCACTAGTGGCTCATTCATTAGCAGCTGGAGTTGGTGTTAATCCACTGGGGGATGAAGCACTTAGCGCACTAGAACCTTGGTGGTTAAATAAACCTTGTTCTGAGATTAGTAATTTATTAGATGAGGTGGAGTAATTGAGTAGAGTTGCAGCAATTGATTGTGGCACTAACTCAATTCGCCTTTTAATTGCCGATATAACCAATGGCAATTTCAAAGAGGTTGTGCGCGAGATGGAGATTGTCAGACTTGGCCAGGGAGTTGACCAAAATAAATCTTTTCACCCAGATGCAATCGCTAGAACTCTTAACGCAGTTGAAAAATTCAGCGCACAAATAAGTAGTAAAGGTGTGGAGAAAGTTAGATTTTGTGCAACTAGTGCAACAAGGGATGCTACGAATCGCAATATCTTTACCGATGGTGTTAAGGAAATCTTAGGCATTGAGGTTGAGGTAATTCCAGGTGAGGAAGAGGCAGAGTTATCTTTTATTGGCGCCACCAAAGAGTTATCGCAAAATGAAGGACCATTTCTAGTAGTTGATATTGGCGGAGGATCTACCGAGTTTGTTTATGGTGGTGAAAAAGTAAGTGCGGCAAAGAGTGTAAATATCGGTTGCGTTCGAATGAGTGAGCGACATTTAAATACCCAGCCACCATCTATGGCGCAGATCGCTCAAGCAATTGTTGATATTGATATTGCAATTGCTGAGGCAGCTAAAGTTGTTCCAATCTCTGAGGCTAAAAGTTTGATTGCAGTTGCAGGAACTGCGACCACAGTTGCAGCAGCTGCTCTAAATTTAGAAAGCTATGATCGATATTTAATTCACCTTGCAAGAGTTCCTGCGCAATCAGTTCACAAAGTGGCTGGCATGTTTCAATCAATGAGTAAGGAAGAAATTTCTGCCCTTGGTTATATGCACCCTGGCCGAGTGGATGTAATTACCGCAGGTGCCTTGGTTTTATCTAGAATCATGGCGGCAACTGGGGCCAGTGAATTCATTGCATCTGAGTCAGATATTTTGGATGGAATTGCTTGGTCACTTACAAAGTAGGCGAAGATTTGGCTGGATTTGGCGGTTAAAAAAGACGGGTAGATTTACCCTCTGAAGATTCGCCCCTGTAGCCCAATGGCAGAGGCATGCGACTTAAAATCGCACAAGTGTGGGTTCGACCCCCACCGGGGGCACGCTCAATTACCGCGAATCTTCAGCAAAGATTAAGGCAGATTCAGCCCAAAGCGATGGCTTAGGGAATTGCGAATCATTAATATTTGTTCACTACCTAAGTAGCTAATAAACATAACCCGTTAGTTACTTCTATAGAAGGAGAAGAATGAAAAGCTCAAACCCTGTACTTGGAAAGGCATTTAATCAACCGACAACTATGCGCGTTGATCAACTAGAGCAAAGTTATAACGCTCCAGCCGCCTCATCAATGCGAACAGGTCGCATGACAATTGAAGATGTCGTTGCGAAAACTGGATTTCTATTTACGATATTAGTTGTTGTTGGTGCGCTCGCTTGGAGTGCAAACCTTGGAATGGGCGCAGTCTTAATCGGTTTCCTTGGCGGATTTGTATTAGCGATGGTTATTAGCTTTAGTAAAAACATTAAGCCTGGACTTGTAGTCGCATATGCTGGCCTAGAAGGTTTAGCACTTGGAACTTTAAGCAGTTACTACGAATCTTTCTATCCAGGAATTGTTAGCCAAGCGGTAATTGGAACAGTCGCAGCATTTGCTGGTGTGTTAGTTATGTACCGAAATGGAACACTAAGAGCGACTCCACAATTTACTCGTGCGGTAATCGGCGCAGCAATTGGTTACTTCATTCTTGGACTTGTCTCACTTATTGCTTCATTCTTTGGCGTAGGTCAAGGTTATGGTTTTTACGGAGTATCTGGTCTTGGATTACTTCTAGCAGTTGCTGGAGTTGGACTTGCAAGCCTTTTCTTGGTTCTAGATTTTGATCAAATTGAAAAGGGTGTTGCAGCTGGAGTTCCTGAGAAAGAATCATGGAGAGCATCTTTTGGCTTAATGGTCACCGTAGTGTGGCTATACCTTGAGGTTCTGCGTTTGATTTCAATTCTTCGAAACGACCGCTAAGGAAAAATAATTACCCAACAGGGGCTGTGAGAGATCACAGCTCCTGTTTATTTTTGTCTGGAATTAAATCATTTTCTAAATGCGACAACCTAGTCTCAGGCAAAATAGTTGCAAGCAACATTGCAATCATCCAAATTCCAGCAGATACTAAGAAAGCTACTTGGTAACTAAAAATATCGGTTAACAAACCAACTATTACTGGACCGAAAATCATGCCAGCATCTCCTGCCATCTGCCAGGCTGCAATCACTTGCCCGCCACGGCCTTTAATAATGTCGCCAACAACGCTGCCTGGCGCAGTTCCAACATAAGCCCCACCTAATCCAAATAACGCCATTGAAATGAAGTAAAGCGCAGTGTTAGTGGTAAATGCCAACATCAATATGCCAAACAAAACAAATGCACTACCAAATAAGAAAGCAGCCTTTCTTCCTTTGGTGTCAGAGTATTTTCCAGCGCGCAACATAAAAACACCTTGCACTAGCGCTCCAATAGTTAAACCAAGACCTGCAATTGCAGCCGTTGAATTTAATTTTTCAGTAACAAATAAGGGCAAGATTGAAGATCTTAATCCAAACAATATCCAGTTGTTTATAAAGGCCAGCATTAATGCAACCTGGTATGGGCGTAATTTAAATGCCTCACCTAAGGTAGTTTGCCCAATCTGAGCTGTTGGAGCATCAACCTTTTTACCCAATCGCTTCTCGCTTAAGAAAACTAATGCAATCATTCCAGCAATTGCCAAAGTAGTTGAGTAAACAAAAAATGGTGCGCGAAGTGAAATAGCCGAAAGAACTCCACCAAAAGCTGGTCCGGTAATTCCACCTAGTAAAAAACCACCGTTATATAGTGATTGAGCTCGGGCTCTAACATCATCATTGACTGAGCGCATAAGTAAGGAACCAGCGGAAACTGAAAACATTGATGAGCCAAGACCACCTAGAGATCTGAATGTAAGCAGTTGGCCATAGCTTTGTGAGAGCGCAGTCAGTAATGTGAAAAATGAAACCATAAACAAACCAAAGCCAAGAACTGCTCGCTCACCAAATCGATCAACTAATTTGCCTGAGATCAAACCAGAGGAGAAGCGCATAATTGCAAAGCTTGAGATGATTAAACCAATTGCAGTCTTATTCACGCCAAAGGATGCAGCAAAGATTGGAATTGCTGGAATTATCAATCCAAAGCCAACAGCGACAAAGAATGAAACTGCTGAAAGGATCGAAACCTCTCGCGGTAGTTGCGCGAAAGGGTTTCTACTTTGTTTATTGATTTTTATTTAACCTACCGCCTCACCTGCTGCTTCAGCCTTTGCTGCGTGGTGGTCTGAGCTACTTTGCAGAGGCTTTTCTTTCAAGAAGAATGCAAGTACAAATCCCAGGAAGGTAACTGGTGCTGCTGCCAAAAAGACCACCTGAAAAGTTTGAGCAAAACTATGAAGCACTGTGTCTTGAATTACTGGTGGCAACGTAGTGATGATTGAGGTGTTAGTGGTGATCAAATCAAGGTTGGAAGAATCAAAGTCAGATAATGCCGCTGGATCACTGCTTTGTAATTTTGCAAAGTTATCTTGCAAATAATAAGCAATACGGTTACTCAAAATAGTTCCAAATATCGCCGTTCCAAAGGCACCACCAAGAGATCTAAAGAAGGTATTGGATGAGGTTGCAATTCCCATATCTTGAAAATCAACTGCATTTTGTAGAGCGATCACAATTGTCTGCATTGATAAACCAAGACCAGCTCCGACTAAGACTGCATAGATAGATAGAACAGCAAATGAAGTATCTTCATTTAAAGTAGACATGAGAATTAAGCCAATAGTCATAATCGCAGTTCCTACTATTGGGAAGATCTTGTATTTACCAGTAGCTGAGATCTTTTTACCACTAAATATTGACATTGAAACAATGCCGATCATAAGTGGAATTAACTTTAATCCCGCCTCAGTTGCTGAATTTCCTTTTACAACTTGAAGATATAGCGGCAACATAACGATGGCGCCAAACATTCCAGCTCCAATGATAAAACCAAGTGCTGAGGTTAAAGAAAATGTGTGATTCTTAAATAATCTAAGCGGCAAGATTGGCTCTACAGCTCTTTTTTCTTGCCATAAAAATGCCATGGTAAGAATTAATCCAGTAGAAATTACCATTAGCGTTCTTGAATCAGTCCAACCATCCTCTGGCCCATAAACTGAAACTGCAAGCAATACAGAGCTAACTGCTAATACCAACAACAATGCACCAAGGTAATCAATCTTGTGTTCACGCTTTACCTTCGGAATGTGTAATACAGCTGAAGTAATAATCAATGCCAATATTCCAAATGGTAGGTTGATGTAGAAAATCCAGCGCCAGCCAGCGATACCTAAAATTGTGGCATGGTCGGAAAAGAATCCGCCAAGTAATGGACCAGCAACTGAAGAGAGACCCCAAACAGCGCCAAAATAACCTTGATACTTACCGCGCTCACGTGGTGAAACGATGTCGCCAATAATTACGAAAGTTAACGCCATTAAACCACCTGCGCCAACTCCCTGTAGAGCACGAGTAAAAATCAGCTGGGTCATATTTTGTGATGCCCCGGCTAAAAATGATCCGATTAGAAAGGTAATAATCGCAAATTGAAATACTGGCCGACGACCATAAAGATCTGAAATTTTTCCATAAAGTGGGGTTGATGCGGTTGAAGTCAAAAGGTAAGCAGTGACCACCCAGGTGTAGTGATTAAGCCCGTTGAAATCTTCAACAATATTCTTTAAAGCTGTTGAAACAATTGTTTGATCCAAGGCTGCCAGCAACATGCCGGTCATTAATCCGCTTAATACAATCAAAATTTCCTTATGACTTAGCGGCCCATCTTTGGGGGTATTTGCTTTTCCAGATTTACTATTTTTTTTCGCCATAGCCATCGTTGTATATCCACCTTAAGTTGTCGGATTAAGCATTATTTATCTGCAATTTGCCTGAGGGGAATAGTTTACTCCGATTCTTTGTTAAGATCTTACATATGAAAGCAGTGATAGCAGAAGATCTAGTTAAAACCTACAACAAAGGCTCAGTTCGAGCATTAGATGGTTTAAATCTTGATGTTGAAGAAGGAACTGTTCTTGGTGTGCTTGGACCAAATGGAGCTGGTAAAACTACAACTGTAAGAATTTTAGCAACCTTACTTGCACCAGATTCTGGTCGTGCAACTGTAAGTGGAATCGATGTTTTAAAACATCCAGATGAGGTTCGAAAAATAATTGGTTTATCTGGTCAATACGCAGCAGTTGATGAGACTTTAACTGGCTGGGATAACTTAATTATGTTTGGCCGGCTTTATCATTTATCGGCAAAGGAAACTAAAGTTCGTGCGATTGAATTATTAGAACAGTTCTCACTCTCTGATGCAGCAAAGCGACCAATTAGAACTTACTCTGGCGGTATGCGCCGTAGATTAGATTTAGCAGCATCATTAATTATCAGGCCAAAGGTTTTATTCCTAGATGAGCCAACTACTGGATTAGACCCAAGGGGCCGCCAGGATATGTGGGGCGTAATTGATGATTTAGTTAAGGGCGGAGTTACTTTGCTTTTAACTACACAGTACTTAGAAGAGGCTGATCATTTAGCAGATGAAATTGCAGTAATTGACCATGGAAAAGTTATTGCCCGCGGTACCTCTGATTCACTTAAGAAACAGGTAGGTGGTGAGCGGCTTGAGATTGTGGTTGAGAATGAAAATGTGCAAGCAACCAAAGAGATTGTGGCAAAGGTAAGTGGTAGCGCAGTAAATGTTGATGAGGGCTTGCGCCAAATTTCAGCACCGGTTACAACTGGCAGTAAAGCTTTAATTGAAGCCGCTAAGTTATTGGATGAAAAAGGTATTCACCCATTAGATATCGGCCTAAAGCGCCCGTCTCTTGATGATGTATTCCTATCTTTAACTGGCCATGTGGCTGAGGAAAAAATAGATGAAAATCTAGAAACTGCAACCGGACGTAAGAAGGGCAAGAAATGATGAATGCAATCTCGGATGCTTTAATCATTACTAAGCGACAGCTACTGCAGTTGGCTCGAGTTCCTGAGGTTTTAATCTTTTCAACAATTCAGCCCGTAATGTTTGTGCTCTTATTTAGATATGTATTTGGTGGATCAATTGATACTGGCCAGCCTGGCGGTTATGTGCAACTTTTAATGCCTGGAATATTTGTGCAAACTGTTGCCTTTACATTAGCTGCCACTGCAGTTGGTTTATCAGCTGATATGCAAAAAGGTTTAATTGATCGTTTTAGATCCTTACCAATTTCAAGATCTGCTGTGGTTTTCGGTAGAACTTTAGGTGATGGTGTTTTAAACATTGTCGTACTTGCAGTTATGGGCTTGACCGGTTATTTAGTGGGCTGGCGACCAACATCTGGGGCCTTTAAAGTATTTTTAGGTTTTGTTTTTCTCTTTGTATTTGGTTTTGCAATGTCATGGATCGGGGTATTAATTGGTTTATCTGTGCGAGAAGAGCGTGTGGCTCAAAACGTTACCTTTATCGCAGTATTCCCACTAACATTTTTATCAAACGCCTTTGCGCCAACTACAGGAATGCCAAAAGCACTTCAGTATTTCGCTGAGTGGAATCCAGTTTCAACAATGGTGGCTGGCTGCCGAGAACTATTTGGACTTAAAAATGAGTTTGGTGCAACCGCTGGATCATTTCCAAGTGAGAACCCATTGTTAATGTCAATTATTTATATGATTTTAATTATGGCAATCTTCGTTCCACTAAGCGTTCGTAAATACAACAACGCAGCTAAAAAGTAATTTAGTTGAAAGGTTGCGCCTCAAGGACGGCAACTTTAATTAACTTGCCATTAGGGGCTGTGTAGTTAACAGTTTCACCAACCTTGGCGCCAAGTACTGCCCCACCAAGCGGTGATTTTTCAGAGTAAACATCAACATCACCTGAGGAAATCTCTCTGGAGCCAAGTAAGAATTTAAGTTCATCTCCGCCAATATCAACTGTTACTAACATGCCAAGGCCAACCACACCTGATTCACTTGCAGGAGGTGTACCAATGTGTGCATGCTCGAGCATATGTTTTAGTTGGCGAATTCTGCCCTCAATTTTTCCTTGCTCTTCCCTTGCTGCGTGGTAGCCACCATTCTCTTTTAAATCACCTTCAGCTCTAGCAGTTTCAATTTTTTTAATAATCTCAGCACGAAGTGGACCCTCTAATGACGCCAGCTCAGCCTTCAGCCGATCTGCTGCCTCTTGGGTAAGCCAGGTTTGAGTTGGTTGGTTCATAAGAGAGTAAAGGTTACTGGCAACTGGTGATTCCCGCATTTACCGCAGGTAAACGGGTGGTTATCTCAACGGTTCGCAGGTTATCGCCAGCAAGTAATGTGCCAGCTGGCATTAGATCAGATACTTGTCCAATAGTGTTCTTATCAATATCTCTTGCTACAACTGAGCAGCTGTGATCCTTACTTAAATCTCTCACCGTTATTTTATAAGTAATAGAAATGCTTTGATCATCAAGAACTTTAAATGAAATTAATTCAGATCTAACATCTGGATTTGCAGCATTAAAACCACTCCAAACAAACCAAGCAGCAACAATGCTAAGTAAAATCCCAGCAAGAAGATAACGTGGATTTTTGGCAGCTTTAATGCCATAGCGTTCGCGCAAGATGGGGTCAGATAGAACTTTGGGATGCATCACACTCATATTGTAGAACCAATACCGCAATCAGAAAGTAGGCTTATCTCACCTAGTATGAGGGAGAGATAAATGGATGAGGGCAAAAGTTTTGATATGGGTGTTGCTGGCTCATTAACCATGATTTTTTTAACCTTAGCTATGGTGGTTTTGTTAACAAGTTTTTACCGCAGATATAAGAGATTAGCCGATCGCAAAGATCAAGAGTAATTCTTTAACTATGAAGCAGGTGCTAAAAAAGGCTGCAACAGTTTTAATCTGGCTCAGCCTCATCTATGCCTGCTATGAATTAGGTATCTGGCAATTACATAGAGCCCAAGAATTAAATAAAGTAACTGCGCCAAAGCCAGATCAACCTTTAATTGCCCTCGAGCAGGTTTCTTCCGCTGGCATGAATATGCCGATCAAAGCGGTTAATCGAATTGTTTC
Source organism: Candidatus Nanopelagicus limnes (assembly GCF_002287885.2). Lineage (GTDB taxonomy): Bacteria > Actinomycetota > Actinomycetes > Nanopelagicales > Nanopelagicaceae > Nanopelagicus > Nanopelagicus limnae. The sequence continues at coordinate 194,762 of NZ_CP016768.2, forward strand.
AGCATCTGGAAACTACACCACATCCTTTGTGGCTCGCGATCAAAAGCTCTCAGAAGGTGTGCTTGCAAATCTTGATGTTAGATTATTAAAACTAAGCACCGGCCATGGCGTATTAGTGGTTAGGGAGGTGCTTGGGCAAATACAGGATCAAATCAACACTGAAGTTTCTATTACCGGCCGGCTATACCCAAGGCAAAATGTTGATCGAGCCTTTGCAAAGCCAGGTGAGCTTTCTAGAATTGATCCAGCATTAGTTGTAAGTAAGGTAAATCCATTTTTATATGATGGCTACATTATTTTAAAGTCAGAAAAAACTGGCGCCGATCAAAGTAGTGATTTAACCTTGGTGGCCTCAGAACAAATCTCTAATCGCCTGCCTGGCTTTTATTGGCAACATATCTCCTACGTTGTGGTCTGGTGGTTTATGGGGTTACTGCTTTTAATTGCACCAGCCTTTCCACAATTTAGAGCCAAGAGCGATAAGGTAAATAACAAGGCAGACAAGACTAAGAAAGTAGGATTAAAAAAATGAGGCAAATTACTCTCTTCTTCCGTTTTTGGGCGCTTTGGGCCGGGGTTATGTCACTGCTGCTTTGGTTTGTTTATATGCCAGCTAAGTACTTAGTTAGCGATAAGAGTTTTTATGAGCAATTTATCTGGATACCAATTGTGCATGGCTTTACCTATCCAGTTTATTTAGTTGCAGCCTTAGCCCTTTGTATGGTCAAGCGAAAGTCCCTACTTAGTACCGCCCTATTTCTTCTTGCTGGCACCTTGCCGGTGGCATCGATTTGGATTGAACGGCGCGTAAAAAGCGGCCGGTGGTAGTTAAAGCCTTTACCTAAACTTAATCTTTAAGCCTTGCGTGTTGCCACAGATTCTTCAGGTTGGTTATTTACCCTTTACCTATTCTTCCACAACCATCGGGCACAATTAAAGAGATTGCGACGACACTAATTGGCTAGTGAATCTATTGTCTTAAAGTCAGTATCCCCACAAGCCCAACCTGCCCGCATCACTTATGTGCTAGATACCAGCGTTCTACTTGCAGATCCAATTGCCTTAAGCCGTTTTGCAGAGCATGAAGTAATCATTCCAATCACAGTAATTGGTGAGTTAGAGACCAAGCGAGATCACCCAGAGCTTGGCTACTTTGCAAGAGCTGCCCTTCGCACCCTTGATGACTTACGGGTAAAAAGTGGGCGATTAGATAAACCAATTGGAATCAATGAAGAGGGCGGCACATTATCAGTTGAGTTAAATCACGCCGATCCTTCAAAGTTGCCAGCCGGCTTTTTGCGGGATGGCTCAAATGATTCAAGAATTTTAGCAATCGCAAAAAACCTAATGTCAGATGGCCGCCAAGTGGTTTTAGTTACTAAGGATTTACCACTTCGAGTTAAAGCATCCTCAGTTGGAGTGGAGGCGCAGGAGTACCGCGCAGAGTTAGCCAGCACTAGTGGCTGGAGTGGCATGGTGGAGGAGAGTGTTGGCTCAACTGTTATTGACGCACTTTATGAAAATGAAAAAATCTCACATGAGATTGCAAAAAAATATCCTTGCCATACCGGTGTGGTGCTCCACTCTGAAAAAGGAAGTGCGCTCGCAAGAGTTACCCCAGATAAACATCTGCATTTAGTAAGAGGAGATCGCAGTGCATTTGGTTTGCATGGGCGAAGTGCTGAACAAAGAGTTGCCTTAGATATTTTGTTAGATCCAGAGGTTGGCATTGTTTCCTTAGGTGGCAGAGCCGGAACTGGCAAAAGCGCCTTGGCATTATCAGCTGGCTTAGAAGCGGTCTTAGAGAAGCGATTACATAAAAAGGTAGTGATCTTTCGTCCTCTTTATGCAGTTGGTGGTCAAGAGCTTGGTTATCTGCCAGGAACTGAAAATGAAAAGATGTCACCTTGGGCCCAAGCAGTTTTTGACACCTTAGGGGCACTAGTTAGCCAACAGGTATTGGATGAGGTAGTGGAGCGAGGATTAATCGAGGTGCTGCCGCTTACTCATATCCGAGGCCGCTCCCTGCATGACTCCTTTGTAATTGTTGATGAAGCCCAATCCCTAGAGCGAGGTGTTTTACTAACGGTGCTCTCTCGTATTGGCCAAGGCTCCCGGGTCATCCTCACCCATGACATCGCCCAGCGAGATAACCTGCGGGTGGGCCGCCATGACGGGGTAGTTGCAGTGGTTGAATCCCTAAAGGGGCATCCGCTCTTTGCCCATATCACCTTGACTAGAAGTGAACGCAGCCAGATCGCAGCCCTTGTGACTGAGCTATTAGAGGAGCCAATTAACTTCACAAGTTGATTTAAACCCCTCTTACGACATATGGGATAAATCGGACTTCACCCTATCTGACCTGCGGTTTTAATACTGAGAATACCTGTGAATATAAACATAATCGCGCCACGCGCCTCTATAAAGTTGCCCCCACCACCCCTGGCTGACACCCTAATGAAGTTCCAGAGAGCCAATTGAGGTGATCTGGCAAGGAATGAAAGGGGGGCAAGGATGAAAGTTAAAGCTTTAACTATCACCACGCCACGGGTTCGGCGCATCTCAATGACCGCTGCCTGCCTAGCCTTCTTCCTGTTTATCTCAGAGCCGGCCTACGCCTCTAGCAACCTAACCTTTTCAGTAACCATCCCATCAGTTGCCAGCAATTTAGAGAGCACCACCCCACTACCTGGGGAGGAGGGCTTTGACCCAACCCCATCACTATTAGAGCTAGATGCGGTTAAGACCGTAGATGCCTCGGCGATGGCGCTGATCTCAGTTGCTGCCCGCAAGGTGGATCTTGCCCGCCAACCAGATGGCGCTCGCGAGATCGCTAAGAGTTTAATTGCAGCTAATTACAGCTGGTCGGAAAAACAGTTCACCTGCCTTGATCAACTTTGGACTAAAGAGAGTCATTGGAATTACAAAGCAAGAAATAAAGTTTCAGGTGCTCATGGAATTGCCCAAGCACTTCCTGCCACCAAGATGGAGATTGTCGGAACTGATTGGCGAACAAATCCGGTAACTCAAATTACCTGGGGACTTAAGTACATTCAAGAGCGTTATAACACTCCATGTGCTGCCTGGAGTAAATTCAAACGATCAAACTGGTACTAGTACTTTTCTAGTTAGGTTTTTTACCAATACTTAATGGTTTTCTAGTTTGGGCATAAAAATCATTACCCTTATCATCAATAATAATAAAAGCTGGAAAGTTTTCTACCTCAATCTTCCAGACCGCTTCCATACCAAGCTCTTCATAATCTAAAACCTCAACCTTTTTTATACAATCCTGGGCAAGTCGGGCTGCCGGTCCACCAATTGAGCCTAGATAAAAACCGCCATACTTTTTACAAGCGCTAGCCACCGCTTCAGATCTATTTCCTTTAGCCAACATAATCAGTGAACCACCTGCTGCTTGGAATTGTTCAACATAGGAATCCATTCGCCCGGCAGTAGTTGGACCAAATGAGCCGGAAGGGTAACCTGCAGGTGTCTTTGCTGGGCCTGCGTAATAAACTGCATGATTTTTTAAGTACTCAGGAAGTGCCTTACCACTATCTAGTAGCTCTTTAATTTTTGCATGGGCTAAATCTCTAGCAACTACTAATGTGCCAGTTAGAAGCACTCTAGTTTTAACTGGGTGCTTTGATAATTGAGCCAAAATATCAGCCATTTTCGCAGTTAAATCAATCTTTATTTCCGGCCCATCTAGATCCTCATTTGTAGCAGCAGGTAAGTAGTGCGCAGGCTCTGTCTCTAGCTTTTCAATAAAGACGCCATCTTTATTGATCTTTGCCTTTACCTGTCGATCTGCCGAGCATGAAACTGCAATAGCAATTGGCAGGGAAGCACCATGACGAGGCAATCTAACAACTCGAACATCATGACAAAAGTACTTGCCACCAAATTGGGCGCCAATTCCAATATTTTGAGTTAACTTTAAAATCTCTTTTTCTAACTCTAAATCTCTAAAGCCATGACCAGTTTTGGCATCCCCTTTTGTGGGAAGTGAATCTAAATATTTAGTGCTGGCAAGTTTGGCAGTCTTAACTGTGTACTCCGCACTTGTGCCCCCAATTACCACAACAAGGTGATAAGGCGGGCAAGCTGATGTACCAAGGGAGCGAAGTTTTTCATCCAACCAATTCATAAATGAGGTTGGGTTTAAAACTGCCTTAGTCTCTTGGTATAAAAATGATTTATTAGCACTGCCGCCACCTTTAGCAATAAATAAGAAGTTGTACTCATCTGGGTGATCTGTATCTGAGTAGATCTCAATTTGGGCCGGTAAATTATTTCCGGTGTTTTTCTCCTCCCAGGTAGTAACTGGTGCAAGTTGGGAGTAGCGCAGATTTAACTTTGTAAACGCGTCATAAACACCACGAGAAATTGAGATCTCATCTTTTTCTTCAGTTAAAACCTGCTGACCTTTTTTACCCATCACAATTGCAGTGCCAGTGTCTTGGCACATCGGCAATATGCCACCTGCTGAAATATTGGCATTTTTTAATAGATCAGTTGCCACAAATCGATCATTGGGAGAGGCTTCAGGATCCTTTAAAATATTGGCTAATTGCTCAAGGTGCTCACTGCGCAGGTAATGGGAAATATCATGCAAGGCAACTTGAGTTAAATTACTTATCGCATCTTTTGATACCTTTAAAAATTGGCGGCCATCAGCGGTGAAGGTGCTCACGCCCTCATTTGAAATTAATCGATACTCGGTTTTATCTGGCCCAATCGGCAGTAGATCTTGGTATGAAAACTCAGGTGCCATAGGGCTAAATCTACTGTCTTGGATCATCAATTAGGATAAGCACATGAGCCTAGCCACTAAAAAGCGAGTATTACTTGCAGCACCTCGTGGCTACTGCGCTGGTGTTGATCGCGCAGTTATCACCGTTGAAAAAGCTTTAGATCTCTATGGCGCACCGGTATATGTTCGAAAACAAATTGTTCACAACAAACATGTGGTCCAAACTTTAGAAGCCAGGGGTGCAATATTTGTTGATGAAACCGATGAGGTGCCAGAGGGAAAGATTGTGGTTTTCTCAGCCCACGGAGTTTCACCTGCAGTCCATCAAAGCGCTGCGAGTCGTAATCTAAAAACTATTGATGCCACCTGCCCGCTAGTAACCAAGGTTCACCATGAAGCTAGAAGATTTGCCTCCGATGATTACGATATTTTGTTAATTGGTCATGAAGGACATGAAGAGGTGGATGGCACAGCTGGTGAAGCGCCAGAGCATGTGCAATTAGTTGATGGTATTGAAAGCATTAAAAATATTAAGGTTCGTGATGAAAATAAGGTGGCTTGGTTATCTCAAACAACCTTAAGTGTTGATGAAACCTTGGCAACTGTGGCAGAGCTTCGGAAGCGATTTCCAAATCTAATTGATCCACCAAGTGATGACATTTGTTATGCCACCCAAAACCGACAGGTGGCAATTAAAGAGATTGCCCCACAAGCAGATTTAGTTTTAGTTGTTGGCTCAACTAACTCATCAAACTCAGTACGACTAGTTGAGGTTTCCTTAGAGTATGGCGCTAAAGCTGCCTACCTAATTGATTACGCTGCTGAGGCAAAGGATGAGTGGCTGGCCGGAGTTACAACTATTGGAGTTTCAAGTGGAGCGTCTGTGCCAGAAATATTAGTTAAGGATTTACTTACCTGGCTTGCCGATCGTGGATTTTCTGACGTGGAAACAGTAACTGCAACTGAGGAACATTTGTTATTTGCAATACCACCTGAGCTTCGTAAAGATTTAAAAGCTGCTGGTAGGTAATTCAGTTTCCTTTTTTCGCTCTTTTCTAAACCAGATAAACCAAGCAATAGCAGCTCCAGATAATAAATAAAAGGAGACTGAAGCTAAACCTGCAACTAAATCAATTAACAACTTAGTTGGCGAAAAGGATGAGCTGCCTAAAGTTGGCATCAAAATTATGGAAGCAATTAAAAGTGAAACGGGCGGTGCAACGGCTGTGACATATGCAGTTCCGCTTCTTCCCAAGTAAATTGCGCCAAAAAAGGCTATCCAGATAGCTAGGCAGGTAATTATCCCCAGTGAGTTTCGAAATAGTATTTCGATGCCTTCAAATAAAAATATTACTAAAAATTGCAGAATAACAACTCCAGGCTTAGTTAAACCAGGACCCTTAATTGGTGAGTTAATTGGCAGCGTGCTCATTTACTTATCCGTCTCAATCTCTTCTACTTCAATAAAATCATCATCTGCTGAGATTGCCTTTAACTCTCTAACCTCACCAGGAGATTCTGGATACTCAATTGCTAATTTATCTTTATCTCCGCTAACTCCTAGATTATGAATTCTCCTAGCTGGACTTAACACCGTTCGTTCAGCAGTTGGAATTAAATCCTCATACGCTTTAGCAGTTGTAGAGATTGCTTTACCAACCGCCACAATTTTGCCATGCAGGAGCGTGATGTTTTTTAAGAAGGTGTTTGCAACCTTTTGAATCTCATCTGCGTTATCAGCTAACTTATTTCTGGTGAAGATATAACCAATGGTGCGAAGTAAGGCCATCATTGAGGTTGGGGTAGCAATTGTGACATTTACCTTAAATGCTTTTTCTAGTAATGCTGGATCAATTCGAAGTGCTTCAGCTAGCAGAGTTTCAAATGGCACAAATAAAACTACAAAATCAGGTGAGCCGACCGATTTGTGGTAACCGCGTTTGGCTAACGCCTCAACATGTTTAAGTAAATCTTTTGTGTGTTGGGCCAGATAATCATCTCGCTCACTTTGGACCTCTGTGCCAAAGGCATCTAAGAAGCGATCAAAAGGAAATTTAGAATCAACAAATATGGCGCTTCCGCCAGGCATCTTCACCGTAATATCTGGAATTCCAGATGAATCTGCATCGGTAGTGGATTTTTGTCTGGTGTATTCATGTCCTTCGCGCAGCCCTGCTGATTGCAGTAGTAGCTCTAATTGCGCCTCACCAAATTTTCCACGGGCTTGAGAATTAGATAGGGCGCCGGCAATTTTTTTAGTTTCATCAAAGATTGATTCACTAGCTCTTCGCATTTCATTAATTGTGGTTTCAAGTTTGGCTTCGGCCTCAGTGCGAATGCGGTTAGCCTCATTAGATTGTTGGGATAATTTCTCAACTGTTGATTTCATCGCATTTAACTCCGCCGTTAATTTGATGGAGTTTTCAGTCTTACCTCGCTCGGCCTCTAGCTGCTTTTTATAATCATCTAGCAGGGCTGAATCTGAGGAATTATTTTTATTACGCAGGGCAGATATTAGATAGCCGATCGCAATTCCAGCCAGCAGTCCAATAATTAGGGTGATGATCGAGGCGGGCATGGGGTTATAGTGGCATTAACTACTGACAATCTTGCGTAGGCTTAACCCCTTGTGAGCCTTTCAATCGGAATCGTCGGTCTGCCAAATGTGGGTAAATCCACCCTCTTTAATGCGCTGACTAAAAACAATGTCCTAGCTGCTAACTACCCCTTTGCCACCATTGAACCCAATGTTGGTGTGGTGGGAGTTCCAGATGATCGATTAGCGGTCTTGGCAGAAATATTCACTTCTGAAAAAATTTTGCCAGCTGCTGTTTCCTTTGTTGATATTGCCGGCATTGTGAAAGGTGCCTCTGAAGGTGCAGGTCTTGGCAATAAGTTCTTAGCAAATATCAGAGAGTCAGATGCAATCTGCCAAGTTATTCGAGTTTTTAAAGATGGTGATGTGGTCCATGTTGATGGCAATGTTGATCCTAAAAAAGATATGGAAACAATTAACACCGAACTTTGTTTAGCAGACTTGCAAACCTTAGAAAAGGCGATCCCACGTCTTGAAAAAGAGGTTAGAACTGTTAAAGAAAAGGTGCCAGTTTTAGAGGCTGCAAAAGCTGCTGCGCAAATTTTAAATCAAGGTCAACTTTTGCGAGGCAGCAAGGTTGATATCGCAGCCATTTCTGAGTTACAACTTTTAACTGCAAAACCATTTTTATATGTTTTTAATGTTGATGCCGCTGAATTAGCAGATAATAAATTACGGGAAGAGTTAGCAGCATTGGTCAAACCAGCAGAGGCGATTTTCTTAGATGCTAAGACAGAGGCAGAGCTTGCTGATTTAGATGCGCCAGATGCGCTGGAATTGCTCAAATCAATTGGATTAAGTGAGCCAGGATTAACCACATTAGCAAGAGTTGGTTTTAATACATTAGGATTACAGACATATCTGACCGCAGGTCCTAAAGAGGCCAGAGCGTGGACGATTCATAAAGGTGATACTGCCCCAGCTGCGGCTGGTGTGATTCACACTGATTTTCAAAAAGGATTTATCAAGGCAGAGGTTGTGGCCTTTGATGATTTAGTAGCTGCTGGATCAATGGTGCAAGCCCGCGCCAATGGCAAGGTGCGAATGGAAGGTAAGGATTACGTGATGGTCGATGGCGATGTAGTGGAGTTTAGGTTTAATGTCTAAAAAACAAGCACACTTAAAAGATTTGCCAATTAAAAAACGGGACAACCTTCGTAACGTGGCAATTATTGCCCACGTAGATCATGGCAAGACAACTTTAGTTGATGCCATGCTTTGGCAATCTGGTGCGTTCGCAGCCCATAAGAAACAAGATGAAGGCCAAGATCGCATGATGGATTCCATGGATCTAGAGCGCGAAAAGGGAATTACCATTTTGGCAAAAAACACCGCGGTAAAGCGGGGAGAAACAATTGTAAATATCATCGATACGCCAGGCCACGCAGATTTTGGTGGTGAGGTAGAGCGCGGCTTAGAGATGGTCGATGGCGTAATTTTATTAGTGGATGCCTCCGAAGGCCCACTGCCACAAACACGATTTGTACTTCGCAAAGCATTACAAAAAAATCTTCCAGTAATTTTAGTAATTAATAAAGTAGACCGACCAGATTCACGAATTGCTGAAGTTGTTGATGAGGCTTACGCACTCTTCTTAGATTTAGATGCCAATGAAGACCAAATTGAGTTTCCAATTGTTTACGCATCAGCTAAGGCTGGCAAAGCTTCCCTTGATCGCCCAGCAGATGGTGGCATGCCAAATAAAGAAAACTTAGATGTTTTATTTGACACTATATTCTCATCCATTCCAGCTCCGGAATACCATGAGGGTGCACCACTACAAGCACATGTTACAAACTTAGATTCATCTCCATTCTTAGGCCGGCTAGCTCTTTGTCGAGTAAGAGAAGGAGTTATTAAGAAGGGTCAATCAGTTACTTGGATTAAAACTGATGGCTCAACTGAGCGAGTTAAAGTTTCAGAGCTTTTAATTACTGAAGCATTAGAGCGTGTGCCAGCAATGGAGGCCCATCCAGGAGACATTATTGCGGTAGCAGGAATTGAAACTATTACCTTAGGTGAAACTTTGGCTGATCTAGAAAATCCTCACGCACTGCCATTAATCACAGTTGATGAGCCAAGTATTTCGATGACTATTGGTATTAATACCTCACCTCTTGCTGGCAAGAGTGGAAATAAGTTAACTGCACGCCAAGTTAAGGGTCGACTTGATGCTGAGTTGGTAGGAAATGTTTCACTTCGCGTTCTAAACACCGATCGCCCAGATACCTGGGAGGTGCAGGGACGTGGTGAATTACAACTTGCAGTATTAGTTGAAATTATGAAACGTGAAGGATTTGAATTAACAGTTGGCAAACCTCAAGTTGTTACCAAGATTGTTGATGGCAAAATACATGAGCCGATGGAGCGCTTATCTATTGACGCGCCAGAGGAGTACTTAGGTGTGATTACCCAGTTAATGGCCCTTCGCAAGGGTCGAATGGAGCAGATGGTTAACCATGGCACCAGTTGGATCAGACTTGATTACCGAGTTCCATCCCGTGGCTTAATTGGTTTTAGAACTGAGTTCTTAACTGAGACTCGTGGAACTGGATTACTTCACCATGTATTTGATGGTTATGAAGCTTGGCATGGTGAACTTCGCACTCGCTCAACTGGTTCATTAGTTTCAGATCGAATGGGATCAGTTACTAGCTACGCACTTTATGGCACACAAGATCGTGGATCAATATTTGTTGAACCAGGCGATGAAGTTTATGAAGGAATGGTTATTGGTGAGAACTCACGAAGTGAAGATATGGATGTTAACTGCGTAAGAGAGAAAAAGTTAACAAATATGCGAGCATCTGGTACAGATGAATCAGAGCGATTAATTCCAGCAAAGAAATTAAATATGGAAGGTGCTCTTGAATTTTGTCGTGAGGATGAGTGCGTTGAGGTAACCCCAGCGGTAGTTCGAATTCGCAAGGTTATTTTGGATGGATCAACTCGGGCTCGAATTACTTCAAAAAATAAGCGAGCAAACGAGAACTCTTAACCATTATTGGGTAATAACCCTTAATGTCAGCGCTGGCTTGTTAAATTAAGCCGTGGCCAGCGCAAAAAATAGCATCGAGTTAAATCTAGTTAGAGCTGGTGCAAATCAGGCCAAGATTGCAAAGCATGAATTAACCAGTGAACAACTTCAAGTTATAAATCATCGCAGCTCACAGTTATTAGTTCTAGGTGCGGCAGGATCTGGTAAAACAAGCACATTAATTGCTGCGATTTCAAATCGAATTTCACAAGGTTTTGATCCAAACTCAATATTGGCTATTACTTATGGCCGAGATGCTGCCAGTAAATTACGAGATCAAATCGCTTCCGCAAATCCGGCCTTACACACAGTGGCTGAGCCAATTGCAAGAACCTTTCACTCCTTGGCATTTATGATTTTAAATGATCCAATTAATTTGGAAGGTTCTAATGAGAAAAAATATGTTCTACTTTCAGGGGCCGAGCAAGATGCCCAGATCAGACAATTATTAGCGCTGGACGCAGCTAATCCATCACAAACCTTATGGCCAGCTGATTTAAGTGCAGCCCTTACTACCAGAGGTTTTGCCAAAGAGCTTCGCGAATTTATTAGCCGAGCTACCGAAAGAGGCAGCTCACCGCAGGAGTTAATTACATTTGCTAAAAAATATGAGCAAAAGTACTGGCCTGCGATCTGTCAGTTTTGGGAAAAGTATAAAAGCGCCATGGCCTTGCGCGATGGCACTACAACCCACTCATTTAACCGAGTTGACCCAAGTGAATTAATTATTTTAGCTGCAGAAAAACTTGAGAGTAATCAGAGATTACTTGATAAGTACCGAAAAATGTTTCAAGTTATATATGTCGATGAGTTTCAAGAGTCAGATCGGGCGCAGCGAAAGTTATTAAAACTTCTTAGTAATCAAGAGTTAGTGATCTTTGCTGATCCACAAAGTGCGGTGGGTAGATTTAGAGGAGCAGATCCAGAGAATTTACTGGCAGATTTAGAGCAATTTGGGATAAAGAACAAGATAACTCTGCAAAGTAAATTACGCAGTAATCCTGCCCAACAAACTGTGCTGCTAAGTAGTGTCAGTGAAGAGGCAAACTTTATTGCTCATCAATTTAGATCTGCTCATTTAATTAATGGCACACCTTGGTCGCAGATGGCGGTAATTGTTAGATCCCCGGGAGCGCAAATAGCTGCATTACAACGAGCATTTGCCATGAACTCAATTCCAGTTGAAATCGATGCCAGCGCACTTTCCCTAGCTGATAACCCAGCAATTCGGCCAATAATCACCATCGCACAAATTGCACTAGGCCAACTAAAACTCACCACAAGCAACTGGGATCAAATTGAAGAGTTATTAAAGAGTGAGTTTGCCGGCGCAGATGCAATATCAATTAGGCAGATGCGAATTGCATTAACAAGAGCACAAAGTGGTGATCAAGTGAAAAGCTCAACTGAATTAATTTTAGATTGCTTGACCTCACCGAGTGCTGATCTGCCCTGGGAGCAACTGACTAGCCTTAAGCGAATTAATGATTTGATTAAAGTAGCAAAAAAGAGTTTGAGCACTTCATCTGATATTTCAGATTTATTGTGGAGTATTTGGAGTAATAGCAAAAATTATGAAGGTGAAGTGATTTCACAAATCTGGCAGCAAACAGCGCTGGTAGGTGGCGTTCGAGGTGGGATTGCTGATCAAAATCTAGATGCGGTAATTACTTTATTTGAAGTTGCAAGGCGTTTTAGTGAGCGCCTACCTGGTGCTAAACCTTCTCTTTTTATTGATCAACTTCTTGGAGAAAAAATTCTCTCTGACAGCATTACCGCCACCGCACAGCGCGGTGAGGTTGTGCAGGTAATGACAGTGCATTCAGCAAAAGGTTTAGAGTGGCAATATGTGGTCCTTGCTGGAATGCAAGAGGGCAGTTGGCCAAATTTAAAGCAACGCGGATCATTACTTGGCTCTGAGCGATTAGTTGAAATATTTAGACATGGCATCAGCAACGCTGAACAATTAGATGCGATCTCAGCTGCTGGGTTAGCAGAGGATGAGAAAAGATTATTAAATGTTGCATTAACTAGAGCTAGCAAGCAGGTATTTATCACTGCAGTTGCTCATGAAGATAATCAACCATCAAGATACTTTGAAAAGTTAGCACCGGATGATATTCAAGTAAGCCAAACTCAAAGATCTATTACTCAACCTGCATTAGTTGCAGCGCTGCGCCGGATGGCAAGTTTTGCCAGTGATGAAGATTCAAAGTTTGCAGCAAAAGCTCTTAAAACACTGGCCAATAATGGGGTTAGAGCAGCGGATCCGAAAAATTGGGTTGGCATTACACCGCCATCAACAGAGCTGCCAGTTATTGGCGAAAATGAACAATTAAGAATTTCACCAAGCTCACTTGAATCATTTACTGAGTGTGGGCTTAAGTGGATGTTAGAACAAAGTGGTGGCAAAGATGCAGATTCAACTGCTCAAGTACTTGGCTCTGCGATCCATGTAATTGCTGCGCAATTAAAGGATCAACCATCTCTTACCTTAGATCAGCTAGAAGCGAAGTTAAAAGGTGCTTGGTCGTTAATTGATATGAACAAGGGCTGGATAAAAGATTATGAATACCGCAGAGCAGCGCTGATGTTGCAAAAATTCTATGGTTGGCATTTGAGTAATAAAAATGAGTTAATCGGTGTTGAGGAAAAGTTTGAGTTTAAGTTAGGAAATGCAGTTGTCTCTGGCTCAATTGATCGAGTGGAGTTAACAAGTGAAGGACAGTATTACATTGTTGATTTAAAAACTGGGGCTACGCCAATTTCCTTTGAAGACGCCCAAAGTAACAAGCAATTACAAAGCTACCAATTAGCGGTGGTCAATGACGGCTTTAAGAATAAGTTAGAGCATCAAGAGGTGGCTGGCGCGCAACTAATTTTCGTAGGAGATCATAAAGGCAAGGAAGCAAAGCCACGCCCGCAAGATCAAGTTGATGTTAAAGCGGTAACTGCGGAGATTTCAGAAATTGCTACCGGGATGAGTGATAAGAGTTTTGTTGCAATTATTAATGATCGCTGCCGAAGCTGCGCAGTTAAATCATCTTGTCCGATACAGCAAGCAGGTAAGTCGGTGATTGATTTATGAGCATCAAATACTCAGCGTTAGATATCGCAAAGAAAATTACTGCAGTAGATCCTTCATTTAGAGTACCAACGCAAGAGCAAATTCCAATTATTGAGTCCCCCCTTGCACCAGCTGTAGTTATTGCAGGCGCTGGTTCTGGCAAAACTGAAACTATGAGCCAGCGAGTTTTATTCTTAGTAGCAAACTCAATCATTACCCCAAACCAATTACTGGGTTTAACTTTCACAAGAAAAGCAGCTGGTGAGCTATCTAAGCGAATTAAATATCGCCTTCGCCAACTAAAAAAGGCTGGTCTTTTGCCAGATCACTTAGATGAGTCGGAGTTAACTGTTTCTACCTATCACTCATACGCCGGCAAAGTATTAGCCGATCATGCAATTCGAATTGGCATAGATGCAGATGCTGATCCAATTGGTGAGGCAGCAGCTTGGCAGATTGCATTTGAAGAGGTCACTAGATTTTCTGGAAATGATTTACCAATCAATGGCTCAACTGCATCAGTTGTGCAAGAGGTTATGGATTTATCCACCCAATTGGCAGAAAATGATCGAAGCGCGGATGAAATTATTGATTACACCGAGAAATTGCTTTCCAATCTCTCACAATTTAGTGACCGCCAAACTGTTCCAGTAATTGAGTTCAAAGAGGAGTTACAGCAGCGGTTGGCAATTCTGCCGATTGTCGATGCCTTTGATCGCCGACGGAAAGAAAATGGCCTGTTAACTTTTAATGATCACATGTCTATTGCTGCCAGATTGGTCAGTGAAAGTAAGTTAAACCATAGTGATGATATTGGCTTGATTGAGCGCAGCAAATATAAAGTTGTTTTACTTGATGAGTATCAAGATACATCTTTTAATCAAATAAAGTTTCTATCAAATCTTTATGGAAATAATCATCCAGTAACAGCTGTTGGCGACCCTAACCAGGCTATCTACGGCTGGCGCAGCGCAAGCTCTGAAACTTTGGATACTTTCTCACAATCCTTTAGTAGTAAAGCATTGCGATTTAATCTGCTAACAACTTGGCGAAATGATCATGCGATATTGGATCTGGCAAATGTTGTAATTGATCAGATTTCAACTGAAAAACAAGTTGCAAAGTTAGCCGCTAGACCAAATGCGAAAACTGGTGAGGTTATTTGCGCCATTTATGATACGCAAGTTCAAGAAGGTCAGGAGATTGCTTCTTACTTTGCCAAGCACTGGTTTGATAAAGAACGAGAGAGATTACCGGCTGATAAGAAGACAACCTTTGCAGTGTTGGTTAGAAGCAGGTCACAAATTGACCTAATTCAATCGGCCTTTGGTGAGTTAAATATCCCAACCGATGTTGTTGGAGTTGGCGGCTTGATTAACACTCCTGAGGTAGCAGACATTATTGCTCTTCTTCGCACACTGACTATGCCTGAATCTGGAACTGCATTAATGCGATTACTTACTGGACCTCATCTAAATCTTGGTGCTAGAGATTTAATGGCACTTGGCAGCTTTACTAAATCATTTGCCAGAGCGAATGATTACTCACGTGGTGCTCAATTAAAGCAAGCACTTGAGGAGAACATAGAGGTCACAACTACTGCCGATGAGTTTGCTGCTGGTTCAATCATTGAGTCATTAGAGCAATTACTGATTTTAACGCCCGCTGAATTAAAGAAATATCAAAAAACGCCAGAGTTTACTGATGAAGGTTTAGCAAGATTAAGAAAATTTGCACTCTCGCTGCGCACCCTTAGGCGTAATTTAAATGGCTCAATCACTGAGTCAATTTCAGAGGTATCTGAGTTTTTATCACTTGATACTGAAGTATTAGTAAGAGATGGCTGGCAAAATGGCCGCAGGAATATTGATCGCTTCTTAGATGAAGCAGCTAGATTTCAAAAAAATGGCGGCAGCTTGTTCAACTTTTTGCAGTGGCTAAAAATTGCTCAAGATGCAGAGGGTGGATTAAAGCCAGCAGAGGTTGATGTTAGAAGTGATGCGGTTCAGATATTAACCATTCACGCGGCAAAGGGTGCTGAATGGGATTATGTTGCAATTCCTGGTTTGGCTGAGAAGAATTTTCCAAATATTGGCAAAAAGTCAGACAACTGGATCACTAATGCGGGCAGCATTCCAGTCAGCATGCGTGGTGATTATCAACAACTGCCATCAATTAGTTTTGAGAATTTTTCAACAAATAAAAATTTAAAAGATGGAATAGAAAGTTTTGGTGACCAGTGGAAATCTCGCAAAGCCATGGAGGAGATGCGTCTGGCATATGTGGCAATCACTCGGGCAAAGCAAGGCTTAATTTGCACAACTTCACATTTTAGAACTGGTGAAAATGCAGTCGCGCCAAGCAGGCTATTTCAATTATTTGCTAATGCCGCAATCAATATTGCTGGTGCAAGTGTTATCGCAGATTCAGAGATTCCTGACGGAATAAACCCAATGAAGGAAAATCCAATTACCGCCTCTTGGCCCAAGACAAATCCGGCCATTTTTAAGCTACAAGAGGTAGCTAAATTAGTTGATTCATCTCAGCCATATACCAAAGTAGAAGTTGAACAACTTGTTGCAAAATCAACTGATGATGAGAAGTTAAGTTTGCTTACAGATTTACAAATGATAATCAATGAGATTAAATCAAAAAGTAGTAAGCAAGATGTAATTTTACCAACCAGATTGTCAGTTTCAACCTTGCTTTATCTTGCTAATGATCCACAAGAGCTTGCCCTTAGATTAAGAAGACCAATGCCAAATCACATTGATAAATATGCAAGAAGAGGAACAGAGTTTCACCTATGGCTTGAAAATCATTTTAAGCATCCGGCATTGATCTCAATGGATGAGTTGTTTAATCAAAATTCATCTGCCGGCTCTGATCAAGATGCACCACTAGATAAGTTGCAAGAGGCTTGGCTTTCAAGTGATTGGGCAAAGAAAGCACCTATTGATGTTGAAGTTGGTTTTGAAACCATGATTGATACCACCTTGATTAGAGGGAGAATTGATGCAGTTTATAAGGTGGATGCTGATCATTATGAGGTCGTGGATTGGAAAACTGGCAAGGTTAAATCCGGTGATGATCTTCAATCAGCCTCGATACAACTTGCGATGTATCGACTTGCCTATGCAAAACTAAAGAATGTTCCAATTGAAAATATCTCAGCTGCTTTTCACTACGTTATAGATAATCAAACTGTTAGACCAGCTGATATTTTAGATGAGCAGGGGTTAATAGATTTAGTAAGTAAGGTCCCGCTTCAGGTCTGAAGTGTTACCCCAATTGGAATGTGATCAGATATTCCAGGATTTGTTGTTTTAATCGCTTGATGAGTTATTCCTGCAGTTTTTAACAAACTCTTCCTTGCCATGATGTAATCAAATTGAATCTTTGGACCCCAACTTGGATAGGTTGATTGAGATGAAACTGATCTAAACCCACTTAATCTGCTTGGTAAATTTGCAGGCAAATTAAGATCACCGGCAAGTACTGGTATCCCAGTCAGTTTTTTAAGGAAATAAGAAAGTTTATTCAACTGGAAGATGTTTACACCGGGCACAAAAGATAAGTGGGTGGTGGCTATCGTGAAACCATTTTCTAGCTCGGCAATGAGTGCAACCCTTGGTTCATCTTTTACATAGATGAATCGCACCCCTTTGCCATTATCTTTTGGAATAAGCAGTGGCATTCCAATAAGAGATCTACCTAGCTTTTTAACATAAAGTTTTTTAATAGTCTCATTTGTTGCCAGAGCTATTCCATAACTTGCCACATCACTACTTTGATAATTTTCTGAAGTAATAATGGCTTTGTTTAAATCCTTAACCTTGCGCCATTTTTCACCTGGTGTACCAATTAAGGTTGGTAGGTATGCCCAGTACTTAAGCTGCATACTTTCGGCAATTAATTTACTTTGATTAATGCCACCAGATCTTGTTTGATAATTATCAACCTCTTGAAGTGCTAAAAAATCTGGTTGCATTTTATCTGCCACATTTTTAGCGGCGCTTTCTAACTCCACCTGCCAGTTTTGAGTGGCAGTAGGTGGGATTTTCTGACCATGCAAAAGATTCCATGAGATCACTCTCATCTTTTGAACGGGGGCGACAACCATGATGACAGGCTAGTAGGGTCGGGCGGTGATGGCGCCTAATAAACCACTAAAACTCCCGTTGGCAGCAGCTGAGGTGGATCGCTCTGCCCACTTGCGAAGTGATGCTACCTATTTAGATTCAGCCTGGCCCGATGCAGCAGTGCTCCTATTTTGCGATGAAAAATTTGCGACCAACAATGATCAATTACTTTTCACAACAGGTACAGAACTTGGTAAGTATCAAGATCAAAGCGATTACTTCTTAGGAGTTAAGGATGCAAAACCATTCTTTGTTCGCCACTTAGAAAGCAATCAGATAGAGGGAGTTGAGTTTAAGACGCTTCGGGAGGTTGGCTCATTTTTATCTGCAAGAGATATTGGTTTAGCAGTTCATGCCCAAGGACTAGCAAATTGGCATAAGAAGCATCCAAGGTGCGCCGTTTGCGGTGAAAAAACATTAGTAGTTTTAGCAGGTTCAGTTCGAAGATGCCCAGCAGATCAGAGTGAACATTATCCGCGAACAGATAGCGCGATTATTGTTTTAGTAAAGGATGAAGCGGATCGAATTTTACTAGGCAGGCAAAAAGTTTGGCCAAAGCATAGATTTTCAACCTTTGCTGGATTTGTTGAACCAGGTGAATCATTTGAAAATTGCGTAACTAGAGAGGTAATGGAGGAAGCGGGAGTTGAGCTAAGTCAGATCAATTACCTAGGTTCCCAACCTTGGCCATTTCCAGCATCATTAATGATTGCATTTGAGGCAATAACTCATACTCCGCAATTAGCCAGACCAGATGGTGAGGAGATTGAAGAGATTCGTTGGTTTACTCGTTCTGACATGAAAAATGCGATTGCAGATAAATCTTTGATACTTCCCCTTGAGATAAGTGTGGCTCGGCAAATGATTAAAGCTTGGTATGGAGATAACGCGGATAAGGATTTGGTTGGCAATGAATCATGGCGGTAGATAATTCTGCAATTTTGGCAGAGCTTGATTCAGATCAACTAGCAGTTGTAAAAGCAATAACTGGTCCTGTATGCGTGATAGCAGGTGCTGGTACTGGTAAAACTCGAGTAATCACTAATCGAATTGCATATGCAATTAATGCAGGAGTTACCGATCCAACAAAAGTATTAGCTCTTACCTTTACTGCTAAAGCAGCTGGTGAGATGCGGGCAAGATTGCGCGCCCTTGGTATTTCAAATGCCAGCGCTAGAACATTCCACTCAGCGGCGCTAAAGCAGCTTCTCTATTTTTGGCCATACGCCTTTGGTGGGCAATTTCCATCGCTGCTAACTACTAAATCTGGCTTTATTAGCCAGGCAATTACTAGAGCTGAGGTTGCAATTCCGGCCCAGGTAAATGCACTTCGAGAAATTGCAAGTGAAATTGAATGGGCAAAAGTTTTAGAGATTTCACCTGAAAATTATCAACAAGAAGCAATTGCCAATAACCGGCTAGTTAGATTGCCAAATAGCAAAGGCGAGTCTGAAAATCTCTCAATGATTGCCCAAGTTTATGAAGCTTATGAATCATTAAAGAAACAGGAGCGCACCCTAGATTTTGAAGATGTACTACTCCTGACTGTTGGCATGTTGGAGGAGGATCGTGGGGTGCGAGAGAGGGTGCAGGATCAGTATCGATACTTCACCGTGGATGAGTACCAGGATGTTTCACCTTTGCAGCAGCGGTTGTTAAATCTTTGGCTAGGAAGTCGTCAAGAAATTTGTGTTGTGGGGGATGCGGCTCAAACTATTTACTCATTTGCTGGGGCCACCTCAAACTTCTTACTTAACTTTCAAAATAGATTTCCAAATGCCCAAGTTTTCCGACTCTCCCGCGGTTATCGATCTACCCCTGAAATTATCAATACCGCAAATGCAATCTTGCGAGCCGCTAATTTAGTTTCAGATCATGGCAGTGAGTTGCAATCAGCGAATGCCCATGGTGAAAAGCCTGCGGTTAATGGATTTAACTCCACACAAGATGAGATCTCTTATGTGGTTGGTGAGGTAGTGAAGAGTATTTCTCTTGGCGTGGACTCATCGCAAATCGCAGTATTGGCCAGAACCAATGCCCAGTTAGATCAGGTTAAGTCAGCTTTGAATAATGCCAGGATTCCAAGTCAGATTAGATCAGGTGAGAGATTTTTTGATCGAACCGATGTGCGAGATGTAATGCGCATTATTCGAAGTGCCTCCGTACTACCTTCTGAAGGTGGTGATTGGTATGCCGATTTAGTTGCAGTTCTTCGACCATTTGGTGATGCTGATTATGTTGTGGCTTTTTTAAGGTTGGCTAAAAGTATTCAAGAAAACGGTGGCAAAAATATGCGCGCCTTTTTGCGTGAGATCGAGGATCGATCTGAGCAAAACAATCCACCAACCTTGCCTGGGGTAACACTGGCAACTTTGCATGCAGCCAAAGGTTTGGAATGGAATCACCTGTTTTTAATTGGGGTTTCTGAGGGCGTACTACCAATGGGTAATGATTTAAATGAAGAACGACGACTATTTTATGTTGGCATTACCCGTGCAAAGGAGCGGATTCAAATCACCTATGCCGGCAAGCCCAGCGTATTTCTAGCCCAATTTAATTAAGTTGCATCAAAGATAGGTCATGCTTTACTCTTGCCGAATGGCAAAACTAGTTAATTCACACACAGCAGTTGCACCAATTGCAGCTACTGCTAATTGGTATGCCATCAATCCAGTCACAGCGAAATCTTCATATCGCTCAGATTGGACAAATAAGCGCTCTAATAAGGGTTTTTATACCTTTACATCAGATCGCACCCCTGGGAGCTATATCGGCTAAAGTCGAAATAGAAGCCAAGGGGCCCGCGAATCTAATGATTCGGGGCCCTTTTTCTTTTATCTAATAACTTCCAATAAGAGCCAAGTAATTGGCATAACAAATCGAACCAAACTAAATGAAAGATAACCGAAAGGAAAGGTGAGAACGATGACCGTTCTCTTCAGCGAACTACTTGTACCAGGTTGGGCACAAGGCCCAACTGCCAAGATTGGATTAGGTGATGTCACCTGGGCTTACGAGGATGCCCCAGTGATCTCCTATACCGATTACACCGCCAACTCAACAGCAACTATTGCTAATAAGAGTTATCAGACAAAGGTGGAGTACAAGCGCGCTGATAATCCTTTTTCCCCTGAAATTGATCAGGCTCAAAAGATTCTGAGCCTGCCTTGCCACTCATCTGATCCAGAGCTCTTCTTCAGTGAACAGCCACTGGTGATTGCCCAGGCTAAGGCGCTCTGCGGTGGCTGCCCCATGAAGGCAAAATGTTTGCAAGGCGCTCTCTCTAGAGCTGAGCCATGCGGTGTCTGGGGAGGTGAGTTATTTGATGAAGGTCAGGTAATTCAAAGTAAGCGAACACCAGGAAGGCCGGCAAAGGTGGCACAAGCTAGTTAAGTTTAAAGAAAGTTAATAACAACTGTTAACTAGGAAGGGTTAACAAAAAAGCGGTGAGGTTGGAATTAATCCAATCTCACCGCTTTTACTTTTGGTTACTTGCTTAGTTATTAAGCCTTACCAAGAATACGATTTACCTTTGTGCCACAAACTGGGCAGATTCCTTGTGCCATACGGCGACCAGAATCAGAGACCTTTACATGTCCTTCAAAGGAACGCTTCTCTTTGCACTTAACGCAGTAAGCCTCACCCTTGTACTCTTCAGCCATTTTCTTCCTCCATCCGCCGCACTCTTGGGAGCATGCCGGCAAGTTCCTGCATGTGAGTACGAATAGCAACACCATACCCCTACTAACACGCTCAACTGGGGTTTTCCACGCTTAAAATCCCAAATATTAAGTCAAAAAGTGCAAATAAGGGGTAAAACTAGATATTTACGGCAGGAACAACGCCTGATCCACCGCTTTGGCTACCAAGTTCAAAACCTTCCAAAAATGCCTCGCACTTTTGCTGATCGGTAAAACGATTTAAATAATTATAAAAATCTTGATCATGGCCTGGAATCCTTAGATGTATTAGCTCATGAAAAATTATGTAATTCAAAACATAATTTGGTGCACCAATTAATCGATCAGAAATTCGAATTGTTCGATCAACGGTGGTGCAGGAGCCCCATCGCTCACTCATATTGCGCCAATTGATACTTGCTGGCGCCACATCAAAATCTGGCAGATACTTTGCTAGCAATTCCATGCCAATCTCTAGTAGCTGCAGGTCAGTTTTTCGAGATCGACCCTCCCGACGCAACACCATTGCGATCATCTCTGGAATTATTTCCAACTCCTGCCGTTTGCTCATCTTGGCTGGGATATGAATCTCAATCACACCACCCTGGCGAAAGGCACTAATGCTGCGCCGGCGTCGTTCTTTGCGCACAACACGATATTGCGGAAGATCAGATGGCAGGGTAGGAAGGCCTTGGCTTCTGCGCTTGGATATTTGGGCCACAGAGGGCATTAAATCTGCAAAGAGGATTTCCTGCTCAAAGTTATCCACCATTACCTCTTCTTATCCACCATAATTGTGTGTGTCTCCACAGGTTAATCCACAGCAGGTGATGCAATTTTACGCAATGATTGTCGCAGTATCGGTTTTGCCATACCGCATCAGTAATGGCTTTTTATTTTATGCATAAATGCTTCATACGGCAGGGAAAAAAATAATTGAAAAATACTTTTTAAAACACCATTCTAAGTTGATTCTCACCTTTGATTCCCATATGTTTGCGCCACGAAGTCCCCGGATAACCGTTTCATATCTGCAAGGGGAAGGCAGATAAGAAATTGTGCGCCCGGGGATTTCGCTTTTTAATTTAAAGATTTAAATCAGACCAGATAGATCATCCGGCACAGTCACGCTATCTAAAAAGGCCTTCACATCAGATAGATCATCCGGCATTGGTAAAAAGGCAGCATCTTCCCAACACTTATCTCGTCCATCTGCGCCCTTTAAGTTTTTAACCTCACTCCAAAATGTGGATGCCTCTCGCATTTTTCGAGGCGAGACTTCAAGTCCAAGTAAGTTTGCAAATAATTGTTGCATTGGTGCATTAGTAGCACGCCGGCGACGAGAGTTTTCAATCAAAGCGTTAAAGGCTGGCATACGTTCTGCGGCAACTTGTGAAATAACATGATCAATCCAACCTTCAATCAAAGCCAAGGTCATCTCTAATCTAGTTAAAGCTAACTCTTGAGCTGGTGTTTGTTGTGGTGTGAATAAGCCAGCATTTAATGCCAGGTTTATTGCTTGCGGATTATTCATATCAATCTCACCACTGGCCATTGCCTCTTCAGCTTGGCGGGTAATTGATTCCACATCAATACTTATCCCTTTTCCGTAAGCGGTGATTAAATCCTTAATATAGTTTTGTAGCCAAGGTGAGTTTGCAAATAATCTGGCCGCTGCCGCCTCCCGAAGTGATAAATAGATAGAAACCTGCTCCTGATCAATGCCTAGGCCTTCGGCCCATTCATTGATGTTTTGCGGAATTAAATGTGAGCCACTGTCAGTTTTTAGTAATGGAATTGCCACATCATTTGCGCCAGTAATTGAGTTAGCCAACATGCCAATTCCTTGGCCTAATTGGGTGGCAATTAAAGTGCCCATAAAGCCGCGCAGGATTCGAGAGAGCATTAATTTCATTGCCTCTTGTTGAGCAGGTGATTGCTCTGCTGAACCCATAAATTCAATTGGTAGGGAGGTGCTGGAATTAGCAATCACATTGCCCAACGCATCTGCCATTCCCAGGGCGAGAGGTTCAATTAATTGCTGCCAGCCGGTGACTGACTCATCTAACCAATCTCGCTTTGACCAGGCACTCTGGCTTGGCATCACTGCAGCAGGAAAAAGGATTTCAGTATCTAGCCAAGTATTGGCAAGGAGTAAGGATTGATTTAATTTTTCTTGATCTAAATTTCCTATTGGTAGATCACCTTTGGCGGTAATTATTTTTTTAGCTATCTCACGTAAATTTGCTACCTTAATTAAACTTTGATCACTTGCAGTTTCTCCAGATTGCATGCTTTCAAAAAAAGACTTCGCACCAGCTAGAGCGCCAGAATCAATTCCCATTTCTGAGAATTTCTTTAGTAGCGCATCAAAGTCAGGCTGACCCTCATTTGGTAAAAAGCCAAAACCCATTTTGATTAACTCACCCTCTGCTTAAGATCAAAAGATAACTGATATTGATAGAACAATAATGCCACCGATTTTCTTCCCCGCTGATTAGGATGGGGTTATGAGTTCAAGTGCGGCATCGGCCCTGGTTTGGTGGCTGATCCCAATCGTGGCGGTCTCAGGGGCGATTGTTTATGGCGTATGGATCTCAAAATATAAATCTAAATTTGATAATCAAACCAATCGGTCGGTAAATAACTTTAAGAAATTTCAAAGCACATTTAGACCCAAAAAATAATTTAAACTACTAAATTAAATGAGATCCTTACTTCCTACTCGCGGGCAAATTCCCACGCCAACCAGGCTTTTGCTCACATTATTAATTTTGGTTGCCCTTTTTATTCCATCCCCATTTGTGATTCTCGCCCCGGGCACACCGCAAAACGTTTTAGGTTCGGCGATAAAAATATCTGGTACTAAAACCTATCCAACCAGTGGAAAATTATCTGTTACCTCAGTGATGGTGACTGATCCAGACTCTTATATAACTGGCTTTGATATTTTTTACGGCTGGATTGATAACAAGCGGGCAGTTCTTCCTAGGCAAGAGGTTTATCCAGATGGTGAAACCGCAGCTGAGGCGGTAAAACAAGGCGCAGTTGAAATGAATGGATCCCAAATTAATGCCACAGCCGCAGCTCTTTCATACCTTGGTTATACGAGCGCTTCAAAATTAGCAGTTGTTGATGTTAATAAAGATAGTAAGGCGCAAGATGTGATTCTTGTAGATGATCAAGTTTTAACTATTAATGATCGTAAATTTGAAAACACCACTGATTTATTGCAATTTTTAGATAGCAAAAAGCCAGGTGAGTTTGTGAGCGTGAAAGTTAACCGTCAAGGCGTTGGTGAATTAACTAAAAAGATCGCCTTATCTGCTAGAGATGATGGGTCAGCCTTTATCGGCATAAATATTCAAGAGCAGTTTGTTTTTCCATTTGATGTAAAAATTAAGTTAGAAGAAACTGGTGGGCCAAGCGGTGGTTTGATCTTTGCTATTGGCGTGGTTGAGAAATTAACTGCTGAAGATTTAATTCGATCACGAAATATTGCTGGCACTGGCACAATTACAACAAGTGGAAATGTGGGACCAATTGGCGGGATTGCTGAAAAAATCATTGGTGCTAGAGATTTTGGGGTTGATATTTTCTTCACCCCTGTAGAAAACTGTCAAGATATAAGTAACATTGAAGAGTTAGGTAAGGGTAAAGGCGCTAAGGCAATGAAAATTGTGCCGGTCGCCACACTCACTGAGGCTATTTCAGTATTAAAACTACCTGAGAATTCCAAGTTTCCGACCTGTAAAAGCTATGCCTAGGAGTAGATAAGATCTGCGCATGAGTAACTCAGGCTTTAGTGGCGGCGGCTTTAACCGCAATAACAATCCATTTGGTGGCAGCGGTTTTGGCGGTGGGTTTCCAAATCCATTTGCAAGTCGCGGAAATGGTAAGCGTCGAGTTAGTCCATTAACAATTACTTTTATTGTTTTATTTGTTTTATCAAGCGTTTTAGTTTCCTTAAGTGGCTTTTACGCAGATTTACTCTGGTTTCGCTCAGTAGGTTTTGTTGATGTTTGGCAAACATCTTTATTTACTAAAATTTATTTATTCTTTGGCTTTGGACTAATAACTTCAGCAATTATTACTTTAAATATTTATCTTGCTTTCAGGAAACGGCCAATCTATGTTCCAGTTACGGTAGAGGCAGATAATTTAGAAAGATATCGCGCTCAACTTGAGCCAATTCGTCGCCTTGCTGGTATTGGTATCTTCTTAGTAATTTTTTATTTTGCTGGCACTGCTGGATCAAGATTCTGGCAACAATGGCTACTTTTCCAGAATTCAACTGAATTTGGACAGGTTGATCCACAATTTGGCTTAGATATCTCATTCTTTGCATTTAAGTTGCCGATGTATCAAGCACTTATTGGCTGGGGCATTTCAACTATTGTGTTGGCAATTATTGCTGCTGCAGCTGTTCATTACATCTACGGTGGCATTAGAACTCAGGTTAAAGAGGACCGAACCACAGTTGCCGCAAGAGTTCAGCTTTCAATTCTGCTTGGTTTGCTAGTTTTACTAAAGGCCGTTGCCTATTGGTTTGATCGTTATGCGTTAACTTTAAAAGAAGGCAGATTAATCACCGGCCTCACATACAGTGATGTAAATGCACTTTTGCCAGCTAAATCAATTTTGGCGGCAATTGCTGTGATCTGCTCACTTCTATTTTTTGCAAATATCGTTCGCAAATCCTGGCTATTGCCAACAGCTGGTGTGGCACTGATGGTTATTGCATCAGTATTAATCGCAGGTGTTTACCCGGCTGCAATCCAACAGTTTCAAGTAAAGCCATCTGAGTCCACAAAAGAGGCACCTTTTATTCAAAGAAATATTGATGCCACCCGCGATGCCTACGGCTTAACAAATGTAGAGGTAAAGGATTACCAAGCAACTGTTACAACATCAGCTGGTCAATTAGCTAATGATGCTGCCACTATTGCAAATATCCGATTGATGGATCCAAATGTTTTATCTGCAACCTTTAGACAACTTCAACAGATCAAGCCATATTATGCTTTTGCTGATTCACTAGATATTGATCGATACAAAATTGATGGCAAAGAGCGCGATGTGGTTGTGGCAGTTCGTGAGTTAAATATTGATGGAAATCCATCTAGAAACTGGATTAATGATCACTTGGTTTATACCCATGGTTTTGGAATGGTTGGCGCTTTTGGAAACACTGTTGATGCAGATGGCAAGCCAACATTTACAGTTGGCGATATCCCACCAACTAAGGGATTAGGAGAGTTTGAACCTCGAATTTACTTTGGTGAGAATGTTCCAGATTATTCAATTATTGGTGGACCGGCAGCAAGTAATCCAGTTGAACTTGATTACCCAGATGACAATTCAACTAATGGTCAGAAAAACTACACCTATACCGGTAAAGGTGGCGTGCCAATGGGCTCCCTATTTACCAGATTGTTGTTTGCGATTAAGTATCAAGAGCAAAGAATTGTGCTTTCTAATTTAATTAATTCAGAATCAAAGATTTTGTTTAATAGAAATCCACGTGAGCGAATTGCAAAGGTTGCGCCATGGCTTACTTTGGATGGAGATCCATATCCTGCAATTATCGATGGCAAAATTCTTTGGATTATTGATGGCTATACAACTAGTGCAGGTTATCCAAACTCAAGAGTTGTAAACCTTGCCAATACCGGGGACGCCTTAACCAGTAGATCAAATGCAGTTTCATCACTAGATGATCGAAATGTTAATTACATAAGAAACTCAGTTAAAGCCACAGTGGATGCCTACGATGGAACAGTTTCACTTTACCAATGGGATGAAAAAGATCCAGTGCTGGCAACTTGGAGTAAGGCATTTCCAGGAACTGTTAAGCCAAGAAGTGAGATCTCAGCTGAGTTACTTGCCCATGTTAGATATCCAGAGGATATGTTCCGCGTACAAAGAGATATTTTAAGTGCTTATCACGTAACAATGGCTGATGCTTTTTATGGCGGACAGGATTTCTGGCGCGTACCTCTTGATCCATCTAGTTTTGGATCAAACTCTGGTAACCAACCTCCTTATTACTTAACGATGCAAATACCTGGTCAGAGCAAGCCAACATTCTCGCTCTACACACCATTTGTGCCTAGAGGAGGCCGTGAGAATTTAACTGCATTAGCTGTTGTTAACTCAGATGCTGGTGATGAGTATGGAAAGATCACAGTTCTACAATTACCGCGCTCAACAAATATTGCAGGTCCTTCACAAGTATCTTCAAACTTTGAAGCAAAGCCAGAGGTTGCAACCTCACTTTCACTATTGCGCCAAGGCGGATCAGATGTAGTACTTGGTAATTTGCTCACCTTGCCAGTTGGTAAAGGTTTGCTTTATGTGCAACCAGTTTATGTAAGAGCTACTGGTAACACTGCGGCTTATCCGTTACTACAAAAAGTCTTGGTGTCATTTGGTGATCAAATTGGATTTAGTGAAACGTTACAAGGTGCGTTAGATCAAGTATTTGGTGGTAACTCTGGAACAACAGTTTCAGATAATCAGCAATCAACAGCAACTCCAGGTGGAGTTGGTACTAGCCAAGCAATTAGAGCAGCAATTTCATCATTACAAGCTGCATATGCAGACCTTGAATCGGCACAAAAGCGTTTAGATGGTGCTGCTGAAGATAAAGCTAGAGCAAGAGTTAAAGCAGCAATTGCAGCATTAATTTCTGCACAAAATAGATAGTAAATTCATTTATTTGGGTTAAATGCCCAACTGCTCTAAGATTTAATCACCGACGCGGGGTGGAGCAGCTCGGTAGCTCGCTGGGCTCATAACCCAGAGGTCGTAGGTTCAAATCCTGCCCCCGCTACCAATCTTTATCTAATACGTAAGCTGTTTAAAACTACAAATAATGATGAAAGAGACATCGCTCCTGCTGCATACATAGGCGATAGATTTCCACTTGCAGCTACTGGAATAAAAGCTACGTTATAGAAAAACGCCCAACCTAAGTTTGATCTAATAATTCTTACACTCTTTTGTGAAATTGCTAGCGCATCTAATACTGCTATCAAAGATGGTCTAATTAAGGTGATATCCGCTGCAGCAATGGCTGTATCAGTTCCAGAGCCCATGGCCATACTTAAATCTGATTTAGCAATGGCAGCAGCATCATTTATGCCATCACCGATCATTAACACCTTGCCCTTTTGTTGCAGGTTTTCAACAAAAATTAATTTATCTTCTGGAGTTGCGGTGGCAAATATGTGGTCAATTGGTATTCCAACTGATGCCCCCATCGATATTCCAGCGCTCTCACTATCACCTGTGACTAGCCAAGTATTGATACCAGCCTTATGTAATCTTTCTATTGCTAACTTACTCTCGGGCTTAATCTGATCTCCTATTTCAAAAACGCCATATGCCAAACCATCAATAGCAAGTACTGCCACAGAGTTTGCTCTTTGCGTTGCCGAGTTAATTGCATCAGTAAGTTTTGGTGAGAATTCAGTGGTTGCTCGGGCAATTGAAAGTGGTGATCCGATTAAAACCGCCTTTGAGGTGGCTGAGCTCTTTGATTTAACGCGGGCAGCAACTCCTACGCCAGTTGAATGCTCAAAATCTGAAACTTCAAATTTAGTAACACCTTGTTTTTGAAGAGCTGCAGCTAATGCCACTGCGATTGGATGTGAATCCATGCTTTCAATCGATAGAGCATAAGAGAGTAATTCTGAGGTAGAAATGGCTGTGCTGCTGCTGGTTAGAGGATTGTTAATCAAAGTCATCTCAAGCAGGACCATTTGCCCTGTTGTGATAGTTCCAGTTTTATCAAATACAGCATCTGTTATACCAACTGCTTTTTCGATGGATCTAGGAGACCTAATTACGATGCCAGATTTTGCTGCTTTGCCAGAGGCAACCAGTAAAGCAATGGGTGTTGCTAAGCCAAGTGCGCAAGGGCAAGCAATCACTAACACTGCAACCGCAGTAGTAATTGATTTTGCTAGATCTGCTTGAGTTAAATACCACGCTGTGAAAGTAGCTATTGAAAGCAGTAATACAACTGGCACAAATACTCGACTAATTTTATCTGCTAACTGCTGAGCAGGTGCTTTCTCAGATTGAGCAGCCAATATCATTCTGGTAATTCTGGCTAACTCAGTATCAGAACCAATTCGGGTTGCCTTAACCAAAATATTGCCATTGTTATTAATTGATCCTGCATAAACTAAGTCATTAACGTTAATTTCTATTGGGGTAACTTCTCCAGTTAAAAACGCATTATTAATACTTGTATAACCAGAAATAACTTGGCCATCAGTGGCGATTCGATCTCCAGGCTTAACTACAAAAACATCTCCAACTTGTAGTTGATCGATTGGAATTGTGATATTTCCACCCGCTGCTTGTACCTCTACTTCACTGGCAGATAACTTGAATAACTCTGCTAAGGCTGAGCCAGCCTTTCGTTTAGCCCGGTGCTCTAAATATCGACCAAGCATTACAAAGAATATAACTGATGCTGAAACTTCGGTATAAACATTTAGCATGCCATCTTTTGCTTCGTATGTAGCAAGTGAGTAAATGCTCCAACCAAGTGCGATCAAAGAGCCGAGTGAGACCAAGGTATCCATTGTGGGATTCAATAGATTCTTAATTGCAGCGCGGTGAATTGGCCAAGCTAGAACTATTACAACCAAAACTGACATGGCTACTACTAGCCAGATTGAAATAGGTGCAATTGGATAATTGAATGTCAGATTGTAATTTCTCTCAGCAAAAAACTGATTGGTACTATCAATAATTGGCAATAACAATTTATCTAAATATTGATGCCAACTTTCGATCATTGAAATTGAAAGTATTGGAAGTGTTAAGGCAAATGTAAGTAATAGCCTAATTCCCAAGCGATTGGATTTCTCAAAGGATTCTCGCTCACCTTTAAATGCTGATGCTTTGTAGCCAGCTGATTCGACTGCAGCAATTAAGTCTTTTTCAGAAACTTTAAGTGGGGCAATTATGTGGGCAGATTCCATTGCTAGATTTACAGCGGCCTGAACTCCAGTGATTTTATTGAGTGATTTTTCAATTGTGCTCACACATGAGGAGCAGGTCATGCCAATCAGCGATAAATTTACTTGTCTGGTTTTTAGATCACTTTTTCCAAGACTTTCTGCCATAGGGAACAGATTACTCGCACTTTTACTAGCCAATTGATAAAACTCTTCGAAGGCTTGCAAGTCTTGCTAAATGTTGGTCAGTCAGCGTTGGCCAATTATTTAAAGCACATCCTGGTTCATTATGGGTGCAATTTTTTTGGCAATTAGCTATAGCTTCACTGAATTCGGGGAAGGAAGAGATAACTCTTGCAGCTTGGATATGTGCGATTCCAAATGAGCGAACACCTGGTGTATCAATAATCCAACCAAAATCAGCCCCATCAAATGATGATGAAAGTGGTAGCGCAATGGCACTTGATGTGGTGTGGCGTCCGCGACCAGTAACCTCATTTACATCCCCAGTTACTCGCTCGCCATTTTCAATTCCAAATTCTGTAACTTTGTTCACTGAACTTGCTAGCAAGTTATTAACGAGTGTCGATTTTCCAACGCCAGAGTGTCCGAGTAGCACAGTAATTTTGCCAGCTAATTCATTTTGCAAAGTAGATAAATCTGAAGATTTTTCAGTCTTGAAAACTGGAATATCTAAATCCTTATAAATCTGAAGAAAATCATCACCACTTGCCAGGTCCTTCTTGGTCATAATGATTATTGGTTTTATGCCTTGGTCATATGCAACCACCAGAGCTCGATCTACCAGACCAACTTTTGGCTCTGGATTAGCGGCTGCAATCACAATCGCCATTTGATCAATATTAGCCACGATTACTCGTTCATCATTTGCATGATCTTCGATGCTTCTTGTAAGGGAATTCTTTCTAGGCAAAACTGTGACCACACGTGCTAGAGATCCTTCATCTCCTGAAATGTCCCCAACTATTGATACAAGATCTCCAACCACTACTGATTTCTTACCTAACTCTCTGGCTTTCATTGCCGTAATAATTTTTTTACCAGCTGGCGCTTGAATTAAACACTGAACTCGTCCTCGATCTACTTCAATAATGGTTGCAGTTTGTGCAGATGAATAATCTGGTCGATCTTTAGTTCTAGGGCGTGTTTTGTTACTGGCACCGAATTGGCGTGATTTATTAATCCGGACATCATCTTCATCCCAACTACTTTTTGATCTAACCATTAAGCATTGCCTGCCACATGCCTGGAAAATCAGGCAAGGTTTTTCGCGTAGTTTCTATGTTTTCAACAGTAATTCCCTCAACAGCTAAACCAATGATTGCCCCTGCCGTAGCCATTCGATGGTCTTCATAACTATTAAAGATTTGAGTTGCGCTCATCTTGGTTGGCTTAATCAGTAATTCACCTGGACCTTCCGTGACAGATCCGCCAAGATTATTTATTTCATTGGCTAATGCAGCAAGTCGATCAGTCTCATGCATACGAAGATGAGCAATACCGCGCAGAGTAGATTGTGTTGTTGCAAGGGATGCAACAGCTGCAATACTTGGAGTTAATTCTCCGACATTACCTAAATCAATATCTATGCCAGTAATTTGTCCAGTACCTGAAATAGTTAATTCTTTTTCACTTAACTCGATTTTTGCTCCCATGCTGGTAAAAATCTCACGAAGTTGATCACCGGGCTGAGCTGTTTTTGTTGGCCAGTCATTTATTGAAACACTGCCACCACATATCATGGCTGCAGCCATAAATGGTGCGGCATTGGACAGATCTGGTTCAATTACTAAATTTTGACCTCTCAGTTCACAAGGCTTAATGCTCCAACTATTTGAAGTGACTTCCACTTTAGCTCCAAATTTTTCTAGCATCTGAATTGTCATCTCAATATGTGGTAGTGAAGGCAATGAGGCACCAATATTTTTAATAGTGATTCCCTCTTGAGTTGCCGGAGCTAATAACATTAAAGCGGAGACGAATTGGCTTGATGCACTTGCATCAATTTCAACATGGCCACCTTTTACTTTGCCGGCTCCATTAATAGTAATTGGCATCTTGTATTTGCCATTATGTTCTATGGAGATTCCTAACTGCTCTAAGGCTTTAATGACTGGAGCAATTGGTCGCTCATGAGATCTAGCATCACCATCAAAATGAATTAATCCAGTTGCTAGGGCTGCAATTGGTGGTAAAAATCGCATCACAGTTCCAGCGTTACCAACTTCAATTTGGGTTGGTCCCATTAATTTTTTTGGTGTTACTAAATAATCAAAGCCATCATCAGTTTTAATCTGATCAATTACGCAGCCTAAACTTTGTAATCCTTTAACCATTAAATCGGTATCACGAGAGGAGAGAGGTTTTCGAATGGTTGAAGGAGTTGCGGCAATTGCAGCCAATATCAAGGCTCGGTTTGTCGCTGATTTTGACCCTGGAATATTGATAGTTGCTTTGATTGGTTTGCTGGCAGCAGTTAATCCACCGCGAAAAGGTGCATCCCAATTAGTCATATGTCCCAGTCTACCTTCCAGCGTTTTAGGTAGTTTTAGGTTTGTTCGCGCTCAGCGCCTATTACTGCGGGGAATAAACCAAAGGAAACCTAGGTTCTACCTTTATGAATGCTGTGCGAGATCAACTTGGTAAGAGCCAGAAATATTCTGAGGTTCTGAAAACTCCCTTCGAGGTAGCCTTATCCCAAATGAGTAACGAAGATTTACTGCCAGCGGTTATAGATCGCAATAAAGAAACACTGGCACAGCGCAAAGCCAGATTCGAAAAAGATGCACTGGTGTTTACCTCTCAACTTTATGGCGCAGCTCTTCGCTATACAAAAAACACACATGATGCGCAAGATTTAGTGCAAGACACATATGCAAAAGCTTTTACTAGTTTTCATCAGTTTGAACCGGGCACAAATTTAAAAGCTTGGTTGTATCGAATTTTAACAACTACTTTTATAAACAATTATCGAAAAGATCAACGTCGCCCGCAAATATCTGCAGGTGAAATAGAAGATTGGCAAATTGCAGATGCCTCATCCCATACAAGTGACCAAGGTAAATCTGCTGAGGATGAAGTTCTAGAAAATATTGCAGATAAAGACATTAAGGAAGCACTTGCTGCTATGCCAGATGAATTTCGAATGGCAGTTTATCTCTCAGATGTTGAAGGATTTTCCTACAAAGAGATTGCAGAAATTACTGAAGTTCCTACCGGTACAGTGATGTCAAGGCTGCACCGGGGCAGAAAACTACTAAGAAGCTCATTGGCCTCATATGCAAAAGAGCGTGGCTTTAAAGATAAAAAAGCCGGTGATGACAAATGAGTAATTTAAATAATTTTATTTCCTGCGAGCAGGTAATTCCAAACATAGTTCTTTATATAGATCATGAGATTTTTGATGATCAAGAGTTAAGCGCAGTTGAAATCCATTTCGGTAGTTGTCCAAATTGTCGTACTCAAATGGAACAGGAAAATGCCGCATTAGTAATGATGCGAAATCTTTTGTGCAATGCACTGACCGAAGAGGCGCCAGAGGAGTTATGTGGTCGCATAAATCAACAAACTGAGGATTTATATGATCAAATGATGCAAGGTGTAACTTCTCAAAGCGTTACTGAGATTACCTATACCCAAACAACTTATACGGAAATAACCTCAGAAGGTGCGACACAAATTGAAATAACTAGCGAAATTCGCAGGGAGTTCCCGCAAGAGTAATTACTTAATCACTAATGTTGTGATTATGAAACCTGAGCAAGTTATCGGCGCCGTAGGTATGTCGAGTATGGCCATTCGCCCAGGAGACACATCTGTTGCGCAAGGAGTTAATGATCTACCGGTTGTTGGCTCTAATCAAATACTTTCACTAATGGAAAGTGCCTGCAGCGCTGCAATTATTGAGTTTTTAGATTTCGGTGAAACCAGCGTCACATTTAATACACAACTAGATGTAATGGGAGCAGCAGGAGTGGGTACTGAAATTCACGCAACTGCAAGATGCTTGGGATTAGTTGAAAACATTTTAAAATTTGAGGTAGAAGTTCACCAAAGCGCGAGATTAATCGCAAGTGGCATTATTTCTCGAAAGTTTGTTGAAAGAGTTTCTTTTATGGCCAGAGTCGCAGCCGAGACGATGGTTGCTGAAAAAGAGAGTAATTCAAGGGATGAAAAAATCGCTAGCAGCTTAAGAATCTAAGCCACTAGCGATTTGATTAACTTATTATTTTTTAGTTGCCCAAAAAATATCTGCAATTTCGTCAATTTTGCCAATTAACTTCTCAGCAACTGCAACATCATTGCTACCTTTGCTGCCACCAGCACCAGCTAATTTAGTAGCTTCATTAAATAGTGTGTGAAGTTGTGGGTAAGCCTCAAAGTGATTTGGCTTGAAATAATCTGTCCACAGCACCCATAGGTGATGCTTAACTAGTTCAGAACGTTCCTCTTTGATTGCAACCGCACGTGATTTAAAGTCTGGATCACTGCTTGCAGCATATTTTTCCATACATGCTTTCACAGACTGCGCTTCAATTTTGGCTTGTGCTGGATCATAAACACCGCAAGGCAGATCACAGTGAGCAAAGACAGTTTGCTTTGGCTTGATTACTTCAATTAAAGATTTAAGCATTTCTCTCCTTGGTTTATTTAAAACTTTTTACTTAGTGGGAGAATACTCCCATGTTTGGATTGAGCCGGGTAGTAGTAGAAGGAAATTCAATGGCCCCTGCCTATAACCAGGGTGATTGGTTAATAGTCCGCAGATTAAGTGGCCAGGAACACAGATTAAAAATTGGAAAGCTCTACCTAATATCCGATCCAATTAGACCCGGAGTTAAGTTGTTAAAGCGATTGACTCAAACCCGAATTGAGCACGGAGTGATTAGGTTTTGGGTTGAAGGCGATAACCCAGAAAGTACTGATTCTAGAAGTTGGGGTTGGCTTGAATCTTCACAAATTTTAGGAAAAGTATTGCTGCGTTATAAAAAAGGTAATTAACGCGTAAAGGCTTCAGTCATTAAAGCCTTCTCTTCCTCTTCATGCAGGTGATGGTTTCCAGTAGCAGGGCTTGCAGTTGCTCTTCTAGAAACTCTTCGCAAACTTCGGCCGGCTAACTCATCATGAGCAACAAAAGCTTCAGCCACAGCTAGGGCAACGAATGGCCAAGGACCTTGGTTGGCCGGTTCATCTTGTACCCATAGCAAAGTTGCATTTGGATGTAGTTTTACTTGGGCAATCATTTCATCAACTGGCAGTGGATATAACTGTTCAATTCTGACAATTGCAGTTGAGAACTCATTTAATTTTTCCCGCTCGGCAATTAGATCGTAGTAAACCTTTCCAGATGTGAAAATTAAACGAGTTGCATTTTGTACTTTTGGATCTGCAATTAACGGTTTAAATGTGCCAGTTGTAAAATCAGTTAATTCACTTGCAGCAGCTTTTAAGCGCAGCATTGATTTTGGTTCAAAAACAATTAGCGGCCTTCGTGCTGGATTTTTCATATGCCATCTAAGTAGATGAAAATATGAAGCAGGAGTTGATGGCTGAGCTACTGTCATGTTTTGTTCAGCACATAAGGTTAAAAATCTTTCAATTCGACCAGATGAGTGATCAGGTCCTTGACCTTCATAGCCATGTGGCAACAAGAGCACCACAGAGGTTCGCTCACCCCATTTTTGAAGAGCGGACGAGATAAATTCATCAACAATAGTTTGAGCACCATTTGCGAAATCTCCAAATTGCGCTTCCCAAATAACTAAGGCGTTATCGCGCTCAACGGAGTAGCCATACTCAAATCCCATCACTGCATACTCAGATAGGAAGGAGTCATAGATATGGAATTGATTTGGATCTTTAACCAATGACCTAAGTGGGAAAAGATCTGCGCCAGTTTCCTTATCAACTACTACTGCGTGGCGATTACTAAATGTTCCACGTCTAACATCTTGACCACTCATTCTGATTGGATGACCTTCAAGAAGTAATGAACCGAATGCAAACATTTCACCTGCTGCCCAATCAACTGTGCCATCGGCAAGCATTTCAGTGCGCTTTAATAGTTGAGGCAGTAATTTTGGATGTACTGTGAAATCTTTTGGAAAATCACCTTGAGTAGCGGCAATCTTCTTTAAATCAGCTTCACTCACGGCAGTTTTCACTGCCTCTGGTGCTGGCACAACTGGAGCTTTCCAATTTGGATCACTTGCTGGCTCAGTATTGTGAACTGAACTAAATACACCCTCTAGTTGTTGCTGGTAATCACGCAACACCTCTTCAGCCTCTTCAACAGTTATGTCACCGCGGCCAATTAACGCTTCGGTGTAAAGCTTTCTGGTGGATCGCTTGGCATCCACTAATTTATACATCAATGGTTGAGTAAAGCTTGGCTCATCACCTTCATTGTGACCACGTCTGCGGTAGCAGATCAGATCAATGACAACATCTTTATTAAACTCTTGGCGATATTCAAAAGCCAACCTTGCAACTCGAACACATGCTTCAGGATCATCACCATTAACATGAAAGACCGGAGCCTGAATCATCTTGGCGATATCAGTTGAATAAGTTGATGATCTTGCAGCATGTGGTGAGGTTGTAAATCCAACCTGATTATTAACCACGATATGAATGGTGCCACCTGTGCGATAACCCTTTAATAGTGAAAGTGAGAGGGTTTCAGAGACCACGCCTTGACCTGCAAATGCAGCATCACCATGTAAAAGTATTGGTAGAACTGGGTAAGAAGTTTGTTCATCAACTGAAAAATCACCAGCAGCTGCTCTTAATTTATCTTGCTTTGCTCGAACAATTCCTTCTAGCACTGGATTTACCGCTTCAAGGTGAGATGGATTAGCAGCTAAGTAAATCTTGGTTGTAGCTCCACTTTCTGCAGTGAATACTCCTTTAGTTCCAAGGTGGTACTTAACATCACCTGAACCATGCACTTCATTTTCATGATAATTGCCTTCAAACTCTTGAAATATCTGGCCATAAGATTTACCTGCAATATTTGCTAAAACATTTAAACGACCACGGTGGGGCATACCAATGCAGACCTCATCTAATTTACTCTCAGCCGCAGATGAAATCATTGCATCTAGAAGTGGGATTACTGATTCACCACCTTCTAGTGAGAATCGCTTTTGGCCAACATATTTAGTTTGTAAAAATGATTCAAAAGCCTCTGCTGAATTTAACTTTCTTAAAATTCGAAGTTGTTCCTCGCGGGCAGTTCTAGGGGCGCCAACTTCAATCCGCTCTTGAATCCACTTTCGCTCTAATGGATTAGCGATATACATATATTCAACGCCAATGGTTCGACAGTATGAATCACGAAGAATTCCTAAGATTCTACGAAGCTTCATTGTTGGCTTGCCACCAAAACCATCAGTTGCAAACTCGCGATCAAGATCCCAGAGCGAGAGACCGTGAGTTACTACATCTAAATCTGGGTGTGATCTTTGAACGTAAGCTAATGGCTCAACATCTGCCATTAAATGACCAGTTGTTCGATATGCATCGATTAATTTTTGAACTTTAGCGGTTTTGCTTGCCTCATCAGCCTTTGCATCTTGCATATCAACAACCCAGCGAATTGGTACATAAGGAATTCGCAGTGCTTCAAAAATTTCATCATAGAAGTTTTCTTCACCAAGTAATATCTGATTAATTCGACGTAAAAAGTCGCCAGATTGTGCACCTTGAATAATTCGATGATCGTATGTACTAGTTAATGTAACAACTTTGCTGATTCCTAGATCTGCCAAAGTTTGTTCATTTGCGCCATGAAACTCTGCCGGGTAATCCAGCGCACCAACTCCAAGAATTGTGCCTTGTCCTTGCACTAAGCGCGGCACAGAATGAACTGTGCCAATTGTTCCTGGATTAGTTAGTGAAATTGTTGTGCCGGCAAAATCCTCAACTGTTAAGGAGCCACCACGTGCTTTTCTAACAGTTTCTTCATAGGCAGACCAGAATTGCGCAAAATCTAAATCTTCACAGCCTTTTATTGATGGTACAAGTAATTGGCGAGATCCATCCGGCTTGGCTAAATCAATTGCAATACCTAAATTAATATGTTCAGGGTGTCCAATTGCTGGTTTGCCCTCTAACTCTGTAAAAAATGCATTCATCTCAGGCATTGCTCGGATTGCCTTGATCATGGCATAACCAATTAGGTGGGTAAATGAAACTTTGCCGCCACGGCCTCGCTTTAAATGATTATTAATTACAGTGCGATTATCAATCATAAGTTTTGCCGCAACTGCGCGAACACTAGTTGCCGTTGGAACTGTTAATGAGCCTTCCATCGATTGCACAACTCTGGCTGCCACACCGCGTAGTGGCTCAACAGAGGATGCTCCTGGTGTAACCAAGGTTGGAATTGGTTTAACAATTGGATCGGCTGGCTTAAATGTTGTACTTGCAACTACAGCTGGCTCAACTTTTTCAACAACAACTGGGGCAACTACAACTGGCGGTGTAACAACTGCTGCAGCTGGTGCTGGTTTAGCTAATTGTGATTTTGGAATAGGAGGTGTGCCAGGTTTAGTTGCTGGCGTAGATGAAATTACTGCGCCATTTAATGATGAATTACCTTTGAAATCTGCAAAGAAATCCCACCAGGCTTTATCAACTGAAGATGGATCACTTTGGTAGCGTTCATACATTTCTTGCACTAACCACTCATTAGGTCCAAAAGAGCCACCAAAGTGATTAGCGGGCGTATTAGCTCCTACTTCACTCACCTATGCACTCCCTATATTTCACCAGATTGAGATTGCTCACCTTATGGACAATCTTAACTGCAAGCCAGCACTGACTAAACCCGCTGGCCCCTAATAAATTAAGTGAAAGTGGCCATCAGCACATGATTAAGGGTGGCGAGTAGGTGTAAATAACGGCAAGGTTGCACCCATGAGTAATCAAGGCAAATGGGCAATAGTTACAGGTGGCTCACGTGGGCTTGGCTTTGAAACTGCCAAAGGTTTAATTGCTGCCGGCATCTTTGTTTACATAATTGGCAAAGATGAAAATCGGGTGAAAGAAAGTGGCGCCAAACTAGGTTGCCAATACCGCGCAGTTGATGTCGCAGATAGTGAGAAATTTCGTAAAACTTTAATTGAGATAACAGAGGATGCAAGTAGTCGTGGCTTTGAAGTTTTAGATGTGTTAGTACTTGCGCACGGTGTGATGAGTGAGAAAATGTCAAAAACTTTAAAAACAACAGATGAAGAGTGGCGCAGAGTTTTGGCTATAAATCTTGACGCGGTGTTTACTGCGATTAATCAATTAGCACCTGCAATGGCTGATGCTCGTAAGGGAAGAGTTGTTGTTTACTCAGCCTGCTTAGGCAGAATGTCAGGCCCTGGAACTCATGGCGGGTTAGCACCATATCGAATCAGCAAAGCTGGAGTTAACGCCTTAGTTAAGAATCTTTCATATGAAACTTTATTGGGCGCTCGCGGATTTTTAGTAGATGCAATCTGTCCAAATCATTCACGCACAGATATGGGTGGACCAGATGCCCCACGAAGTGCGCAAGAAGGTGCTGAAACTGCTATCTGGTTAGCTACGCGAGATTTTGACCCAACAAAAGATAAAACTGGATTACTTTGGGAGGATCGCCAAGTAGTTGATTGGTGATTACTCTGAATAGCCAAGCGCGGCTGAAATCAAAGTAATTACTGCTAACAAAGCTAACGGAATTCCAATTAACAAAAAATTTCCAGAGATCATGTAGTAGGAAACACCTAGCGCGATTAAATTTGCTAAAACCGCAGGGGCTCGGCCGAATGAGCGCTTTTTCTCAAAACCCACTGCTGAAAACCAAAGTCCTACACTTGCCACAATTGCAAAAATAATCTCGGCTGACAAAGCAGCTGGGGCGCTAACATCGGAAACAAAGGGTGCGATCAAAAGATAAAGCACAATGGCAAAAATGATCAGCGATTCAAATTTGAGCAGAAGAATCGCCCGGATTCGAGATTTCTCCGTTGATAAGACTCTTCTCATATCCATCTTTAAATACTACCCTTTATAACGATCATGAAAAAGTATGAGAGCGTTATTGATTCTATTTTTCTCTCCAATAATGGTGAGATTGATCTATTAACTGGCGCAATTTCACCAGACCGTTTTGACCAAATTGTTAAACGTGATCTTGCAATTGCCCAACGTAATCCTGCAGATATCAGCATAATTTCTACTGCAATTAACCTGACGCACTTCTTTGCAGATAATCAAACCCTAGATTCAATCGAACAACAGAGCATAATTGAGAACGAATTAGTTAATTTACACTTTAAATTAAAGAGTACTTTTCGCCAGTCCGATTGTATTTGTCGGGTTTCAAAGTTAGGTTTTTGGATACTGTTAAATAGCGCTGACAAAAAGACTACAGAGCAACTAGTGGATCGGTTAGTTAAAGAATTACCTAAATTCATAACCATTGGTATGTGTTTATGGCAACAGAGTGAATCAATTCTTGATTGGTATAAAAGAGTTGATCAGATACATTTTAATAACAATCAGTGAGCTTGGATATCCACACAGTATTAATCTGTTCACAGGGGTGAATTCAGTCATCAACTATTGTCAATAATTGGCTAATGAATGAACTTAGCAATCAGTTAGATAGTTTTGGTCCGCTTAAAGATCTTGTGCTGGATGAGAGCGTTGAGGAAATTTGGATAAACACCCCCAGTAGAGTCTTTATTGCGCGTTCGGGGTGTAGTGAGCTTACAAATTTAGTCCTATCAAAAGAAGCAGTTCATGATCTAATTGAAAGATTATTAATTTGGGGTGGCCGCCGATTAGATGTTAGTAACCCATTTGTTGACGCACGCTTACCTGATGGCAGCAGACTACATGTAGCAATTCCTGAAGTTACAGCTACTCACTGGGCAGTAAACATTAGAAAACATATCAATCGTGGTAATTCACTTGAAGACTTAGTAAGAATTGGTTCAATCAATACTGAGATCCTAGAAACTTTAAATCAAGCAGTCACTAGTGGTTTAAATCTATTAGTTAGTGGCGGCACGCAAGCTGGTAAAACTACATTTCTAAGCGCTTTAATAAGTCAGATACCAGTTAGTGAAAGAGTAATTACAGTTGAAGAAGTATTTGAATTAAAGCCAAAGTTACCTGATTGGATTGCTTTGCAAACTCGAACAGCAAATTTAGAGGGTGATGGCGAGATATCACTTAGAAGGTTAATTAAAGAATCACTTCGAATGAGGCCAAACAGAATTATCGTCGGCGAGGTTAGAGAGGCAGAAGCACTTGATCTTTTAATTGCACTTAATTCAGGACTGCCTGGCATGGCTACTTTGCATGCAAATTCAGCTAAAGGAGCTATTTCCAAATTACAACTACTGCCATTACTCGCCGGTGAAAATATCGTTCAAAGTTTTATCACTCCCACAATTGCAGCAAGTATTGATTTGGTTATTCAGTGCTCGATAGATGCCAGCGGAAACAGGAGAGTTGTTGAAATCGCTGCCGTTACTGGCAGATGTGAGGGTGGAAATATCGAAATAGAAAATCTCTTTAAGTGGAATGGCAACAAGTATGAAAAAGGCTTAGCTAGTCTTTCCAGCTTATTAAGTAAAAGAAATCAATAACAGTACTGATGAGAGACTTACTTGTATGGATGTTTCTCTCATTCTTAACAGCAGTAATTTATTTTATTGTTAAGAAAAATAGAGAAAAGAAGGCAGCCCAAAATCGAGCAAATGCCTGGCCAGAAGCTTTGGATCTGGTCATTTCCTCATTGCAATCAGGGGCATCGATTACTGAGAGCCTGTCTAACTTGGCAAATGTTGGCCCAAATTCACTTCGATTAGATTTTGCAGATTTTTCAACAAATATGGCAAGCGGTGTTAAATTTGAAATGGCTCTTAATAAATTAAAGGTTAAATTTGCAGACCCAATATCTGATCAGTTGTGTGAGGCGCTTTACTTTGCCGCCAAGTTTGGCAGCAGAAATACGATCAAAGTGCTTCGTGAACTATCAGAGTATGTATCAGCAGATTTATCAGTTCGCGCTGAGATTAATACTAGATTTGGTTGGATTAAGAATTCGGCCAATTTGGCTGCCCTTGCCCCTTGGCTACTGTTTCTAATCCTTCGCACCCAAATAAATGCAAGAGTTGCATATCAGCAACCATTTGGACAATTTTTAATGGCTATCGGAGTCTTGGCGACTTTAATTGCATATTATTGGATGAATAGAATTGCGAACTTACCTAAAGCTAAACGAATATTTACTCTTGCATTGAGCGACAAATGAAAAGTATTAATCTTTACATATTTATCCTCAT
This sequence comes from Candidatus Nanopelagicus limnes, assembly GCF_002287885.2. Classification (GTDB taxonomy): domain Bacteria; phylum Actinomycetota; class Actinomycetes; order Nanopelagicales; family Nanopelagicaceae; genus Nanopelagicus; species Nanopelagicus limnae. Next base: position 237,374 of record NZ_CP016768.2, read on the forward strand.
AGCCCCAGCCCTGTTGCTTTCAATGCGAATAATCTTGGTTGAGGCAGCAGCTTTAGTATCAGTTTCTAATTATGCTAAAGAGCTATTTTGGATAAAAAGCTTAATTGGGAAAGTAACTGGAAGTGAAATCAAACAAAGTGAGATTAATGAAGAGCTAGTCAGTATTTTGCAGATGATCTCAATCATGATTTCAGCTGGTGAAAGTCCCATGATGGCGCTTAAGCATGTTTCTACTAGATCAGAAGGTCATTTACCAAAGTTAATTAGTAAGAGTTTTGAGAAATACTCAAGTGGCATAAATCTAACTCAGACCTTAAATTTTATTGCTGTGGCTACGGGTTCAACCCAGGTTAGAAGACTCACCAATTCAATTCAAATCGCAATCCAACGTGGCACACCAATTTTGGATGTACTAAACAACCAAGTAGTGGCACTGAATAAGCAGATAAATCTTGAGCTATTGAAAAAATCGGGCAAGAGTGAAATTGCCTTGCTTATCCCAGTGGTCTTTTTAATCCTGCCCGTTTCAATAAGTTTTGCTATTTGGCCCTCGATCTATGGCTTAAACCAAGCGGGGTTTTAAGACGAAAGGTTAGACTGCAGCCATGTCTAAAGTGCTTTCATCTTTACCGGTTGGTCAAAAAGTTGGCATTGCATTTAGTGGCGGGTTAGACACTTCAGTTGCGGTGGCATGGATGAAAAGTAAAGGTGCAACTCCTTGTACCTACACAGCAGATTTAGGTCAATACGATGAAAAAAATATCGCGACTGTTCCTGATAGAGCCAAAGAGTATGGCGCTGAGATCGCACGTCTTGTTGATTGCAAAGCTGCGTTAGTAGAAGAAGGTTTAGCTGCACTTGCCTGCGGTGCTTTCCATATTACAACTGCAGGCCGAGCATATTTTAATACCACACCTCTTGGACGCGCTGTGACTGGAACCTTGCTTGTTAGAGCGATGCTTGCAGATAATGTTTTAATTTGGGGAGATGGTTCAACCTATAAAGGAAATGATATTGAGCGTTTTTATCGTTATGGATTATTAGCTAACCCGAAATTAAAAATATACAAGCCATGGCTTGATAAGGATTTTGTTGCTGAACTTGGCGGAAGAAAAGAGATGTCAAAGTGGTTAGTAGACCACAAGTTGCCATATCGAGATTCAACTGAGAAGGCATATAGCACTGATGCAAATATTTTAGGTGCCACACATGAAGCAAAATCACTAGAGAATTTAGAGTCACATATTGAAATAGTTGAACCAATTATGGGTGTTAAGTTTTGGGATCCATCTGTGAAAATTGAGAGTGAAGATGTAACTATCGAATTTAGCCAGGGCAGGCCTACAGCGGTAAATGGTAAAGAGATTAAGGATGCAGTTGCTTTAATCAAAGAGGTAAATGCCATTGGTGGCCGACATGGTCTTGGAATGAGTGATCAAATCGAAAACAGAATTATCGAAGCTAAAAGTCGAGGAATCTATGAAGCACCTGGCTTAGCTTTGTTGTTTATTGCTTATGAAAGATTGGTTAGTGCAATTCATAATGAGGACACAATTGCTACTTACCATGAGCAGGGACGCAAATTAGGTCGCTTACTTTATGAAGGACGTTGGTTTGATCCACAATCATTAATGTTGCGTCAATCATTAACCTCATGGGTTGCATCTGCAATCACTGGAAAGGTAACTATTAGATTGCGCAGAGGCGATGATTATTCAATCATTAATACCCAAGGTAAAAATCTTTCCTACTCACCTGAGAAGTTATCAATGGAGCGAACCGAGGACGCAGCCTTTGGCCCGTCAGATCGAATTGGTCAATTAACTATGAGAAATCTAGATATTGCCGACACCAGAGCCAAATTAGAGTTGTATGCATCACAAGGCCAATTGGGTAGCGCTGACTTTGAACTAATCAAGGAAATTGGTAACGATAAAAAGTAGTTGATTCATAAAGTAGTATCGGTCTTGATGTTTCCGGGGGTCGGTGTAATTCCGAACCGGCGGTCAAAGTCCGCGACCCAAATGAAATTCATTTGGTTGACTTGGTGAAACTCCAAGACCGACAGTTAAAGTCTGGATAAAGGAACATCTAGGAGATAATGCATGTCTATTTTGGAATGGCTGTTTGAAGCTCAAATCCAATTTGGTAGTAAATCAATTACTTACCGAGAGATCATTGGTGGACTTTTAGGTCTTACTAGTGCTGTCTTTGGATTAAAAAGAAAAGTATTTGCATGGCCAATTGGAATTACTGGTGACGCACTTTTATTCACCGTGTTTCTAGGCGCAGTATTTTCATTTGGTGCAGATGGTGATGAAAAGACTTTTTACGGCCAAGCTGGTCGAAATCTTCTTTTAATCTTTGTCAGCATTTATGGCTGGATTCGTTGGAATCAGCACCGTAAATCAGGTGCACCAGGAACTCCTGCGGTTGTTCCACGTTGGACAACAACCAAAGAGAAGATGGTTTTAGTACCGGCCATCATAATTTTCTACACACTTGCATATCAGTTGTTTAAATCGTTAGGTCAAACCGGAACCTGGTTAGCAGTTGATACCTGGATATTTACTGGAACAGCTTTGGCGACCTTTGGTATGAGCCGTGGCTATGTTGAATTCTGGTTGGTCTGGGTTGCAGTTGATCTAGTTGGAGTGCCATTTGCATTCAGCAACGGTTACTACCCAACTGGAACTTTGTATGCAATCTACTTACCATTTGTTATCTGGGGCTTTATTTCTTGGCTGAAGATCTCAAAGAAAGAAAAAGTAAGTTCCTAATTAAGAGTAATAAAAAAGGACCGAGATAATTCTCGGTCCTTTTTTAACGCTCCTGCAGCTCTTCGGGGGTTCCGTGAACACCCTTTAAGTCACCGCTTAATTTATATCCAATACCATCTCGTTGCATCGGTCTTTTTGCTTTACTCCAGTCAGGTGGCACAACTCCAAGCACTCCTTTTTGGAAATCATCAAAAGCTTTCAAAACTTCAGTTTTAGTGTTCATAACAAATGGACCCATCCAGGCCACAGGTTCTTTGATTGGTAGTCCACCAAGTATTAAAACATCCATAGTTGGTGAACGAGATTCTTGATTTAGATCAGCAGTGATAACTATTTGATCACCATCTCGATAGGTAACAAGTTGCCCAGTTTTAATTGCACTCTTTTCATCGCCAACAGTTCCAAATCCATTTAATACATAAGCTAAAGCGTTATAAGAAGGGTTCCAAGGAATTCTTAATTCAGCACCTGGTTGTAAAGTTGCATGCACTAAAGTAATTGGAGTTTGTGTTGAACCAGGACCTTTATGTCCTGCAACTTCACCAGCAATTACACGCATGAGCGCGCCACCATCACTTGAAGATAGCAATGCAACATCAGATGCTCTTAAATCTTGATAGGCAGGTGGTGACCATTTTTTAGCTGCAGGTAGATTTACCCAAAGCTGAAAGCCATGAAATAAACCACCACTCATAACTAAATGCTCTGGTGGAGTTTCAATATGCAAAATTCCTGCACCAGCGGTCATCCACTGGGTATCACCATTGGAAATCGTTCCACCACCACCATGATTGTCATAATGATCAAAGATGCCATCAATAATGTAAGTAACTGTTTCAAATCCTCGGTGCGGATGCCACGGAGTTCCTTTTGGTTCACCTGGTGCGTACTCAACCTCACCCATTTGATCTAGATGAATAAATGGATCTAAATCTGCTAAGTCAACACCTGCAAATGCTCTTCTAACTGGAAATCCTTCACCTTCATGTCCCTGAGGTGCAGTAGTAATACTTTTTACTCGTCTAGATGGAGCTGAAGGATCGCCAACTACTCTAGGAAGAAGGGTTATATCTTTAACAGTTACTGCTGGCAAAGTGTCTCCAATGATTTTTAATGGTGGTAAATACTACAACTAATTTATTACTGTAAATATTCCCTATAACGCCTTTAGCGCGCTAACTACTTTTGTTAGCGAATCCTTCGCATCTCCAAAAAGTAAGGTAGTTTTTGGTTCATATAACAATTCATTCTCAATACCAGCAAAGCCTGGACGCATAGACCTCTTCAGGAAAATCACATTTCCAGCTAAAGCCACATCTAATATTGGCATGCCATAGATAGGACAGCCTGGGGTGGTTTTAGCAGCAGGGTTAACCACATCATTTGCGCCAACAACTAAGACAACATCTGTTTGTGGAAATGTTGGATTGATCTCTTCCATCTCAACTAATTGTTCATACGGAACATTTGCCTCAGCAAGTAACACATTCATATGTCCTGGCATTCGACCAGCAACTGGATGTATGCCGTAGGCAACCTCAACACCTTTTGCAGCTAGTAAATCAGCTAACTCTCGAACTGTGTGTTGAGCCTGGGCAACAGCTAACCCAAAACCAGGAACGATGACAACACGTTGGGCGTAGTTGAGCAAGATTGCAACGTCATCAGCAGATCCTGATTTAACTGGACGAGCATCTGCTTCACCTGTAGCAGTACTTGCCTTTGCCGTGAATGCACCAAATAAAGTTCCAAATAAAGATCTACCCATGGCATCTGCCATTAAGCGGGTCAGAATAGTTCCAGAAGCGCCAACTAATGTTCCAGCCACGATTAACAAAGTAGTTTCTAGTACATAACCAGATGCTGCAACAGTTAATCCAGTAAATGCATTCAAAAGTGAAATAACAATTGGAACATCCGCGCCGCCAACTGGTAGTACAAACAAAATTCCAAATAACAATGAAAGTAGACCATTGATAAGAAGTGGAGTAGTGCCACCACTTGAAATTACCCAACCACCACTTGCTAACACTCCAATTAAGGTCAAAGCAATAATCTGTCGACCAAATGGGAAAATTACCGGCCTAGTTGTCATTAACTCTTGTAATTTAAGGAAGGTAATGATCGAACCTGAAAATGATACGCAGCCAACGATTACGGTGAAAACTGTTGCAACAACGACTGGAGTTGTAGCGTCACTTCCAAGCTTTAAGTACTCAACGATCGCAACTAATGCTGCAGCGCCACCACCAACACCATTAAATAGTGCAACAAGTTGTGGCATTTGTGTCATTTGAACCTTACGGGCAGATGGCACTCCAACTACTACACCAAAGGCAATAGCTGCCAGAATTAAAGTTTGATTGTTTAGTGCCTTTCCACCATTTGCATAAAAGAAAACTATGACGGTTGCAACTGTGGCGCCTAGTGCGCCAATCAAGTTACCCCTACGAGCAGATTTTGGAGAGGACAAACCTTTTAGGGCCAATATGAAACATATGCCTGCTGCTAAACCAATAAGATCATAAAGGTTACGACTCATTTGTCTTCACCCTTATCTTTCTTTGGTTTGTTTTTGCCTTTAAACATCTGCAACATTCGATCAGTTACTACAAAACCACCAACCATATTTATGGTTGCCAAAATAACAGCGGCAAGTGCCAGCGATATCTCAAGAGTAGTTTTTGCGTGATCTGCTACAACAATTGCGCCAACTAAAATCACGCCATGAATTGCATTTGCACCACTCATTAAAGGTGTGTGTAAAGTTGTTGAAACCTTTGAAACTACTTCAAAGCCAACAAATACTGAAAGAATAAAGATTGCAAGTAATGCGATCTCATTGCTCATTAGTTCAGATGCCATTACTTACCTTTCTCTCGTCTAGCTCCGTTATGGGTAAGGGTGGCTGAATCAATAATCTCATCGCTAAAGTCTGGCTCGATATCTCCCGTGGGTTTGCCATCAATAGTTTTTGTCATAAGTAAAAGTAGGTTCACAACATTTCTTGAGAAGAGCATGGATGCGTGAAATGCTAATTGGCTTGGAACATCTTTGCCACCCCAGATTTTAACTCCGCCACTTGTTGTAATAACTTCACCAGCAACAGAGCCTTCAACATTTCCGCCGGTTTCAGATGCTAAATCCACTACTACTGAGCCTGGTATCATTTGTGAAACCATCTGCGCAGTTACCAACCTTGGAGCTGTGCGTCCAGGAACTGCAGCGGTAGTAATTAGAACATCAGCTGATGCAATATACGGCGTGAGCAATTCACGTTGCTTATTTGCTCGCTCCTCCGTCATCTCCCTTGCGTAACCACCGGCGCCTTCAAGTGCTTCAAGTTCTAAGTTAATAAATTTTGCGCCCATGGATTTAACTTCATCAGCAGATGCTGGTCGAACATCATAGGCAGAGACCACAGCGCCTAATCTTTTTGCAGTTGCAATTGCTTGTAATCCCGCAACACCAGCGCCTAGTACTACAACTTTTGCTGGAGTTACTGTGCCAGCTGCAGTCATAAGTAGTGGGAAAAATTTAGGGGATAGCTCAGCTGCAACTAAGGATGCTTTATAACCGGCACAAAGTGCTTGAGAGGTAAGTGCGTCCATTGATTGCGCTCTAGAGATTCTTGGCACCATTTCAAGTGAAATGGCTGTAACGCCAGCACTGACTGCTGCATCAATTGAATCTTGCGAAGTTGATGGAGATAGGAATGAGATAGTTATTGAACCTTTTTTCAATGTTTTCATTTGATTAGCAGTAAGTGGCTGCACTGATAAGACCACATCACTTGCGGCTAATACATCACCGCTTTTCACTTCAGCTCCGGCATCGCTAAATTGCTTATCTGAATACTCAGCAGCAAGGCCGGCATTTGATTCAATAACTACTTCTAAGCCTGCTTTGGTTAATTTAGAAATAATATCTGGCACTAAGGCAACGCGTAGTTCCCCAGCTTTTGTTTCCTTAGGCACGCCAATTCGCATCTGCTTACTTTACCCAACCCTAACTTTACTTATTGCCCATTAAATCACCTTTAGTCAGGTGATATAGCAAGGCTTGAATTGTAGTTCTACGATGAAATGCCTGGCGCCAGACAACAGATTTTTCGCCATCGATTACTTCAGCTGAAACCTCTTCACCGCGGTGGGCAGGCAAGCAGTGCATAAATATGGAGTCCTTAGCAGTTAACTTCATCAATTCTTGCGTAACTGCAAATGGCGTCAAGGCAGATATTTTTTCTGCTCGATCAGATTCAGAATCTCCCATAGACATCCAAACATCGGTGTAGATAGCGCTCGCACCGGTGGCAGCAGCTTTAGCATCGGAGGTAACTTCAATTTGTGCGCCAGATCGTTTAGCAATTTCAAGTGCTTGATTAACAACACTGGCCTTTGGCGCCCACTTACCACCTGGTGTTGCAACAACAACATGTTCTCCCATGGTTGCGCCCATGATTAACCAAGCAGAGGCAACATTATTGCCATCGCCAATATAAGAAAACTTACGACCCTTTAAATCTTTACCAAATCTTTCATTAATAGTTAACCAATCAGCAAGTAATTGTGTCGGGTGATCATCATCAGTTAAGGCATTGATGACTGGAATCGATGCGTGTTTTCCTAATTCATCTACATCTGACTGAGCAAAAGTTCTAACAATAAGTGCGCTACAAAATCCAGAAATTATCTTTGCAGTATCAGAGATAGTTTCACCACGACCTATTTGTAGATCATCAGCTCGTAAGAAGATTGGTGAGCCGCCTAAATGAGCGACTGCAGTTTCAGATGCCAACCTTGTCCGGGTTGAAGACTTGGTCATATATATTGCAACCGTCTTTTTCGCCAAAGCTTTCTTTGCGCGTAGTGGTTTTTTGGCAAATTTACTCGCCGTATCCAAAAGCAATTCAATATCTGCTTTGGACAGATCAGAGGTGCGCAGGAGATCTTTAAGTGGCCGGCTCATTGGTAAATGGTAGGCGATAAATTTGGATTAAGATTTGGGTATGGGATTTCTCGATGATTTACGCATTAAATCAGGCAAGACTGACTTATTAGAGAAGGAAGATTTATCGCCAACTGATGAGGGCGACCATGAACGCTTCTCCCACTACGTTGATAAAAATAAGATCACAGAATCAGCTGTAACAGGTAAACCTGTGCGAGCTTTATGTGGCAAGAAGTGGATACCGAATCGTGATCCACAAAAATTCCCAGTATGTCCAACATGTAAAGAGATTCACGCCCGCCTAAAGTAAATTCTCAGTTAAAACCGATACTCTAAAATTCATGAGATCGCGTAAATTATTAATACTTGCAGTTGCTTTCTCATTTGCACTCTCAACATTAACGCCGGCCAATGCCGATAACCCACCGCGAAGAATTTTATCTGGCTGGTTACCAGATTATTCACTTGCTCGTAATCTGCCAACAGTTGAAGGTAATTTAGATTTGATCAAAGATATCTCACCATTTTGGTATGGCTTAACTGGTGAAACAAATATCAAAGATAAATATGCCTTAGGTAAATACACAACTTCCAAAGAGGCAGTAATTGCTAGATTAAAAGCCAATGGATTGCTATTACTTCCCACCATTACAGATGACACAAAAAAATTAGTCCTAGCTAACTTACTCGCTAATCCAACATCACGAACCAATATTGTTCAAACAATTAAGTCACTAGTACTTAGATATAACTATGATGGTATTGACTTAGATTTTGAAGTCTTTTACACCCAAGATGGCAGATCATCTTGGCCAACAACAAAACCAAATTGGATTGCTTTTATAAAAGAGTTATCTACTGCCTTGCATGAGCAAGGAAAATTATTATCGGTAACAACCCCACCAGATTTTGCTCCAGAAACTAAAAGAGCTGGTAATTGGGTTTTTTCTTGGGCAGAAATTGGACCGCACATAGATCGTCTTCGGATTATGGCTTATGACTTTTCAACGGTGAATCCTGGCCCAATTGGTCCACTTCCTTGGAGTGAAGATGCTGTTAAGTATGCGTCAACACAGATGCCAGCTTCAAAAGTATTTCTTGGAATACCAGGATATGGCAGAGATTGGATTACAAAGGTTGAAGGCTTTTGTCCAAAAGATTTTGCCACCTCAGTTGTAGTGGGCGCAAAAGCTGCAGTTGTAATGCGCGAAGCGGTGACACTTGCAACAACTAATAATGCAGCGATTACTTATAACCCAACTCACGCAGAATCAACTTTTACCTACAAGAAGTCATATGTGGACCCAACAAACTCTGCCAGCTTTTGTACTGCAACTAGGACAGTTTGGTTTCCAGATGAGAAAAGTTATGCAGCAAGAACCAATTTAGTTGGCAAATACCGATTAGGTGGAATTGCGGTTTGGACCTTTGGTATGGAAAACACTGCAGCAATTACTGCAGTTAGAGATATTGCAAAATCGATTGCACCAGATCAAGTTATTGGCACAATGTCAACAGATTTAGAGCAGATCGCCTACGGCTCCACCTTTAACTTAACTGGCACTTTCAAACTACCTGATAAAACTCCAATTCCATCCCTAAATGTTAGATTTGAAATCAAAAACAGTTCAGATAATAGTTGGAGAACTTTAGCTGCCGGGGTAACCGATGCTGCCGGGGTAATAGCAGTACCAGTTATTGTGGGGCAAAAAAGTGAGATCAGATTAGTTTCTGAAGGTAGTTGGGAAAGATCAGAGGGAAAGACTTTAGAAAAAACTATTTCAGTTATTCCAAAAGTTAGGTTAGATCTACCGGCTTCGCTAAAAGTTAACACAACTTATGCAGTCACTGGACAGGTGTCGCCAAAAAGCGCTGATATCAAGTTAACTGTTAAGCAAGGTGGTAAGTCGATCGGTGAATTCGCAACTGATGCCAATGGCTTATTTACCTTTAATACCAAAATCACAGAGCCTGGTCTTGCTACCTACCAGGTAGTTATTACAGCTGGTAGCAAAAATACCGCCGGTATGAGTGATGAGATAACTGTTTTAGTTAGATAATTAGGCCATGAGTTCTCAAACCCAAGTTGAAGAGACTTTAGATTTAAGTAAGTTTTTCGACAATCTTTGGGTGGCTATTGTTTGGGATGACCCGGTTAATTTGATGAATTATGTAACTTATGTATTTATAAAGCTTTTCGGCTTTTCAAAAGAGAAAGCACACAAATTGATGATGCAGGTTCACACTGAAGGAAAAGCGGTAGTGGCATCTGGTACACGTGAAGAAATGGAACGAGCTGTTCAGCAATTACATGAACATGGCTTATGGGCAACATTACAAAGAGATGATCATGGGCGAGTTTAAAGGATCTGCCGCCGCTAATGATTTATCAGTTGCATTAAGCAATGATGAGTTACACATTCTTATTAATTTAGTTGAGCAATTATTAGAACTACTAGGTGAGCGTAATTTCACCCACCACTATCAATCAGATGATCCTTTTGCTCAACTTATGGCAGCAACTTTTGGAAATATTGAATCACCAATTGATCAGCCAGAGGATCCAGTTTTAAAAAGGTTATTGCCCAATGGATACGCCGATCCAGAGAGCGCCGCTGAGTTTCGCAAATACACTGAAGGCTCACTTCGTATGGTTAAGCAAAAGCACCTGCTTTATCTGCGCGAACAACTAGTTTTTCCAGTAGATCATGAATTACCTAAGGCAGATATTGCAGTAACTGATCCAACTCAGTGGCTGATTGCGATTAATGATCTGCGCATAGCACTTGCAGTTAGGTTGGATATTGGTCAAGATGGATTTGAAAAGTATGAATTGATGAAGGATTCTGATCCACAAAAGCATCTACATGCGGTTTATTACTGGCTGGGTGGGATTCAAGAGAGCCTGATTAGCCACCTTTAGACGAAAAAAAGTGGGGCCAATTTCTTGGCCCCACTTTCTAATTCAGATCAAGTAATTAGTGATCGTCCTTCATTCCCTCTGCTACGGATTTCATCTTTGCAATCTTTAGGATTGTTAGACCAAATACGCACTTCGCCAAAACGTCAGCAATCGTGTAACCGATTTGACGATTAACAAATGCAGCTGGGTCCAATGCGTCTTGTCCCAAGATTGGAAGCAAGTAAGCGATTGGATAAACGCCCCAAGTTGCGATCAAAAGCAAGCGCAAGCGACCAACGGTTGCTGCAACTCCTGCTGGTTGACGATCTAGAGACTTTGAAAGCTCTACGAACAATACGTACAAGATGTATAGGAAAGGTATTGTTGAAAGAACACCCCAAAGAACTTTGGTGTTGTTGTCAGTTGAAATCTCACCTGGGTAACCAAGTGCGATCATCGCTGCTGATGCTGGAACTAAGCGGTTGATTAATGAAGAAGCCGCTGCCTTAGCAAGAGCAAGAACTGCTACTACCTCAACAAGTAGTAGAGGTACTGTCAGGATCCAGTCAACATATCGGTAACCTTCGTTGAATGCTCCGGCACCTGTTCCAACCTTTACAGCGCCATCAGCAAATGAATCTTCAAATGAATTGAAAATTCTCATGTAGTGGTATGCCGCAATGAATGTAACCATTGATGACATAACTAGAGCTGTGCGGTATTTAGGCAGTACACGTGATTGTGAAACTAGTGTGTAGATAGTGCAGGCAAGCATTGATACAAGTCCAAATGAAAGGATGTTGTATACAATCCCGAACTGATCTGCAGATAGTGAGATTGAGTTCATCTAAATAAGCCTCCATAGGCATTTAGGTTGCTCACACCCTTTTGGGTATAAGCGAGCAATTTTTCGTAACCCCATATGTAAGCTACGAACAACTGCCTAGGTAAAGAGTGGCTGTTACTAGCCAGTCCAGCAAGGAGATCCACCCTCATTTCACCCGAATTTTTAAGAAATTTTTATGCCAAAAATGGGCAAATCGGACATTTATGCGGGGTAAAGCAAGTGCAAAGGGATATCAAGGCTCGCCATTTACACTTACACAAATGGCCACCTCTGAAATACCAAAGAAGAGCGCCCCTATCGGAATCTTTGACTCAGGCGTCGGTGGGTTAACGGTAGCTAGGGCAATCATTGATCAACTGCCAGGTGAGTCAATTCTTTATTTAGGCGATACCGCCCGCGGTCCTTATGGAGTTCGACCATTAGCCCAAGTTAGAACCTACGCACTTGAGATTATGGATCAATTAGTTGCAGCTGGTGTGAAAGCAATTGTGATTGCTTGCAACACAGCAAGTGCTGCAATGTTGCGAGATGCCAGAGAGAGATATCAGATTCCAGTAATTGAAGTAATTCAGCCAGCTGTAAGGCGAGCAGTATCTGCAACAAGGAGTGGCAAGGTTGGTGTGATTGGCACAAATGCCACGATTGAATCAAAGGCGTACTTGGATGCATTCGCTGCCGCACCACAATTAAGTATTACCTCAAAGGCTTGTCCATTATTTGTTGAATTTGTTGAAAATGGCAAAACCACCGGGGATGAGATTACAAAAATTGCGCAAGATTACTTAGCCCAGATGAAAACTGCTCAGATTGATACCTTGGTTTTAGGTTGCACCCACTATCCATTACTAACTGGCGTCATCTCCTATGTAATGGGAAATGAAGTTACTTTAGTTTCAAGTGCGGAGGAGACAGCAAAGGATCTATATCGCACCCTAGTTGAGACAAATTTGTTAAATGATCAGGGCGGTCAGGTGAGTCATAGGTTTGTTGCAACTGGAGATCCAGATAAGTTTGCCACCTTGGCTAAGAGGTTTTTAGGCCCTGAGGTTGTAACTGTTACAAATAAGATCTAGTTTTAATTATTTTCAATTAAAGGGGAGTTGATTATGAGTAGAGCAGATGGACGAAGAGATGATGAGCTGCGCGCAATTAAATTCACCCGTAATTGGCTTAATAATGCTGAAGGATCAGTATTAGTTGAATTTGGAAACACAAGAGTTTTATGTGTTGCCTCATTTACACCAGGAGTTCCAAGATGGTTAGTTGGCAAGGGTGAGGGCTGGGTGACAAGTGAGTATGCAATGTTGCCAAGAGCTACCCACACTAGATCTGATCGAGAGAGTGTTAAGGGAAAATTAGGTGGTAGAACTCAAGAGATATCAAGATTAGTTGGCAGATCATTACGCGGAATTGTTGATATGAACGCTCTGGGTGAGAACACCATTGTGATTGATTGTGATGTTTTGCAAGCAGATGGCGGTACTAGAACAGCTGCAATTACTGGTGCTTATGTCGCACTCACCGATGCAATCACTTGGGCGCAAGGCAAAGGTCATATTGCACAAACTTCTAAGCCACTAAGCCAATCTGTGGCAGCGGTTTCAGTTGGAATTGTTAATGGCAAGCCAACTTTAGATCTTTGTTATGAAGAGGATGTGAGCGCTGGAACAGATATGAATATTGTCTGCACTGGTGATGGTAATTTTATTGAGGTACAAGGAACGGCAGAGGGTGCACCCTTTGATCGCTCGCTGTTAAATCAATTGCTAGATCTTGGCGCAGCAGGTTGCGCCCAACTAACTAAATTACAAATAGCTGCTTTAGCTAAGTAACTTTTTAAGCGATGCGCCAGCTCGTACTAGCGACAAAAAATAAGGGCAAGATTGTTGAGTTTGAACGCCTACTTAACCAACATGCACAATCAATAAAGGTTTTAGGGTTAATAGATTTTCCAGATATGCCTGAGGTGCAAGAGAGCGGTAAAACCTTAAGTGAGAATGCTAAGTTAAAAGCAAAATCCATCTCGATCTTTACCAAACTTCCTTGCCTAGCTGATGACAGTGGATTATTTATTGATGCATTGGAAGGAGATCCTGGAATTTATTCAGCCAGGTGGGCCGGATATGAAGGTGAAGATAGTCGTGAGCGAGATCGGAGGAATATTGAAAAAGTTTTAGCACAATTAAAAGATGTGCCAGCGCAAAAACGGGGAGCACAATTTAAGGCGGTAGTTGCTTTCTATAAACCAAATACAGATGCTCTAGCAATCGAAAAAGAGGAGTTAGGTGTGATGGCTGGTGAGATAGTTTTGGCACCACTTGGTGATGGTGGATTTGGTTATGACCCAATATTTAAACCAACTGGATTTGATCAAACGTTGGCACAACTTGCGCCAGGGGTGAAGGATGAGGTTAGTCATCGCGGTATTGCTTTTCGGGCAATGACCCCCTTTTTGCTTTCAAACCTTTAATTGTTGGCAATTCATCTCAATAATTGGCAATCTGAGTGTTGTATCCTTATCGCATCCTTCCCTAAGGAAATAACATCAAACCTCACTCTGCTAGTAAGCAAGATTTAGCTAGTGCCGAAATTTAAGGAGTTTTAAGTGGCCGCAAAGAAGAAAGCTGCAAAGAAATCTGCAGCAAAGAAAAGTTCTGCTAAGCGCAGCGTAAAAAAGAGTGCCAAGCGCACAACTGCAAAGCGAAGTACAAAGAAGAGTGCTAAGAAATCATCTCGTGCAAAGGTTCGCTACTCAATTCCAGCGGTACCTGTAAGCGGATCATCTCGATCTTCAGTATCAACAATTTCAACAACTCCAAAGCCAACATCTGGTTCTTCATACTCTTCAAAAAATACTAAGAGTAAGGACACTGGTTCTTCAAAAGGAATCATGATCGCTGTTGTCTTAGGAATTCTTATTTTGGCAGTAGCTGTTATTTCAAAGAATTCATCCTCTGAATCAACAACTGTTACACCAACTCCAGCGGCTTCAGAGAGTGCTGCGCCAACTGAGCAACCGAGTGCGGAGCCAAGTGGTGCACCACTTGCTGCACATGGGGCACCAGTAGGAATCGTTTCACTTTATAACGCAACCGGTGCAACAGTTAACTGGAAAGCACCAGCAGCTTCTGAAGGAATTACTGGCTACAACATCGAACTTCGCGATAATGGCGCAGGCGAGTGGAAGTTAGTTGCAACAGTTCCAGCAACTCAATTTAAGCAACAAATTACCAAGAATGATTCAACAGGTTGGGTACAAGTAAAAGTCTCAACTGTTTACTCAGATGGTGTTGTTTCAGAAGGAAAAGTTCATGGATTGCCAGGTAGCTGGTCTTAATTCATAACAAAATTCTAACGGCCCTTAATTTTTTTAAGGGCCGTTTTTATTTAAGCTGAAGTTTTAACTAATACACTCACAACTAAATCAACATAAACATCTGAACCTGACGGACTTAAATGAACTCCATCTGGAGCAAATAATTCAGGGCGACCTTTTGAGATGCGATCCCAATCAACAACCTTTACATTTGAATACCTTGATGCAACTCTAGAAATAATCTCATTGTTTGAATCTTTCCACGCCCTAGGAACTGCTGTATTTACAACAATTACCTGCGGCTGATTTTTCACAATCTCAAATATTTCAACGACCGTTGCTTCAGATAATGCGTTGTTATTACCTAAGTTAAAGACCACTGGTGAAGATGGAACAGAGCTTTGATCTACTCGCATCACAGCTAATAACTCTGGTGCTTGTCGGCCAACTCGAGCATTAATAAGTGAAATATGCTCCTTTGCTTCCAACTTACTTCTAATTCCTAAAATCACACTGTCGCCAGTTACCCATAAACCAGTAGTACTACCTAAATCATCTTGGGCTTGTTGTTCTTGTGTACTTTGCTGCAAAATTTGATTAGCAACTTCATCTGATTTATTGATTGCTTGCACTGAGATAGATGAGGTAATGGCGAGCACAATAATTATTGAAGAGATCACTGAAATCTTTTGGCGCAATTGCACCTTGGCTGATCGGTACTTCATACCCCTAAACCAGTCCTGAACTAATCCTTGTCTAAAGGGAATCTCAACCCAACGAAGTGAGATATCAGCTAAGGCTAAAACTAATAAAACTCGTGCCAGATATAACGCCCATGTCTGTCCAGATAAATCAACGGAAGGCCTAGTAACTTGAAATATCACCCAGTGCCATATGTAAATACCGTAACTGCGCTGGCCTATCCAACGGAAAGGAGCGGTACTAATTAGTGGCGCAAATCTTGAAGCGGGATGGACTAGAGAAATAATGACTAAACAACCAAAAATGCCAGCCAATGGGAATGCGATTCGATACAAACTTGCATTGGATTCTTCAATAAATAAGAATGTTGATATCAATCCGAGTAGGCCAACAACACCGATTCCATCAATTACATCTTGTGCACGCTTTTCGATATCAGCACTTAAGTTTTGCGGTATCCATGAGACAGCCAGTGCTGAGCCTAAGAAAAGTCCTAGTGAGTGAGTGTCTGTTCCAAAGTAAATATGACTAATTTGCTGAGCATTTGCTTGGTCTAACTGAAGTGAAACAAAAAACAATGTTGTTCCAGAAACCATAGCGATTATCAAGGCAATCCTGGCGATATTCTTCTTTCCAAAGTACTTTAGAACTGTTAATAAAATGATTGGCCAAATTAAATAAAATTGCAGCTCAACTGCCAATGACCATGTGTGTTGTAATAGTGGCGGGCGGCCTACGGTTTCAAAGTAATCTTGATGGCGAGCAACTAGCAGCCAATTTATACTGCCAGTTAATGCATAAGGAAGATCAGATAGAAATCTCTTAATCGCCTCTGGCGCCCATACGCCAATAAAAATAATGGTGCAGATAACCATAAATAGAAAACCTGGATAGATTCGTCTAAGCCTTGCTGCATAAAAAGCTCGAAGATCAAGGGCGCTAGATTGATTTATTGAATCTAAAATCAAACGTGTGATTACATAGCCAGAGATAACAAAGAAAAGATCTACACCTAAGAATCCACCAGGTATCCAGGAAATTCCTAAGTGATACAAAACAACTGCAGTAACGGCAATAGCACGCAAGCCATCAATGGAGGAAATATGTTTGACGCCGATTTTACCTGTGGAATTCTTTGAACTCATTTTAAATTCTCCAATGCCAAAAAGTTAAGCATTGTTAACCCCGGTTTAAGAGTTACTTCGATTTCTTTTTGCTGGCTGGCTTCTTACTGTTCGCAGCCTTTTGTTTTCTTGCAGCAGCTTGTGCAGCTTTTTTACCAGCACCTGCAACAAATACTTTGCCGACCGGCTTACTCTCTCCATCTAAATTTGCATTGATATCTGCTTGTAGTTGAGAAAGGCGATCAAAGGCATGACGTAATTTTTGACGGGATTCTTGAATTGCTTGTTCAGCAGCATTTAAAGATGAGTTTTGGGCACGGTGTAAGCGCTCAGCCTCAGATATTGCTGAAGATAGCCAAGAGCGGTATTCAACAATATTTCTAGCTGCATCAGTAATTAATTTTTGAGCGTCTCGCTTTGCCGCTGATGTAATTTGAGCAGCATCTTTAGCAGACTGATTTAAAACTTCATCCGCTTCACCTTCAGCGGCTAGTACTAAATCTGCAGCATCATTTTCAGCCGCTGAAATGTATTTACGTCCACGTGATTCAGCAGAAGATAAAATGCTTTTTGCTTTAGCTTCTGCAGCTTCTAACTTCTCTTTTGTATTGCGACTGGTCTCATTAATAATCTTTTGTGCGGCTGAATTAGCTTTTGCTTCGCGTTGCTGAGCAGATTTGATCATGCTCATTGCAGTTTCTGTTGCCAGAATTTCAAACTCTTCGCGGCTTAAGCCAGTGATATCTCGACGTGAGCGCAAATCATTTAACTGACTTTCAAGTTCACGAATTCGCTCTAATGCATTTTGTGTGGGCGCAGCTTTATCTTCTACCTCAGATTTAAAGCCAACCCAACTAAGAAAATTCTTTTCAGCCATGTCCTTAGCCTTCCCTACCTACAAATTAATTACAACTGGTGCGGGAGGTGGGACTTGAACCCACACGCCGAAGCACAGGTTCCTAAGACCTGCGTGTCTGCCATTTCACCACTCCCGCATTTATTACTTGAGTGAGGGGGAAAGATTACGGCGTAAGTGGCGGCATCACCAAAACCCAACGACCTTTAGTAAGGGTAAGCGGGTAGCCTTGCTCAAATGAGTGCAGATTCAGTGCAAAGTAAGGTCGCTTTGGCAATCTTAAACGCGCTGGAATTAGCCAAAAAGACAGGTTTAATTAACTGTCAGATACCAGAAAAAATTATTTTAGATCGACCGAAAAATCGTGATCATGGAGATTATGCAACCTCCATTGCGTTAACTCTGGCTAAAGATGCCAATCTGCAACCACGGGTGATAGCAGAGGTGATTGTTAAAACTCTTAACGAAAACAATCTCTTAGTACCAGCCGGAATCAGCAAAGTTGAAATTGCAGGTCCTGGTTTTATAAATATAACTTTAGAAAGTGCTAGCCAAGGTAGCGTAATAATCGAGATATTAACTGCTGGTAAAAAATATGGTCAAGGTGAATCACTTGCTGGAAAAAAGATAAATCTTGAATTTGTTAGCGCAAATCCAACAGGGCCAATTCATCTGGGTCACACAAGATGGGCAGCGGTTGGTGACTCACTTGGTCGAGTTTTATCAGCAGCTGGCGCGCAGGTAAGTCGAGAATTTTATGTTAACGACCGTGGAAATCAGATGGACTTATTTGGCCAATCCCTTCGGGCGGCCGCACTTGGCATTGATCGTCCCGAAAATGGTTATCACGGTGAGTACATTGCTGATTTAGCAAATGAAATCATTAAGAAAAATCCAGAATTTACTAAGTTAGATGAAGAATCAGGGATGGTTGCGTTTCGAGAAGCTGGCTATAAATTGCAACTAGATCTGCAACGTGAGGTTTTGGAAAATTTTGGCACTCACTTTGATACTTGGTTTTCTGAGCGAAGTTTGTATGAAGACAACTTTTTTAATCACACATTAGATAAATTGAAATCTAATGGACATGTTTACGAAGAAGAAGGCGCCATCTGGCTGCGCACAACAGATTTTGGTGATGATAAAGATCGAGTAATGATTAAATCAGATGGATCATTTGCCTACTTTGCATCTGACTCTGCTTACTACATTAGTAAGAGAGAACGTGGATTTAATTTGTGTATCTACATGCTGGGAGCAGATCACCACGGATATGTTGGTCGAATAAAAGCAATTGCAGCATGTGCTGGTGATGATCCTGAGAAAGATATTGAAGCTCTAATTGGTCAGATGGTAAAAATCATTGAGGGTGGCCAAGAGTTAAAGCTTTCCAAGCGCGCTGGCACAATTATTACGTTAGAGGAGTTAGTAGAAAAAGTTGGAATTGATGCTGCTCGTTACACTTTGATTAGATATCCAACCGATACGCCAATGGTTATGGATGTGGATTTACTCAAGAAAAATACCAACGATAATCCGGTCTATTACGTTCAATACGCACATGCCCGAATTTGCGCAGTGCTACGAAATGCTAAAGATCTTGGTATTGATTACGGCTTGAAGTTTTATTCACCAGAGTTACTAGTTCATGTGCGTGAGCGCGAATTAATTGGCTTACTTGCTGAGTACCCAAAAATTGTTGCCGCCGCCGCCTTCGCGCGTCAACCTCATCGAGTTTCTCGATACATTGAAGACTTAGCTGCGCAATATCACCGCTTTTATAATGATTGTCGGGTACTGCCATTGGGTGAAGAAAAACCAACCAAATTAAACTCAGCCCGCGCCTGCCTTTCAATGGCAACTGCGCAGGTAATCAGTAATGGTTTAGATTTACTTGGTGTTAATGCCCCGGAGAGAATGTAATGACAACTAGTTATCCAACCTCACTTTTTTCATCAAACTTAGAGTTCACAGGTGAAAATCAATATGGCGGCGCACTCTCTATCGCTGGCTGCTCTGCTGAAAAACTAGTAAAAGAGTACGGCTCGCCCATATTTGTATTAGACCAAGATGATTTTTTTCTGCGAACTAAAGCTTGGCAAGCAGCACTAAATGAATCATTTGGTTCAGGCAAGCTTTATTACGCGGCTAAATCCTTTATCTGTGTTGAGGTTGCAAAGTGGCTTAAAGAGTTAAAAGTTGGCTTAGATGTTTGTACCGGTGGGGAATTAGCCGTTGCCCTTGCAGCTGATTTTCCAGTAAGTGATATTGAATTTCACGGAAACAATAAGTCTGAAGCTGAAATAACTACTGCAGTAAAAAATGGTGTTGGCACGATTGTGATTGATTCCTTTGATGAATTATCGCGGGTAGTAAAGATTGCATCAGATTTAAGGAAAGTTCAGAAGGTTTATTTAAGGCTCACACCCGGTGTTGATGCACACACCCATGAGTTCATTTCAACTGCTCATGAGGATGTGAAGTTTGGATTTTCGATTGCATCAGGGGATGCGCAAATCGCAATTGATAAATGCATGACAGAGACTTCCTTAAACTTGGCCGGTATTCATTGCCATATTGGCTCACAAATATTTGAAGTATCAGGATTTGAATTAGCAGCACAAAGATTAGTTGCAGTATTAGTTGCCTTTCGGGATAAGTACTCAAAGGAGTTAGCTGAGTTAAATCTAGGTGGCGGATATGGAATCGCTTACACAAAGAATGAAAGTGCGATTTCACCAGCGCAAGTCATTCCCGCAATTGCGAAGGTAATCAAATCTGAATGTGAAAAGGCAAAACTTTCCGTTCCTAAAATTTCAATTGAGCCAGGCCGAGCAATTGTTGGCCCAACAACAACAACCATATATGTGGTCGGAACAACGAAGTCAGTTACTTTAGAAAATGGCGCAAAGCGCCGTTATGTTTCAGTAGATGGTGGAATGAGTGAGAACATCAGGCCAGCACTTTATGGCGCGACCTACTCAGCATTTCTAGCAAATAGAAATTCATCAGCAAATGCAATTAGCTCTCGAATCGTAGGAAAGCATTGCGAGAGTGGGGATATCTTGATTTCTGAAATCAACATGCCAGAGGATGTAAAAGCTGGTGACCTATTGGCAATTCCAGCAACTGGTGCATATGGTCGAAGCATGGCTAGCAATTACAACCATATGCCAAGGCCATCTGTGATTGCAGTAATAAATGGCACTGCTCGAGAGATTTTACGCAGAGAAAATGAGGATGATTTGCTAAATCTGGATGTAATTCAAGCGCCACGGCAACTGTCATAAGTTTGAGATACTTCTCCAATGAAATCTCTTAAAGTCGGCATGCTTGGCTGCGGCACAGTTGGCTCTCAGATTGCCCGCTTGTTGGTCGCAAATAAAGCAGATCTAACTTCACGTGCTGGAGCACAAATTGAATTAGTGAAGGTGGCTGTAAGAGATGCCAAAGTAAAACGCGATGGAGTACCAGATAATTTAATTACCACAGACGCTAACTCAATTGTGAATGATCCAAACATTGATTTAATCATTGAAGTTATTGGTGGCATCTCACCTGCAAAAGAATTGATTTTAACTGCATTAAAAAATGGCAAATCAGTTGTTACTGCTAATAAAGCATTACTAGCTAAAGATGGCGCAGAGCTTTATGAAGCAGCAAATAAGGCAAATGTTGATTTGTATTATGAAGCAGCGGTTGCTGGCGCCATTCCAATTTTACGACCACTTCGTGAATCATTAGTTGGCGATCAAGTTATTAGGATTATGGGAATTGTAAATGGAACTACAAATTACATACTTACCAAGATGGATGAAAGTGGCACTGCATTTGCTGACGCACTCAAGCAGGCACAAGATTTAGGGTTTGCAGAAGCGGATCCAACCGCGGATGTTGAAGGTTTTGATGCAGCTGATAAAGCAGCAATTTTAGCGGGCTTAGCATTTCACTCTAGAGTTACAGATAAAGATGTTTACCGTGAAGGAATTTCAAAAATTACAGCAACTGATGTCAAAGTAGCCAAAGCCATGGAGATGGTAATTAAGTTACTAGCAATTACCGAATTGACTGCTGCTGGTGAAATTTCTGTAAGAGTGCATCCAGCTTTGATTTCTCGCAATCATCCACTTGCATCAGTTAGAGAGTCATACAACGCGGTATTCGTAGAGGCAAAATCTGCTGGTCAAATGATGTTCTATGGCAGAGGTGCTGGTGGTGAGCCAACAGCAAGTGCGGTACTAGGTGATTTAGTTGCTATTGCCCGTCATAAAATTTCAGGTGGGATTGGTCCAAAAGAGAGTGATTACGCATCCTTAAAAATTGCACCAATTGGTCAAACAAAAACTAAGTATTTAATTAGATTAAATGTGGCTGATAAACCTGGTGTTTTAGAGTCTGTTGCCCATGTCTTTGCCGCTCATAGTGTTTCAATTCAAACTGTTAGACAAACTGGCGCTGGTGATAAAGCTGAATTAATTGTTATGACTCATAGTTCAACAGAGTCAGCACTTTCTGCCACCGTTAAAGATTTGAGCAATTTACCCGCAGTAACTGATGTTGCAAGTGTGCTTAGAGTTGAAGGTGCAATGTAATGGGATTATTTGGAAAAAAAGGCGCGCACCAGTGGCGGGGAGTAATTGATGAGTATCGTCGTTGGCTACCTGTAACTGATCAAACTCCAGTTATTTCACTGCGCGAGGGTGGCACACCACTTGTTTATGCATGTGTCTTATCTGAAATGTTAGGAAATCAAGTTTGGTTAAAAGTTGAGGGAACTAACCCAACTGGATCATTTAAAGATCGCGGTATGACGATGGCAATATCTAAAGCAGCCGAAGATGGCGCTAAGGCAGTAATTTGTGCATCAACTGGAAACACAAGTGCAAGTGCGGCAGCTTATGCAAGCAAAGCTGAGATGAAACCAGTTGTGCTAGTTCCACAAGGCAAAATTGCAATGGGCAAATTAGCGCAAGCAATTGCACATGGTGCTATTTTGTTACAAGTAAAAGGAAATTTTGATGATTGCTTAATGCTGGCTAGACAGCTATCTGAAAATTACCCAGTTTCACTAGTTAACTCAGTTAATCCATATCGAATTGAAGGACAAAAAACTGCAGCCTTTGAAGTTGTTGATATGTTGGGATTTGCACCAGACATCCATGCGATGCCAGTTGGTAACGCTGGAAATATCACTGCCTATTGGAAGGGCTATCAAGAGTATAAAAAAGCAGGAATGTCTAAATCACTTCCGATGATGTGGGGATTTCAAGCAGCGGGAGCTGCGCCGATTGTAAAAAATAAAATTGTTAAGAATCCAGAAACAATTGCAACCGCAATCCGAATTGGAAATCCTGCATCATGGGATCAAGCAGTTGCTGCTCAAGTTGGCTCAAAGGGATTAATTAATTCTGTAACAGATAAAGAAATTCTAAGTGCCTATCGTTTGGTCGCAGCAAAAGAGGGCATATTTGTTGAGCCTTCAAGTGCGGCCGGAATTGCAGGCTTAATTAAATTGAAAGCACTTAAAAAACTGCCAAAGGATAAAACCATCGTGGTGACTGTCACTGGTAATGGCTTAAAGGATGTTCAGTGGGTTTTAAACTCCTCAGCCAAACCAATTGTTATTCCAGTTGATGTTAAAAAAGCGGCCAAAGTAATTGGACTTAAATAATGGCATCTAAACGCAACGCAAGCGGACTTACTTTTAAAGCAACCATGGCGCAGATCAGCGTGCCAGCAACTAGTGCAAATATTGGTCCAGGATTTGATTGCTTTGGATTAGCGCTAGAACTTCGCGATCGATATGCCGCACAGGTTTTAGATGATGAAACATTTGATGTTGATGTAACTGGTGAAGGCGCAGATGAAGTAAAAAAAGATTCTAAAAACTTAGTTATTAAATCTATGCTTCGTGGGTTTGAACATATGGGCGGCAAGCCAAGAGGTATTGCACTTCGAGCTCTAAATGTAATTCCTCATGGCCGAGGTCTTGGATCATCAGCAAGCGCCATAGTTGGAGGCTTAGCATTAGCACGATCTTTAGTTTTAACTGGTGAGCAATATATGAGTGATGATGATTTGATTACTTTAGCAACCGAGCTAGAAGGACATCCAGATAATGTTGCAGCTGCCTTTTATGGTGGCGCCACAATTGCTTGGGTTGAATCAAAGACTAATAATGATGGATCAAATACAAATATTGGTAAAGCTGTAAGTCTTAAAGTTGATGATCGAATCAAAGCGCTTCTATTGGTGCCAGATAATCAGTTAGCAACTGCAAAGGCGAGAAAGTTATTGCCAGAGAGCATCCCTCACCCGGATGCAGTTTTAAACTCAGCTAGAACAGCTTTGCTTGTGCATGCGTTAGCTGAGCGACCTGATTTATTATTTACAGCCACTGAAGACTTATTACACCAAAGTTACCGAGCACAAGCGATGCCAAAAACGATTGCATTAGTTGATAAGTTAAGAGGAGCAGGACTTGCAGCAGTTGTCTCTGGCGCTGGACCTTCAGTAATGGTTCTTTATGCAGGTGGTGAGGATGAGATTGACCAGCTGCAATCAATAGCTCCCGGCTTTAGCGCCATGAAGTTAGCGATTGCAAAGGCAGGGGTTCAGTAGCCCATTTTCCCTATATATCTAGGGTGTGGTAGATTTACCTCTGTCGGAAAGTGCGACAGATAAATAAGCAAAAAAATCCCAAAATAAAAATACTTTTTTTCGCGGGATCACCCTCATACGGGTAATAAAAAAAATAAAAAGAAAGAATGGCAATATATAAATGGCAGAGAAAAAATCAACCAATCGCGCAGACGCGGTTGAGTTAGTGGATATGGCACTAGGTGATCTTAAAAAGGTTGCTGGTCAACTTGGAATTGAAAATGCCTCCACACTTAAGAAAGCAGAGTTAGTCCAATCTATTGGAGACCTGCAGGCCGCGAATCGCGAAGCCGCTAAAAATGAACGAGAGGCTCGTCGTATGGAACGACAGAACAATCGAAATAATAAAAATAACAATTCTGAGGCAGAGGATAACGAATCTAGCCAAGATAGCTCACCTAATAATTCAAACAGCAACTCCTCAGGTGGATATGGCGATTCTGACCGAAGCGATAACAATCGTAGGTTTGGTAACCGAGACAACAATCGACGAGATCGCGGTCGTGACCGTAATCGAGATCGTGGAAATCGTGAGCGCGGGAACCGTGAAGAGCGTGAAATTGTCGTTGGACCAGATGATGTATTACTTCCAGTCGGCGGCCTACTAGATATTTTAGATAGCTTTGCATTTATTAGAACTGGTGGATATTTGCCATCACCTAATGATGTTTATGTTTCACTACAACAGGTAAGAAAGTATGGCCTGCGTAAAGGTGATGTGATTACTGGATCTGTGCGTGAACCTAAAGAGGGTGAACGCCGTGAAAAATTTAACGCACTCGTCAGAGTAGAGACTGTAAATAGTGTTGAGCCTGAGAATGCAAAAGAGCGAGTTGAATTTTCAAAGTTAGTTCCACTTTATCCGCAGGAAAGATTGCGGCTTGAGACTGAACCAAACGTTCTAACCACCAGAATTATTGATTTAATCTCACCAATTGGTAAAGGCCAACGTGGTTTGATTGTTTCACCTCCTAAGGCTGGTAAAACAATGGTTCTGCAAGCAATCGCAAATGCCATCACAACTAATAATCCAGAGTGTCATTTAATGGTTGTCTTAGTTGATGAGCGTCCTGAAGAGGTAACTGATATGCAGCGATCAGTAAAGGGTGAGGTAATTGCCTCAACATTTGATCGCCCAGCAGATGATCACACCACAGTTGCTGAGCTTGCAATTGAACGTGCCAAAAGATTAGTTGAGCTAGGACATGATGTTGTGGTGTTACTAGATTCAATTACTCGACTTGGACGTGCGTATAACATCGCAGCTCCTGCCTCTGGTCGAATTCTCTCCGGTGGAGTTGATTCAGCTGCGCTTTATCCACCAAAGAAATTCTTCGGTGCTGCTAGAAATATTGAAAATGGTGGCTCACTAACTATTTTGGCAACAGCTTTGATTGATACTGGATCAAAGATGGATGAAGTTATTTTCGAAGAGTTCAAAGGAACTGGAAATATGGAACTTATCCTCAACCGTAAGTTTGCTGACAAGCGAATTTTCCCTGCAGTTGATGTGGTTGCATCTGGAACTCGTAAGGAAGAAATTCTTATGGGAACTGAAGAGTTAAGCATTGTTTGGCGTTTGCGCCGAGTGCTACACGCACTTGAGCCACAGCAAGCACTTGAGTTACTCCTGGAGAAGATGAAAGGAACCAAATCAAATGTTGAGTTCCTTCTTCAAATCCAAAAGACCACTACCGGTGGAGATATGCCAACTGGAAATGGATCTAACAAGCAGGAGAGTGATCAGGCTTAATTAATGCCTAAATTTTGACTGCTCTGCCCGAGCAGTTATTCTTTACCCCTCTAGTACTTCACTAGTCCTACTGGTTCACAAATGTTCTAACAAGAAAATTTGATCCAGTAATAATCAAGGAGAAATATGAAGAACGAAATCCACCCACAGTATGTCGAGACCAAGGTAACTTGTGGTTGCGGTGAAGTTTTCACTACCCGCAGCACAAAAGAGAATGGCTCAATTTATGTTGAAGTTTGTTCTGTATGCCACCCTTTTTATACCGGTAAGCAGAGAATTCTTGATACCGGCGGTCGCGTAGCTAAATTCCAAGAGCGTTTCGGAAAGGCTGACAAAAGCGGCACTAAGTAGTTTTCTTTAAGAGAGCGCACCTAAACATCGAAAGATGTGGTGCGCTCTCTTTTTTAATTTCTTAGCTCATAATTTTTGAAAGGAGGATCAGATGGAACGCTTTGCCAAAGTTAATGAGTTGTTAGCTGAGTATGAATCACTTGAAGCGCAAATGGCTGATCCCTCTATTCACGCTGATCAAAATAAAGCACGAGCACTTGGAAAGCGTTATGCCCAACTTGGTCCAGTAATTGCTGGCTATCGTGCATATAAGTTAGCTGAAGAGGATTTAATTGCTGGTAAAGAATTAGCAGAATCAGATGAATCCTTTGCCTCTGAAATAGTTGCATTAGAGAAGACCAAAGATGATGCAGCAGCTCTATTGGAGGAGTTATTACTACCTCGAGATCCAAATGATGATCGTGATGTAATTATGGAAATTAAAGCAGGCGCCGGTGGAGATGAATCTGCAATATTTGCTGGTGATCTATTTCGAATGTATTCAAGATATGCTGAAAAGCAAGGTTGGAAGGTTGAAGTTATTGATACAACGCCAAGTGATATGGGCGGCTATAAAGATATGTCGGTTGCGATTAAGTCCAAAGGTGTAGCAAAACCAGGACAAACACCATATGCAAAACTAAAATTTGAAGGCGGAGTCCACCGAGTGCAACGAGTACCAGAGACTGAATCACAGGGCCGGATTCACACTTCAGCTGCTGGAGTTTTAATCTTGCCAGAGGCAGAAGAGATTGATGTTGATATAAATATGAATGATCTTCGAGTCGATGTTTATCGCTCATCTGGCCCTGGCGGACAAAGCGTTAATACAACTGACTCGGCGGTACGAATTACACATGTTCCAACTGGAATTGTGGTCTCCTGCCAGAATGAGAAAAGCCAATTACAAAACAAAGAATCCGCACTTCGTATTTTGCGAGCTCGAATGTTGGCCGCAGCACAGGAAGAGGCAGAGCGAATTGCATCTGCTGAACGTAAAAACCAAGTGAGAACTGTTGATCGAAGTGAGCGAATTAGAACTTACAATTTTCCAGAAAATCGTTTAAGTGATCACCGCGTAAATTACAAGGCCAACAACTTAGATTCAGTAATGAATGGTGATTTGGAGGCGGTAATTCAATCTTTAATCGATGCAGACCGCACCGCAAAATTATCAGCAGGTAACTCTTGAAAGAGCTGCTAAGAGCAGCGTTTTCGCAGTTTGAAAAAAACCAAATTGCGACGGTAGATGCTGAGTTGTTACTAGCTCACCTACTAGGTGTATCAAGAAAACAAATCCATAGCCAAGGAATTGAATTAAATGATGCTGACCGAGAAAAAATCACTGCTGAATTTAATGATCTAATCAATCAGAGATTGATGGGAAGGCCAGTTCAATACATAACTGGCAGTGCAGCATTTCGATATTTAGAACTTGAAGTTGGTGAAGGCGTTTTAATCCCTCGACCAGAAACTGAGTTAATTGTTGACCGAGTGATTGGTCATTTAATCTCTGCAGCAGATAAAGAGCAAGCAAAAAGTGTTATTGAATTGGGTGCTGGTTCTGGAGCAATAAGTATTGCAATCGCATCCGAAGCAACTTTAAAGGGCTTAAAGGTGAGCATGGTGGCAGTTGAAAAATCACCGGAGGCTGCAGCCTGGTTAAACAAAAATATTGCAAAATATGATCTACCAATTCGGGTAGTCATTGAAGATGTTGCAACCGCGCTGCCAGATGTAAAAGCAGATGTAGTTGTTGCAAATCCGCCTTACATTCCTAATGATGAGAAGTTGCCAATTGAGGTAGCAAATTTTGAACCTGAGATGGCACTTCGTGGTGGACCAGTTGATGGGATGCAGATTCCCAAATTATTTATTGATGCAGCAACTAGGCTATTAAAGCCAGGTGGATTTTTCATTACCGAACACCATGAGAAGCAAGGTGAATTAATTAGGGGTGCATTAGCGAAGGAGTATTTACCTGCGCAAACTCATGCCGATCTAACTGGCAGAGATAGATTTACTAGTGCGGTAAAGCGGTAAGAGAAGTTATGGCAGAGCGTATTTCGTTAATCAACTCTTCAGATCACTTATTTACTGAAGCTATTGATACTGCCCTTAGATACTTAAGATCAGGTGAGGTAATAATCGCTGCCGCCGAGCATGGTTATGTTTACCTGGCTAACGCCTTTGATAAGGATGCGGTAAATGCTATTCAGATATTGCGGGCAAACCCCGCAGCAACAACTTTGCAAGTTTTAGTTTGCGACAAGAAAATGGCATCCGGAGTGTGTACTGCGCTAACTGTTCAACAAGAGGCTTTACTTGAAAAGTTCTGGCCAGGATTATTCTCAGTAACAGTTAAAGCACAACCTGGATTGACATGGAATTTAGGTGATGATCGCAGACTTGGAAAAGTAAATTTACGTGCACCAAATAGAAAATTTATCTCTGCTTT
This sequence comes from Candidatus Nanopelagicus limnes, assembly GCF_002287885.2. Lineage (GTDB taxonomy): Bacteria > Actinomycetota > Actinomycetes > Nanopelagicales > Nanopelagicaceae > Nanopelagicus > Nanopelagicus limnae. The sequence continues at coordinate 266,052 of NZ_CP016768.2, forward strand.
GCTGGAGCAATCAGGACCACTTGCTACATCTTCAGCTGCTTTAATTGGCAAGCCAACAATCTTAGATTTAAACACTTTAAATATTTATGAAAGTGATGTTGGGGCAATTTTTGATGAGGCAGTTTTACCCGCTGGCCCATTATCGACATGGGTTGAGTTTTCTGAGAATGAAATCACACTCCAACGAGTAGGGGCCATTTCATTAGAACAATTACAAGCGCTAGTTCCTACTATTTCTGCCCCAACCCTTTAGGCTTGGCATATGTCTAGATCTGAAAAATACTACGGACCAGATTTTAATGCGCTAGAAAAGCAAGATCCTGAGATCGCTGCGGTCGCAATCTCAGAGTTAGTTCGTCAACGTGAAGATTTGCAATTAATCGCAAGTGAAAATTTCACCTCACCGGCTGTGTTAGCCACGATGGGATCATCACTTTCAAATAAGTATGCCGAAGGTTATCCAGGAAAGCGTTATTACGGTGGTTGTGAAGAAGTAGATAAGGTTGAAGTAATTGGTATTGAAAGAGCGAAAAAATTATTTGGCGCAGAGCATGCAAATTTACAACCACACTCTGGTGCAAGTGCAAATGTTGCGGTTTATCAAGCATTTACAAAGCCAGGAGATACGGTATTGGCAATGTCTTTGCCACATGGTGGTCACTTAACTCATGGCTCTAAGGTTAATTTCTCAGGTAAGTGGTTCAACGTAGTTTCCTACGGCGTTCGCCAAGATAACGAACTAATTGATTACGACCAATTGCGAGATTTAGCGGTTGAGCACAAGCCAAAGATGATTTGTTCTGGAGCAACTGCCTATCCAAGTTTGATTGATTTTGAAACAGTACGCCAGATTTGTGATGAGGTTGGCGCAATCATGTGGGTGGATGCCGCTCACTTCATCGGTTTAGTTGCCGGTAAAGCGATCCCATCACCAGTGCCATATGCAGATGTAGTTTCATTTACAACACATAAAGTATTGCGTGGACCACGTGGTGGCATGATTTTGAGCAAGGAAAAACATGCATCAGCTATTGATAAAGCAATCTTTCCTGGCATGCAAGGTGGACCAATCATGAGCGCGGTTGCTGGAAAAGCTGTGGCATTAAAAGAATGTGCAACTGTTGAGTATCAAAATTATGCGAAGAAAGTTATTGAAAACTGCCAAGAATTAGCAAAGGGATTAGAAGCTGCGGGAATGCGTGCAGTCTCTGGTGGAACTCAAACACATTTAGCGCTGATTGATATTAGATCAACAAAAGTAAATGGCAAGATTGCAGATGAAAGATGTGGAAGATCTGGCCTTTCACTAAACAAAAATGCGATTCCATACGATCCAGAAACTCCAGCTGTTACAAGTGGTATTCGAGTTGGAACTGCTGCGATCACAACCCAGGGAATGGGTAAGCCAGAGATGAATCAGATTGCATCTTTTATTGCCCGTGCGATTAAAGATGGTGAAGATGATTCGAAAGCAAAAGCAATACGCGCCGAGGTTCATCAATTAACAGCAAAATTTCCAGTTTATCCAGAGCCAAAAAACTAAAACTAACCTGCGATGCGCGAGTATTTAGTAACAGTTCTGCTTGCGGCGATAATTACTTATTTAGTTACACCTCTTGTTAGAGATCTTGCCATCAAAGCTGGCGCGGTATCGGCGATTAGATCCCGTGATGTTCATCTAGAGCCAACACCTCGTTGGGGTGGCCTAGCAATGTGGTTATCGATGGCGCTAAGCCTAGTAATAGTTAATTACCTGCCGTTAGTGCACAAATCATTTGGACCAGAGGCTACTGGAATTTTTCTAAGTGGAACGGTAATACTTCTAATTGGCATGATTGATGACCGCTTTGATTTAGATCCAATCACTAAATTTGCTGGACAGGCTTTAGCTGCAGGTATTTTGTTAATCTATGGAGTACAAATTCTTTGGCTACCAATAAATGGAATTACAACTTTGCCAACAAATATGGGCCAACTGCTTACTGTTTTATTTGTAATGGTGGTTATTAATGCAATTAACTTTGTTGATGGATTAGATGGCTTAGCTACTGGAATTGTGATGATTTGTGCAGCCTCATTTTTTGCCTTCTCCTATCTATTAGCGGTTATTAATGGTTTAAACCGCGCAGGTGCACCATCACTTATTACCGCTGTAGTAATTGGTTTATGCCTTGGCTTTTTACCTCACAATTTTCATCCGGCTCAAATATTTATGGGAGATTCCGGGGCCATGTTCCTAGGTTTATTACTAAGTGCATCTGCAATCACTTTAACTGGCCAAGTTGATGCCTCAGCTATTACAGAAGAAAATGGTGGTTCAGTATTGCTGCCACTGTTTTTACCATTCACGGTGCTTGCAATCCCATTGTTAGATTTTGTGATGGCAATAGTTAGAAGAGTTAAAGCTGGGCGATCACCATTTACAGCAGACCGTGAACATCTTCATCACCGAATTATGCGCTTTGGTTTGTCTCAACAACGCACAACTGTAGTTTTATATCTTTGGAGTGCAATGTTCGCGTTCCCAACAGTGATTGCAGCATTTGTGCCCTTTTGGATTGCCATCATCGCTGGCGTATTAATCTTTGCTCTTTCCATCTGGGTGATTAGAAGTAATAAAGTCAAGGTTGAATTCAAATGAGTGATGTTCAACTTTGGAAAGGTGCGATAGCACCAGCAACAGCTGTGGCAGCTGTTAGCGCAATTGTTTTGACAGTAATAAATGGTCAGCCTGGATTATTTGGTTCACTCTTAGCCTCATTTACCGTAATCATATTTTTTAGTATTCATTTATTAGTTGCTCGTATTTCTCGAAATTTAGATCCAATGGCAACGATGGCGCTGGCAATGTTTTCCTACTTTGCAAAGGTTTTGTTCATGGGAGTTTTCCTCTTATTAGTCACCAAATACACCGATCGCACCACCTTTGATCGGGGCAGTTTTGCCATCTGCGCAATTTTGATTACCATGGCATGGTTATTTGGTGAGATTCGTAGCTTTTTAAATTTGCGAGTACACCTACCGCTACCAAAGAAGGAAGGCGATAGTTAATGAGTCGAAAAAATTCAAATGACGACAATATAAGTAACTCCCAAAATGAAGAGAACGCTTTGTGGTCAATTGTTGGATACCTTCTTTCTGGCCTACTTATTTGGGGTGGGATTGGCTGGGGCTTTGATCGATGGCTGGGAACCACCTACTTGGTATTGGTTGGGATGTTGCTGGGGGCTGGGGCTTCGATTTATTTGGTCTGGCTCCGTTTTGGGCGCGATTAAGATCACCAAATCTTCATAAGGTGAGATTTTTACCTACCAAAATTTCGCGCTAATCTGCCATATCTAATAGGGTTTCGCCCGTAGCCGTTCTTCCCACCGGTTATAGCAAAACCAAGCAGTTCGAAAAATTGTTTACGCAATATCGGCAACTAACATTTGGAGATTTTCGTGGGCGTGCGGTTGGCAGCAGAGGATGGTTTTCAGCCACCTAGTACAGCCGACTTTGAATTACCACCAGTTTTTGGCGACAACCCTTACACAACCAAACCAGTATTTTTAGTTTTCTTCTCCATAATTTTAATTTCAGTGTTTTTCATCTTGGCTTCCAGAAAAGCCTTAGTCGTGCCCTCAAAGCTGCAATTTGCCGGTGAATCAATCTATGGCTTTGTGCGAAATGATTTAGCACGCGATGTAATCGGCCATGAGTTCATGCGCTTTGTGCCATACCTATTTACTTTATTTACTTTTATTTTAACCAATAACTTATTTGGAATTATTCCATTCTTACAATTTCCAACGATGTCTCGGGTTAGCTTCCCTTACGTCTTAGCGCTATTTACCTTTGTAATCTTCCACTATGTGGCAATTAAACATAAAGGTTTGATGGCTTACCTAAAAGAGATCATGTTTATGCCTGGTGTACCAAAGCCGGTATATATCCTGCTAACTCCAATTGAGGTTGCCACTTACTTCATAGTTCGCCCACTTACTCTTTCCTTGCGTTTATTTGCAAATATGTTTGCTGGCCACCTTTTGTTACTTGTCTTTATTTTGGGTGGTGAGCATCTTCTACAAGGCGTGATCGGCTTAAAACTGGTCTCACCTTTCGCCTTTGCCTTCGGAATTGCCCTTACATTCTTTGAATTTATGGTGCAATGCCTACAGGCATATATCTTTACCCTGTTGACCGCCCTCTATATTGCGGGTGCGTTAGCGGATGAACACTAGAAAAAACCAAAGCAGCAACTAACAAAGAAAGAAGGAAAAGAATATGGAAGGCACACTCAACCTGGTCGGTTATGGCCTATCTGCAATCGGACCTGCAATCGCAACTGGCATGATCTTCGCCGCTTACATCAGCGGAGTAGCACGCCAACCAGAGGCACGCTCCGTTCTGCAACCGATCGCATTTCTAGGCTTCGCATTAGCTGAAGCGCTAGCACTATTCGGTCTAGTTCTAGCTTTCGTACTGTAATTAAAGACAGAAAAGTCAGACGATGTCCTTAATAAGTTTTAGTAACTGGGCAGCAGGTGAAGGGGCAAACCCTTTAATTCCGCATACCGCTGAATTAATTGTTGGTTTTATTGCCTTCTCACTTCTCTTCCTAGTTCTTCGCTCAAAGGTTGTGCCAATGTTTGAAAAAGCATTCGCAGAGCGCACCGAAGCGATTCAAGGTGGAATGGAAAAAGCAGAGCGTGCACAAATTGAAGCAGAGCGCGCACTTGCCCAGTACACAACACAATTAAATGAAGCACGTGGTGAGGCACAAAAGATTCGCGAAGATGCCAGAGTGCAAGGTGCTGCAATTATTGAAGATCTGCGCACCAAGGCAGCTGAAGAAGCAGCAAGAATTACCGCTGCAGCAACAGCTGCTATTGAAGCAGAGCGTCAACAAGCAGTTACTTCACTTCGCAATGAGGTTGGTTCCCTTGCAACTGAGTTAGCCGGAAAGATTGTCGGAGAAGCATTAGATGACCAGGTTCGTCAGTCTCGGATAGTTGATCGCTTTATTGCAGATCTGGAGAAGAGTAAATAATCATGAAGGTATTAGGCGGCTCAAGCAGGGCATCAGTTTTAACTCTGCGTAAATCATTAGCACAGGTTGTTGATAAACAATCAGATAATGATGTTGCCGTATTTGCCAGTGACTTATTTATTATTCTTTCAGTGTTAAGCACCTCAATTGGTGTCAGACGTGCACTAACTGATAACTCTCGTGATGCCGGCGCTAAAGCTGAGTTAATCTCTAACTTGTTTGGAAAAAATATCAGCGCTCCAGCACAATCACTCCTTGCAAGCGCTGCCTCACTTAGATGGTCTAGCCCAGGTGAGATTGCAGATGCAATTGAAAATTTAGCTGTTGAGGCAGAGGCTGCTGCAGCAGATAAAAATGGTGAGTTAGAAAAAGTTGAAAACCAACTATTTGATTTTGCCAGAGTACTTCGGGCAAATCCTGAGCTTCGCCAAGCGCTAAATACTTCAGCTGATACAGATCTTGGCAAAGTAACACTGCTTGAGAGCTTAGTTAAGGGTAAGTATGCAAACTCAACTCTTAACTTACTTCGCAAAGTAGTCTCACTTCGCAGAGGTCGTAGTATTGATGCCACATTAGCTGCCTACTCACATTATGTTTCAACCCGAAAAGATCGATTAGTTGCTCATGTTAAAAGCGCTGTTGAGTTAAGTGATGCCCAGTTAAGTAAGTTAAATGCCGCCCTTGCTAAGCAAATGGGTAGAGATGTTCATATCAATCTTGAGATTGATCCAAAAGTTTTAGGTGGCATATCTATTAGATATGCCGATGATGTTATTGATGGCACCATCGTTAATCGTTTAGCAGAAGCGGGCAGAGCGCTCGTAAGTTAGCTTTAACAGATGCCAAGCGCATCTGTTATTTAAAGAGAGAAGAGAGAAAAAGATGGCCGAAGTAAGTATCCGCCCCGAAGAGATTCGGGATGCACTGGCAAAACATGTCGCTGCATACAAACCAGGAGCTGCCGTAAAGGATGAAATCGGTAGCGTCACCGAAGCAGGAGATGGCATCGCACGTGTTGAAGGTCTGCCATCAACTATGACCAATGAGTTATTAAAGTTTGAAAATGGCACATTAGGTCTTGCGCTGAACTTAGATGTTCGCGAAATCGGTGTGGTTATTTTGGGTGAGTTCACCGGAATTGAAGAAGGAACAACTGTTCGTCGTACTGGAGAAATTCTCTCTGTTCCAGTTGGCGATGGTTTCCTAGGACGTGTTGTTGACGCACTTGGCCGGCCAATTGATGGCAAGGGTGAGATTAAAGCTGAAGCAACTCGTGCACTTGAAATTCAAGCACCATCTGTTGTGCAACGCCAACCAGTTAAAGAACCAATGCAAACTGGAATTAAAGCAATTGACTCAATGACTGCAATCGGCCGTGGTCAACGTCAGTTGATTATTGGTGATCGCCAGACTGGTAAGACTGCAATTGCAGTTGACACAATTATTAACCAATTGGAGAACTGGAAGAGTGGGGATCCAAAGAAGCAGGTTAAATGTATTTATGTTGCAATCGGACAAAAAGGTTCCACAATTGCAGCAGTAAAGGGTTCACTTGAAGCAGCTGGTGCGATGGAGTACACAACAATTGTGGCAGCTCCAGCATCTGATCCAGCTGGATTTAAATACCTAGCCCCATACACCGGCTCATCAATTGGTCAGCACTGGATGTATAAAGGTCAACATGTATTAATTATTTTTGATGATCTCTCTAAACAAGCAGAGGCTTATCGTTCCGTATCGCTGTTGTTAAGGCGCCCACCGGGTCGCGAGGCATATCCTGGAGATGTTTTCTATTTACACTCTCGTTTACTTGAGAGGTGCGCAAAGTTATCTGATGAATTAGGTGGCGGTTCAATGACTGGCTTACCAATCATTGAAACTAAAGGAAATGACGTTTCAGCGTTTATTCCAACTAACGTAATTTCGATTACCGATGGTCAGTGCTTCCTTGAGACTGATCTGTTTAACGCAGGTGTTCGTCCTGCGATTAACGTTGGTATTTCAGTATCTCGTGTTGGTGGATCAGCACAAACTAAGGCGATTAAAAAGATTGCCGGACGTCTTCGTCTTGATCTTGCGCAGTACCGTGAATTAGAAGCTTTCGCAGCTTTTGGTTCAGATCTTGATGCTGCATCTAAAGCACAGCTAGAGCGCGGTGCACGAATGGTTGAACTATTAAAGCAAGGTCAGTACTCCCCATTCTCAGTTGAGCGCCAAGCGGCATCAATTTGGGCAGGAACTACTGGCAAAATGGATTCAATTCCAGTTGCAGATATTCGCCGATTTGAAGCAGAGTTCTTAGATTTCATCGCTCGTGAGCGTAAGCAAATCTTCGAAGTAATTTCTGCAACTAGAGAGTTAACTGATGACACAGTTAAATCTTTAGAAGAGGCGATTACAACATTTAAAACTCAATTTAAATCATCAGTTGCACCAGCGGTTAATGAGAAAAAAGCTGATGCATTAAGTGGTGAAGATAATGAGCAAATTACTCGTCAAGTACCAGCGGTAAAGCGATAAGAAAAGAGAGCTAGGAAAAAATGGGTGCCCAACTTCGTATTTACCGCCGCCGTATGCGGTCAGTAAAGGCGACTAAGAAGATAACCAAGGCGATGGAGCTAATTTCAGCTTCCCGCATTGTTAAGGCGCAACAAAAAGTTGCCGCCTCATCTCCTTATGCCAACGAGTTAACTCGGGCAGTCTCAGCTGTTGCCTCTCTTTCTAGTACTAACCATCCATTAACCACTGCATCTGCTAATCCCAAGCGAGCTGCAGTTTTAATCATTACCGCAGACCGCGGTATGGCAGGTGCCTACTCAAATGCGGCGATTAAAGAGGGTGATCAATTAATAGCACTCTTGCAATCAAGAGGACTTGAGGTAAATCCATATTTGGTCGGAAGAAAGGGAATTAACTTCTATAAGTTTAGAAATCGAAAGATTACTGCTTCTTGGAGTGGATTCTCAGATAACCCAACATATGCTCATGCCAAAGAGGTCTCTGATTCATTAATTAATGCATTCCTAGCTGACGCCCAAACAGATGCAAATGGCGTTGATGAATTACATATTATTTATACCGAGTTCAAATCAATGATTACCCAAACCCCAGATGCAAAGCGAATGCTGCCACTTGAGGTTGTGGAATCAACTGGACCGGCAGTTATCATGCCGATGTATGAATTCGAACCTAATGCTGGTGAGGTGCTTAATGCATTACTACCTCGCTATATTCAGGCTCGAGTATTTAACGCGATGCTTCAATCTGCAGCCAGTGAGCATGCAGCAAGACGTCGTGCTATGAAATCAGCAACTGACAACGCTGATGAATTAATTAAGTCGTTAACTCGACTTGCAAACGCGGCTCGTCAGGCCGAAATTACCCAAGAGATCAGTGAAATCGTAGGCGGCGCAGATGCGCTCGCCTCAGCTAGCGCAGGGAGCGAATAATGTCAGTCAAAACAGCAACTGGAAGAGTTGCCCGTGTAATTGGACCGGTAGTGGATATTGAATTTCCAGCCGATGCGATGCCGGCCATCTTTAACGCACTAAATATTGATGTCACATTGGGGGGTGAGACCAAGAAATTAACACTTGAGGTCGCCCAACACATTGGTGACAACTTAGTCCGCGCGATCTCTATGCAACCAACTGACGGCATGGTTCGTGGTTCAACAGTTACCGACACTGGAAGTGCGATCTCAGTTCCAGTTGGAGATGTAACTAAGGGACATGTATTTAACACTTTAGGTGAATCACTAGATGTGCCAACCTCTTCATTAGATATCAAAGAGCGATGGCCAATTCACCGAACAGCTCCAGCATTTGATCAACTTGAATCAAAGACTGAGATGTTTGAAACTGGAATTAAAGTTATTGATCTTCTCACGCCTTATGTAAAGGGTGGAAAGATCGGATTATTTGGTGGCGCAGGTGTTGGTAAGACTGTGCTTATCCAAGAGATGATTTATCGCGTGGCAGAAAACTTTGGTGGTGTTTCTGTGTTCGCAGGTGTGGGTGAGCGTACTCGTGAGGGTAATGACTTATTCCTTGAAATGACTGAAACTGGAGTTATTAACAAAACTGCATTGGTCTTCGGACAAATGGATGAGCCACCTGGAACGCGTCTACGTGTTGCACTTTCTGCCCTAACAATGGCTGAGTACTTCCGTGATGTGCAGAAGCAGGATGTGTTGTTGTTCATCGACAATATCTTCCGCTTTACTCAAGCAGGTTCTGAAGTATCAACTCTTCTTGGTCGTATGCCATCTGCAGTTGGTTACCAACCAACACTTGCTGATGAGATGGGTCAGTTGCAGGAGCGAATTACCTCAACTCGTGGTCACTCAATTACCTCGATGCAGGCAATTTATGTTCCAGCGGACGACATCACCGACCCAGCACCACACACAACCTTCGCTCACTTGGATGCAACAACTGTGTTGTCTCGTCCGATCTCTGAGCTTGGTATTTATCCTGCGGTTGATCCACTTGATTCAACCTCTCGTATTTTGGATCCTCGTTATATTGGCGAGCACCATTTCAAAGTTGCAAACCGAATCAAGCAAATTCTGCAGCGATACAAAGATTTGCAAGACATCATTGCAATCTTGGGTATTGATGAACTCTCCGAAGAGGATCGAATCCTGGTGGGAAGAGCTCGTCGTATTCAAAGATTCTTATCCCAAAATACTTTCGTGGCTAAGGTCTTTACTGGTCTTGATGGTTCATTTGTTCCTCTAACTGAAACAATCGCAGCATTTGAAGCGCTCGCTGATGGTAAGTATGACCATGTACCTGAGCAAGCATTCTTCATGTGCGGTGGCCTTGATGATGTTGAGCGCAAAGCAGCAGAGTTGGCGAAGTCATAACAAATGCTAAAAGTTGAGGTAGTTACCCCAGAGAAGCGGGTGTGGAGCGGAGAAGCAAAGATGGTTTCTGCTCGCACATTAGAAGGAGATCTTGGCGTTCTACCAGGACACGCGCCACTTCTTGGGGTACTTGCCGATGGAACTGTCTCAGTTAAAGCTGCAGATGGTTCAGTAAATGAATTTGTAATTAATGGTGGTTTTATCTCAGTTTCAAATAATCGGGTTTCAATTTTGGGTGAAGCACAGGTAGTTACAAACTAGTTTTTTTATCTGTGCTCAGTTTCAATAATTCTTACCGTCTTAGATCTTCCTCTAACCACTAATGAGTGTGAAACTGCGCCAAAAGCGTTATGGCGTACACCTCTTAACAACTCACCATCAGTAATTCCGGTGGCAGAGAAGAAAACATCATCTGAGGCAACTAAATCATTGGTTGAATAAATCTTAGAAAGATCATGCCCGGCAGCTTGTGCTGATTCTTTTTCACTTTCACTTTGTGGCATCAACTGTCCTTGAATTACACCACCTAAAGCGCGCATAGCAGCAGCGGTAATTACACCTTCTGGAGTGCCACCAATACCCATCAAGATATCAATTCCGGTTCCAATTCTTGCCGTCTCAATTGCAGCTGCCACATCACCATCTCTAATCAATCTAATCCGTGCACCAGCTTGGCGTAGATCCTTTAACAACTGTGCATGACGTGGGCGATCAAGGACTATCACCGTAATTTCAGAAACATCAACTCCTTTTGCCTTTGCAACTCTTCTAACGTTTTCACCAGCTGGTGCGGTGATATCAATTACTGAAGCACCCTCAGCTCCAGTCACAATTTTGTTCATATAAAAAGCACCCTTTGGATCAAACATGCTGCCACGTGGTGCTAATGCAATAACACTTACTGCGCCATTTAATCCGTTAGAGGTTAATGTGGTTCCATCAATTGGATCAACTGCAACATCACATGCAGGTCCACTGCCATTACCAACCGCTTCACCGTTGTGCAGCATTGGGGCATTATCTTTTTCACCCTCGCCAATAACTATTACACCTGACATATCAACTGTGTTAATCATCTTTCGCATAGCAGCAACAGCTGCGCCATCGGCAGCATCCTTATCACCGCGACCAACCCAAGTCGATGCTGCAAGGGCAGCAGTTTCAGTAACTCTTACTAACTCAAGAGCTAAGTTGCGATCTGGAAAATTAAGTTCGGCTGACATCTGCACCTAACGATTGAAGTTGAGCGGGAAAGTCTGGATAACCACGATCAATGTGGAAGGCATCCTCAATGATAGTCACACCATCACTAACGAGGGCGGCCAACACTAAGCCAGCACCAGCTCGAATATCAGTTGCTGCTACCGGCGCAGCGGAGAGCTGCTTGATTCCAGTAATTGCTGCATGATGGCCATCTACTTGAATTTTGGCGCCTAATCGCAATAACTCATTAACAAACATAAATCTTCCTTCAAAAACATTTTCGGTAACTATGGATGTGCCTTCTGCAATTGCATTTAAAGTAATAACCATTGGTTGTAAATCGGTTGGAAAGCCTGGGTAGGGAAGTGTTGCAACATCAACTGCGATCGGTCTCTTATCCATCTTTACTCTAAAACCAGTTTTTGTTGTGGTTACAACTGCGCCCGCCTCAACTAATTTATCAAGTGGAAGCTCTAAGTGATCTGCTCTTCCATTTTCAATTGTGATATCGCCCTGGGTCATTGCTGCAGCAAATGCCCAAGTGCCAGAGACAATTCGATCTGCCAAGGTTGCATGAGTTGTTGGCGTTAATTTACTTACCCCTTCAATTGTTATGGTGTGGCTACCTAAGCCAGATATTTTTGCGCCCATCGAAATTAGGAATTCACCAAGATCTACTACATCTGGCTCTCTGGCTGCATTATCAATAACAGTTGTGCCAGTTGCTAAGGTGGCTGCAGTCATAATGTTTTCAGTAGCACCAACACTTGGAAACTCAAGAGTTATCTTCGCACCCTTTAAACCAGCTGGTGCTTTTGCAATAATAAAACCATGCTCAGATGAAACTTCTGCGCCCATCTCTGTTAAGCCATTTATGTGAAAATCTAGTCCGCGCGAACCAATTGCATCCCCACCAGGGAGCGCCACCTCTGCTACCAACTCTCTGGCAATTAATGGACCCAAAACATTTATAGATGCGCGCATCTTTCGAACCATGTCGTAATCTGCGCGGTGACCAAGTTTTTGTGGAACATCAATTAACACTTCATTGCTATCTCTTTTGATATCAACCTTGCACCCTAATCTGGTTAACAATTCAGCCATATATTCAACATCGGCAATGGCTGGCAGATTAGTAATTTTGGATTGACCAGGAGCTAGCAAGGTGGCCGCCATTAATTTAAGTGCTGAGTTTTTTGCCCCAGAAACGCGAACTGTGCCAACTAATTTGGCACCTCCAACTACCCGTAAGCGTTCCATAATTCCCCATTGTAATTGCTTGGGGTAGGGTGAGGTCATGGTCAACTTAACCCGCATTTACACAAAAACTGGCGATGATGGCACAACCTCACTGGGGGATATGAGCCGGACTTCAAAAAATGATCCACGACTTGAGGCATATGCCACCGTTGATGAAGCAAACTCATCAATCGGAGTTGTGTTGGCAATGGGTGATATCAAAGATGAAAGTATCAAGAAGTTATTAATTCGAATTCAAAATGATTTATTTGATGTTGGTGCAGACCTTTGTACACCAGTTGTCGATAATCCAACCTCAGAACCACTTCGAGTATTAGAGTCTCAAATCGATTATTTAGAAAATCAGATTGATCACTACAACGAAAGTTTGCAACCACTTCGCTCTTTTGTATTACCTTCAGGCACACCTGCTGCAGCGCTAATGCATGTAGCAAGAACTGTAACTAGACGGGCAGAGCGCACTACCTGGCATGCAATCCACGCCTTTGGCGGAGGCGTTAATCCAATAACTGCTAAGTACTTAAATCGCTTATCTGATTTGTTGTTTGTATTGGCAAGATTTGTTAATAAAGCTGAAGGTGATCAACTTTGGGTACCAGGAGCAAATCGCTAGGAATTTAAAGTTGCTTTAGCAATCTTTAAGTCTTTTTCAAAAACCAGAATCTTTGGTCCAGTTTTAGTCTGAGATAGGCTCGCCTTAATCCCAACTGAAAGTAATTTTTGCCTGAGCATTTCACCCTCAATATGGTTTTTTGGCGAAGCAGCAACTTTTAATAATCCATACTCATCTTCATTGCCTATTTTTTTAGCCCGTTCAACAACTGACTTATTATTCGAAAATGCCCACTTTAAAATAAGCGCCATTACTCCCACTATTAAAAAGCCAGAAAGAGATATTAGATAAAGCCCATTATTAATGCCGCCAAGCAATTACTAACCCTCCTAAAATTTATCTAATTGGTGTGTAGATATTAGCTGGAAACTTTTCATCAGTTCCAGATTTATGGCAGATCGCAGAGATACCGCCAACTGAGATTCCATTTCGTGCTGGGCCTGCAACTGTTTGGCCGGTGTTCGGATCTAGGACAGATTGGCCATAAAGTGGCTCATCACTTACTAAAATAATATTTGCATAAGTTTTTGCAGCAAGTGGTCCATATAGCGTTCGAAGTTTTCCTAGTGCAATTTTTTTATTCGCATCACTTGGATCAACTCCATAAACAGTTGATTTAATCTCCCACCACTCACAACGATAATCAGCTGCCACAATTACAGCCCCACATGCATTTGATTCACACTTCTTAACAAGCTCTGCTAATCCAGCCTTTGCTGAGATTAAGCCCAGTAACTCTTTGCTTGTTGGGATCTTTGCGTAAATTCCTTTGTTTGAAGTGAATTTAATAGGTGGCCACACAGGTAGCGGAGATGGAATTGGCGTGGCAGTCTTCTTAACCTTCTTTTTCTTCTTTACCGGTTTCTTAGTTGGCTTCTTGGTTGGCTTCTTTGTTGTTGATGAAACTGATGGATTTGCCGCCGCACTCTTTGAAACCGCTGGAGTTGCCTTGGCGCTTGGGCTTGCCTTAGGTGTTGGTGATGCAGCATGTGCTGATGAAAGTAGGAGAGAAGCAGATGTAATTGCTGCAATTAGTAAATTTCGCTTCACTCTCTGCTCCACTTAAATTTCTTGATTGCAAAGATAAGACCAAGAAGTAACCAAATAACTAGAACTAAGGCAGTTTTACCAATCTCCCAGCTGCCTGCAACCTCTTGTGTTGCAAAATCATCTGGCAAGAAAACTGAACGCATTCCTTGGGTTAGCCATTTCAATGGAAAGAGCGCGGCAAATTGCTGCATCCAAGATGGCAGTGAGGTGAAGACAAAAAACACACCGCTAAAAAACTGCAAGATAATCACAATAGGAGAGACCACAGCTGATGCACCACGGCCACTCTTAGGCACAATTGAAAATGCGATTCCAAGAATGGTTGAACATGCACTACCTAGTAAGACTAACCAGGTGAAGTTCCACCAAAGACTTGCTTGGGTTGGCAGATTTAAATCAAAGACTACTGAGCCGAAAAATAATAGTAAGGCGGTTTGAATAATCATTAAAAAGGTTACGAGCAATGCCTTGCCAATAAAGTATGAAGAGACTGACATTGGCGTCCCACGTAAACGCTTTAAGGTTCCATCATCTCGCTCCATTGGAATTGTTATTGCAAGTTGTTGAAAACCGGTATTTACCAAACCAGATGCAATCATGCCAGCGACAAAGTATTGGCTAAAAGTCACACCAGGCGCGATTGTGTCTTTAAATACTGTTCCAAAAATGAATAGCAATATCACTGGGAAAAATAATGTAAAGACAACAGATTCTCTTTGCCTTAAGAATTGTTTTAACTCCAGACCGCTTCTAAGTAAGCCGATGCGAATAGTTTCAACTATTGAATTCATCTAAGCTCACCAATCATCTTTAGATAAATCTCTTCTAAGTTAGGTCTAAGTACTTCTAGTTCTGGAATTTGCCCATTAAAGCGCTGACTTAACTTTAAAACCTCAGCCGTTGGATCTTTGGTATGGATTTCATTTGTTACCCCATTTTCAAGCCAAGTTACCTTTGCTGGCGCGTGGTTTCGGCCACCAAGAGTTTGTGGGGTAGCGATCTCAATAATTTTTCCATTATTTATAACGCCAACTCGATCAGCTAATGCTTGTGCTTCATCTAAGTAATGGGTGGTTAAAAGAATTGTTGTACCTTCCGCCTTTAATGTTCTGATTAATTCCCAGAAAGATCTTCTCGCCTCTGGATCAAATCCAGTGGTTGGTTCATCTAGAAATAACAGTTCTGGAGAGCCGATGATGCCGAGTGCAACATCAAGGCGACGTCGCTGGCCTCCAGATAACTCACGGGCTTTTGCGTTCAGCTTTTCTCTTAAGCCAACCTCATCAATTACCTGTTCAACATTTCTAGGGTTTTCATAATAATTTGCATAATGTGAAATGGTTTCAAAAACAGATAAATCTGCCGCATCTGAGGTGGATTGCAAAACAATTCCAATTTGATTTCGCCATCGCTGAGCAGCATTACCTTTAGTTGCTGGGTCAAACCCTAAAACACTTACATCTCCGCTACTTGCTTTGCGATAACCCTCAAGAATTTCAACAGTTGTTGTTTTGCCAGCTCCATTTGGACCAAGGAGTGCGAATATCTCACCACGTTCAACAGTTAGATTTATGCCATCAACTGCAGTTTTAGCGCCATACTGCTTACTCAGCCCACTTACTTCTATTGCTGCATTGGCGCTCATGGCGACATCCTGCCGTAATTGGTAATAAATACTTAATTTATTCGGGAGAATAATCCTGTGAGTCCACGTAAAGCTAAGCCCAAGGGCAAAGGCAAGAGAGATATCACTCACGATGATGAGCGCGAGTTATCCACATCAAATGAATCCATCGAAGAACATGATGACGGAATCTTTGTTGTTAGAAAAATAAGTGGCTCTACTTCAAATAAACCATATCGATGTCCAGGTTGTGATCAGGTAATTCCAATGGCAACCCCACATACAGTGGCATGGCTAGAGCATGATCAATCAGGCCGGCGCCATTGGCATAACATTTGTTGGAGCAAGCGAAATCTAAGAAAACCAAAGGTTGAGCGAACTAGAAGCGCTCCTAGGTATTGAGATTTCTAGCACGGAATATTTAAAATTGAATTTTCTAGTTATAGTTATCAAATGAGCAAAACTTTTACCGCAACTAACCCAGCCACTGGCCAAGCAGTTGGAAATCCAATTACTGAGCACAGTTTTGAAGAGGTTAGCGCTGCTATTGCAGCTGCTGAAAAAATAAAAGCAAAGTTTGCTGCCACCACACCAACCCAAAGAGCTGCCCTCCTTAATGCGATTGCAGATTCAATTGAATCTGAAAAAGAAGCTTTAGCTCAAATATCTCATTTAGAAACCGCGCTACCAATGGCCAGAGTTACTGGTGAGGTAATGCGCACTGTTATTCAAATCCGTGCCTTTGCCGAGCTAGTTAAAACTGGTGGACACCTGCTACCAATAATTGATTTGGCTGATCCAAATTTTCAACCAGTTGCACGTCCTGATCTTCGTAAATCACAACAACCATTAGGAGTTGTTTCGATATTTGCAGCGTCAAACTTTCCATTAGCTTTCTCAGTTGCAGGAGGCGATAGTGCATCTGCTTTGGCTGCTGGATGTCCAGTTGTTGTTAAGGCTCATCCATCACATCCAAATACCTGCCAAGTGGTTTATGAAGCAGTTACTAAAGCAATCACAGCGCAAGGATTACCAAAAGAGATATTTACATTAGTTCAGGGAGTAAACCCAGAGATAACCCATTGGTTAGCAAAGGATCCACTCATAACTGCAATTGGTTTTACTGGCTCTGGTTTAGTTGGAAAGTTGCTAATTAAATTAGCGCAAGAGCGCCCCGTTCCAATTCCTGTTTTTGCTGAGATGGGTTCACTAAATCCAGTCTTCTTCACACCAACTGCATTAGTGGAAAAAGCTGATGAGTTAGCAAAGGCTGCGATGGATTCAGCGCTGCTGGGATCTGGTCAATTTTGCACAAAGCCTGGAATTATTGTTGTGCCAAATGATGCATCCGGTGATAAATTTATTGCACAAGTTCAAAGTTATTTTTCAGAGCAAAAAGTTGGACCATTATTAAATAAAGGAATTGCCACAAGATTTATCGAGGCAATTACATCAATTAGCAAAGCTAAGGGCGTAAAGGTTTTAACTGGTGTAAATAATCCAGATGGTTATGGCGTAACTCCAAGTATTTTTGTAGTTGATTGGGCAGATGTTAAAAACCATGATGATTTATTAGAGGAACACTTTGGTCCAACCTCAGTAATTATTAGAGCCCCCTTTGATCAATACCTAGCTGTGGCAAAAGCTATGAGTGGTCAATTAGCTTCTGCAATTCATGCTGGCAATGATGAGAAGCTGCCAGAGCTAGTTTCACAATTAACCCAAAAGGCTGGCCGGGTAATTTGGAATGGTTTTCCAACCTCAGTTTCAGTTACCGCTGCGCAAAATCATGGCGGCCAATGGCCTGCCTCTTCCTCTCACACAACTTCCGTTGGTTTAGATTCACTATTTCGCTTTGTTCGTCCAGTTGTTTATCAAAACTTTCCAGATAACCAATTACCAGCTGAATTACAAAACGCTAATCCATATGCAATTGAGCGGGTAGTTAATGGCGTGCGAAGTAATAAGGCGATTAACTAATTACTTGTAGTTAACAACCTTATTTTTAATTGTTCCAATACCTTCAATAGTTGTCACAATATTTTCCCCACCCTTTAGGTATTTCTCTGGCTTAAAGCCCATGCCAACACCTTCTGGTGTTCCAGTGTTTATTACATCCCCAGCCTTTAACTCCATGAATTGGGAGATATACCAAACGCAATGATTGATGCCAAAGATCAAATCATTAGTTCTGGAATTTTGTCTCACCTCACCATCAATGGTGCAAGAAAGAGCTAAATTATTTGGATCTAAGTTTTTTTGCTTTAACTCATCAGCGGTAATGATCCATGGGCCCATTGGATTAAAGGTTGGGAAAGATTTGCCCTTCACCCATTGTCCACTTCGTTCAACCTGCCAGTGCCGCTCTGAAACATCTTGAGAGATTGTGTAGCCAAGTATGTGGGCGGCCGCCTCTTCTGGTGATTTTAAGTAAAGTGCGTTTTTACCAATGACAACACAAAGTTCAACTTCATAATCTGTTTTAGTTGAGTTAGGTGGAACTACTACATCATCATTTGGACCAATTACGGTATCTGGTGCTTTCATAAAAATTACTGGCTCAGGTGGTGGGGTCATACCCGACTCAACTGCATGCTTTGCATAATTTAATCCAACACAAATTACTTTTGTTGGTCTTGCAACAGGTGAACCAATTCGGTAATCAGCAATCTTCACCTTTGGTCTGCTACTTAAATCTGCTTGGGCTAATTTTGCGATTGCGCCATTTTCTAACTCAACACGATTGAAATCACTAACTAAATCATCAACAAAGATCGCCTCAGTATCTGAGACAACTACTGCAGGCTTTTCTTTATTTATCTGACCCAAGCGTGTGATTCTCATAATTCTCACATTTCCATTGAGGTGAAGTTTTGGCGGTAATGAACTAGAATATGAAAACCTTAACATAGGAATTTTCTCAATATTTGAGAGTAGGAAAGGGCGAGCGTGAGCGAAGAGAAGTTTGATCGCCGCAGCCAATATTGGTTTGGATTAAAAGATAAGGGTGGTTATATCCACCGCGAAAGACTTCGAAATCAAGGTTACGCCCCAGATGTTTTTGATGGCCGCCCCGTAATTGGTATTGCAAATACTTGGTCTGAGTTAAATCCATGTAATGGCTCACTTAATGATGTTGCTGAAGCTGTTAAACGTGGCGTTTGGGAGGCTGGTGGTTTTCCACTTGAGTTCCCGGCAATGTCACTTAGTGAATCTTTGCAGCGACCAACCACCATGTTATATCGCAACATGTTGGCAATGGAGGTTGAGGAGTTAATTCGTTCCCATCCATTAGATGGTGTGGTTTTACTTGGTAATTGCGATAAGACACCACCTGGATTATTAATGGGAGCAGCCAGTGTGGATCTTCCAACATTGATGATTACTGGCGGACCGATGCTTAATGGTCGATATCAAGGACAACCAGTTGGCTCTGGCACATTAGTGTGGAAATATAGCGAGCAGGTAAGAAGTGGAAAGATTTCTTTTGAAGAGTTTATGGCAATGGAATCTTGCTCAGCACGAAGCCAAGGTTCATGTATGACCATGGGAACTGCATCAACTATGGCATGTGTTACTGAAGCACTAGGCGTGCAATTACCAGGAGCAGCTGCAATCCCAGCGGTTGATTCACGCAAATTTACTCTTGCTCATCTTTCTGGCCGTCGAATTGTGAAGATGGTGGAGGAGGATTTAAAGCTATCAAAGGTGTTAAATCGAAAAGCATTTGAAAATGCGATCAAAATTTTAGCTGCTATCGGTGGCTCAACTAACGCAGTAGTTCACCTACTTGCAATCGCTGGCCGCGTTGGCGTGCCATTGAACTTAGATGATTTTGATAAGTTAGGAAAAGATGTTCCGGTAATTGCAAATATGATGCCAAGTGGAAAATTCCTAATGGAGGAGTTTTTCGATGCCGGTGGCGTACCAACAGTGATGAAGGAGATTGCAAATCTAATTCACACCGATCACATTACAGTTACTGGCAAAACTGTTAAGGAAAATATCGAAGGTGCTGAAAATTGGAACAAAGAGGTAATCACTCCAGCAAATAAACCTTTCCAAGCAGCAGGTGCTGGCATTGTGGTTGTTCGTGGCTCACTTGCTCCAGATGGTGCGATTATTAAAGTATCTGCAGCATCTCCTAAATTGTTAACCCACAAAGGAAAAGCTTTAGTTTTTAATGAGATCGAGGAGTACTTAAAGGTTGCAGATGATCCAAATCTGCCTGTAACACCAGAGACTATTTTGGTTTTGAAAAACTCAGGACCTAAGGGTTATCCAGGATTTCCTGAGGTTGGCAATTTACCTATGCCAAAGAAAATGCTTGATCAAGGTGTAACCGATATGGTTCGAATCTCTGATGCCAGAATGAGTGGCACTGCCTACGGCACAGTTGTATTACATGTTTCACCAGAATCTACTGCTGGTGGACCACTTGCATTTGTTGAAAACGGAGATGAGATTGAGTTAGATGTGCCAAATCGTAAATTAAATTTACTTATTTCACCGGAGGAGTTAGCAAAACGTAAAGCTGCTTGGGTGCCACCAAAGCCTAAGGCTGAGCGCGGTTGGAGCAAGATGTATATCGAGCATGTGCAACAAGCACATCTTGGCGCAGATCTAGATTTCTTAGTTGGCAGCAGTGGCGATTATGTGCCACGCCATTCACATTAATTAAAGGGATTTAAAAACTTAGTATTTTCAGTTGCTTCAAACTCAAGCAATCTATTCCACTTAGCATTTCGCTCAGAGCCATGGGTGGAGCCAACCTTAATCTGGCCAGCACTCCAACCAGTTGCTAAATCAGCAAGCCATGAGTCCTCACTTTCACCTGATCTTGCTGAAACAACGGTATTAAAGTTATTTGCCCGAGCTTGCTTTAACACATTCAAAGTTGCACTTACTAGGCCGTTTTGATTTGGCTTTATCAAAATCGCATTGGCACTCTTTTCGGCAATTGCTCTATTTAATCGATCTAAGTTTGTGGTCAATAAGTCATCTCCTAGAAGTTGCAGCTTTGCTGGCATCTGGGATGAAAATTCCTGCCAACTTTGCCAATCATCTTCGGCAAATGGATCTTCAATAGAAATTATTGGTTGATTACTTACTAATGATTTAATAAATTGCAGATACTCACTCCGGTTATAACTCTTACCCATAGTAGATAGGTTGTAATTATTGCCATCATAAAATTGGGTGGCTGCGATATCTAAAGCTAAGCTAACTTGGCTACCAACACTTAGCCCAACCTTTTCAATTGCCGTAACTACAAACTCACAAGCTTTTTCAATGCTGGTGAAGGAGATCGCTAAACCACCTTCATCAGCAATTAAATTAGTTACCTTTCCATCCTCTTTACCTAACTTGGCAGCCATCTCTCTAATTGCAACAATCCAGGAGAGTGCTTGGGTAAATGTTTTAGCGCCAACTGGCACAACCAAAATATCTTGAATATCCATGGTGCGATTTGCATGTGCTCCGCCGGACAAAATATTAACCATCGGCATTGGAATTTGCAGTGGGCCATCAGGTGAAAAGTACCTAGCTAATGATTTATTTTGTGAATGTGCGGTGGCAAGGCTTGCTGCTAATGAAACTGCCAAGGTGGCATTAGCACCAAGGGATGAATGATCTGCAGATGGATCTAACTCAATAAGTTGGGCATCAACAAGATTTAAATCAATCTGCTCTTCAACTAGTTTTGGCGCAATTTTCTCATTGATATTTGCAACCGCTTGGGCAACTGATAAACCACCATAAAAGCTTTCAGCAAATTTACTTCCCGTATCACGAAGCTCTTTTGCTTCATGCTTACCAGTTGATGCCCCCGATGGCACACGGGCGGTGTGAACACTGCCATCAGTTAGTGAGATGGCAGCTGCAACTGTTGGCCGTCCTCTTGAATCTAATACCTGATAACCAATAACTTTATTGATCTTCACTTTGCACTCATTTCAAATAATTGCGCAACTGTAAGGTTAGCGTTATTTCCCAAGATTGCTTTGGTAAAGCTTTGTAATTTGCGCTGTTGCTCAACTGAAAGGTAGTTAACCGGGGATTTTCCCTCCACCCTTGCCAGGGCGATTAAAGCTGCATGTTTTGCTACCGATGGTGAAATTGGACGTATTTTTTCATACTCCTTCACAAAAGCGGCTGCGGTATTAGCCAATAACTTTGCATGCAATCTGTCATCGGTTCTAAAGAATTTGCATACCAAGTGCGCAATCAAGAAGGCTAGATCAAAAACTGGATTACCAACATGGGCAACTTCAAAGTCTAAAATATAGATCTCATCATTCATCGCCACCATAATGTTTTTAGGCGAAAAATCACCATGCACAATTGTAGTTTTATCTGCCTCTAGTTCATTAATTAACTTTCTTATTGCCACCTCTATTTGCGGATTTTTTGCAGCCACAAATCGGTAGAAGGGATCAATTCGAAGTTGATCAAATAAAGCATCCTCGGTGAATTTAAGCTTTACCTGTGGATTCTCCTGGCCATAGTTATGCCAAGTTGCCAAGGTTTTACCAAGCTTTGCGCCAATATCTGGATTAATTACCCCAGCTAATAAATCAGATTTCCAAACTGTGCTACCAACTGGAACTCGCTCTAATACCAAAATAAATCGAAGCGGATCTAGAAATACTAATTTGGGAACCTGATCTGGGCTTAATTGATTAAATAAGTTAAGCGCGTCAGCTTCAACAATTGCTCGGCGTTGATCTGCCTCCCATTTTTCACTAACCGCAAGCTCAGCTAATGCTTGTTTTAAAACCAATTTTTGATTACTGGTAGTAATGGCAAGTACTACATTTGAAACCCCACCAGTTAATACCTCAACCTGGGGATTATCACCAGAACTTATTACTTTCTTATCTATTAAGTACTCAACTACCGTATCTTGATTTAGTAATTCAACACTCACAAAAAGCTATCCCTTAAAGAACTCGGGCGATAGCAAAACCGTAATCAACAAATAAAGATTGTCCAGAGATTGCGCTGTTATCTTCACAGCCAAGTAGGTAGGCAGCATTTGCCACATCTTGTGGAATTACCATCTTGTGTCCTGGTGTTTGACTCTGCACATTTTCAATCTGGGCTGGCTTTAATAATCCTCTAGCCATTGGTGAATCCACTACTCCTGGTAGTAAGCCATTTACCAAAATACCCTTTGCATTTCCTAAATCAACTGCCATGGATCTAACTAACCCACCAACTGCTGCCTTGGTAATTGTGTAGGACATCTTCTCTTGTCTTGTGATCTGCTCCCAAAATGAGCTCAAGATAACAATCTTGCCCTTTTGTTTAATTAGATTGTGCTGCATTAAAGCCTTGGTTGTATCGGTGATAAATGAGACATTTGCTTGAAATAATCTTGTTAAATCATCAGGTGAATGATTAATAACTGAGTCATTGTTATTAGCTCCTTGAGCAAATACCACCACGTCAAATAACTCACCCTTTAGCAGCTCTGGAACTGGTCCATCAGTAATTGGCAGCAGGAATTGATCCACTGGGTTAGTGATAGTTCGAACACCGTAAGTAACTTTGTAATCATGGGTTTTAAACTTCTCAGCGATCGCAGTTCCTAAAACACCGCTGCCACCAAAGATTAAAAGCTTAAGTGGTGATGAGTTTGTCATTACTTTTTAAACCCATACCGATCTAATATCGCCTTACTTATTGCAGCTCTTCTTACCCGCTCACGAGCGGTGGACTCAACTAATCCTTGAATATGAGCACCAGATGGATAAAGGCCAGGTGAGTTACGAAGTGTGAACTTTAAGTAGATAGGGGAGGCAACTCTTACTAAATCTGGCGTCTCATAATGACGAACGGCGCCCCCAAAATCATCTGGTCCTTCAACATAGATATCAACTGGAACATCAACCTGTGATCTAATGGCAGCAATTTGTTGTAGTGAAAGATCAGTTGCCAGATTTAATGTTGAAGCTCCTAGATCCTCCAGTAGCGCAGCCGTTGCCGGGTTATTACAAACCATCGCCACTGAGGTTTTAAGAATTAAATCCTTTGGCAGATCACCCTTGCGCTTTGCATCCCCTAATACCTTTAATAATCCAAGATCTCCCACCAAAACACTTCGAAGGCCAAGATTTACGCCATTTATTACATCCTCTAATGCAAATCTCAGTTGATCACCACCGCGAAGAGTTGGCGATGCGATCACGCCAGCACTAGCACTTACCTGCTTACCAATATCCCATGCAGCTCTTGGTCCAACAAATAAACAAACCTCAATCTTTTCCTTTTTACCCATCGCAACCATCTGTTTAATCTCTTCATCAGTTTGCAACATGATGCCGGAGCCTTGGGAGATGCGGTGAATAATTAATTTATGTTTTTTAGCCTCATCAATTACCGTCTTAAATGCAGCAGGACCTTCAACGGAGGGAATCTCTATTTTGTATCGGCTGCCATCAGCAAATCTTTTGCCTGATTCAGGTAAGCCATCTGCATCTTGAGATTGAATCTTTTGCTTATTTAATATGCCAATTGAGCGCTTCATTGGCCCTTTAGGATCTCTCGTGCTTGGCCAAGATGCCATGATGCTCCATCCAAATCACTTTTTATATTTAAGTACTAGGCAAGTATAATCGGATAATAATGAGTAACAACAGTGGATTTGAAGAGATCTCCTACGCAGGACAGGTAGTAATTGTTACTGGCGCAGCCAGTGGTATTGGTAAATCAGCAGCGCAATTAATCGCTTCCCGTGGGGCAAAGGTAATTTGTGTTGATCTAAATCAGGCTGGCGTTGATCAAAGCGTTGCTGAAATAAAGGCAACTGGTGCAAGTGCTGAGAGCGCGGTTCTAGATATTTCAAATCAATCTGGTGTGATGGAATTAATCACAACTATTGCTAAAAAACATAATCAAATTGACGCACTAGTAAATTGCGCCGGCTACCCAGGGCCAACTGGAAAATTTGTAGAAGATATCACTTGGAGTGATTACCAAAAGGTGATTGAGGTTAATTTATATGGCGCAATCTGGTTAACCCAAGCAGTGCTGCCAATTATGAAAAAACAAAAGTATGGCCGCATTGTTCAGGTGGCATCAATTGCCGGTAAAGAGGGAAACCCAAAGATGGCCCCCTACAACACCGCTAAAGCTGGCTTAATTGGTTTTGTGAAAGGTGTTGCTAAAGAGGTTGCAGTTGATGGCATAACTATTAACGCACTTGCTCCAGCGGTAATTGCAACGCCAATTAATGTTAATACTGCAAAAGAAACTTTGGATTACATGATTTCAAAAATTCCAGCAGGCCGTCTTGGTGAGCCAAGTGAGGTTGCAGAGATAATTGCATTTATGGGATCAAAGGCTTGTTCATTCACAACCGGCTTCACCTTTGATATTTCAGGCGGGCGAGCGACCTACTAGTAATTTAAATAAGTGGCATACTTGCACTTATGGCCGATGTCGTCCGAGCGTTATCAATAGATCAATTACGTAAACGTAAAAGTGTTAAGTGGCGACAATTTCCAAATGATGTTTTGCCGCTACCAGTTGCTGAGATGGATTTTGAATCAGCCCCGGCAATAAAAGCAGCCTTACTAGATTTGATCGAGCGATCAGATACTGGCTACCTCGGACCATTCCCAGAGTTATTTGATGCCTTCGCCAAATTCTCCCAATCTCGTTGGGGTTGGCAGGTTGATACCAAACAAATGCGAATGGCAACTGATGTTGGCGTTGGCATTGTGGAGATCATGCGCACCTTAATTAAGCCGGGCGAGAAGGTAATGCTTAACTCACCAGTTTATGAAAACATCTGGCGATGGATTACTGAGGTTAACGCCACCACAGTTGATACCCCACTTATTGAAGATGATTTAAATTACAAATTAGATTTAGCAGCGATTGAAAAAGAGTACAAGGCTGGGGTTAAAGTCCATATTTTATGCCACCCACATAATCCAGTTGGCGTTATCTTTGATAAGCAAGCATTAGCGGCGTTAGCTGATTTAGCAAAGCGTTATCAAGTGGTGATTTTAAGTGATGAGATCCACGCACCTCTTTCCTATGATGCAAAAGATTTCACACCATTCTTAGCGGTAAGTGATGTTGCTAAAGAGGTTGGAATTATTATTACTAGCGCTAGTAAATCCTTTAACTTAGCTGGGCTTAAGTGCGCCTTTATCATCACCCAATCAAGTGCGCTGCAGGAGCGAATTAACAAAATGCCACTGGCAGTAACTTGGCGGGCATCCTTATTTGGCGCAGTGGCATCAACTGCAGCTTATTCAGACTCTGTTAATTGGTTAGATGGAGTATTAATCACATTGGATGAGAATAGGAAATTACTTAGCAACTTACTGCAAAGTAAATTACCGCAAGTTAAGTATCGAATTCCAGATTTTGGCTACCTTGCTTGGCTTGATATGAGCGCCCTTGGCTTAGGGGATGATCCAGCAGCGAGGATCTTAGAAAAAGGAAAAGTTGCATTAAATGGCGGTGTTTTATATGGACCAAAACATAAGAGCTTTGTTCGACTTAACTTTGGCACAAGCCCACAACTTATAACTGAAGGTATTGATCGGATTGCAAAGAGTTTGTAGTACTACTTCTTTCTTCCGTGCAAGCGCTTAATCAAGGTTGCTAGAATTTTTTCAGAAAATCTGGTGCGCTTAAAGGTAGTAAATCTAAGTGGGATTTTAAATCTCGTTTTAACTACTGTGCGTGCGTAGGTGTACTCAAGTAAACCTTCAGCTCCATGAATGCGGCCGTATCCAGAATCTTTAACTCCACCAAATGGCACAGATGCAACAGCTGCAAATAGAAATACTGAATTTATGGAGACCATGCCACAGGCAAGCTTTGAGGCAATCTTTTCACCATCTCGTTTGGAGAACACAGCTGCTGCAAGTCCATAAGAGCTGGCATTAGATAACTTAATTGCTTCATCAGTATTAGATACCTTATTAATAGCAATTGTTGGCCCAAATGTTTCCTGCGTCATCGCAGTTGAATCCTCTGGCACATCCAACATAATTACTGGTTCAACATAGGCACCCTTTACAGACTCTGTTCCCCCTAGTAAAAACTTAGCTCCCTTTGCTTTGGCATCATCTAAATGGGATTGAATAACATTTAATTGTGATGGCATGGTGGCTGGGCCATAATCTTTGCCAGCTTGAATCTTTTTTGCCATCTCACTTATCTCTTCAATAAATTGATCAGCAACAGATTCGACCACATAAACTCGCTCTGCCCCAATACAAGATTGACCAGCATTAGCCATGGCAGACCAGAGTGTGTACTCGGCTGCAAGTTTTATATCAGCATCTGCTGCCACAATTACTGGATCCTTGCCACCGCATTCGAGGACAACTGGAATCATTGATTGCGCGCAACTTTCTGCCACCTTTTTAGCAGTTTTAGTAGATCCAGTAAATGAGAGCTTATTAATCTTTGATTGAGTTAATGCTCTACCGGTATCAGGTAAACCAGTTACCGTAGCAAAAATATTTTCAAAGGGTGCAATCTGTGCGAATGAATCTGCCAACCACTTACCAACACCAGGAGTGAATTCAGATGGTTTAAAGACAACTGTATTTCCAGCAGCTAAGGCGTAAGCAATAGAGCCCATTGGAGTAAAGATTGGATAATTCCAAGGACCAATTACGCCAACCACACCAAGAGGTGATCTTTGAACCTGCGCCTTCATGTTAAACATCAATAAACCAGCTGGGCGATTTTGTTTTTGCATAATCTCTTCTGCATGTTTTGCTGCCCAAGCAATATGATCAATTGCAATAGAGACTTCGAGTGAGGCATCACTTAATGGTTTTCCACACTCAGTTGCAACTAAGGCAGCAATCTCTTTTTGATTTTTAGTTATGTAAGAAGCCCATTTAAGTAAGGTGCGCTTTCGGGCGGTGAAACCAAACTCTTGCCAGCGAATACTTGCAGTTTGGGCCAGATTTACTTGGGCAAATACCTCATCGAGTGAAAAGTTTTTATACTTTGCAATTACCTCACCAGTTTTAGGATCACATTTATCAAAGGTGGCTTCAAGGTTCATAAGGTAAGAGTAAACTCTTTTTGTGCCAGAGTTAATCCGCCCTTCAACGGTATTGCCCGCTAATCGCAGCGCAATAACCATAAAAACAAGCGATGGGCTTAATTTAATTGGTGAGCTCACTACCCCTTTGAGTGAAATAACTGGCTCACTTTTAATGCTCCATCCCAACCCGTCAGGTGGGGGAATGATGGATTCTCATATATATAAAAAGGCAGCCAACCGATTACCTGCCATGGCTGGAATTCAAATAATTAGATTTAACACCAGGGGAACTGTTAGTGAAGCAGGAAAAAGTGATGGTGAGTATGACCATGGCAAAGGTGAAAAGTTAGATGTCCTAGCAGCCCTTGATTACTGTTTTGAGCAATTAAAGATAAAAGATTTATATGTAATTGGCTGGTCCTTTGGCACAGAGCTTGCATTGCAATATGCAAGGGATAAAAGAATTAAAGAGTTAATCCTGCTAAGCCCGCCAATGCTATCTACCACGCAAGATGATCTAGATTTTTGGATTAAAGATGGCAGAGTTATTACCGCACTTATCCCAGAGTTAGATGATTACTTAAAACCGGAGGCAGCAAAGCTTAAGTTTTCAAAGGTAAAAAACTTAAAGCAGATTGATGTGACAGGCGCCAAACATCTGTGGGTAGGGGAGCCAATGGTTCATCTAGTGTTAAGTGAGATTGTTAAAGTTATTGCGCCAAGCAGATTGCCACTACCGCAAGAGATTTAAGCTTGATCAGCTCTTGGAAACACAACCTCATCTAATATAAGAAGTACTGCTGCTGCAATTGGAACAGCTAATAAGCCACCTACTAAGCCAAGCAGGGAGGCACCAAGTAAGGCAGCGATAATTGTTACTAGCCCTGGAATTGCTAAAGACTTTCGCATAATCCTTGGCGTGATTACATAATTTTCAATCTGAACATAAAGAATATAAGCGCCAAGTGCAATTGCAGCTGTTGTAAGTGAATCGGTAAGTGACACAACAGTCACAATCGACATTCCAATGAAG
Organism: Candidatus Nanopelagicus limnes; assembly: GCF_002287885.2. GTDB lineage: Bacteria > Actinomycetota > Actinomycetes > Nanopelagicales > Nanopelagicaceae > Nanopelagicus > Nanopelagicus limnae. The sequence goes on from NZ_CP016768.2 coordinate 294,771, forward strand.
TGGCCTACTAATGGAATAAAGCCACAGATTAAAACCACCATTGCAAGTGGTCCTGGGTATGGCATGCCAACAATTAATCCCATAATTAAAATGAAGGTGGCAGCAAGGGCGGCAATAATTGCTTGTCCGCCAACAAAGGAGCCGATTCTTCCAACAATGGCATTGGTTAATTTAGAGACTCGATCCCGCCTTGTTGCTGGCACGAACCTGAGACCAATATTTATTACCTGTGGCAGAGAGGCAAGGAAGTAAAGGGTTAGCACAAGAATAGTAATTGTTGAAACCAGCCCTGAAACCACAGCCTTTCCAACTCCAATTACCCCACCAAAGGCGGTGATCGCAAATTGGCCATCTTTAATTAGTGAATCAATTTTGGTTTGCAGTGAGTCAATTACTCCATACTTATTATTTAGATCATTAATAAGGGCGTTGTTGTTTAAATCTTTAATTAAGGCTGGTGCGTTATCAAGTAGTTGATTTCCTTGATCAATTAGCGGTGGCACTGCGATTGCGATAAAGGCTGCGACAAAGAGTAAAACAGATGCCATGACTGCGCCCACTGATGCCCCACGGTTTAGCCCACGTTTTTGGAAAAACATTACTGCTGGATTTAAACCAGCTGCTAGGAAGATAGAGATAATAATTAGTATAAACACGGCGCTTGCTGAGGCCAGTGCTTGCAACATGGTTAGCGCAAGGAGTGCGCCAATAGTGACCATAAAGCCAAAGTAGAAAGGGTGGGAGGTATTTACCGGTTTACCTGCTGTACCAAAATCTTCATTGGCAACTTTGCTCACTTTGCGCCTTAGTAATTTTGAAGTGATCTTTGGTTTAGTAAATCTAGCCATAGGTGAATTTTATCTTGCTTTTCACATCACCACAGACCGATTAATGAGCAGGGATTGGTTTAAATACGAGAGAATAAGCCTATGAGTGGATTACGTATCAAAGGATTAGGGGAGGAGATTGCAACCTTAGCTAACCTGCCTTGGGATAAAGGACTTGAGGGATGGCCTGAGGATGAGGTGCTAACTGGCATGCGTGGTATCTCTCGCCACGTTGTTAGGTTAATCAGATCAAATCCCAGCAAAAGTAATAGCCAAATATTTGCAGTTAAAGAGACAGTACCGGAGTTTGCAAATCGTGAGTACTCATTACTTAGAGATTTAAATCAAAAAACAGCGCCTTGTGTTGAACCAGTTGCAGTTATTGAGGGAAGAGTTGATGGCGATGGCAATGAGTTGCCGGCCGCTTTGGTAACAAAGTATCTGCCTTACTCACTTCCTTATCGGGTGATCTTAAGTGGATCTGTTACGCCAACTGAGATATTAAATATGGCAAATGCGCTCGCGTTACTCTTAGTAAGACTTCACCTACTTGGTTTTTGGTGGGGAGATTGCTCCCTTTCAAATACATTATTTAGAAGAGATGCCAATGATTTTGCCGCCTACCTAGTGGACGCGGAAACTGGTGAGTTTCAAAGATCATTAAGTGATGGTCAGCGTGAGCATGATTTAGAGCTTGCTCACTTTAATGTGGCAGCAGAGCTTGAGGATTTAGCAATTGCAGGAGTCTTATCAAATGATATTAATCCGGTTAGAGCATCCGATGGTGTTATAAAGAGGTATCGAAGATTGTGGAAGATGTTAAAGGAGCCACAGATATTAGATTCATCAGATCGCCAAGCGGTGGAGCGGGCAATGCGAAGTTTGCAAGATCTTGGCTTTGCCGTTGAAGAGGTTGAGGTAACAACAACTGGGGATAAAGGATCAATAAAATTTCAACCAAAGTTGGTTGCAGCTAGATACCATGCAAATCGCTTAGAGGAGTTAATGGGATTACAAGCAGAGGAGTTGCAAGCAAAGCGATTACTTGCCTCCTATGATCGATATAAAGCACGTGAGTTCCCTCCTGCCACACCACACGCTGTAGTTGTTAAGCAATGGTTATCTGATGTATTTAAAAGAGTAGTCAACCAAGTACCGGAGGAGTTAAAGGGAAGAGTGGAACAAGCCCAGCTTTTCCATGAGGTATTAGAGAATCGTTGGTATCTAGGTGAGAAATTAGGTAGAGATGTTGGGCTAGATTTTGCCACTGCCGACTACATTGAAAAGGTATTGCCATACCGAATGGATTCAGGGGTTGTAATTAAAAAATGAGTAGCAATAAACCGCTTCCTGGGATGGGTAGTGCCAATTTTGGTAATGCCTTTGATCTTTCAACCTTAAAAAAACCAACGGGGGAGGCGGTAACACCAACCCATGGCAAGGCGGTAACACAGGAGAATTTAGTATCTGATTTTGTTGCTAAATCAAAAGAGTCAGTAGTTATCTTGCTGGCTTGGTCTTCAAGGAGTGCGCAAGCGAAGGAGATACTTGAAACTCTTGGAAAACTTGAGATTGCAGATAAGAATGCCTGGCTACTTGGCGTAGTAGATGTTGATGCCCAGCCACAAGTTGCCCAAGTGCTGCAGATAAAGTCAGTACCAGTTGCAATTGCAATTATTGGTGAGCAACTACTTCCCCTATTTGAATCAGTTCCTCCAGCGGATCAAGTGCGATTAGTAATTAATAAATTACTAGAGCTCGCTGCTCAAAAAGGTGTGGGTAGCGCCCCTGAGGGTCCAACTGAGATTCCAATGGAGGCTGAAGAGGTTGCTGCATATGCTGCGATGGAAAAAGGTGATTACAAAGCAGCAAAGCTTTCATATGAGGCATGGCTTAAACGAAAACCAAATGAGCAGGTTGCAGTAGTTGGTTTAGCCCAGGTTAATTTGATGCTTCGTATTGATGGCTTAGATCCTGTACTAACTTTGAAAAATGCAAAAGCTGATGATGTAACAAGCCAGATGATGTGTGCTGATATTGAGATTGCAACTGGAAATTATGAGGCAGCCTTTGAGCGATTACTAAATGCAGTTAGAGGTATGGCTGGGGAAGATCGGGATAAGGCAAAGGCGCATTTAATTACACTGTTCAATTTGGTAGATCCAACCGATCCAAGGTTGGTTAAAGCACGTGGTCAGTTAGCAAGTGCACTCTTTTGAAAAACTTTGAAAAAACTAATTACTCAAGGGCGGAAAAGCGTTACTTAAGTATCATCTTTTTTCTCTTTGGTATCTCCATCATGTCACTTGCTCCAAGAACGCCAGATCTTAAAGCCAACTTAGATATCAACAATGGCGCCTTTGGCACACTCCTTGGCGCATCATCAATTGGATCAATCATTATGTTGTTAATTGGCGGACAAATTGTTCATGCAATTGGTTCAAAACGAGCTCTACAGATCGGCTCAACTGGGGTGGCGGTTATGTTTACTGCTTTAGTTCACACCAGCTCACCGATTTTATTTCTATTTTTAAATATCTTGGCGGGTGCTTCAATTTCGATTTATCACATTGCATCCAGCGGTCACTCACTTCACCGGCAAGATGAGGTGGGCTCAGTTATCGTGCCAAAACTACATGGCGCCTGGGCAGTTGGGGCGATGAGTACAGCTGCAATAGCTTTTTTAATCTCTGATTATGTTTCAATCACCTGGCATATCACTATCTTGATGTTCATTGTTTGGCTTATTACCCAATTTTGTATCGCCAAGTTATCAAACACCTTTCCAGCAAACCTTGAAGCAGATGATGCTTATCAAACTGGTTCAATAAAGCAATTTAAGTTTAAAGTTAATTGGTTTTTAAGTTTAGGGTTTTTCTGCGCCTCAATAATGGAGTTCACCATTGCAGACTGGGCAACCTTATTTGGCAAAGAGGAATTAAATATGAGCTCATCAATTGCCACCTTGTCATATTTAGTTTATTTAATTGGTCTTATCATTGGCAGATTCTCAATTGGCTGGGCGTTAAATCATCAATCTGAAAGGTTTTGGATTAAAACAGGCGGCGCAGTAGGCGGCGCCGGATTTATCTCAATGATCCTACTTTCTTCTCTTTTAGTTGATAGCAATAAAACAATTGCATATCTAATTGCCTTTCTTGGATTTTTCTTAGCCGGTTTGGGCTCATCAGCCCTTGCGCCAGTATTTTTCTCAATAGCAGGACGGCTTTCAAATGGGCGAAATGCAATTGCAGTTGCGCAATTAAGTTTTGTTAATACATTTATTATCTTTATTTCAAAAACAATTTTGGCGTGGATAGTTGAGTTAACTTCAATTACTACTGCGCTACTTTTTGCATCGGTGATGATGTTGGCTCTGCTTTATTTTGGAAAGGTCGGCTCGCCTGTACGCGCCGGTAGGTTGTGAGAGCACTTAGAGCTGGCCTAGACAGTGAATAACAAAACTGTTATTTACGCGTGAAATATCAAACCTATTTGGCAATTTTTAAGCCCAGATAATGAGATTCACAGCAAAATCCAACTAGTCAAAATCACCCCAAACCTCTACCCTTGCCCAACAACATTATGGACATAAGTCCCTGGTGTCGAAAACCTAGGAAAGGTATACCTCTTAATGAAGAAAAATCCTGCAAAGGTAGCGATTGTTGCTATTGCAGCTGCAGCTGTTAGCTTGACACTAGTATCAAGCTCATCATCTGCTGCTACAACTCTGTATATTTCTTCAGATCTTCCAAAACAAGGTGGATCTGCTGATCAGAGTGAATCAACAAACAAAGCTATCAAGTTGCTATTAAAGCAACGCAATAACAAAGCTGGCAAGTTCACAATCAAGTTCCGCGAGTATGACAACTCAACAGCCGCTAAAGGCTCTTGGGATGATGCTCAGTGTGCAAAGAACGCACAAGCACACGTAGCAGCTCGTGACGAAGTTGCGGTAATGGGTACATATAACTCAGGTTGCGCAAAAATTATTGTGCCAATCTTGAACCAAGATCCTAAGGGTCCAATGGTGATGGTATCTAACGCAAACACAAACCCAGGTCTTACAAAGGCATGGGATCCAGGCGAGCCTGGCAAGTATTATCCAACCGGAAAGCGCAACTACTACCGTGTTGTAACAACTGATGATAACCAAGGTGCAGCAGCTGCACAGTTCGCTAAAGAACAAGGTGTTAAGAAGGTTTACGTTCTTAACGATCGTCAAACATACGGACAAGGTGTTGCAAAGTCATTCACAACAAATGCTAAGAAGCTAGGACTAACTGTTCTATCAACTGGCGATGCTGGTGAAGGCTGGGATGACAAGGCTTCAAACTACGAAGCACTATTCACAAAGATCAAGGCACTTTCACCTGACATGGTTTATGTTGGCGGAATCTTTGATCTAAACGGTGGACAATTAGTTAAGGACAAGGTTAAGTACCTTGGATCTAACACCGCTGTTAAATTCATGATGCCAGACGGTTTCACTGGATACCCAGACTTCTTGGCTCTGCCAGAAGCAGATGGTGCTTACCTTTCATTTACTGGTCTTTCAATTGATCAGTTCCCTAAGGGTGGAGTAGCAGAACAATTCCAGGATGAATACCTATTAACTTACGGTGAGGCTCCAACAAGCTCATTCTCTGTTTACGGTGCAGCGGCTGCTCAAGTAATCCTTGATGCAATCTCTCGCTCAAACGGAACACGTAAGGACATCTTCGAGAAGATGAAGACTGTAAGTATTCCTGCAAATAAGTCAGTTGTAGGAACAGCACTTAAGTTCGATAAGAACGGTGATATCTTGTCAAAGGACATCACAATTCTGATCGTTAAGACTAAGGCTGAGACCTTCGTAAAGAAGATTACAGTTAAGTAATACCAGTTATATAAGGTATAGATTTGGGTGGCTGCCTTCGGGTGGCCACCCAAATCCTTGGTAAGTAAGGTTTGTGCCATTACGCAAGTGAGCAATACTGTTGTATCTTTTCCACCTAAGCTTTTGAATACCTAAGCCCCTAACCGGGTGAATGAAGGAAATGGAGTTACCTTGGCCAAAGTAGTTGAAGCAAAGAAATTTAGCGGCACTCCTGGTCAGATCCGCCAACAAAGAGTTGAAAGAATTGGCGCGATATCAATTAGCGCATTGGCTGCTGTATGGATGCTAGTCAACTTAATTAAGGCCCCTGAACAATTTGCACAGGTTGCTATCTCAGGATTACGTAACGGCTTGATCTATGCATTGATCGCCCTTGGTTACACACTTGTTTATGGAATTATTGAATTAATTAACTTTGCTCACGGAGATCTCTTCATGCTTAGCGCAGTTTTCTCCTCCTTCTTTATTACCTATTGGATGGGCGCTGATCAGTCCAATGGATATGGATGGTTTGCCTTCGGCCTATGTCTAATTGCAGTGATGGTTTTTGGCGCTGTTATAAATGTATTAATTGAACGTTTAGCTTATCGAAGATTACGTCACGCACCACGTCTTGCACCTCTGATCACAGCTGTTGGTATGTCATTTCTACTTAACTTCATTGGTCTAAAGTGGAATGGTTCCACCCCACGCCAGTGGCCAACTGTGATTCCTAGCGGTGATATCTATATCGGTGAGATCAGAATTAGCATGATTACTATCTGGCTATTCCTAGTTGGATTCCCACTATTACTTGCTCTTAATTACTTGGTGACAAATACCAAGCAAGGCAAGGCGATGCGTGCAACCTCCCAGGATCGTGATGCTTCAACACTTATGGGAATTAATGTTAATAAGACAATTGCCTTCACCTTCGCTTTAGGTGGTGCGATGGCAGGAGCTGCCGGACTTTTGTATCAGCAATCTATTGGAACAACTAGCTACAACCTAGGCTTCCAACTTGGCTTAATCGCATTTACATCCGCCGTACTTGGTGGAATTGGAAATCTATGGGGCGCTGTTGTTGGCGGTCTTCTGATTGGTTTAATCCAAGGATTAAATGATGGTCTTCCAATTGCATTTGGTCAGGCTTGGTCACAATCTGTGGTCTTCACAATCCTGATTATTATCTTGGTGTTTAAGCCAGCTGGCTTACTTGGTAAAGCTGTAACGGAAAAGGTCTAAGCCATGGCTAAAACATCAGTCGCAAATAATGTAACTAGATCAAACCGTAAGTGGATTATTGGTTACTCAATAACTGGATTCATTCTATTTATCACTTATCAATTCTTAATTCCTTGGGAAGGTCTACCTCTAGGAATTTATGATGCGGTTTATCGATGGATGCCACCATCAGCTATAAATGAATCACTGGTCTATGTGATTATGGCGCTGGGATTAAATATTGTTGTTGGTTATGCCGGATTGCTAGATCTTGGTTATGTGGCTTTCTGGGCAATTGGTGGATATTGCGCCGGTTGGTTTATGTCAGAGTTTTTCTACTTCTTAAACATTAACTTCTTTGGCTCAGTACCTGCAGAGGCTCCTGGAATTCACATCAACTTCTGGATGGTTTTATTACTGGGTGGATTTATCTGTGCATTCTTTGGCGTATTAATTGGTGCACCAACTCTTCGTTTAAAGAGTGATTACCTAGCGCTAGTAACTCTTGGCTTTGGTGAAATTATCCCGCAGGTATTTTTCAATGGTGAAAACTTCTTTGGCTTTAACATTTCCAATGGAACAAAGGGAATTGTGGGCGTTGACCCAATTCCAGTTGGTGTTAAAGATCTTGGACCATTTGACTTTGGTTGGAAGTTGTTAATCTTCCTACTACTTACTGCAATTATGGTTTTCGTTTCACTTCGTCTGCGTAAAGGTCGTCTGGGTCGTGCTTGGCTTGCTATCCGTGAGGATGAGTTAGCCGCTTCAATGATGGGTGTGCCATTGATGCGTACCAAGCTTGCTTCATATGCAGTTGGTGCTTTTGCTGGCGGTCTTGGTGGTGTGGCATTTGCTACCCACGTAAATGGTGTTTATGCAGAGCGATTTAACTTCACTATCTCTATCTTCTTACTCGCCATGGTAGTTCTTGGCGGAATGGGAAATGTTTGGGGAGTAATCCTTGGCGCATTTATTCTCTCTTGGGTAAATGGCAATGGCTTAACTGCCTTTGGTCAGCTCTATAACGAACAGTTTGGTACTGAGGTTGATTTCGCCTCCTTCACCTTCTTACTCTTTGGCCTCGTACTAATTTTGATGATGCTATTTAAGCGAGAGGGCTTACTACCTGAATCTCGTTTGAAGTTAATGCTTCATGAAGATGAGCTAGATGATGAAGATGCATCCACTTCAAAGAAGAAAGTGGGTAAGTAATCCCATGGCTAATGTATTAGAAGCACAAAATATCTCAGTTCAATTTGGTGGATTACTAGCGGTCAACAATGTAACCTTTAATATTCCAAACAAATCTATTGTTTCTTTAATTGGTCCAAATGGTGCTGGTAAGACAACCTTCTTTAACGTCTTAACTGGTCTTTATAAGCCATCAGCAGGAAAGATTGTTTATGGTGGAAAAGAGATTACAGATCTGCCACCACATAAGATTGCAGAGATTGGTATTGCTCGAACCTTCCAAAATATTCGCCTATTTGGTTTGATGACTGCGCAAGAGAACTTACTTGTTGCAATGCACTCACACTTAAAGGCTGGTATTACCTCAACAATTCTTAGAACTCCTAAGCAACGCAAAGAGGAGCGCGAAGCAGAGGCAAAAGCACAGGAGATCCTAGATTTCGCAGGTGTTGGTAAGTGGACACATGAGTTTGCAAGAAATCTTTCCTACGGTGATCAACGCCGTCTTGAGGTTGCAAGAGCACTTGCTCTAAATCCAAAGGTGTTACTACTTGATGAGCCAACTGCTGGAATGAATGCCCAGGAGTCACAGGTGTTTATTGATTTCATCAACAAATTAGTTTCAGAGCGTGATATCGCAGTTATGTTAATTGAACATGACATGAAGGTAGTTATGGCGCTTTCACAACGAATCACCGTGCTAGATCAAGGTGAGAAGATCGCTGAAGGATCCCCGGATGAGATTAAAAATAACCCTCGAGTTATTGAGGCATATCTTGGTAAGCCTAAGGGAGCTAGAAAATGAGTGCCATGTTAGAGGTTAAAAATATTCAAGTTGCCTACGGCAAAATCATTGCAGTTAAAGATATCTCTGTAACTGTTAATGAGGGTGAGATTGTTACCTTAATTGGTTCAAATGGTGCTGGTAAATCAACCACACTTCGCACCATCTCAGGATTAATCAAACCTAAATCTGGTGAGATTACATTTAATGGCAAGCGAATTGATGGCATGCCAGGTCATGACATTGTTAGCCTGGGAATTTGTCATTCACCAGAAGGTCGAAGAATTTTCCCTCGTATGACAGTTAAGGAAAATCTTGAGCTTGGCGCATTCCTTAGAAATGATAAGTCAGCAGTTAATGCTGACATGGAGCGCGTTTTAGATCTATTCCCACGTTTGAAAGAGCGTATTAAGCAAACTGCTGGAACTATGTCAGGTGGTGAGCAACAGATGCTCGCCGTAAGCCGGGCATTAATGGGTGATCCAAAGCTGTTACTACTAGATGAGCCATCAATGGGTCTTGCGCCAGTATTAGTGGAATTAATTTTTGACACTATTGTGAAGATTCGAAAGCAAGGAATTACTATCTTGCTAATTGAACAAAACGCTACCGCAGCTCTTGAGGTTGCAGATCGTGCTTATGTTCTTGAATCTGGCAAAGTAAAGATGAGTGGCAGTGCTAAAGAGCTAAGCGCTGATGACAAGGTAACAAAGGCTTATTTAGGTCACTAAGGCTTTTTTCTTACCCTGCTTTAACCCATTACCGTTCCGCTAGTTAAATTCCTGGCGCGCTTTCTAGAAAATGTACCTAAATTAATCGCGCTTTTACTCTTTGTGCATTGATAAACCACTGCCTGATTATCATGATCAGCACCCTTTTCAACCTGATTTATTAAGTGGGCCATGATTAAGCCCGCGCCCGGTGCGTTTTTAAATTGATTACCGCTCGTTCCAATTGCCACATAGAACCCTGGCACATCAGTCTTGTCATAGATTGGCGTCCAATCAGATGAGACATCATAAACACCAACCACACCAACTGGAGTAGAAGGAATTTGAGCTGCTGGAAATCTTCTAGCAAATCGATATGTTTGAGATTCAAAAACTTCAACAGTTCTTGTCATGTTTACTTCATCAACTTTGTCTGGCTCAACCCACTCTAAAACATCACACTCAGGCTCTGTGCCACCAACTAAGGTAATTCCACCAGGGCCACTTCTTACATAGGTGCCAAGATCTAAATCTCCCATGATGGGACCGGGCAAAATATCCTTTGGTGTTGATATTTGATGCACCTCAGCACGTAATGGTTTTAACTCCATGGTGAAATCACTACCAGCACCTGCCATTTGATTTATCAAAGTCGACCAAGGCCCTGCCACATTAACAACTACATCAGCATTAATTACTTCACTACCAGTATCAAGCACCTTCTTACTTTGGGAATCAAAATCACCTAACCGAACCCCACTCACTCTGCCATCCTTTTTTTCAATACCAACTACAACTTTTCTAAATTTAAAATTTACTCCTTCACGCTTTGCTGCGGCTGCAAAGTTTTGCGCAGCAAGGAGAGGATCAGAGACATAGCCGCCATGTTTAGAAAATATGGCGCCTAGCTCCTCCGTCGCCTCATTGAAGAACTCATCTGATTTAACTGGTTTGTTTGGCCAATACCTGCCAGCATCAATGCCAACCATTCGTTTCTTTAAAGTATTTGAATCCCAGATCTCATATGGAATACCGGCCCGATCAAAGAGGGCCATAGTTTTATCATTAGATAGAACTGGCACATCAAGCATCACATAACCACGATCTTCTAAATGCGCGTAGTGATCTTGGGAGTTACTTAATGGATTACTTGAATATGAGTTTGTGCCATCAATTAACTCTTTAAATTCTTTCCAAAGAAAATAGGACTCCCAAGAGAGTGCAACTGCGTCAAAGGTTGAGTAATTAAATCTAACTACCGCACTTGACGCACTAGTTGAACCCATGCCAGCAGCTGAGTTTCGCTCCACCACCGTCACATCATGGCCAAGTCGTTTTAGTTGTAATGCAAGGGATGAGCCAATGACACCTGCGCCAATTACCACTGCATGCATGATGTTAAGTTATCGAAGATGTGGCAAATGTCAATTACTAAGGTTGAAAATAAGAGCGAAATATAGTTTTTTTGAGCCAAGTGATAGATTAAGAGATGTGATGATGCAAGCAGGGGATCTATTTAAAAAAGCACTAAAAGAGGAAGCCCCATTGCAGATCGTTGGTGTTATAAATGCCAACCACGCACTGCTCGCTGAACAATCAGGATATAAAGCAATCTATCTATCTGGTGGTGGGGTTGCAGCTGGTTCTTTGGGTGTGCCAGATCTTGGTATTACAGAATTAGAGGATGTATTAACTGATGTTAGAAGAATTGTTAATGTAACTAAGCTTCCACTTTTAGTAGATATTGATACTGGTTTTGGTCCATCTGCCTTTAATATCGCAAGAACTATTACCTCACTAATTGCAGCAGGAGCAGCAGCTGCTCATATTGAAGATCAAGTTGGCGCTAAAAGATGTGGGCATCGGCCAAATAAAGAGTTAGTTTCAAAGCAGGAGATGGTTGATCGAATTAGCGCAGCAGTATCTGCCAAAGGTGATAACTCCTTTGTGATTATGGCAAGAACTGACGCCCTCGCTGCTGAGGGAGTGGACACTGCCCTTGATCGCGCAAAGGCTTATGTGAAGGCTGGGGCGCAAATGTTATTTGTTGAAGCAGTAGATGATTTAAAGATCTATCAAAGATTTGCTGATGAGGTTAATGTGCCAATCCTTGCAAATATCACTGAGTTTGGTTTAACCCCAATGTTTACAACCAAAGAGTTAAAAGAAGCCAAGGTTTCAATGGCGCTTTATCCACTATCTGCCTTTAGAGCGATGAATAAGGCAGCCCTTGAGGTTTATCAAAGTATTAAAGCTAATGGCACCCAAAAAGATTTAATCGATAAGATGCAGACAAGGGATGAGTTATATAAGAGTATTAATTACTATGAGTATGAAAAATCCTTAGATAGATTCAACAAATAGTTAACTAATGAGTGAGGTTAGAGTAAAAAAATCAGTTGCACTCTCAGGAGTTGTTGCAGGAGATACCCAACTTTCAACAGTTGGACAATCAGGGAATGATCTTCACTACCGTGGGTATGAGATAAATGATCTAGCTCAAAATTGTGAGTTTGAAGAGGTTGCCTACCTAATTCTTTATGGATCTTTACCTACAAAGACGCAATTAGCAGATTACAAGGCGCAGTTATCAAAGCTGCGTGATCTGCCAAATGAAGTTAAGACCATTCTAGAAAACCTTCCTAAAAGCGCCCACCCAATGGATGTGGTTAGAACTGCCACATCAGCCATGGCAAGCTTTTATCCAGAGGATGAAAAACATGACGCACAAAGCGCTCTGCTTGCTGCAAATCGGTTAATTGCAGCCTCACCTTCTGCTCTTTTGTACTGGTATCACTTCTCCCACTTTGGCAAAAAGATCACGCTAAGTACTGATGCTGAAGGGGTTGCAGAGCACTTCTTGCAATTGTTCTTACAAGAAAAGCCAAAGCAATCTTGGGTAAAGGCAATGCAAGCATCTTTAATCTTGTATGCAGAGCATGAGTTCAATGCCTCAACCTTTACCGCCCGAGTTATTGCAGGTACTGGATCAGATATTTACTCATCCATAACAGGTGCCATCGGAGCATTACGAGGACCAAAACATGGTGGTGCTAATGAGGTCGCTCTTGAAATTCAACAACGTTACAAATCAGCTGATGAGGCAGAGAGTGATATCAAGAAAAGATTAGCTATCAAAGAGGTTGTTATTGGCTTTGGTCATCCGGTCTACACAATCTCAGATCCAAGAAATCCAATAATTAAAGCTATTGCTAAATCAATCTCTACTGAAAATAATGACTTAAAGTTATTTGATGTAGCGCAGCGAATTGAATCTGTGATGATGAGTGAGAAGAAGATGTTTGCCAATCTTGATTGGTTTTCAGCTGTTGCCTACCACCAGATGGGTATTCCAATTAACTTCTTTACGCCAATCTTTATCTTTGCTCGCCTAACGGGGTGGAGTGGTCATGTGATCGAGCAGCGAATAGATAATAAGATAATTAGACCAGCTGCTAATTACACAGGTGAAGCAAACCGAGCATTTGTCCCAATTGAAAAGCGTGGGTGAGTAGATGAGTTCAAACTTCACAAAATCTAATACTCCCTATGATCAAGAGATCATAGATATCGCAGATTATGTTTTAAATTATGAGATTAAATCCCCACTTGCATATGAGACCGCTTGGCATTGTTTTATCGACACAATTGGTTGCGGATTAGAAGCACTTGAATATGAAGCCTGCACCAAATTACTTGGACCTGTAGTTGAAGGATTAAAGATTGAAAATGGTGCAAGGGTCCCAGGAACCTCTTTTCAATTAGACCCGGTAACAGCTGCCTTTAACATCGGAGCAGCAATCAGATGGCTTGATTACAACGACACCTGGCTAGCTGCTGAGTGGGGACACCCGTCAGATAATTTAGGGGCAATTCTTGCAGTTGCTGATTGGCTAAACCGTAATCCAAAGTTTGCTACAAAGAGTGATTTCACAATGCGTGACTTGTTTACCGCAATGATTAAAGCCCATGAAATACAGGGCTGTATTGCACTTGAAAACTCATTTAATAAGGTTGGTATTGATCATGTGGTCTTGGTGAAGGTGGCCTCAACTGCAGTTGTTGCGCAGATGATGGGATTAAGTAGGGATCAAATACTTGCTGCACTCTCACTTGCTTGGGTGGATGGTCAATCACTTAGAACTTATCGCCACTTTCCAAATGCTGGATCTAGAAAATCTTGGGCGGCAGGGGATGCCACATCCCGCGCAGTTCGTCTTGCATTAATTGCTAGAGCAGGTGAGATGGGTTATCCAACAGCGCTAAGTGCAAAAACTTGGGGCTTTTATGATTCATCCTTTAGAGGGAATAAATGTGTATTTCAGCGCCCCTACACAGAGTATGTGATGGAGAATATTTTATTTAAGATTTCATACCCTGCAGAGTTTCACGCCCAAACCGCAGTTGAGGCAGCGATGATTTTAAATAAAAAGTTAGCATCCCTTGGAAAAACATCAGATGATATTGCCAGCGTTTCAATAAGAACTCATGAAGCATGTATTCGAATTATTGATAAAAAAGGTGAGCTAAAAAATCCAGCAGATCGTGATCACACCATTCAATATATGGTGGCAATTCCATTGATCTTTGGCAGATTAACTGCTCGTGATTATGAAGATGATGTTGCATCAGATCCAAGAATTGATGCACTTCGTGCCAAGATTAATTGCACAGAAGATAAAAGCTTTTCAGCTGATTATCATGATCCAAAAAAGCGATCTATTGCCAATGCAATGACAATTACTTTAAGTGATGGAACAGTGCTTGATGAGGTTGTAGTTGAGTATCCGGTGGGCCATAAGCGCAGACGCGAAGAAGGAATTCCACTTCTGAAAGAGAAGTATCAAACAAATCTTGCACGTATTTTTGATGCATCCCAAAAGGCAAAGATTGAAGAGCTGACTCTTAATTACGAGAAATTATCTGCTGCTCGAGTTGATGCGGTTATGGATCTTTTCACTAAGAAATAGATCTAATTCCTTAGTACCTATTTAATAGTTTCTCTATTTTTTACCCTTGGCAGTTTTAGGTTTTTTCTTGGCGACTACACTTTTTGCCTTACCTACTTTGACACTCTTTGCCTTGATTGCAGTTGCTGCTTGCTGCCCACGAATCTTTGCCAAAACTTCATCAGATGCGAGATCGAACTTAGATCTACGTTTCCTTCTAGCCAAGTAAGCATAAATTGCTGCAACGGCTGTAACTGTAAAGATAAATACTGGGATGGAGGTTGAGATAAATCCAATCTTAATATCTGAATTTAACAGATCTAGTGCTTGGCTATTTTCTAAATTTCTTACCTCTTCATCAATTGCATTAATCGCATCTTTTGCAGCAGCAACTGATGTTTTACTCCAGTCCGATAACTTCTTAAGTGCTAGAACCTGATTATTTCTTGAAGAAGCATTCTCATACTCAAACTTAGTATTAGATTTTGCTGAATCATACGCTAGCTCTTTCTCTCTAAACCTGTCAGTGACCCCAGCAAGTTTATTTGCCGCTTTGGTAAATGAATCAACTGCTTTAACTTTTGCAGCACTTGCTGACTTTAATTCAGTTTTGGCTGAGGCCAATTTTGACGTCAGGTTTTCTAATTTAGCTTTGAGAGAATTGCGCTCATCTTGTTTGCTCTGAAATACTTGTTTTGCCTTAAGGAGTGCTTCACGTGCTGCAGCGGCATCTTTAGTGGCTCGATCAGCTAGCACCTTATCTTTATTGGCTTGATTTTGCGCATTTTGATAGGCCTCTTTAATTTTATTTAGGGCAGAGGTTGCATTTGAATCAGGGATCAAGTCTTCTTGGTTAGAATTCAACTCAAGCTCTATATCTTTTGCAACTAGATTATTTGAATTGGTGGCTTGTAGTAAGGCTTTATAAGCCATCTCTGCATTTTTCTTACTAGCCTCTGCTGCGCTGATTGCGGATTGAGCAACCTTGTTTAGTGAATCATATTTTGTAGTTAACTCTTTGTAGTTTACTTCTAGTCCTTTTATTTCACTTTCAATTTTAGTTAATTGAGTTTTAGTAGATTCAATCTCATTTTCAAGTTGAACAACCCTGTATTGCGCATTTCCAAAGGCTGTAATCGCTTCCTTCTGATTATCAGCAGCAACCTTTAAGCTCTTTCCTAGAGCCAATAACTCATTTTTAGCAAGGTTTAAATCAGCAAGAGCTATGTTTTCTTCCTTCTTTAATGCAGCAAGTGCTTTGTTTGATTTGGCTGCTTCAGAGATTGCTGATTCATATGCTGAATTTATGCTTTTAGATGATGTGTTTAAACTCTTATCAGTTTTTTCTGCTGTGTCCTTAATCTTTTCAACCAGTTTTTTAACTGTGGACTTATCTTTTGCAATTTGATTTCGAGCAGCTTTTCGCTTTGCTTCCTCTTTTGCGATTGCCTCTGCTGCTGCGCGATCTGCTGCAGCTTTTGCTCTTGCCGCCGCTTCCTCTGCTGCTATTTTTTCAGCTGCTGCTTTTTCTTCAGCAGCTTTTGCTTCCGCCGCTAATCGGGCAGCCTCTTGTGCTTGTATTTCTAATTCTCGTGCACGATTTGCGGCCTCTTGTGCGGCTCTTGCTTCTGCGGAGGTAACGCTTGCACTCGGTGCGTTATTTGAAGATCCAGAAGAGGTGCGAGCAGCAAGGGCTGCTGCAGCGGCTGCTTCTTCTCTTGCTCTAACTGCAGCAGCAGCTGTCGTTGATGCGAGATCTGCAGCAGCAGCTGAAGCTGCAGCAGTGTTAGACGCAGTACTAGATGCAGCTGCCACATTTTGGAATGCTGCAAGTGCTTGGCTCGCCAAGCTTGCAGAGTTACCACTGTCGGAAGTAATGCTTGCCAAGGTTGATGAGGCACTTTCCATTGATGCAGCAGAGTTACTTGCCACAGTTTCGGCCGCAGCCTTACGAGCAAGGTCAGCTTCAGCTGCTGCTTTTTCAGCTGCTGCAGTTAAAGCAAGCGCTTCTTTGGCCTTAATCGCATTTTCTAAACGGGTGCGTTCTGCAGCTGCTGCAGCAGCGGCATTATCTGCAGCTGTTCTAGCTTGAGCGGCGGCAATGAAAAGTGCTTGAGCAGCATCTGCGATAGCTTTCTTTTCAGCCAATGCAACATCAGCTAATCTCTTGGCTTCACGGGCTTCTGCAGCTGCAGCACTATCTCGATCAGAGATTACCTTTGCGGCAAGGTATGCAGCGCGAAGTGAAGCTAATTCATCTGCAGTTACAAATACTGGCGTAGTGTTACTTTGAATTTTTAGATTACTTTGAGGTAAGAATTCAGTGAGTAATTCACTTTTCTTAATAGTCACAGATTGTGTGCCTATTAGTGAATCTGCCATTCTAAGTGAGACAGATCCACCGGCAGCCAAGTAAGCATCTAATGCATTTGTAGTTGCACTTGCACTTGCCCTTGCTTCAGCCTCTTTGGCAATTCTTAATGCTTCCTTTTCTGCAATTGCCCGATCTAGAGCAATTCTCTCTGCCGCAAAGGCTGCTGCAGCTGCATCGGCTAATCTTTTTTTCTCAACTGCAATAACTCTTTGCCTTTCAGACTCAGCTCTAGCCTCTTCAATTTCGCGAGCAATTCGCTCCTGTGCTGCTGCAAGTGCTGCTTGCGCAGCAACAATTGCTCGCTGTGCTGCGGCCTGCTCTTCAATTTTTCTGGTTAATTCTGCATCGGCTAAACGTTTGGCAGTTGCAGCCAAATCGGCAACTCTTCTTGCCTCCGCAGCAGAAGCAGCAGCTTCAGCTGCAGCGGCTGCTAAATTTCCTTGTCTAATTTTTTCAGCAAGTGCGTCCGCCGCAGCTTTATCCGCCGCAGCTTTAACAGCAGCAGCCGCCGCAGCTTCACGTTGTGCTGCAGCCTCTGCCGCAGCTCTTGCAGCAGCAGCATCTTGGGCAGCTCTAGCAGCAGCAGCTGTAGCTTCACGTTCTGCTGCAGCTTGCGCAGCAGCAGCTTGCTCGGCTGCAACTACTGGACTTAAACAATCTGGAAGATCTGGTGGGTATGCAGCTTCACCTTGGCAAATAGCAGCGTTAGCAGTTGTAACGGGAAGTTGGGAAAAGGGAAGTGAAAGCACAACAGTGGCAATGACTGCCAGATATTTACGCTTCACAGATTCCACCATTCATGACTGCCTTTTTTAACATTTGTCTTTGATCGAAAGTTTGGTTTCTAGCACAAGAGGTTGATCAACAAAGGAAATCTTACCGACTCCGCCACTGAAATTAGCCAGCAGTTCTTCACTAGCACCTGGTGCTAGGTCAACATCTGCTACATAAATAGGTCTTTTGCGTTCTACCGACGCACCACCTAAATCTGCTGTTCGGTTTTCCCGCGATACGCTGATAAGACGGGCATTCGTAGGACCGTAAATGAAAACTTTAAATCGGTGGGCACCTGTTACTAATGAGGCAGGTTTTCCTTTATCAGCCCGAGTTAATACATAGGGTGATAGCCCAACCCCAGTCTTTAAAGTATTTGTCACTCTAATACGAACCTGAGTCTGCCTATCCTTTTCGCAAGATTTACTCTCAATTTCAACTGAGCGATCTAGGTAGTAATCAAGTTTGCCGGCATCAATATTTTGAATCACAGTCCGAAATTCGTTATTTCCCTCAAGCGACATAAATCCACCGAGCCGTGTTTCGCTGAGCTTTTTCTGAGCGCTCTCATCAGTTGAATAAAACAAAATCCTATTAGCAACAATTCCGTCACGGATTGCTTGGGCCATCTTTAACTTTGAGTACTCACCAGAGTTCAAAAGTTTGACTGTGGCATTCATGATATCTACTAGATACTGTTTACGGGCCTTGTTATCCTTTTCAAATCTCTTGTAAGCATCCTTTAAGGTGCCCGCTACCAAATTCTCTGAGGTTATTTTCTCACCAGAATTTAAGGTAATTGGACCAGTAGATCGCAGAATATAACTTAAAGCTGTTGGGTCAATTGCAATTACGCCATTAAGTGATTGACCAAACTCTTTTTTCCACAGTGCAAGCCAAATTTCGGCACCATAAGGAAAGTGTGGAGAAAGATTGGAGTTTTGTAAGATGGCGGGATTCTCACCATAAAGCCTTTTATACTCATCGGGCATATCTATTGGAATCTTTTCAAGAGATGATCCATACAAAGGCTCATTTGATCCAGTCGCAATTACTTTTAGTGAACCTTTTTTAAACTCCACAATTGCATAAGCCCCCAAGATCCCACCGGTACCACGCGCTTCTGCGCTATTTTGAAATGCGATTAAGTATCGCTTTGGCTTATCAGTTCCGGCAAGTATTGGCCCAGTAGAGACTGCTGCGGTGATCTCATTTTTAATATTAGAAAAATTCAAGCCAAATAGTGAGCTAATCTGTTTTGAAATTGGTAGATCAATAATTGAAAAGACTCTATTTATATCTGAGTTCAACGAATCTGCTGAAGTAATCGCGCTCTGTTCTGAGTAATCACTCTTAACAACTTTTATATAACCTCTGGCATGGCCAACTGCAGGTATTGAAACCGCTAATAAGAGTAGGAGCCAAATTAGAGGCAGAGTAAGAAGTGCCCATAAGTACTTAACCTTTAACAAGAGATCACTCCAAATTCATCAGCCATATAAGAGGCTAAGTATGAGTCAGGAAGACGTCTGGCGCGTGAATGGCGCGGTGCGGTAACAATCACAATTGGAATTTGATTGGCATGAGCAGCTAACGCGTTTCGCCAAGTGGGTGAGATGAAGAATTTTTCTGGAAAATCTACCTCTCTAATATGAGTCAATATTTGATTAGATGTAGTTGGTGGAAAACCGCTTGTAGATAAATGATCGATATCAAAGAAAACTCTCTCTAAAGAAAGCTCCTCTATCTCATCAGATAAGGGGGCACGTAAGTCGGCATCGATCAAAGTTGCTCCAAGTGTTGTTCTTTCAAATTGGGCGTTTGTTAAGGCCATTGATAAATCAGTTACACCATGTGGAATTACAGCATGGATTTTGTGGGTATGAGCAAAGCCCTTCTTATCAATTACTGCCCGCAGTGTTAACGCCCCAACCTTGCCTAGCTCTCTTGCCATCGCATCGGTAGAAAGTCCTTCTGGATCAACTGGAATAAAATCCTTATCAGAGATTATCTCTTCATAACTTCGCAAATCTCCAAGGTAGCCAAGAGTGCGAATGATTTCACCTTGCTCATTATCGGCAGTTATTACTAAATCAGCTGTCAAGATTGCAGATAGATCATCCTCTTTGGCAGTTGAACTTAACTTTGTTATTGGAACACCCCAAGATTTAGCAATTGCTATAACTGAGTCCAGTATTGGTGTTCCTAAGTGCGCACTTACGCCAGTTGAGGTGATTTGATCATCTGGAAAGTTTGCTTCTAAGACTGCTTGGGCGAAAGGGGATCGAGCCTGATTCATTCGGCAGACAGTCACAATACGCATGGCATAAGGTTACTGCGTGGGAGTCAAAGACAAAAACATCCGAAAGCGAGATCTCTTCGCGATCGTATTGATAATTTACCTAATTGCGCTACTTACATTCACATTTTTCCCAAGACCAATCCTTGAATCTGGTAGTCCATCAGCAATTGCTGAGTATTTACAAACACATGCAAATTTTTTTTATAAGATTCTTTACGCAGATACTCATCTGGTTGCAATTGGAAATCTCTTTATGCTCACACCCTTTGTTTACTTAGCTAAGTTGGTATTTCCACAAGTAAAATTGATAAAACTTTTCTTACTTGGAGTATTTCTCTCCCTGACAATTGAGCTTTCCCAGCTATTTATCCCAGGCCGAGTTAGTGATCCAGTGGACTTTTTGGCCAACTCCGCAAGCGTGCTTTTGGGCATTTTTCTAGTTCGGTTATTACTACCAAAGCAGCCTCGTTAGCCATTTTGGGGTCAATTTGATGAGGCCCCTTTCTACGCAGGCCAATACGCTTAAGCCAGAAGTTAAACGGAGTTTTCTAATCTGAAACTGAGGTGATGAGATGGAGCTATTGCAGTACTGGCGCCTGATCATTCAAAATCGTTTAATAATTTCACTTTGCACTCTCGTTGGTTTTGTTGCAGCAATTGCAATCACATTTACAACCACACCTACTTATCAAGCAAAGTCTCAAATATTTGTTTCAACTCCTGCCTCAACAGTTGATATCTCAGCACTTGCTACTGGCTCCTCTTTCTCACAGCAACGAGTGAAGTCATACGCGCAGATTATTAACTCACCCCTAACTCTCGCCCCTGTTGTTAAGAAGTTAAATCTTTCAATCACCCCAGAAGAGTTAAGTGCGATGGTTTCAGCTTCGGCCCCTCTTGATACAGTTTTAATTGTCTTAACCGTTACCGATACTGATCCACAACGGGCAGCAGATATTGCAAACGCTGTTGCTAAGCAGTTTGGTGTAACAGTTGCTAAATTAGAGTTACAAGGAATTGGAAGTGATTCACCAGTTAAGGTTTCAACAGTTTTAAATGCCGTACCTGCCAGCTCACCTGCCTCACCTAAGAAAGCAATCAATCTAGCTCTTGGATTACTTCTTGGCTTTGGTCTTGGAATTGGTTTAGCTTCCCTTCGCAGACTTCTAGATAACACAATTAAGAATGAAGATGACCTACAAGGAACTCCATTACTTGCTGCAATCGGTTTTGATATCTTGGCTGATGAGAAGCCATTGGTTACCCAAATTGGACGCTACGCAGCACGTACAGAAGCATTTCGTACTTTGCGTACCAATTTACAATTCTTAAGCCCAGATGCTCACCCACAAGTAATTGTTTTCACCTCAGCTCTTCCAGGTGAGGGTAAGTCAACTAGTGCAATAAACTTAGCTATCTCACTCGCCCAAGCTGGGGCTAAAACGATTCTGGTTGAAGCTGATCTTCGCCGTCCAAAGATTCCGGTGTACTTAGAGTTTTCAAATATGGCTGAGGGGTTAAGTGAGTTAATCAGCGGCCAAAAGAAGATGACATCAGTAATGCTTAAGAAATTAATTCGCAAAAATGATTCTGGCCTTAATGTACTTTTGTCAGGAAAGGTTCCACCAAATCCATCAGAGTTACTAGGCTCTGCAAAATTTGATGAACTTATCAAGATGTTACGTAAGCAGTATGAGTATGTAATTATTGATTGCCCACCATTACTTCCTGTGACGGACGCGGCGATTGTGGCAGCAAAGGCAGATGGCGCTGTACTGGTTATCCATGCAGGTGTTACTAAGAAGCCTCACTTCATTGGCTCACGAGATGCTATGACTGCTGTTGGTTCCACAATTCTAGGAGTTGTATTAAATAAGATTCCTGAAGCTTCCCTTGAGTATGAGTACGGCTATCGTTACGGATACCCACGTTATTACGGCGCTCACTACCGTCCATACGCCAATCGCGCTGATGCTCAGAACTACGCACCAAGTGCGCAGGATTTAGCTCGCCTTGATCTTGAAGAAAGCCTTGAACACATTAAGGGCAAGCGATTTAAAGCAGAGTTACTACGTCAATCTCGCAGCAAGAAGTAATCTCAAGCCCCTTTAGTAAGCGCCCTTACCTTTAAATACCGCTCCAACTGTGGCGATAATGATCCAAAGATCTCTGGTAAAGCTCCAGTTAATTAAATAATTTAAATCAAGAGCAACGCTAGTGCGTAGATCCAGATCAGATCTGCCAGAAATCTGCCAAGGCCCAGTAATGCCTGGCTTTGCGATTAAGCGCCTCTCATAAATTGAACTATAAACACTTACCTCACTTGGTAGAGCAGGACGTGGTCCAACCACAGACATAGAGTTGTTTAGTACATTTAAAAACTGTGGAAGTTCATCTAATGAGTACTTACGCAAGATACGTCCTACCGGGGTAATACGGGGATCCACCGGGTTCTTAAACAACACATGAGATGAGCCATGCACATTCTCAACCTCGGCAAGCTTCTTATCCGCACCCTTAATCATGGAGCGAAACTTATAAAACTTAAAGGACTTACCATTTAAACCAATGCGCTTTTGTGAGTAAAAAATAGGTCGACCGCTTGTGATCAGCACTGCAATAGAAATGACTAGGAAGAGTGGACTTAAGAGAATCAAAATCACAACGGCAAAGACTAAGTCAAAGGTGCGCTTAATTGCTCTAGAGATGAGTGAGATCTCAGATTTTTCAAAGGTTAAAAATGGAATACCTTCTTGCGGGGAGGGGATAAGCCAGTAGCCAAGGTTTCCTGAATCTAGTGGAATCCAGTTAACATGAATATCTAAATCCTCACAGTAATGAATAAATTTAGAGAAGTTTGGATCAGATTCCATTCCAGGCAAAAGCAGAACTTCAGTAATTTTGTTATGGCGCAGCAGGCGATCAAAATCCTCCACCCACTTTAAGGTTATTTCTGGGCAGACTAAGCGAGCTGAAATTGTGAAGCCAAGTGAGCGGTTTTTAATTAACCAATCACTGTGAGCTTCTAGATCCTTCTTCTGCCTGCCAACAATCATCATCTTGGAGGTGACCTTCTTTTTCATGATCATGGGGCGCAGCGCTAACCAATAAATCATGATGCGAACAATAAATAAATAGATCAATCCACTTCCTAGCATTACTAGGAAGAGGGATCGAGAAAAGGAAGCCTTTAATATAAAGGAGATGAAACCTAGGAAGAAAAAGAAGGTGAAGGATCGTTTAATAATCATTCGCAGGTTAAAGACCACAAGGGTTGCGTGATTGAATCGGTAGGTACCAGTTGCAATTAATGTGCCAACCCAGGCAATAATTAAGAGGCTTAAAATTCCACGGTACTCAAACTGTGCAATCGCTGGAACGCCATCAATGGAGTCCTGAGCATCTGGAAACCTAAAGTTATAGGCGGTAATCGCCGAGAACGCTATCGCTATTGCATCGGGAATTAACATCAAAGCCAAAATCACAACCTGTTGCGGGTTGGCATTTTCCTTTACTCGCTGAATCAATGGCTTCTTCATAATTGAGCTCCCTTTTGATTTGTATCGATTACAAAGAGTAGAACTGTTTTATTATCCACCCGAGACAGAGACCAGCTTTTAGCAAATGTATTAAATAGAATTGAACCTAAACCCCGTGAATTTGTATCACTCTCAAGGTGTCCATTATCCATAATATTCACCTGCAAATCCTTCCCGCTAAATGTTGCAGAAATAGAGATCTCATTAGCGCCCCCGTGACGAATTGAGTTGACTACACCCTCAGTAATCAACTGGGAAACAATCTGGCTATATTCCTTCATACTCTCAAGATCTACTGGCAACTCATAACTTATTTTTGCCATCCCTGCCCAAGAGGTAGATAACTCACTAACTTGTGCTGCCGGAGTTTTTATCATGGCAGGCACATATGGGTGAGAGATTTTTTCCATTCGCTCAAGAATTTGCTGGGTAACCTCAGGGGGAAACAAATCAAAGTTACTTTCAGCGGCTTTTAATAGTAGGAGTTTGCAGGCAATCAACTGTGATTGAACCTCGGCATGAAGATACTGCGCAAACTGCGCATCTGAATTATCAGAACGAGTTCTATCAACAAGATTTGCCAACTCACCACGATTGATAATCTCCTTAAGGTAATCAAAAGCAAAATCTTGACCCTCCCGAAGGCTAATTACGAAAGTGGCAATTATGTAGAGTGATACTTGTGTAATCATGCTTACGATATAACCCTGCACAATTGATTCAAGAGATTCAGGTGATGCCATTGGAATTTTAGATTGGAAGATATAAGTAACTGGATAAGCGATAAAAACTACGCCGGCTAAGAATGCTAAATTATACTTGGTTAGTTTACTTACAGGATTTTTTCGATATACCAACCAGTTAATGACCAGAGTCAAAAAAACCCAAAAGGATTGAATAATTAGAGTGCCGAGCAAACCAATACGATTGGTTTGGGTGATAATTGAAAATGGTATAGAGAAAATAATTACGGTAACTACTGGAATTCTGTTGCTATCTAGGCAAGAGCGAATTACTGAGAATATTCCAGCACGCACCCAAGTTAGCTGTCCATCGCGCCAACGCGATTTAGATAAGGGCCTGATATGTTGATTAATCAAAGCATCGATGTCATCTGATGCTTTAACGATATCTTCTCTGCCGGGGGAGCTTCCCACCAAAGCAACGATTTTTTCCTGCAGTATTCCAATAATTCTAGTTAATTCATGTGATGATTCCTTGGCAGCAGATGGAGTTCCCAGTAGTTGCTTTTCTAAAATTTCATTAAGAATTTCTTTTACTCTGCTACGAAATTTTGACCCGTGCTCAAGAATAATCGAACCAATCATATTCCAGTAAAACACAGCAACTGCTGAATTTGTCACACGGGCTAGGAATGATTGTTCATCTTGCATGTCAAAGATTGGCGGCAGAATTGAAATCAAAATTCCACGAACTATGCCCATCATAAAAATAAGAATTACCTGCTCAGTAAAAGTTTTTCCACTCCTGCCATAGATTACAAAAGGAAACATAGCAAAATGGGCGATGATTCCAATCAGCAACCAGGTTGAGATATCCCTTAAACTATCAACATTGTATTGACCAAAGAATATTGGCAGCAGAACTGAAATCGGTAAAAACCACCAAAAAACTGATGAGGTTAGTAATTGTTTTGGCTGTATTTTAAATAAGCCTGCAGCGTAAAAATTTGAGGGCAGCCTGTTCATGGCTTCACCTCCTTCATAATCTTTAAAGCGTTCAAACTTTCTTTAAGTAACTCACTAGCGTCTGAAAGCAGTTCAGTTTTTCGTTTTTGGTCAATTGATTCCATCGTACCCATCAAGTGTAGAGCCATACTCACGCCAGATATTTTGCCTTGCAAAGTTCCAAATTGACTCTCAGTAATTGATTGCTCCAATTCAAGATTTTGCAAGTGTAAAAGCTCAACGTTTTTCTCCAATTGAGCGCCAGATTCAATTAAGTTTTTAAAGCTTCCCTGCACAAGAACCAACATAGTTGCGATAACCGAGGCAATGTATAGGCCATAAGTTGTTTTAATCGCTGAGTACCAGGGTGCGTAAGGGTTATCTAGTACTAAGAGAAGTTTAGGTTGAATTACGTTATAAACCGCCTGCAAAACAAATGCACCCATATATGCAAAGAAGTAGGCAGCTGATTTAAAACGCATATTCCTTTTTACTATCTGTGCAAGTGGGAAAATATAAGCTGTGACAATCACAGCGCCTACAAATCCAGCTTTAACTCCCTCAATGCCATTACGTGAATACTGACCTGAAAAACTTCCTAAGAGCAGAGTTATAAAGGTTATACGAACAGATAAGGTTCTTGGTAATAGCGCACTCCAGTAAGAGTAAGAATCTTGATCTTTATCTGGTCGGGGATTTACGAGTTGCTGATTTTTAAGATTTCCTTTTTGAGATTGAAGTGAGTTTGCTACCGCCACGCTCTGTTCATAGAGAGTTTTAAGGCTCCTTGAATCCGTTTGATTTTGTGGGTCTTTAAGTAATTCATTTATGCCATCTTGTAGAGAATTTATCTGGGGCAGGATTTGGTTTTGAAAGACCTGCTGGGCAACAACTTTTTGTCGCTCCTCAGCCTCAATGAGGTTTTCTTGATCAGTTTGTAAGATCTGATCTAGGGAGTTTAAAGCCTTTATCTCAATTCGCTTTCGCTCAATGGAGCCAAAGAAAAATGCTACTAGGGCCATAGCCAAGCCGGTATAGGTCATTGATGGGAATATGCGGTTTAAGAAATCAAATTCGTAGCCAAAGTTCCAGTTTGCATTACATGCTGTAAAAAAGCCTCGAACAAAACCGGCGCCAAACCAAACAATAAGGCAGCGCCAAAGTGGTTGAAGCCGCTGGTAGCGATTTCCTAACAACACTGTCTGCATTATGAATATATACAAAGCGCAAACTAGTTCACCACCAACTGCAATGACTACCGCCTCAGTAATCGAAGTTCTGTTAAATGATTGTTCACGTTCAATAGAGGTTAGAAAGCCAAACGGCATAACAATGGGAGTGTATGTGCGAATTGATACCGCCCAACGTCCAGTTGCGGCGTAGCGAAATCTTTGCAGGGCAAATTTCACTTAATTACAACTTTTCCTTGTTGCCACATTCTTACCGCTAAAACACGTGGATTAAAATCCTCATCATTTTTTATACCCATGCTGGCAAAGGTTCGTTGCACCAGAGTTTCTGCAGCACGCAGAGACGTCCCACGTTTTTTTGCAATAGCAGAGTTTGTATATCCTTCAGATAGCATCAGTAAAATCTCACCCTGCGTAGCGCTAATAAGTATTCGGTCATTTTCCACAACAGGCTTAACAGATTCAAAGGCAAGATTAGAGATGGAGTTTTCAACTGCTGTAACTAGATCTGAGATTGATCCAAGCGCTGACTTAACTAAGTAGGTTACGCCAGCAGGTAGTGCCATCCCATTTGGAACAGCCAGCGCGGGTGAGGCGTGTGAGGTTAAGACCACCTTGCCAACCCACGGGTGCTCTTTTTCGATGTAGTTCAAAAGATCTGCTCCACTTGGTCCGGTAATACCAAAGTTTAAATCCGTGATTACTGCATGTGGATCAAAGCTACCTATTTTGGCAATCGCATCTGCCACATTTGTTACAGCCTCAACTTGGAAATCAGCACTGGTTAGTACCTCGCGCAGAAGATTAAGCGTGAACTCCTCATCCTCAGCCACAAGTACACGGGCCTTAAATCCAGTAGACATGACTCTCCAATTGGCTAGGTCTTAAGTTTAGGCGCTGGAAAGCAGAAAATATGTGCTTGCTATCGGTTTTTACTGATTTTGAATCAGATCATCAATCCATTCAAGAAACTTCTCACGCCCTTCAGCAGAATCTGAGCAAGCAGAAGTTAGTGTATTAGATAGCAACTTGTAAATCAAAAAAGTGGATGAACTTTATGCCCATGGCTGAATTGGACTAAAAACCACTTCTCAAATTCAACACTGACTGCAACTACAAAAACATCAAGCCAAAAAAATGAGAATCACGATATACCTCCTACTGGAATCAAATCAGAGTTCCAAAATTTGGGACTAAAACTAATTTCAATGGTTATCTAAGATACAACTTTTGCGTTACTCGCCGAAACTCAGAAGCAAATCTAAGAAATCGCAATTTAATCCTTTAAACACAAGATATATATGTCGGGTTTTGTTACTTCAACAAGACTGTAATATTTTCTGAAGATAGATATTACCCAAAACTTTGAACTTAATTTAGTTTGAAATCCTTTTAACTAAGGTCGAACTACTAAGAGCGCGATCATAACAGTTGATGACATAAACACAGGAGAAGAGAGAACTTATGATAAAACCCAACTCTCCAAAAAAGTATGTTCCAATCAACTGAATCCCCAATGTTATAACCCACGTAAGCGTTCGTAATCTTAGGAATTTACTAAACGGCATCGCGTGCAAGTTAAGAACTGCAATTCTGGAATGAATAAAAAAAGTAACACTTGAAATACATGTTCCTAAAATTAACCAAGTATCAAATTTGATATTATTGAGTGTAATAAACGAGTAAAAAACTGAAAAAATAAAACAGCTCACGGCTAAAGAAAAAAAAGCCAAAAAGTTAATACTTCTTTGTTCCTTTTCGGTCGACTGCTTATTCACCAACTTTATTGTATAATAATTGTTTAGAGTAATGTAAAGCGAACTCGCAGAATTAACAATCCAAGCAGTGAATAGTCTAATCTCTCCAGACAGAAGCGGATTGAACTGGAATAAAACTAAATTATAAAAGTAGAAAAGTAAATGATTTGACAATGATTCGACCGTAATGGATTTTCTTGAAACAAATTGAAATTTGCCCAAATCTTCTTGATTATACCTGCCTAAAATCTTGTAGTACCTTAGAAAGAGAATTAGTAAATAGAAAAAAAGCGAGTAAAGCCAGAAATTTAGGGCTGATTCATCTTCTAGATTCAATGAAACTAACATTAAGTAAGTCAATAAAATGGATAAAAAAAGATTTACGCTCATAAATTGGAGTCTCTGGTAAAGAATCTGGATTTGCCTGAAATTATCCACCAAAATAACTTCTACTGAAATAATTACCAAATGCCTAGTAGTTTCCGTATCAGTTCTTGTGAAGAAGCACGATAATAGGATCACAATTATTACAAATGGAGACGCAGCCAGTGTTCTCACACAGACGACTTTCAAAATGCGTTCGAGCTTGATGTCATCTATAGGAAACTTGCTTTGAGTAAACTCCCCTGAGATCATATTTCGAGATATGGAGATAGCGGCATAAAGCGCTGTGATGTTAACGCCTATGGAGGCGACCTGAAGTATAGAAATATCACTGTATATATTTACTACAATCAAAAAGTTAAAGAGCGAAAATAATGCTTGCTCAACTAGCAATGCAAAATTCTTGCGGCTAATAAAGTGTTTCAATGCTCTAGATTTCTATTATTTATTACCGAGTCAAAAAGATCATTCACTTGTTGAATCCACTTACTTTCGGAGAATTCTGATTTCCACATGCTTATTGAATTCTTTGAGAACTGAGCTCTATTGCGGGCAATCATGCTAACTGCGTCAGCAATTGCCTCCATCCTAAAATTCTTCAATGTGATCCCACATTCGTATTCATCAATAAAATCAGAGGTTGAGTTCACTTCCCAGCCAATTATTGGTAAACCTGCTGCGGAATATTCAAGGAATGTAGTTGGTATCCCTTCAACTCCAAAGCTGGGAACAAATCCTCCAGTATAATTTGGAAGTAAATCCAATAATGTTTCGCGATCCAGATCCCCTTTTAAATTAAGATTTGTTTTGTTTGCACAGATAACTTCGA
The DNA here is from genome assembly GCF_002287885.2 of Candidatus Nanopelagicus limnes. Taxonomy (GTDB): domain Bacteria; phylum Actinomycetota; class Actinomycetes; order Nanopelagicales; family Nanopelagicaceae; genus Nanopelagicus; species Nanopelagicus limnae. Next base: position 324,151 of record NZ_CP016768.2, read on the forward strand.
GTTGAGCTCTAGCTGGACCATCTCCATAAATGTCTAGCTGAATTGAGTCCGGGACATTCTTTGCCAGAGCAAGAATTCCCTTTTCTGCTGTGAGCCTTCCAACAAATACCCATTTATCTGAGAGGAATGTGGGCATGACATCATTGGAATCAACAAAATTTGGAATTATACTCATACTCTTTGATTTAAGAGATGTCTGTAAAAATAGATTTCTCGCTTTTGGTGACAGAGCAACCCAATGATCAAGCTCACTTCTTTCTGGAAGATCTCGATTCATTTTTAATCTTAAATACGTGGAAACGGTTTTAAGAATAGACCCATCGGCGCATTTTCTAATTAGTGACTTATATGAAACACTTTGAGCGCAGATTAAGCATTCTTGATTCTGAAAAATAAAAGTTGAAGCGAGACAAAAAAAACGATAATTGTGTAGCCAGTAAATTCGTGGGATTTCCTTTTTTCTTATCCATCTTGAGCTGAAACCTGGATACAAATTATGGATGAGGATTATGTCAGGTTCAAATTCTTTAATTTGCCTCCACGGGCTTTGGCCCATATTGAAAGCCCAAGTGAATCCTACTTTCAGCTTTTCAAGCCTACTGTTCAAAGTTTGATTGGAATATCTTCCAATCAAGGTAACAGTATGGCCGTGTTTTCTAAGAGCTCTCACATGGGCCTCAACGACAGTGTTTTCTCCACTAGCAGCGCCATTCTTGTAGAAATGATGCACAATAACTATTTTCATTGCGTCTCGATCACAATTTTTTTTCGTAGAATTATCAAAAGGAAGCCCCAGGACTTGATAAAATAGCGCTTGAAAAGTCTCCGAGGTTCTTGACTGAATCGGAATAGCCATTCCAAGCCCATTTTTTGAATGACTTCGGGAGCCTCTTTTTTTGTTCCAGCTAGAAAATCTAAAGCTGCGCCGACACAGATTATATATGCGCCTTTTTTGGTGTTATACAACTCTTGGGCTAAGAAATCTTGCTTTGGAGTCCCTACCCCAACCCAAATGTAATCAAATTTTCGGGAGCTCATTTTGTTTAATATCTCGTTGTTCAAAACTTCGATATCGTCAGAAAACGGTGGTACTAAAAAATCACACTCTAAACGTGGATAAAATTGATCAATTACTTTCTTTAGTTGAAAAGAATTGTCATTATTTGGGCATATAAACAAATGAACAATTCCATTTGGCGAAGTGGAGAGAATTGATTTCATAAGATCAATGCCTCGAATTTGAAAAATATTGATTCGAAGCAATTTACTTAATGAGACCTGCAACAGCTTTCCATCAACAAAATTATAATCAGACTTTGCTAGTAAACTGAAATAGTGACTATTACTATTTGCCAATGCTAAATTGTAGGTATTTAGCAAATGGACAACTTTGCTTTCGTTTGAACTCAGTACACCCATTCTTGACTGAACCGAAGTTTGCGAAATGCTTAGAATTTTGATTACTTTGACGTTAGTCATCTTTTGATAAATCCAATAACTTGCCTCCGCCTAGAAAGAAGCTGAATGGTAATATCCCAAAGGGTGATTCCATTACAACACCGAACAAAGCAATAATGTATATAACGATTAGTATATTGGCTGGGAAATCGAATACTTGTAGTCGAGCTCTTTGAGCACGGATGTATGAAAAGCAGATCAAATGCCACATAATGAGGCCTAGGTATCCGAATCGCCCAAAGTTTCCATAGAACCAAGAGTGAGGAGACCTAACATCTCGCGCACCTGATAAAAAAACATATGCTTTGGATTCTAGAACCATTTCTCTACCGGGCCCAGCGCCAAGAAATTCCAACTGATTTTGGTATATCCATCCAGTGAGCAATTTTTGCGACTCAATTCTCGCATTTGCAGTTCCTGAATTCCTGGTGTCCTGTATCAATTTACCTGGCGAGAATAAGTTTTCTATTCCGATTCGACTCAGAGCGCTCTTCTGAGGCAACATGGGAGCTACAAGAGTTAAAATAGGAATTGCAACGATGGATAGAGCTAAGCATGCGTTCAGAAAACTTGTTTTTTGAAAAGGGTCAATTTTCTTTCTTGATTTTGCAACAAAATAGATTGACAACAGAACAAAAAAAAGACCGACATAACTTGCTCGACTGTACTGCAGAAGTATGCTTGACAGCAGAAATAACCTAACAAGTGTATTGTCTCTCAATTTGGCTCTCGGAAATGAGCCCCAAAGAAGTAATCCAATGCAGAGAGAGATTCCTGAGTGATCCCACCGTGCACTGAAAATCGGCACTCCTGAAAATTGCTGGAGAGCAGAAAATTCTTTCAAAATTCCAAGCAAAACTAGATCAGTCCAAATTGCGCCGAATAAAGTGGCATAACGCGCAACTTTTATTGTTCGGATCCAAGCAGTTTCTGGGAATTTCCTAATGATTACAGGCGTTGCTATTAGGTATAAGAAGGGAACTAAATCGCGAAGGCGCGTGATCAGGGGCAAGTTCAAGTTTCTGAATATCTGAAAAGAAATAAAAAGCGTCAGTATGAATGTTATAAGGATGGTATTTTTCGAATTAAAACTTTTTTTCTGAAATATCACTATCCCAAGCAGCCCAAAGAAATAGAATAAATCGACTAAAAATAAATTATAATTTGGAAACCCTATATATGAAATCCATCTACCACCAAACAGCGAAAGAGACACAGCTAGAATTATTAAATTTTCTGAAGTAACAGTGAATCTCTGCGAATGAATATCTTCATTTAACACCTCTTTTGTCATGATTGATTATCCAAAGAGTTCATTATCCGTTCCCAATTTAGAAATTTTGAAAACTCTTGATAATTGGAAATGTATCGAGTGTTATGTTGCTGTGGTGTCAACTCCCCAATGTAATTGATGCCCTCGATAACATCTTCCACTGACAAGCTTGTTACGTAGGCCATATTCGAAATTTGCACTACACGCCCAATCTGCATTTGTGTTGATATAAGTGTTGGTACACCCATCAAAATCGCATCTATTGGGCTTCGCCCGTAACTTTCCCATCGAGAAATATGCAAGAAGCCTCGGGCGTGCTTCATAAGTCGGTACAACTCAGTAGAGTTCAAATTTCCGAGTAGTACAACTTCCTCTTCTAGCCCCAATTTACGCAAAAGATTTTGCAGCTCAATAACGCCACCATTGTAATCTGGACCAGCTAGCAGTAACTTCTCACTTCTGCCTGCTAGTTTCCAACAAGTTACTAGTAAGTCTAAACCCTTGAAATTGAGATCAATGCGACCGGCATATAAGAAATAATCCCCATCTCCCACCCAGCTTTTATTCAACTGACTGGTCACATCTATTCCGGTGGGTGCGATTGCTATTTTTGCTGACTTGCATATCTCGGAAACATATTTCGCTTCACCTTCAAAGTATAAGTGAACAAAATAGGCATTCTTAATTACAAATTTTTCAAGAAAAATACGTAACTTAAGCCATTTTAATGTCTTTACAATTTGCGGTTCGTAGACGCCATGCGGCATCAATGCATAAGGAATATTGTGGATAAAACAATATGCTGCAACTACAAAATTGGATAATGTCCACCCTTCATGCAGATAAACTAGTGAACTCTTTTTTTTCAAAAATTGGAATTCAATAGGAATTGAGAAAACCCTGTGATTAAGAAAATGTCTTATAGGCACCTTGGATCCAATGTCCCCAAGTGGATTTAGCCCGTTCTGCATGTAAGCTGATATCAAATTTGGTATTCCGTAATCAGAAAAAACTTTCATCCAATCAGCATTAGTTGAACTCACGCCACCTGTTGTGAAACTTCCTGGGCGAGCATAGTAGGAAATTAAGGTCCCATTTTCAGATTTCAGGCGAGCAAAGATTGAAGGCCTTGGCGACATGTTTCACCATATCAGATAAAATAAAATGTAGGGTAGAGTCTCGATTAACGCTTAGGGGACATAGGCCTATGAAAGAGAACTGTATAAAGGCAGCTGGCTTCCTTCTAAGCCTAATCAACTTTCGCCTGTACTATAGATTTTGTTCGTTAATGGTTCGGAAAATGACAGGTGAACGTGTTGTATCAGTATCAAATTTCGCAATTAAATTTGAAAAAAATGATCCATACTGGTCACAGTTAATATCTAAACATTTCAAGTATGAATTAGAATTAGAAACTTGGCTAAGAAATGAGTGCTCAGCTGACGATTTCTTTGTGGACTGTGGCGCAAATATTGGATATTGGTCTTTATTTGTATCGAAGGAACTTAATGTAAAGACTTTTGTGGCCATCGAGCCAAACCCAAGAGTCTTTCAACTTTTAATTGAAAATTTGAGACTAAACAATATCCCAGAATTTGCACTGGAAGGCGCTGTTGGAGATCTGAGTCAAGGAGATTCAACAACAAGTCTTTATCTTGACCTGAGCCCAGGCATGCATGTCGGTGCTTCAATTTATCAAGAAAATTCTTCTAGTATGGAAATCTTTCAAGTTCCATTAATTCAACTTTTGAATGTATTTGAGCCAGCGATTAAGAATAATCAAAATATCTTACTCAAACTTGATGTTGAAGGAGCAGAGATATCTTGCATTAACCAAATTCCCAATTCAATTAGGAGCCGCGTCCGTATAATCTATGAAGATCATGGGAGAGATCTGGAGTGTTTAACAACAAAATGGCTTTTGTCCACAAAGGCGTACAAAATATATTTTCTTCAACGCTCAGGTTCATTAGAAATAAACTCAATTGACACTCTGGCTTATTTGAAAAAGCGAACGAATAAAGGCTATAACCTAGTAGCCGTACCTATGTAGTTTTTCCTGAGAGCTGGAACTGATTTTAAGTTAGATATGACCAACATTTAGATATATTTGTCTAGGCTTGAACCCGAAATCATTTAAAAGTGGGTTGTGAGGGACTCGAACCCCCGACCCGGTGATTAAGAGTCACCTGCTCTACCAACTGAGCTAACAACCCGGCTCTTTGCTACTGGCCGACCCTATCAGCACTTTAATGGTGGGGTTACTCTCATTTAATGACTACTTCGCCTGCCCGATTAAGGTTTTTTCAGGTTAATCATTTAGATTAGGTCTATGACAACGACGTCAGGTGTTTCTGCCTTTGCTGAGGTTAATGAGTTAGTCGCCCAAGCCGGTTCGGTCTTAAATTTAAAAAAAGGTTTAGTAGATGCAATTAGCGCTTGTGAGCGCGAGGTAACAATATCTATTCCACTACATCGAGATAGTGGCATTGAAGTTTTAACTGGTTACCGTGTGCAGCACTCAAGTGCAAGAGGACCAAGAAAAGGTGGAATTAGATTTCACCAAGATGTTGATATTGATGAGGTTAGAGCGCTTGCTTCCTTAATGACTTGGAAGACCGCACTTATTGATGTGCCATTTGGTGGCGGCAAAGGTGGAGTAGCAGTTGATTCAACAAAGTTAACACCTCTTGAAAAAGAGGAGGTAATCAGAAGGTGGACTAGAACCTTGATAAATGTTTTAGGACCAAACCGAGATATTCCTGCCCCTGATTTAGGAACAGATGCGCAAACTATGGCTTGGCTAATGGATGAGTTTCATAGAATCGAAGGATTTCAACCTGCTTGTGTTACCGGTAAACCAGTTGGTTTATTTGGAGCACCTGGTAGGGAGGAGGCAACAGGCCGTGGTGTTGCCCAAATAACTGCAGCCACCTTGCAACAAAATAATAAAAAGGTAGAAGGTGCCACCGTTGCAATTCAAGGCTTTGGAAATGTTGGCAGGTATGCAGCCCTTGTCTGCCAAGAGCTTGGCATGAAGGTAATAGCACTCTCTGATATGTCTGGTGGCATAGTGGATAAAAAAGGCATTGATATTAAAGCGATCTTTGATGTGAAGAGTTTGGCGGATGTGAAAAGTGATAACCGGATTGGCTCAGCTGAAGTACTTGAGATTGAGTGTGATGTTTTAATTCCAGCAGCCTTAGGTAATGTAATTAATGACTCTAATGTGGACAAGATAAAGGCAGCATTTATTGTCGAAGGTGCTAACCAGCCAATTATGACCAGTGCCGATAAGAAGCTGCGGGCAAATAAGATTGTGATCGTGCCTGATATCTTGGCAAATAGTGGTGGTGTGATGGGCTCCTACTTTGAGTGGACCCAAAATATTCAACAATTTTCCTGGCCAAAAGAGAAGTTTCGAGCTGAGCTTGATGTGAGAATGCAAACTGCTTTTGTAAATGTAAATGAGACCGCTAAAAAGTATAAGACTGATCTACGCTCTGCAGCCTTTATTGTTTCTGTTGCCCGAGTAGCAGAGGCCTTTAGTGTTAGAGGATCTTTAGTTTAAAAGCTTTCAATTAATAATGTGGGGTGAGCGACGGGGCTCGAACCCGCGACATCCCGGACCACAACCGGGTGCTCTACCAGCTGAGCTACGCCCACCATGTTTATTGCTTGGCTAATGATACGGCAAAATTCCTTAACCTTTTTTCAACCATTATTTACGCATATCTTATTAGGGAATAAAGATTGCGCTGCGGTAGTAATCAAGCTCTGCAATGGAATCCCTGATATCACCTAACGCCCGATGGTTGCCATCTTTGGCAGGGGCTGCAAAGTAGGTTTTTGGATGCCACCTTCTTGCTAACTCTTTGATGGTTGAAACATCAATAGTTCGATAATGCAGGTAGGCATTTAACTTTGGTAGATCTCTGGCAATAAAGGCGCGATCAACATAGACAGAGTTTCCAGCCAATGGGGATTTGCCCTCACTTGGTGCGTACTTTTTTAAGTAGGTAATAATCGCATCATCCGCCGCTGCAAGTGTGGTGCCATTTGGGATCTGCGTAATCAGGCCAGAGCTGGTGTGCATGTTTTTAACAAAATCATCCATGCCATCTAACTTGGATTGCTCACATTTGATTACTAAATCAACACCTTCACCCAACACATTAAGTTGGGCATCAGTTACTAAAACAGCGATCTCAACCAAGGCATCTTTATTGATATCTAGCCCGGTCATCTCACAATCGACCCAGATTAGGTGTGGCAGATCTTGGCTCATAGGTGATTAGCCTATTGGGTTGATCTGGCCAAATAGTTCACCGTTAGTTCACCTTAGTTTTACCCGATAGCCCCATAAATAAGTGGGGTAAATAGCAGGATTGCCACGTGAGCCTGAGCATGCAAGAGAAAAAAACCATTCCAGCCCCAAGGGTAATCACCACCAAGCCGCGTTTTACCGACAAGGTTTTTCGAGGTGTTGTAACTAGCGGTGGATTAATTGCCGGCTTACTTCTTGGCTTAATTGGATTCTTTTTAGTCTTTAATGGTTTTGAAGCGATGCGTGCTGCCGGTCTTTCATTTCTTACTGGCTTTGATTGGGTGGATGCAATTCCAGAGGAAGGCCAAGCGGCCTCTTATGGAATTGGCGCGATGCTATACGGAACTATTGTTACTGGAATTTTGGCGATGATTATGGGCGTACCAGTTGCAGTTGGTACCGCGTTGTTCCTTTCTTATTACGCACCGGAGTGGATTAAAAAACCAATGGTGGTGGTCGTTGATGTAATGGCAGCAATTCCATCAATTGTTTATGGTTTATGGGGATACTTTGTTTTAATGCCCCATGCTGAGTACTGGGCAAAGTTAATTCATAAGTACTTTGGCTTCATTCCATTTTTTGATATGCCAGCGCCAGTCTTTACCAGATCACCTTTTATTGCAGGACTAGTTCTTGCCATCATGATTATTCCAATTGTTACTGCCGTATCACGCGAGGTATTTGCCCAAACACCATTGGAGCGAATTCAAGCAGCTTACGCTCTCGGTGCTACTAAGTGGTCGATGATTAAAGCGGTTGTATTCCCGTATGGCAGAGGCGGCGTTATTGGTGGAGCGATGTTGGGATTGGGAAGAGCATTAGGTGAAACAGTTGCCGTTTACACAGTTTTGAATTTAGTTTATGACATAAGAATTGAAGTTTTGCTAAGCGCCGGCGGCTCTGTTGCCTCCATGATTGTTAATAAGTTTGGTGAGGCAGATCCAGTTGAGCTTCAGGCATTAATGGGCGCAGGCTTTGTGCTCTTTATGGTGACCTTATTAGTTAACTTCTTAGCTAATTACATTATTAATAAGACAGCTAGGGAGTAGAAAGATGAGCCAAACTACCCTTAATGTGAAGCCTGAGCACCCATGGAAGTTAACCCCAAAGGATTTAGTAACAGATTTACTTGGCGCACTTTTTACATTACTTAGCACCTTAGCAATTGTTGGCTTCTCACCCCTTAAGGGCAAGTTAGGTTTTGCCCTCACCTTAATTGTGATGGCAATTGTTACTGCAACCGTTATGAGTTGGATTAGATTAGATCGAAAAGCAGCCGTTAACTCCTCAACTACGGTCTTGGTCTATATCGCAGCCTCATTTGTAATCATGGCGCTAGCTTCTGTGCTTTATGAAATTATCAGATTAGGCGCTCCTGGTTTTTCTCTCTCAATATTTACTAAAGATATGTCAGAGACAGCTTCTGATATGCCACTTACAGAGGGTGGCTTACTACACGCAGTAATTGGCACCGCCTACATCGTCATCTTTGCCACATTAATTGCCACACCAATTGGAATCCTGACCGCGCTATATATTGTTGAGGTTAAGGGCAGATTTGCTGGAACAGTAAGATTTTTTGTGCAGGCAATGAGTGGTGTGCCATCTATTGTGGCTGGCTTGTTTATCTTTGCATTTTGGATGATTCAATTAGGAAATTCCTACTCAGGAATTGCTGGCGGATTTGCTTTGACGGTATTGATGATTCCAACTGTGGCAAGAACAGCAGAGGAGGTTTTAAAATTAATCCCGCAAGATCTTCGTGAGGCAGGACTTGCTTTAGGTGCTACCCAATGGCGAACAGTTGCGATGGTGGTTATTCCAGCAGCCCGTAGCGGATTAATTACTGCAGTTATCTTAGGAATTGCACGAGTTGTCGGTGAGACTGCGCCTTTGTTGTTAACTATTGGTGGCGCGGATGCGATTAATTTAAATCCAACCGCTGGCAACATGTCAGCTTTTCCATACTATGTCTGGAAGAACCTACTTATCGGCAGTGAGAATGCGATTAGTAGAGCCTGGCTTGGTGTCTTTGTATTGATGATTTTAGTTCTAATATTTTTTGCTCTAGCTAGATACTTTGGCGCAGCAAAGGGAAGTAGAAAATGAGTAATCAAAATGAATCAGGCAATCGAGAGGATAATATGAGCCAAATGACCGGAAAGCAGACAACTGCAAAGAGTACTTCTGCACCATCGGGGGGTTCTCGCTCACTTGGTGATGTGGCCTCAGCACGAACAGTTAATGCTGGTAAGCCTAACTCCGGCGGTAGTGGCCTTGAGGCAAGAGGAGTACATGCCTGGTTTGGTAAGAAACATGTTTTAGAAGATATCTCAATGGATTTTGCAACTGGAACAGTTACGGCATTAATTGGTCCATCTGGTTGTGGAAAATCTACATTTATCCGCACCTTAAACCGAATGCATGAATTTATTCCAACTGCTGCCCTTGCTGGTCAGGTATTACTAGATGGCAAGGATGTTTATGAGCCAGGAGTTGATGTAACAAAGATTCGTCTTAAGGTAGGAATGGTTTTCCAAAAACCAAACCCATTTCCATCAATGACTATCAAAGAGAATGTTTTGTCAGGCTTGAAGTTATCTCAAATCAAAATTGAAAACTCAGATGAGTTACTTGAGAGCTGTTTAAGAAGAGCTGGATTGTGGGATGAGGTTAAGGATCGACTTAATGAATATGGTGGCTCCCTTTCTGGTGGTCAACAACAACGCCTATGTATTGCCCGATCCCTTGCAGTTAGCCCACAGGTTTTACTAATGGATGAACCATGTTCTGCGCTAGATCCAGGATCAACTCTTCGAATTGAAGAGACAATTCGTGAGTTAGCAAACACCATGAGCGTTGTAATTGTTACCCACAATATGCAACAAGCTGCCCGCGTATCTGATTACACCGGCTTTTTCCTATCCGATGGCGGACCTGGTCGATTGGTGGAGAGTGCAACTACGGTTGAGATCTTTACTAATCCAAAGCAGAAGCGCACTGAGGATTATGTCTCTGGCAGATTTGGTTAATTTCTAGACACCAATTGTTAACTTAATTTACACATTTAGTTCACCAGAAAAACCTTGGTAATTACCCTTGCTTAACTAGGTTTGCCCCAACAACCTAGGCCAAGGAGGCTTTATGAAGTTTCGCAAGAAAATTGCAGTGGCAGCACTTGCCACATCAGCATTAATTCTTACCTCAGTTCCAGCACATGCTGGTTCAATCAATGGCAGCGGTGCAACATTTGCACAGCCACTAATTGATGTTTGTAAAGTAGAGTTCACAAAAGCTACCGGACACACAATTAATTACACCGCTGGTGGTTCTGGTAAAGGACGAACAGATTTCACTAACAACCTAGTTGATTTCGCAGCCTCAGATGCTGTTTACACCTCAGGTTTCCCCGCTCACTTAGAGTACGCACCAGTTTATGCAGCTCCAATCGCAATTTTTTATAACCTACCAACAGTAAAAGAGCCGATCAATATCAGTGCTGAAACTCTTGCACAGATCTTCGGTGGCGAAATTACAAAGTGGAATGATCCTCGAATCATTGAAGAAAACCAGAATGTCACAATCAAGACACCTGTTTACAAGACTAAAAAAGAGGTAGTAACAGTTGGTGGCAAGAAGGTTACTAAGACTGTTCCGGTACTAGATAAAAATGGTAATCCAACAGTACTTCGCACCACTTCTAAGACTGTAAATATCACTCTTCCAAACCAAGCAATCACCGTTTACTACCGAACAGATTCATCTGGAACATCAGAGCAATTTGGTAAGTTCTTACAAGGTGCTAATGCTGGAAAGAATGCAGGAGTTTGGCCAAAGACAGCGAGTGGAACATTTGCTAACTCAACACCAAATAACATCGCAAACTCATTTAACTTCCAAGGTGCATCAGGTTCAGCTTTAGTTGCAGCTGGTGTTAAGGGCAAGATTGGCGGAATTGGTTACGGTGAACTTTCTTGGGCAACTGATAACAAACTTCCAGTAGCAAGCATTAAAAATGCCGCTGGTGAATTCGTTGCACCATCAGCTGCTGGTACCTCTGCCTTCTTAGGTGGCGGCACAATTCAAGCAAACGGTAGCTTGGTTGCAGATTATGTAAAGGCAATCACTGGCGCATACTCAATTGGAACAGCTTCCTACGGTTTGGTATACCCAGAGTCAGCTAAAAAAGATCCAGAAAAACAAAAGATCGTAGCTGAATGGCACACCTATCTGTTAGAGCAATGCCCTAAGAAGTTCCCTGAGAAGGGTTATGTGGCACTAACCGGACCTTTGTATGACAAAGCAAAGGCACAGATTGCCAAGATCAAGTAATTAACTAACGTAAAACAAAACCCCCGCACATCCTAGAGTGCGGGGGTTTTTTACATTTATTGATCAGGACTTAATCTGATTTGAGCATGAAAGTAGATTTAAGAAATCATTTAGGGTAGATTTACTTTTGTAGCTGTAACGAACCACAGATTGCTAGATAAAGATCTGCGTTATGGGTGTGGACTCCGGAGGACCCGGGCCACTTAATAATACGCAAAGGGGTGGAATCCGGTTTACACCGGAGTCAGCCCATGCCAGCGATAAATCCAATTGTTTTAAACTCATTAGCAGATCTACAACCATCTTTGTATTGGTTAGATGCTGATCCATTAGAGCCAAGCTCTCACTCTGCCTTAACCAGTGATATTCAAACTGATCTTTGCATTATTGGCGCCGGCTACACCGGACTTTGGACGGCGCTCCTTGCAAAGGAGCGAGAACCAAACCGAGAGGTAGTAATTATTGAGATGCGTGAGACTGGCAATGGGGCCTCAGGTAGAAATGGTGGATTTTGTAACGCATCTTTAACCCACGGTTTTGTTAATGGTTACACCCGCTTTCCTGATGAGATGGCGATAATTGAAAAGTTGGGGAGAGAAAATCTTGATGCGATGGAAGAGACAATAAAGAGATACAAGATTGATTGTGATTTTGAAAGAAATGGTGAGCTGCGTATGGCAGTTGCCCCATGGCAGATGGCTGGTTTAAAAGAAGAGGCGATTGCTAGGAATAAAACTGGAGATCATGTTGAGGTATTAGATAGGGATCAAGTTAGAGCATTAGTTAACTCACCGATTTATGAAGGCGCACTCTTTGATCATGATGGAACTGCGCTAGTTGATCCAGCCAGATTAGTTTGGGGACTTGAGAAGGCTTGTTTATCACTTGGAGTAAAGATCTATGAAAACTCTAAAGTGGATGAGTTAATAGATGATGGTGATCATGTTGTGGTTAAGAGCGCTTATGGATCTATAAGGGCTAAGAAGGTAGCCCTTGCCACAAATGTTTACACGCCCCTGATTAAGAGTGTTAAAAAATATGTAATTGCAGTTTATGACTTTCAATTAGTAACTCAGCCGTTAACTGCTGAGCAATTAGAAAGTATTGGTTGGAAAGGCCGGGAAGGACTCTCTGATGCTGGGTATCAATTCCATTACTACCGGTTAACTAAAGAGAATGAGATTTTATGGGGTGGTTATGATGCGGTTTATAACTATGCAGGAAAGGTTCGCCAGGAGTATGAAACACGTCCTGAAACCTATGCAAAGCTTGCAACTAACTTCTTTAAAACCTTTCCGCAGTTAGCTGGAATAAAATTCACCCATGGTTGGGGTGGGGCAATTGATACCTGCTCAAGATTTTCACCCTTTTGGGGACAAGCATTTGATGACAAGGTGGCATACGTTCTTGGCTATACCGGCTTAGGGGTAGCAACAACAAGATTTGGTGCATCAGTAATGCTTGATTTACTAGATGGTGTTGAAAGTGAAGCAACGCAATTATCGATGGTTAAACACAAACCAATTCCATTTCCACCAGAACCATTTAGATTCTTATTTATCAGACTTACTCAATGGGCGATAACTAGAGCAGATAAGAATGGCGGTAAGCGTAATCTTTGGCTACGCCTACTTGATCGACTTGGATTGGGCTTTGATTCTTAAATTAAGTGTTAGGAGATACTTACTTTCGCTTACTTGATCCATCTTTTGCGATTAGTAAGATTATCAAGATGGCAACTGCGGTAAGGATTGCTTCCATTGGTAAATTTTATCCTTAACCTGCTGCTTCAAACCAAATACTTGGCTTTGCTTCAAAAGCGCGCCTGGCAGGAATCGAACCTGCGACCTACTGCTTAGAAGGCAGTTGCTCTATCCGACTGAGCTACAGGCGCATTATTTGAACGGGGTAAGTCTACCGATCACAACAGGTAAGGTTTGACCCTATGGCTGAGTTTATTTACACGATGAAAAAGGCGCGCAAAGCGCATGGCGACAAAGTAATTCTTGATGATGTCACCTTGATGTTTTTACCCGGCGCCAAGATTGGTGTGCTCGGTCCTAATGGAGCTGGTAAATCAACAGTTCTGCAAATCATGGCAGGGCTGCAACAACCATCAAATGGTGAGGCTTATTTATCTCCTGGTTACTCAGTTGGAATCTTGTTGCAAGAGCCGCCACTAAATGAGGATAAAAATGTTTTAGAAAATGTCCAAGAAGGCGTAGCAGAGACAATTGGATTGTTAACTAGATTTAATGCAATCAGTGAAGAGATGGCAAATCCGGAAGCTGATTATGACAAATTATTAGCTGAGATGGGCACCTTGCAAGAGCAGTTAGATCATCGAAATGCGTGGGATTTAGATTCACAATTAGAACAAGCAATGGACGCACTTCGCTGTCCACCACCTGAAGCTGATGTGAAGGTCTTATCAGGAGGTGAGAGGCGCCGCGTTGCATTATGTAAATTGCTATTACAAAAGCCAGATCTATTACTTCTTGATGAGCCAACAAATCATTTAGACGCCGAATCTGTGCTTTGGCTTGAACAACATTTAAGTAAGTATGAAGGAACTGTGGTGGCAATTACCCACGATAGATACTTCTTAGACAATGTTGCCCAATGGATCTTGGAGTTAGATCGAGGTCGTGCTTATCCATATGAAGGAAATTACACAACCTATTTAGAGACTAAAGAAGCTCGTATGAAGATTGAAGGACAAAAAGATGTTAAGCGGGCAAAGAGATTAAAAGAAGAGCTTGAGTGGGTAAGAATGAATGCCAAGGGCAGACAGACAAAATCTAAAGCTCGTCTTGCTCGTTATGAAGAGATGGCGGCTGAGGCTGATAAAACACGTAAGTTAGATTTTGAAGAGTTACAAATTCCACCAGGTCCAAGGCTTGGCGACATTGTGGTGGAGAGTAAGAATCTAGTAAAAGGTTTTGATGATCGTATTTTAATTGATGACCTTTCATTCACGCTTCCCCGCAATGGAATCGTGGGAATTATTGGACCTAACGGTGCTGGAAAAACTACATTGTTTAAAACTATTTTGGGTATGGAAAAAGCAGACTCAGGTGAGGTCAAAGTTGGCGAGACGGTAAAGATTTCCTACGTTGATCAGTCCCGTGGCGGGATTGATCCAAAGAAATCACTTTGGGAAGTTGTCTCTGATGGTCTTGATTACATAAAGGTTGGCAATGTTGAAATGCCAAGTAGGGCATATGTTTCTGCCTTTGGCTTTAAAGGTCCTGATCAACAAAAACCTGCTGGAGTTTTATCAGGTGGCGAGCGAAATAGATTAAATCTGGCGCTAACACTTAAGCAGGGTGGAAATTTATTACTTCTTGATGAGCCAACAAATGATTTAGATATTGAAACTCTTACCTCACTTGAGAACGCTCTCCTTGATTTTCCAGGGTGCGCTGTGGTTATTTCCCACGATCGTTGGTTTCTAGATCGTATTGCAACCCATATTTTGGCTTATGAAGGTGAATCAAAGTGGTTCTGGTTTGAAGGAAACTTTGAAAGTTATGAGGAGAATAAGATCGCACGCCTTGGTATTGATGCAGCTCGTCCGCATCGTGCTACCTACCGTAAGTTAACTAGATAGGTAGGGGTAGTAAATGAAATACACCAGCAAGGTTTATGTTCGTTGGGCAGATTTAGATGCCTTTGGTCATGTTAATAATGCGGTTTATTTAACCTACGCAGAGTTAGCTCGAGTTGATTGGGGCGGTAAAGAGTTTGCGCCAAAGCAAGGTAGCTCTGTGTTAGTTGAGATGACAGTTGCTCACTCTGAGGTTGATTACCTACTTCCGATTACTAAATTTGGTGTTGATTATGATGTAAATCTTTGGGTAGAAAGTATTGGCAATACCTCATTCACAATGGCCTATGAAGTAACTAGAGATGGTGTGGTTTTTGCCAAGATGAAGACAGTTCAAGTAATGATTGATTTAGCGAAAATGAAATCTAGGCCAATTAGTGAGACTGAAAGAGCTTTCTTAAACAAGTATTTAGTTTCCTAAGTAAATGCTTAAATCTAGAATCCACCCAGCTTGGATTGTTGCTGGCATAACCTTTGGCACATTATTTGCTACCGCAGGTTTTAGAAGCGCGCCTTCTGTATTAATCCTGCCCCTTGAAGAGGATTTTGGTTGGCGCAGGGATGTTATTTCTCTAGCTGTTGCAATCAATGTTTTACTTTATGGTTTGACGGCGCCCTTTGCTGCGGCCTTAATGGAGCGATTTACTGTTCGAAAAGTTGTGATGGCAGCTTTAACCACTGTTGGCACCGGAGCGCTATTAACAATTTGGATGAGTCAAAGTTGGCATCTGATGCTGCTTTGGGGAGTAGTTGTTGGCGTTGGCACAGGATCAATGGCATTAGTTTTTGCGGCCACTATTGCAAATAGATGGTTTGTTAAAAAACGTGGGCTAGTAATTGGAATCTTGACTGCAGCAGCAGCCTCTGGCCAATTAGTTTTCTTACCTGGTCTATCAAAGCTTGCCCAAGATCCAGGTTGGCGGGCATCCTCATTAGTAATCGCGCTCGGTGCTTATTTAATGGTGCCGTTGATCTTTTTCTTTCTTAAGGAGGATCCACAAAGTATTGGAACTACTCCATATGGCGCAGATAAAGATTGGGTGCCACCAGTATTACAAAAAGGTAATGCTGCAAAGGTTGCAATTAATACTTTAAAGGATGCCTCAAAGGTTAAGAATTTTTGGTATCTAGTTGGTTCATTTTTTGTTTGTGGTCTTTCAACTAGCGGCCTTATTGGCACACATTTTATTCCAGCAGCTCATGATCATGGAATGCCAACAGTTACTGCAGCATCCTTACTGGCACTAATTGGCGTCTTTGATGTGGTGGGAACCATTTTTTCTGGCTTTTTAACTGATCGAATTGATCCAAGAAAATTACTCTTTTTCTACTACTTACTTCGAGGGCTTTCTCTATTTTTACTGCCATCAATTCTTTTCTCAACACTTCATCCATCAACGCTAGTCTTCATAATTTTCTATGGCCTAGATTGGGTAGCAACTGTGCCACCAACGGTGTTGTTATGCCGTCAGGTATTAACTCCGGAAAAGGGCGCAATTATTTATGGTTGGGTCTTTGCAGCCCACCAAGTAGGCGGTGCTATCGCAGCCTTTGGCGCTGCGGTATTAAGAATTAAATTTGGAGATTACGCAGCAGCGTTTTATTTAACTGGAATTTTGTGTGTTGTTACCTCCTACTTTGTATTACAAATTACCTTAAAAGAGAAGGTTAAATCTTGAGCGAGAGTTTTTATGTAAGGGCCGGGGGAGAGAAAACCTTTAATGATTTAGTCTCTCACTTCTACGCATTAGTTGCAGTTAATCCAATCCTTCGCCCGATGTATCCAGAAAATGATCTACATGGTGCGGGAAGAAGGCTGCAAATGTTTTTAGAGCAGTACTGGGGTGGACCAACTACTTATAGTGATGAAAGAGGCCACCCAAGATTGCGAATGCGTCACGCCCCATTTCATATTTCACGGATAGAACATGATGCTTGGTTAATCTGTATGAAGGATGCGGTTAATGGTCTTGAGATTGGTGATGATTTAAAGGCTGAGTTATGGGAGTACTTAGAGGCAGCAGCTGCTGCGATGATTAACGCGGCTGAGTGAGAATTACCGCTTTGATTTAGGTTGAGACTTATTTCCAACCTTTAATATCTCACCATTTCGCAGATACCAAATAGTTCCTTTAGCATCTCTTACAGTTGTAATTCTAAGTCCAACGCTTTCAACAACGCCCTGCACATCTAAAACATCAATCTTGTCACCAACACCATATTGATCTTCAACTAACATAAAGATGCCAGATAAAATATCTCGCACTAAAGTTTGTGCGCCAAGTCCTAATGCCACACCAATCACACCGGCCGAAGCAATCAGCGGCCCAAGATTTAAACCAAACTCAGCTAAAATCATAAAGATTGCAATTAACCAGATCACTCCATTTAATGTGGATTTTAAAACGGTGCTAGTTGTTTTAGCACGCTCTTTTTGTCTAATCCCAGATCGTTTAGGTCCAGGGATTAAATCAGCGGTGGCAATTCGATTCATAAATCCGGTGATCCAGCGTTGGCCAAAACGGGCGATAGAAAGGGCCAAGATGATAATTACGGTGATATTTAAGGGCGCTCCGGTGAACCAATCAAGGGCGGCTTCTAAATTCTTTGGCAGTTTCATGGCTATTGTGTGAAAACCTTAACCCAATTGTAAGAAGGAATCTGCCCAGAAATGCTGTTTTTTTACCAACCTTGAGGCAAGATATGCCTACGCAGCACGAGCCACGCGCTGCCCCTTAAAGGAGAAAGCTTTCAGTGTCACAAACTTTGGTACTGAACGCCACCTACGAGCCACTAGGTGTCGTATCAGAGCGACGAGCATTGATCCTCGTCTTAAATCAGCGCGCTTCAACTGTTGAAGATTCAGATCGCATACTTAC
This sequence comes from Candidatus Nanopelagicus limnes, assembly GCF_002287885.2. Classification (GTDB taxonomy): domain Bacteria; phylum Actinomycetota; class Actinomycetes; order Nanopelagicales; family Nanopelagicaceae; genus Nanopelagicus; species Nanopelagicus limnae. The sequence goes on from NZ_CP016768.2 coordinate 342,030, forward strand.
CTACGCCCGCGGATCAATCACATTACCTGCGGTAATTAGATTAAATAAATTTGTAAAGATTCCATATCGCCATGCGGTGCCACTATCGCGCAGAGCAATCTTTGCCCGAGATAACAATCGTTGTGTTTACTGCGGTGTTACTGCAACCTCAATTGATCATGTGATTCCAAGATCAAGGGGCGGCGGTCATAATTGGGAGAATGTGGTTTCTGCTTGTCATAAGTGCAATCACTTAAAGGCTGATAAAACATTAAAAGATTTAGGTTGGCGCCTTCGCCACACACCGCGTGAGCCAGTAGGAGCAGCTTGGCGAATCTTGGGAACAGGTAAACCACATCGGATTTGGATTCCTTACTTAAAACCATTTGGGGTGGAAGCGATGGGGGCAGCAAGCGCATGATTGAAGATGGCACCTTTGCAGGAGAAGGCTTAACTATTTTGCAGACACTTACCTATTTTGTGGTTGCACCAACCATATTATTTGTGGTGATCTCATTTTTTGCCTACATCACCGCAAAAGAGACAAGAAGTAAGAAAAAAAGTAAGCCGGTATCGCTAACCTCAATTGAGTAGCTTATTTATCCTTAGCTTGAACTCTTAGCGCTCGCTCTAACGCATCCCTTCCTTCAGAGACTAATCTGCGAAGTCCATCCTGGCCATCTTTGCCAGTGGTATTTAGCCAATTAGAAGTTTTATCAACCGTCTCTTTAGTAGTCACAAATGTTGGATACATTCCCATTACAAACTTACTTGCCACCTCATATGACTTCTTACCCCAGGTCTCCATTAGTAACTCAAAGTAGGGATCAACGTAAGCGGTGAGTAATGGGCGATGCAGCGCTCGCATAAAGCCAGCAATCTTTGCCTCACGCTGTGAAGTTGAAAGCTCCTCAGTTGTAATTGATTTCCAGACATCACTCTTTGCCTCCGCCGTTGGCAGAGCTGCTAACGCAGTTGCATGGGAGAGGGAACCAGTCAAAGTGTTATCTTTTAATAACTCAGCAGCAAGGGCTGACTTATCCATCAAACCGCGCTCTGCTAATGCGATTACAAATGTCCACCTTAAATCAGCATCAACTTTAAGCCCAGATAATTTGCCATCTAGTAACTCTTTGATTAAATCATTGTGCTCAGCACTGGAAGCAAATGAGGTGAAGTTTCTAGCAAACTGCAATTGGTGATCAGAGCCAGCTTTAGCTGCTCTTAACATCTGCTCATAAGCATTGCCAACCTTAAGGCGAGATGAATCTCGCTTACTTGGCGCCGAGTACAACTCAACAGCGGTGATCAACTGATTTGCAATGATGGTGACAGTTGCAATGTCATCCTCTCCCGGCAGACCAGCAAGTGCGATATCGATAAAATCAGTTGCGCTAATTTCAGCATCTCGCAACATATCCCAAGCTGCAGACCAGCAAAGAGCCCTGGTTAGTGAATCATCAATCTTGCCTAGGTGTGCTTTAAGAGTTGCAATAGATCGATCATCAAATCTAACCTTGGCATAAGATAAATCGCGATCATTGATAACTAATAGATCTGCCACCTTTTGCCCGGCTAACTCAGCAACAACTGTTTTAGCACCTGCCACATCTAACTCCACTGTTTTTCTAAGTGCGATCTTGCTACCTACTAGATCATATAAACCAACTGCCATGCGGTGTGGGCGAAGCTCGGTCGATCCTGCTGGCATGGTTGGCACCTCTTGCACAACTGCTACAGATTTATAAGTATCATTTTCAATTTCAAGTGCTGGACGTAATGTGTTAACACCAGCTGTTTGTAGCCAGGTTGATACCCATGGCTTTAAGTCACGGCCACTTGTTTGGGTTAATTCATAAAGTAAGTCATCTAGTGTGGTGTTTTTAAAGGCATGCTTGGTGAAGTATTTTTGTAATCCAAGGATGAAATTATCTCGTCCAACGTGGGCAACTAATTGTTGAAGAACTGATGCACCCTTTGCATAGGAAATACCATCAAAATTTCCAGCAACAGTGTCAATATCTTTCATATCTGAAACAATTGGATGAGTTGAAACAAGTTGATCTTGGCGATATGCCCAATTCTTTCGCTCCTGATTAAAGCCAGTCCAAGAGTTTTTAAATCTAGTTCCCTCAACCATTGCTAAGTATGAGGACCACTCGGCGAATGATTCATTAAGCCAAAGATCATCCCACCACTTCATGGTGACCATATTGCCAAACCACATATGGGCCATCTCATGCAAGATTGTGTTTGCACGGGCGTTATACATACGCTCGGTAACTTTAGATCTAAATACTAAGAGACGTTCTAAGAATGTAACAGCGCCAGCATTTTCCATCGCGCCCCAGTTGAAATCAACCACAGCAATTTGGTCATACTTTTCAAATGGATACTCAAGACCAAAGACTTTTTCAAAGTAGGCAAAGCCTTGTTTGGTAATTAAGAAAATATCCTCTGGATCTAAAAACTCAGCCAGTGATTTACGGCAGTAAATACCAAGTGGCACTTTCTTCTTACCAACATACTCATCCTGCACGTTGTAATAAGGACCTGCGATAAGGGCTGTGATGTAGGTGGAAATTCTTGGGGTAGTGGTAAAGCTCCACTTACTCTTTTTCTCACCAAGATCAATTTTTTCTTTTACTGGGTTATTTGAAATTACCTGCCAGTGATCAGGGGCGGTGACAGTTAAGGTAAAGGTAGCTTTTAAATCCGGTTGATCAAAACATGGATACATCTTTCTGATAAACGCTGTCTCACCTTGTGAGTAAAGATAAACCTCATTATCAACTGGATCTACTGAGCGCTGCAGCCCCTCACCAGTCTTTGAGTACAAACCATTCATATGAATTACTAACTCATTTTGCGCAGCTAAGTTCTTAACAAAAAAGCTCTCACCATCATATGAGGCGGTATCGATTACTTCACCATTTAAGGTTGCTGAAATTACATTCTTACCAACTGCATCTAAAAATGTCTCATATCCTGGTTTATTGCAAGAGAACTTAATAATAGTTTTAGACTCAAAGATCTCTTCCCCTTTTGTTAAATCAAGGGTTAAGTCATAACTTTCAACTGCCAGATGTGATGAACGCTGCGCCGCTTCTGCTCTAGTTGAGTTTAAACCTGGCATTTGGACTCCCTTTGTTCTTTTGAGTAACTACTCTTGCAATATTATTGAAGTCTGTATCCAAGCAGAGATTGCAGGTTAAGCCAAGGTGGAGCGTCCCTCAATCCGCAGCTACTCACTACGTGGTAATCGGATGACCCGCGCCCAAAGCCTTGCGATAAATGCGCATTGGGATCAATATGCAATCGCCTTAGCGCAACCTTTAAATCTAAATCAGAATTTTCCAGATAAGCAAAAAGTGATTTTAGAGATTGGCTCTGGAATGGGGGAGGCAACTGCGCAAATTGCGCAAGCAACACCTGATACTGGCTATGTTGCAGTTGAAATGCATGAACCAGGTCTGGCAGCGCTTTTGATGTTGATTGTTGAAAAAGAGTTAACAAATGTTAAATTCATTAGAGAAGACGCTATTTATCTTCTTTCCCATTTTATTGCTGATTCATCTTTAGATGGAATTCATTTACTCTTTCCAGATCCATGGCCAAAAAATCGCCAACACAAGCGGCGGATTGTGCAGAGTGAGTTTGTGCAGATGGTGTGTGAAAAGTTAAAGCCAGGAGCTTTCATTCATATTGCAACTGATTGGCAGCCTTATGCTGATTGGATCAAGGTTAGATTTGATGCCAATTCAAGTTTTACCGGGGGAATTACCCCAAGGCCAGATTGGCGGGTGTTATCAAAATTTGAAGGACAAGGATTACGAAAAGGACATCAGGTAACAGATTTTAGGTATGTAAAGCTTTAAATCTTTCCATCACTTTCATACTTTGAGATTTGATTAATTCTTCTCACATGCCGCTCATCGCCCGTGAATGGTGTGGCTAAAAATGTGTCCACTAGCTCTAAACAAAACTTCTCATCGTGCATGCGCCCACCTATGGAGATTACATTTGCATTGTTGTGCTCGCGGGCAAGTTTTGCTGTTTCAATTGACCAAACTAAAGCAGCTCTAACACCTGCTACTTTATTTGCTGCCATCTGCTCACCATTGCCAGAGCCACCTAAGACAATTCCAAATGAGGCAGAATCTTTTGCAGTTGCCTTCGCTGCTGGAATACAAAAAACTGGGTAATCATCTAGTGCGTCATATTCAAAAGGTCCATGATCTTCAACCTGATGACCTGCACTCTTTAAATGTTCAATGATCTTTGCTTTAAATTCAAGACCTGCATGATCACTGCCGATATGAATCTTCATGTGATTAGTTTGGCATAAAAACAAAACTGGCTTACCTTATTTTCATAAGGTGAGCCAGAAATGTCTAGGATGGGAAGGAATTTAATACTTTTTAAGCGCGTGCTCCGCCCTTGTTACCTTTATGGCCAAAACCTTTAACTCGCTCAACCATTTTGGTTACGCGCTCTGTGGTCTTAGCTTTTTCAGAAGTTGCTTGAGCAGCAGTTAACTTACCTGCAGTCAGCGCAGCATCAATTTGCTTATTAATCTCAGCAGAGATTGCAGTAATTAATGCAGCCTTTTTATCACCTGCAATAGCAGCAAGTGTTTCACCAGCCTTTAATCTGGTCTTAACGGCCTCTAGTGAAATACCAAGAGTTGAGGTAACTACCGCATCAATTGCAGCACGATCTTTATCCATCGCTACCTTGCCAGCAGTTCTGGCATCTTTAGCAGCCTGAATAATTGCATCCGCTTGAGACTGGGTAATTGTTCCCTTACTTACTAAGGATGAAAGTAGAGAGGTAATTTTATCTCCACCTTTTCTATCATCAGCGGAAGCAACCGCACCCCCTGAAAGTGATAGCGCAACTGCTGCAGTTGCAATTGCTGCAACGATTTTCTTTTTCATAGATCCTCATTTCTTCAAGTACCCACTGCACCTGATGTGAGTAGATAACAACCTTTACCTGTGGCAGTTATCCATAACCTCTGTGTGCCAGGTCAGAGTATTTTTAACTGAGTTAATCATAAGCCCGCTTAAGAAGGTGCTAACTCTCATTTTTCTGAGAGTTGCGTGTGAGTTTTTAAGAGTGGGGGCCACCTCTCTAGTCACTGTGTGTAATTCATTCAATCATTTATCTTACGCAATGCCAATCAGGCTTTGCCATGGAACCCCTATTAAGGGGGATAGAGCAGGTGAAGAAATGGCACTTTCAAATCTAAAAATGAAAGTTTCAAAGATAGTGATTGCAGCAGTGCTTATTTCATTGTTAATTCCGACAAATACAAATGCAGCAGGGCGAGTGGGTGATGTTGTAAACACCATAAGAAGTGGCAGTGGTATTCCATCTGCATCACTTGGTAATGATGGTGATTTTTATATTGATTTAAAGAGTATGAATTTTTACGGTCCAAAGAAGAGTAAACGTTGGCCTCTGCCAATCTCACTGCGTGGTCCAATTGGAGCGAGTGGTCCATCAGGAGTGGATGGAAAAAATGGCTCTGCAGCAAGTGCAACAGCTGGGACAACTGGAGTTGCAGGTCCTAAAGGTGATGCGGGTGCAACAGGTGCAACGGGTGCGACCGGTTCAACTGGTGCAACCGGAGCAGCTGGATCAAACACTGGAACTGCTGGACCAAAAGGCGATGCCGGATCTGCGGGTGCAACTGGCGCCGCAGGAGCAAAGGGAGATACTGGAACTGCTGGGGCTTCAAGTTCTTATTTCGGTGGCATAACTTTTCCAAGCGTTCTAGCTGGTATTTCTGGCTCCACTGCAATATCCAATGGCTTCGCAAATTTAATTGCAGGGAACAAATATTTACTAGATGTCATTATCTACACAACAAATAATGATCCAATGGGAGATTATCCAATCAAAGTATCTTTTACAGCTAGTACAGGTAGTCCAACTATCACTACAAAATACGTAGTTACTCGCGGACAAAGCTATAGAACATCGGCATCAAAAGTTGAATATTCGATCTTTGCTAAAGTAATTGTTGATGCCTCTTCTGTGGCTGATAACTTCACTTTAGTAGCAACAATTACTAGCGGAGCAAACACAAGTGGATCTAATGAGCAATTAACTCTTGCAGGTGATTATGTAGCTGTAACAGTCGGATCTATTAACTAAATATGGAGCGGGTGACCGGGATTGAACCGGCACAGCTAGCTTGGAAGGCTAGAACTCTACCATTGAGCTACACCCGCAAATTTGTTGCGTGATCTGCTACTGCTTCACCAAGTTTAACTTGGTATGCCGTTGCAGGTCATACCTTATTACTTCGGTTAGGAGAAGGGAAAATCACCCTCTAGACTTTCAGCCTTCGGGGCGTAGCGTAGTGGCTAGCGCGCCTGCTTTGGGAGCAGGAGACCGTGGGTTCGAATCCCTCCGCCCCGACCAAAATATTTAACATAACTAATTTTTAAAGGGAGTGAAGTAATTGAAAAGTGATGTTGAGAAACTTTCGCCAACTCGGGTAAAGCTTTCAATTGAAGTTCCATTTGTTGATTTAAAACCACATATTGATGGTGCTTATAAAAGCTTAAGTGAAAAAATCACTATTCCTGGATTTCGTAAAGGCAAAGTGCCATCGGCGATGATTGATCAGCGGGTGGGGCGAGGCGCAGTTCTTGATGAGGCGATCAACGCAGCTATTCCAACTTTTTACTCCCAAGCGGCTAAAGACAATGATGTATTAGTTATTGGTAGGCCAACTGTTGAAGTTACTGAGCTAAAAGATAATGAGAAGTTCAGCTTCACTATCGAGGTAGATATTAGGCCAGATATTGCATTGCCTAACTTTTCAGAGATCAAACTTGAAGTTGATGATGTCAAAGTAACTGAGGCTGATATTGATGAGCAGGTGCAGGCACTTCGCACTCGTTTTGGCACCTTAACTACAGTTGAAAAAGTGGTTGCAACTGGGGATTTTGTAACTATTGATTTAGTTGCAACTAAAGATGGCCAACCATTAGATGGTGGCACAGCAAATGATCTCTCCTATGAGGTTGGTTCTGCTTCGATGATTGATGGATTGGACGAAGCGTTAATTGGTCTTGCAACTGGAGGAGAGAAGAGTTTTGAAACTGCATTAGTTGGCATGGCAGAGGGTGAAAAGGGAAGTGTGAAGGTGAGTGTTAAAGCAGTGAAAGAGCGAGAGCTACCCCCTGTCGATGACGCGTTTGCAAAGCTTGCATCTGAGTTTGAAACTCTTGCTGAACTAAAAGCAGACTTAACAACTAGATTAACTAGATTAAAAGAGATGGAACAGGGCGCTCAGGCAAGAGACTTGTTAGTGGAGAAGTTAATTTCATCCGTTGATATTCCCCTGCCTGCTGAGATTATTGAAGCTGAAGTAAATGATCACCTGGAAAAAGAGGGGCGATTAGAAGATGAGAAACATCGCGCCGAGGTTAATGAAGAGGTAAAGACCACAATTACTAGAGAGTTTTTACTTGATTCAATTGTTAAGGCAGAGTCAGTTGCAGTTAATGAATCTGAGTTAACAGAGTATTTAGTGCGAGCTGCATCTCGTTATGGCATGACCCCAGATCAATTTATTAAAGAGGTATCACAAGCAGGTCAGGTAACAACTATGGTCGCTGAAGTGGCTAGAGCAAAAGCATTGGGTCAAGTACTAGGCCGGGTTAAGGTTGTTGATAAATCTGGGAAGAAAGTTGATCTTGAGGCGCTTGCCCCAAAGAGTGAACCTGAGAAAAAGAGCGAATAATCGCTTAAGGCGAACAAAGATCACACCTAAGTGGGGAAGCATTTTTGCTAAAAGATTGTTAAGGTCATGACAGTATTTTTTCAAGGCAAAATCAAACGAGGAGATAAAAGTGGAGCTAAGTACTACCCCACGAAATGCAACTAGTGGCGCTGGCGGACTTGATGATCAGGTCTATCAACGTTTACTAAAAGAGCGAATTATTTTCCTTGGTTCAGTTGTGGAAGATTCAATGGCAAATGCAATTTGCGCACAAATGTTGTTGCTCGCTGCTGAAGATCCAGAAAAAGATATTTATCTTTACATTAACTCTCCCGGTGGTTCGATCTCAGCGGGTATGGCAATTTATGACACGATGCAATACATCAAAAATGATGTGGCAACAGTTGCAATGGGTCTTGCAGCATCGATGGGTCAATTCTTACTTTGTGCTGGTACTGCCGGAAAAAGATACGCACTTCCACATGCTCGCATCATGATGCACCAACCATCTGGTGGCATTGGTGGAACCGCATCTGACATCAAAATTCAAGCAGAGCAAATGAGCTTTACTAAGAAGAGCATGGCGGAGTTAATATCATTTCACACCGGCCAAAAGGCTGAAACTATTACTGAAGATTCAGATCGTGACCGTTGGTTCACAGCAGCTGAAGCTAAAGAGTATGGATTTGTTGATCATGTTGTTAAATCAGCTGGACAGGTATCTGGAAGCGGGGGCACATCACGATGAAGCCAGATATGAATAGGGTAAATGAGATTACATCTCGTTACATCCTGCCAACTATTGAAGAGCGCACAAGTTATGGCTACAAACGCCTTGACCCGTATACCAAGTTGTTTGAAGAGCGCATTATTTTCTTAGGTCAAGCAATTGATGACACTGTTGCAAATGATGTAATGGCGCAATTACTTACTCTGGAATCAATGGATCCAGATCGCGACATCATGATGTATATCAACTCTCCAGGTGGATCCTTTACCGCATTAACTGCAATTTATGACACGATGCAATTCGTTCGACCAGATGTAATGACAATCTGTCTTGGACAAGCTGCTTCTGCAGCTGCTGTATTACTAGCAGGAGGTGCTGCTGGAAAAAGATATGCGTTAGAGCATGCTCGAATCTTGATTCACCAACCATATTCAGAAGGTGGCGGACAAGGTTCTGATATTGAAATTCAAGCAAAAGAGATTTTGCGCATGCGCACATTGCTTGAAGAAATGCTGGCTCGTCATTCAAAGAAGAGCCAAGCAGATATTGCCAAAGATATTGAGCGAGATAAGATTTTAACCTCAGCTGAAGCAGTTGAGTACGGGTTAATTGATCAAGTTCTTGCTACTCGTAAGGCAAAAGCGAAAGCATAGGCTGAAAGACAATGATGTCTAAATTAAGTAGTTTAATTGAGATTACTTTATTTAGGGCGCGCTGGTTATTAGTTCCTCTATATGTTGGTTTAGTAGCCGCCCTAGTACTTTTGATTTATCGCTTCGCGCTTGAGTTTGTTCATATGCTTGAAAATGTTGGCGATGCCGATGCTCATAAGTTCACACTAGATCTGCTGGCGTTGTTGGATTTAACCTTGCTAGCTAATTTGATTCTGATTGTTATCTTTGCTGGTTATGAAAACTTTGTATCTCGTATTGATATTGCCCATGATTCAAAGGATCGACCACACTGGATGGGTACCATTGATTTTTCTGGTCTAAAGATTAAATTAATTGGTTCACTCGTTGCTATATCAGTAATTGAGTTGTTAAAAGACTTTATTGAGTTAAGTGGTCAAGCCGAGGTGACAGAGGGAACCGTTTGGCGAATCATTATTCACATTACCTTTGTTATTTCAGGTGTTTTATTTGCTCTGATGGATTGGATTGCAGATAAGCGCAAGTTTGAGGGCACTTACTAACTTCAATTCGTCTATAAGCGAACAGATATACGCTCACTTTCCAAGCACCTAAGTCGCATCTCGTTCTACCCTTATCTCCTTCCCAACTGAACAGGAGTAGTAAAAGGTGACAACACGTATTGGCGAGAGTGGCGACTTACTGAAGTGTTCCTTTTGCGGCAAAACTCAAAAGCAGGTTAAGAAGTTAATTGCTGGTCCTGGCGTTTATATCTGTGATGAATGTATTGATCTATGTAATGAAATCATTATTGATGAGTTAAATGAAACCTCATCTTTAGGACTTGCTGAATTACCAAAGCCACAAGAGATCTTTGAATTCCTAGATCAGTATGTGATCGGACAGGATCAGGCTAAGAAATCTTTATCAGTTGCCGTTTATAACCATTACAAGCGGGTGCAATCTGGAGATTCAAAGCGCGAAGATGCTATTGAATTATCTAAGAGTAATATTTTAATTTTAGGCCCAACTGGTTGCGGAAAAACACTGCTTGCTCAAACACTGGCCAGAATGTTAAATGTGCCATTTGCAATCGCAGATGCCACCGCATTAACTGAGGCTGGTTATGTGGGTGAAGATGTAGAAAACATTTTGCTAAAACTTATTCAAGCTGCTGATTTTGATGTTAAAAAGGCTGAGACTGGAATTATTTATATTGATGAAATTGATAAGGTGGCTAGAAAAGCTGAAAACCCATCAATTACTAGAGATGTTTCAGGTGAAGGTGTTCAGCAAGCACTTCTTAAAATATTAGAGGGCACTACCGCCTCTGTTCCACCACAAGGTGGTCGTAAGCATCCACACCAGGAGTTCTTGCAAATTGATACTACAAATATTTTATTTATTGTTGGTGGCGCCTTCTCTGGCCTGGAGAAAATTATTGAAAGCCGCAAAGGAAAAGCAGGCGTTGGATTTAATGCCAAATTACAAACTATTGATGATGTGGTGAAGACAGATATTTTCGGTGATGCAATGCCAGAGGATTTACTTAAGTTTGGCATGATTCCTGAGTTCATTGGTCGTTTGCCAATTATGACTAGTGTGGAAAGTTTGGATCAAAAAGCCTTGATGCAGATATTAACTGAGCCAAAAAATGCTTTGGTTAAGCAGTATCAAAAACTTTTTGATTTAGATGAGGTGGAGTTGGAATTTAGCAATGAAGCACTTGAAGTAGTGGCAGATCTTGCAATTAAGCGTGGCACTGGTGCACGTGGACTTCGCGCCATCATGGAGGAGACTTTGCTTGGTGTGATGTATGAAGTACCAAGTCAAAAAGAGATTGGCAAGGTAATAATTACCCCAGCAGTTGTTAGGAAAGAGGAAGCACCAACTTATGTGCCACGTCCTGCCGGTGGACCAAAGCGGGCGGTTAAGGGTGAAAAAGGCTCTGAGGAAAAAAGCGCATAAGATTCAACCCTTATGAGTGGTGACAAAAAGAAAGAGTTAGCTGCCACATTTTCCCCTGCCGAGATAGAAGCTCCTCTATATAAGAAGTGGCAAGATGCTGGTTACTTTAAAGCGGATGCAAACTCTAAAAAACCGCCATTTACCATTGTTATCCCGCCACCAAATGTCACCGGTTCATTACATATTGGTCACGCCTTAGATCACACAATTCAAGATTTATTAATTCGCATGAAGCGAATGAAAGGCTTTGAAGCCTTATGGCTGCCGGGCATGGATCATGCAGGCATTGCAACGCAAAATGTTGTGGAAAAACAATTAGCAACCCAAGGTAAATCTCGTCATGACTTAGGTCGGGAGGCTTTCATTGAAAAGGTTTGGCAATGGAAGGCAGAGTCTGGCGGTGCGATTTTAGATCAAATGAAGCGACTTGGTGATTCAGTTGATTGGGATCGTGAAGCATTCACAATGGATGCAAATTTAAGCAAAGCGGTGTTAACAATCTTTAAACAGTTATATGACAAGGGTTTGATTTATCGAGCAGAGCGAATCATTAATTGGTGTCCAAGATGTTTAACCGCACTCTCTGATATCGAAGTTGAGCATAAAGATGATTCAGGTGAGTTTGTTTCAATTAAATATGGTGATGATGATGTGAATATCACCGTTGCCACCACTAGAGCTGAAACCATGTTAGGTGATGGCGCAGTTGCGGTTAATCCAAATGATGAGCGATATAAGCATTTAGTTGGCAAGAAAGTGCTTCTGCCACTAGTTGATCGAATGATTCCAATTATTGCTGATGAGTTGGTAGATCCAGATTTTGGAACAGGCGCAGTTAAGGTGACCGCCGCGCATGATCCAAATGACTTTGAGATGGGTATGCGCCACGGTGTTGAGTTAGTAATTATTATGAATGAACATGGTGTGATGGCAGGAACAGGGACAAAGTTTGATGGCATGGATCGATTTGATGCCCGTAAAGCGGTAGTTGATGAACTTAGAAAATTAGGAAGAGTTGTGGCAGAAAAGCGGCCATATGTTCACGCAGTTGGACATTGCCAAAGATGTGACACAACTGTTGAGCCAAGACTTTCAAAGCAATGGTTTGTAAAGGTTGCACCCCTTGCTAAAGCTGCCGGGGATGCTGTTCGTGATGGGCGAGTAAAGATAGAACCAGAGCAGATGTCGCCAAGATATTTTGAGTGGGTAGATAACATGCATGATTGGTGCATATCGCGCCAACTTTGGTGGGGCCATCGCATTCCAGTTTTTTATGGACCAAATGATGAGGTTGTAGTTTGTGGACCGGATGAAACACCACCTGCTGGTTACACACAAGATCCAGATGTTTTAGATACCTGGTTTTCATCAGCGCTTTGGCCATTTTCAACCTTGGGTTGGCCAAATCAAACACAAGATTTAAAGAAGTTTTATCCAACCTCAGTATTAGTAACTGGCTATGACATTTTGTTTTTCTGGGTAGCCAGAATGATGATCATGGGATTATTTGCAATGGATGGCAAACAACCATTTGATGTGATTGTTTTGCATGGTTTAGTAAGAGATCAATTTGGTAAAAAAATGAGCAAGAGCCGGGGCAACACCATTGATCCAATTGAATTTATGGATAAGTACGGTTCGGATGCATTGCGCTTTACATTAGCTAGAGGAGCAAATCCGGGTACTGATCAAGCATTAGCTGAAGATTGGGTGGCAGGTTCTAGAAATTTTGCAACTAAGTTATGGAATGCCACAAGATTTGCGATGTTAAATGGCGCCAATGTTGATGGGCAGCTGCCAAAGAGTAAAGATCTAGGGGCAATTGATAATTGGATTTTGACCAGATTAGATCAAACAGTTGCATCAGCTGATGAATTATTTGAAAAATTTGAGTTTGCAAAAGCATGTGAGTTGATCTATCACTTTGCTTGGGATGATTTATGTGACTGGTACTTAGAGCTTTCTAAATCAACCTTTAACGCAGGTGGGGCCGAGGCTGAAAAAAGTAAGCGAGTTCTAGGTGAAGTATTAGATCAACTACTTCGTTTAATGCATCCAGTGATGCCATTTATTACTGAGCAAATGTGGTGCACATTAACAAATGGGCAATCGCTAATGATTTCAGATTGGCCAAAATCAAACCTTTCCACCCAAGATCATGAAGCAGTTAAATTAGTTGAGCAGATGCAAGAGATCATTACTGAGATTAGAAGATTTAGAAATGATCAGGGAATTAAGAGCACGGCCAAAGTAGCGGCAAAATTTACTGGCTTAAATAAGGTTGGTCTTGAAAATTATGAGGCGGCGATTAGATACGTAGTTAAGTGTGAGGCGGCTGGGGATAACTTCACAGCTAAAACACAAATTGGTGAAGTATTAATTGAATTTGATTTAACTGGCGCAGTGGATTTGGTTGCTGAGCGAGCTCGGTTAAGTAAGGATCTACAAACTGCGCAAAAAGATCGTGATACCGCCAAGATCAAATTAGATAATGAAGGGTTTATGGCTAAAGCGCCAATGGAGGTGGTTACTGAGATCAGAGAGCGGCTTGCGCAAACATCATCTGACATTGAACGAATTACTGCCTTGCTTGAAAAACTTCCTAAGTAAATGAGTGATCTTCAAAATATTACTGAGTTAGCCCAGGTTGAGGCTGCATTAAATAAAAGATGGCCTGAAAATAAGATTGAACCAACTTTGGATCGAATCTCAGCTTTAGTTGATGCCTTAGGCTCACCGCAGTTGTCATATCCATCTATTCATTTAGCTGGCACAAATGGTAAGACCACAACATCTCGAATGATTGATCAATTATTAGCCAATCTTGGTTATCGGGTTGGTCGTTATACCTCCCCACATCTTGAATCCTTTACTGAGCGAATCAGTATTAAGGGTGAACCAATTACCCCTGCGCAAATGATCGCAACCTATAAAGATATTGCTTTGTATTTAGATTTAATTGATTCCCGCCAGCCACATCCAATCTCCTACTTTGAAGCAATGACCGCAATGGCATTTGTGGCATTTGCTGAATACCCAGTTGATATTGCAGTAATTGAAGCGGGGATGGGTGGGCAATGGGATGCCACAAATGTTTTAGCTTCTCAAGTATCTGTGATGACGCCAATTGGCTTTGATCATATGGAGTATTTAGGGGATACCTTAGAAAAGATTGCTCAAACTAAAGCAGGTATTTTTAAACCAGAATCTAATGTTGTTATGGCAGCGCAAACTGCTGAAGTAGCAAAAGTATTAATGGCCCAGGTTGCAAAGGTTTCAGCAATTCCTTTTAGAGAAGGTATTGAATTTGCCGTTAAAAAACGATCCCTTGCAGTTGGTGGTCAATTGATTTCTCTACAAGGCTTACATGGGGATATTGAGGATATCTTTTTACCTCTTTATGGTGATCATCAAGCAAATAACGCCGCCCTTGCCTTAGCTTCAGTTGAGGCTTTCACCAGCGTTGCGTTAGATCAAGAATTAGTAAGGGATGCCTTTAGCAAAGTTTCATCCCCTGGCAGATGTGAGATTGTCTATAAAGATCCAACAGTAATTATCGATGCTGCTCATAATCCACATGGGGCAGCAGCAATAGCTAAGACGATCAATAATGAGTTTGATTTTGAAATAGTAGTGGGTGTGGTTGCTGTCTTATCTGATAAAGATGTTGATGGAATTTTAAGAAACCTTGCCACTTGTCTTGATTACATAATTATTTGCCAAAACTCATCTGCTAGGGCAATGCCTGCTGATCAGTTGGCCAAGATTGCCAGTAATTACTTTAAGCCAGAGCAGATTGAGGTAATCTCAGATTTAAAGGCAGCGATTACATATGCAGTTGAGAAAGTAAGTATGGCTAACCAGGTTAATGAGGGTGTTGGCGCAGTATTGGTAACTGGTTCTGTTGTAACTGCCGGAAGTGCTAGAGGTATTCTTAACTCAATTGGAAAGGTGTAATCATGAGAGTAATGGCTGCAGCAGTTCTTGCAATGGAGTCGATCTTGATGGGATTTGCCCTCTTAATTGCCAAGGAGTCAGCTACCAGCCTGCAACTCTGGCTTGGTGGGCTGCTTTCAATAATTCTTTTTTTAACTGCTGGAGCATTAAAGCGCAAGGGTGGGTATTTGCTGGGAAGTATTTTGCAACTCTTCTTAATTAGTTATGGCTTAGTTGTGTGGCACATGTATTACATGGGCGGCTTATTTTTGCTTTTGTGGGTTGCAGCAATTTCACTTGGCCGCCGGGGTGAGGCGATAAAGGCGAGATTAATCGCGCAGTCGGATAAAGATGGGTCAAAACAGCCATAATTTTCAGCCTGAGCCAAAGGTGCGTAGAATAAGAAAGTGAGTTCAGAGCAAACATTAATTTTGATTAAACCAGATGGCGTAAAGCGTGGTTTGGTTGGCGAAGTTATTGCTCGCATTGAACGCAAAGGTTATGTAGTTACCAACTTAAAAATGTTAACTGCAGATCGAGCTCTTCTTGCAAAGCATTATGCCGAGCATGAAGGTAAACCTTTTTATGAACCGCTACTTGAATTTATGCAATCAGGTCCGATCGTGGCAATGATTGCGCAAGGTGAGCGAGTAATTGAAGGATTTAGAAAGATGGCAGGGGCGACAGATCCAACAGTTGCCGAAGCTGGCACTATTCGAGGGGATTTAGCAAGGGACATGGGAACAAAGGTTGTGCAAAATATTGTGCACGGCTCAGATTCAGTTGAATCAGCCCAACGTGAAATTAAGATTTTTTTCGGCAACTAAGAAGTAACTAACAAGAGGTAAGAAGGAGAAGCGCAAATGGCTAAAGGAACTAATCGGATGTCTTGGATTGGTCGCGATATGGCGGTAGATCTTGGCACAGCTAACACTTTGGTTTATGTGCGCGGTCGAGGCATTGTGCTAAATGAGCCCTCTGTAGTTGCAGTCAATCAAGATACTGGTGCAATTCTGGCAGTTGGTTTAGAGGCTAAGCGAATGATTGGTAGAACACCAGGAAACATTGTGGCAATTCGCCCTCTTAAAGATGGTGTGATTGCAGATTTTGATACAACTGAGCGAATGCTTAAGTACTTTATTCAAAAAGTTCACAAGAGGCGCTACTTAGCAAAGCCAAGAATTGTTGTTTGCGTTCCATCTGGAATTACCGGTGTTGAACAAAGAGCGGTTAAGGATGCTGGTTATGCAGCTGGTGCTCGTAAGGTTTACATAATTGAGGAGCCAATGGCAGCAGCAATTGGTGCTGATCTACCAATTCATGAGCCAACTGGAAACATGGTGGTTGATATTGGTGGCGGAACAACTGAGGTTGCTGTTATTTCTCTCGGTGGAATAGTTGCAGCACTTTCAATTCGTGTTGGTGGCGATGAGTTAGATCAATCAATTATTAACTGGGTAAAGCGCGAGTACTCACTACTTCTAGGTGAGCGCACCGCTGAGGAAATCAAGATGGCAATTGGATCAGCATTTCCACTTCCAGGTGAGCCGGATGCAGAAATTCGTGGTCGTGACTTAGCTACTGGATTACCAAAGACCATTTTGGTTACATCAGCTGATATCCGAAAGGCACTTGAGGAGCCGGTGGCAGCAATTGTTAATGCTGTGAAGAACACATTAGATAAAACACCACCTGAGCTAGCGAGTGATTTAATGGATCGTGGCATCGTGCTAACTGGCGGCGGCGCTCTACTTCGTGGTCTTGATGAGCGTTTACGTCATGAGACTGGAATGCCAATTCATATTTCTGAGCGTCCATTGCAAGCAGTGGCTGAAGGTTCTGGAAAATGTATTGAAGAGTTTGAAGCCTTGGAGAAGGTTTTAATCTCTGAACCACGTCGTTAATTAATTTGTAAGGGAGTTTATTTGTGGCTAGAGGCGGCGGTAATCGTTCGCGGCTGCTACTAATTCTCTTACTAGTTTCATCCCTTTTTCTTATTACCTTAGATCTACGTGGTGTAAACCTTGCCGGTTCGATTAGGTCCGGTGTTGCCACTGTATTTTCACCAGTTGAAAATCTCTTCTCAAAGTTATTTTCACCAATTGGAAACTTTGCTTCAGATTTTCGCAATTTCGGGCAATCCAAATCCAAAATTAAGCAGTTAGAAAAAGAGGTGGATTTACTTAAATCCAAAGAGGTTCTAGATGAGGATCTAGTAGGACAGCTAAGCCAATTAAAAAATGTTTTAGATTTAGCAGGCCGTGGTGGATACAAAGTAGTAGCGGCTAAGGTAATTAATCGAGGATCATCGGCAACATTTAAACAGACCGTCACAATTGATGTTGGAAGCAGTGATGGTGTTTCAAAAAATATGACGGTAATTTCTGATGGTGGTTTAGTTGGAGTAGTAAAGAGTGTTAACGCAAATAGCTCCATTGTGTTGTTAATGAGTGATCCAACATTTAAAATCGGTGTTCGAATTGCTGGCACACAAGGAATTGGCGTAGTTTCTGGGCAAGGCGGAAATAAGTATTTACTTCAATTATTAGATGCAACTGGTGAGATAAAAGTTGGCGATGTTTTAGTTGCTAGAGGCAGTGAAGGTGGCCGCCCATTTGTGCCAGGCGTGCCAGTTGGAACTGTAACTTCTGTACAAAGTAATGCTTCATCTATTACTCAAAATGCTGATGTTGAAGGCTTAAGCAATTTAGATCGAATTGGTGTGGTCGCAGTTGTAGTTTCAGCTCCCAAGCAGGACCCACGAGATTCATTGATTCCAAAACCTGCGCCAACAGTTACAGTTTTCATTACTCCTACACCAAGCCCATCTGCAAGTAAGTAATCAGTATGAGCAGGATTAGAGTTTTAAATACCAGCATTTTCTTGTTTGTAATTTTCTTACTTCAAGAAACGGTAGTTTCTCGTATCAATTTTCCAATTGATGGCTTCTCCTTATATCTAGCTGCATTAATGGTGCTGCTGTCGCTAGAGGATAGAAACGGCGCCTTAGTCTTTGGTTTTATTGGTGGCTTAATCATGGATTTGTCGGCCGCAGCTGATACTCCTTTTGGGCAGTGGGCATTGGTGTTAACTGCGATTGGATATCTATTCTCAGTTAATAAGGAAAGTATTGGTGATTTCACCGATTCTCCAATAATATTTTTAGTCTTTATCAGCTTAGCTTCAGCGCTTTCGCTACTTTTATTCCTTGTAATTGGCGCGATGCTTGGACAAGAAAGTGGCACCTTCACTCATGCCATATCAATTATCTTTGCAAACACTCTTTGGAGCTTCCTAATAACACCACTGTTCCTACCGCTAATAATTAAGGCCAGAACTGCATTACTTAGTAATCGAGAGCGTGCATGAGCCTTAGATCTAGAATTAACTTAATCATCTTTCAAACCTTAGTTTTCTCTTTGATGTTTGCCTTATTTGGAAGACTTTTCTATTTACAAGTACTAGAAAGTGGCAAGTATCAAGATGCAGCAATAAGTATTCAAAGCCGAGATGTTGTTACGCCAGCTGTTCGTGGAGCAATTACAGATATCAATGGCACACCAATGGTGGTAGATCTGCCAGGACTTGTTGTTTCCATCAACCGAATTGAGATTGATAAACAACCAGATAAGGGCGTTAAAGTTTTGGCCCAGGTAGCTAATCTTTTTCAACTGGAGTACTCAGATATTTACCAACGTACTAGGTTATGTGGTGAGTTACCAAGAGATAACCGTGCTGGATGCTGGAATGGAACTAGATATCAACCTATTCCATTAGTAGGAGGAACGTCACAAGATTTAGCACTAAAGATTATGGAGAATGCTGATCTTTATCCTGGCGTTGAGGTGCAATCAGTTCCGATTAGAAGTTACCCTTCCCTTGAGGGTGAAAATGTTGCACATGTTTTAGGTTATGTGGGATCTGTAACTGATGAGGATTTAAAGAACCCTGAAATCAATTATTACCGCAATGAGGTAGTTGGTAAGACTGGACTTGAAACTAAATACAACCAGTACTTGCGTGGTACTCCTGGAGTTCGCACTTTTTTGGTTAATAGAAAAGAGATTGTTACCAAGCAGAACAAGAATATTTCTGCCATTGCCGGAAATAATTTAATTACAAATATTGATGCCAAACTCCAAGCTGGAGTTGAGAAATCACTTGAGGCCGCAGTTAAGCGAGCTCGTGCATCAGGATATCGTGGTGATTCAGGAGCTGCAGTTGTACTAGAGATTAAAACTGGCCGGGTATTAGCCATGGCTTCATACCCAACTTATGACCCATCAATTTGGCAAAAAGGATTAACAGTTAAGCAGGCAGAGGATTTATTTAGTGAAGCAAAAGGCGTGCCAGCACTATCTAGACCATTACAAGGTTTGTTTGCACCAGCCTCTACATTTAAATCTGTTTCAGTAGTTGCTGCCGCTGCTGCTGGTTACAATCTAAATACTAGTTACAACTGCCCAGCTTCAGTTGAGATCGGAACTCGAACATTTAGAAACTTCGACAGCATTGCTGCTGGACGTATTCCATTAGATGTTGGTCTTGCTATCTCATGTGACTCACTTTGGTATCAGATTTCCTATGATGAATGGGTTAGGGATGGTGGGTTAAGACCTAAATCTTCAGCAAATGATTATTTCTTTAAAGCAGCAAAAGATTTTGGCGTTGGGCTTTTAACTGGGATTGATCTACCAAGTGAATTGAAGGGCAGATTGCCAGATCGGCAATGGAAGCAAAATTGGTATGAACAAAATAAGGACTTCTACTGCAACTATAAGGACCGAGCAAAGAAGCAAGATCTAACTGCATACTTAATCGAGATTGCACGGGAGAATTGCATTGATGGAAACAAGGTAAGAGCAGGAGATGCCGTTAACTTCTCAATTGGTCAAGGCGATACTTTGGTAACACCACTTCGACTTGCTCAAATTTATGCAGCAATTGCAAATAATGGAACCTATTACAAGCCACAGGTAGCACGGGCAATTGTTGATGTAGATGGCAAATTAGTTAAAGAGTTTAAACCTGAGGTCGCCGATACGATAAAGATTGAACAAAGTACATGGGATTTTCTACATCGCGGACTTCGAATGGTTGTTACCAGAGGAACAGGTGCTGGAGTATTTTCAGGTTTTCCAATTGAGATCAGTGGTAAAACTGGAACTGCAGAAGTATTTGGAAAAAACCCAAATGGCAGCGCAAAGGATGACACCTCATGGTTTGCATCCTATGGACCAACAAATGATCCACAGTATGCAGTTGTAATGATGGTTAGCCAAGGAGGATTTGGTGCATCAACTTCTGGCCTTGGCGTTAGAAATATTTATGAAACTTTGTTTGGAGTAAGTGGTAACAAGGTGAACCCTGAAAAAGCAGTCTTCCCAAATGGTGTGCCAAGTACAATTGCAAAGGTTGACCTAAAGAAGGTGGCAGCTAAAGTAGATTTAACTGGAGTAAAAGTTGGCGGGGTGAAATTAAAGTGAGTCTAAATGTTAGATATCGACGCCCTGTAACTAGCAGTTTTGGCAACTTTGATAAGTTGCTTACTTTCGCAGTAGTAGGCCTACTTTTAATTGGCACAATGTTGGTTTATGCCGGAACTAGAGAGTGGTTTCGCTCCTACGGATTAGATCCAGAGTATTACTTCAAGCGCCACACATTAAATATCATTATTGGTGGCTTGCTTGCATATGGAACAACTTTAATTGACTACCGATTATTACGTGCATACACGCCAATCCTTTGGTTAGCAGCTGTGCTTGGTTTAATAATTGTATTAATCCCAGGACTTGGATCAGAGATAAATGGCGCTAGAGCTTGGATCTCCCTGCCTGGTGGATTTCAATTACAGCCTGCTGAATTAGCAAAGATTGCAATTATTGTTGGAATGGCAATGATCCTGGCAGATCGCGAGCAAAGTGATAAAGATCCAACAGATCTTGATGTTGTAAAAGCCTTAGCAATTGCAGCAGTTCCTATTTTGTTAATTGTGGCGCAACCAGATCTTGGAACTGTATTAATCATTTCAGCTGCTGTTGTGGCAATGATTGGCGCATCAGGTGCTCCTGCCAGGTGGGTAATTGGTCTTTTACTTGCTGCAATTGTGGGTGTATTTGCGGCAGTACAAACTGGCGCAGTTAGTTCATACCAAGTAGCACGTTTGCAATCTTTTGTTGATCCATCTGCTGATCCGCAAGCAACCGGCTATCAATTGCGACAATCAAGAATCACTATTGGTTCTGGTGGATTATTGGGCAAGGGTTTATTTGAAGGTCCGCAAACAAATGGTCGATTTGTGCCAGAACAGCAAACAGACTTTATTTTCACAGTTGCAGGGGAGGAGTTGGGCTTTGTTGGCTGCTCGATAATTTTATTCCTCTATATGCTCTTCTTTATTAGGGCATTTGCAATCTGCCGGCGCAGTAGTGATTTATTTGGCAGATTAGTTTGTATTGGTGTTATAGCTTGGTTTGCATTTCAGACCTTTGAAAATATCGGTATGACAATGGGATTAATGCCAATGACTGGTGTGCCATTACCATTTTTATCCTATGGTGGATCATCAATGTTTGCTAATTTAATTGGTGTTGGTCTACTTCAAAACGTCCACGCAAGAAGCCGATAACACGCTTAATTTGCGCTTAGTTGGCAGTTCCACCGCCTTTCTGCGATACTTACACCACGCAATCAGCGCGAGGATAAAGATCCAACGCCGCGATAGCGTCGATATTTTTAGCAAGTTAATTAACCAGATTAATTAAAAAAAGTATTGAAAGAGATACTGCAAAACTGCAGTAATTAATTTTTGAAAAGGATTTGATTTATATGGCCGATGAGCCTAAAGCACCACGTAAACGCGCTGCCAAAAAAGCAGTAGAGGGTGAAAGTAAGAAAGTAAGTAAAAAAGCTGCCGCTATTCCAGTTCCATTATTTCAAGCTGCGCCAACTACTAAAACTGCCAAGGTGGCAAAAGTCGCCAAGGTTGAAAAAGCAGAGCCAGTTGCCGCATCAACAAGTGATGAGAATGAAAAAGAAGAGTTTCGTCGCCGTCGCCGCAGAGGTGGCAGAGGCAGAAGGCGAAATGGCAAAGAGGGTTCTGATACTGATGAGAGCTCTGCAACTGAAGAATTAGATGAAACAACTGATAGTGATGGTGCAACCCATAAACGCCGACGACGCCGTAGGGCGCGTGGTGAGGGTGTAACACCAGGTGAAACTATTGAAGAAGATGGCGTACTAACTGTTGTAAAGGTTAGACCAGTTCGAGTTCGTGAGGCTCGTCCTGAAACACGTAAATTTGAAAGACGAGATCGCAATCGATTTGAGCGACCAGAGCGCAGAGAACGACGGGATTTCACTCGTAAACGCGGAACAGTAATTACAGAGTCAGAGTTTTTAGCTCGCCGTGAAGCAGTTGAGAGATCCATGTTAGTTCGCCAAATTGCAGATCGAACTCAGATTGCAATCATTGAAGATGATGTAATGGTTGAGCATTATGTAAACCGCAATAGCAATATTTCCTATGTTGGTAACGTCTATCTAGGTAAAGTACAAAACGTATTGCCTTCGATGGAGGCCGCTTTCGTTGATATTGGTAAGGGACGAAACGCAGTTCTCTACGCCGGTGAAGTTAACTGGGACGCTCATGGTTTATCAGATACTGCGCCTAGAAAAATTGAACATGTATTAAAGAGTGGTCAATCTGTTTTAGTTCAGGTTACTAAGGATCCAATTGGTCAAAAGGGTGCCAGATTAACTTCTCAGATTTCTCTGCCTGGTCGCTACTTAGTTTATGTACCAGGCGGTGGCATGAGTGGAATTTCTAGGCGATTGCCAGATAATGAACGAAATCGATTAAAGGGAATATTAAAGAATTTAATTCCAGAGCAAGCTGGCGTAATTATTCGAACTGCAGCAGAGGGAGCACCTGAAGCTGAGTTAGAAAGAGATGTAACTCGTCTTAAAGCGCAGTGGGATGATATTGAAAAGAAATCAAATGAGTCCGGCACATCAGCGCCATCACTTTTATATGGTGAGCCAGATCTAACTGTTCGAGTTATCCGCGATATCTTCAATGAAGATTTCAATAAAATGTTAGTTCAAGGTGATCAAGCTTGGGATGACATTCAAAACTATATTGGTCATATCGCCCCAGAACTTGCCAGCAAAATTGAAAAGTGGGTAGGACCACGTGATCTATTTGCTGAAAACCGAGTGGAGGAGCAGTTAGCTAAAGCATTTGATCGCAAGGTTTATCTGCCATCAGGTGGTTCACTAGTTATTGATCGCACTGAAGCGATGATTGTTATCGATGTTAACACCGGTAAATTCATTGGTAAGGGTGGCAACCTTGAAGAGACTGTTACTAAGAACAACTTAGAGGCGGCCGAAGAAATTGCTCGTCAATTGCGCCTTAGAGATATGGGCGGAATTATTGTGATCGACTTTATCGATATGACATTGGAATCAAACCGAGAGTTAGTACTTCGCAGATTAGTTGAGTGCTTAGGACGAGATCGCACCAAGCACCAAGTTGCTGAAGTAACCTCACTTGGTTTAGTGCAGATGACTAGAAAACGAGTTGGCCAAGGATTAATCGAAGCTTTCTCAACAACTTGTGAGAGTTGTGGTGGTCGTGGAATTCATATTCATAGTGAGCCAGTTAAAAAAGTAGCTCTTGAAAAAGATATGGAGCAGCGCTACTCAAAAACTAGCAAAGCTAATGCTGATGAGGATTTATCAGATGATGAAGATAAATCAACCGATGAAGATTCAGATAATGAGCCAATTGATAATTCAAATGAAGTTGAGCAAGTAGTTCAAACACCACCAGCACCTGCTGGCCGTCGAAAAGGTCGTCGGGCAGTGAGCACTGGGGTAATTTCAACCAACTAATCAAGTGAATTTGACCAGGGGAAGATCAATCTCTACCCTTATCCATCTAGCCAGATTGGTAGTAATCGATCTAGGTTAATAACGAGCAAGGAGTTGACGGTGTACGCGATTGTTAAAGCAGGCGGACGACAAGAGAAGGTTTCAGTTGGTGAAACTCTTGTAGTTGATCGCATTGATGCTGCCGTTGGCGCTTCCGTAACTTTTCCAGCAGTACTGCTAGTTGATGGCGCAGATGTTATGGCTGATCCAAAAGCTTTAGCCTCTGTCAAAGTAACTGGTGAGATATTAGCTGAGCAAAAAGGTCCAAAGATTGCGATCCTTCGTTACAAGAGCAAAACTGGATATCGTCGTCGCCAAGGATTTCGTTCAAAATTAACTCGCGTAAAAATAACTGGAATTAACAAGTAACTACTACTTAAGGCAGGTGAAAGCAGATGGCAAGTAAAAAGGGTGTCTCCTCCACACGTAATGGTCGCGACTCAAATCCTCAGTACCTTGGCATTAAAAGATTTGCTGGCCAGGTAGTTAAGGGCGGGGAGATTTTGGTTCGCCAACGCGGAACCTACTTCCACCCAGGTAAGAATGTTGGCATCGGAAAAGATGACACATTATTTGCGCTACAAGGTGGATCAGTTGAGTTCGGTCGCGCTCGCGGTCGTCGCGTAGTAAATATCGTTCCAGCTTCATAATTTCAGCGGATTTAAATTTATGGGTCCGCTAACTGCGGGCCCATTTTTATTTGATTCATAAGTGATGCGAAAGGAGATCCGATGACAACCTTTGTTGATCGGGTTACCTTGCATGCCGATGCTGGAAAAGGCGGGGATGGTTGCGTCTCTGTTCACCGTGAAAAATTCAAACCATTAGGTGGTCCAGATGGCGGTAATGGTGGTCGCGGTGGCGACATTGTTTTAGTTGTCGATGCTGATGTGACAACCTTGTTAGATTTTCACCATTCACCACATCGCAAATCTACTGATGGCAAAAAAGGCGCTGGAGATTTTTGTAATGGCGCAGAAGGAAAAGACTTAATTTTGTCAGTTCCAAATGGAACTGTTGTTAAAGATGTTAGCGGTAATACCATCGCAGATCTTGTTGGATTTGGCACCAGATTTATGGCAGCCCAAGGCGGCAAAGGTGGATTAGGAAATGCAGGCCTTGCTAACTCAAAGCGACGTGCACCAGGTTTCGCACTCCTTGGTGAACCAGGAGATAGTCGAACATTATTTTTAGAGCTAAAGAGCGTTGCCGATATTGGTTTAGTTGGTTATCCAAGTGCTGGAAAGTCTTCTTTAATTGCAGCAATGTCTGCTGCCAGACCAAAGATTGCTGATTATCCATTTACTACATTGGTTCCAAACTTAGGTGTGGTGCAGGCAGGGGAGACAAGATTTACAGCAGCAGATGTTCCCGGATTAATTCCTGGCGCGAGTCAAGGAAAAGGTTTAGGACATGAGTTTTTAAGACATGTGGAGAGATGCGCAGCATTAGTACATGTTTTAGATTGCGCAACACTTGAGACTGATCGAGATCCAGTTAAAGATTTTGATGTTATTGAAGAAGAGTTAAAAGAGTATGGTGGTTTAGCAGATCGACCAAGAATTATTGCGTTAAATAAGATTGATATTCCAGATGGTAAAGCTATGGCAGATATGGTTCAAAAAACTTTAGAATCTCGCGGCTTTGAAGTATTTCAAGTATCTGCTGCCTCACGTGAAGGTATGCAGGAATTAATTTATGCAATGGCGCAGATTATTCAAAAAGTGCGCAAGGCTCAGAAAGAGGAGCAGGTTGCCAGAATTGTGCTTCGACCGCTTGCTGTTGATGATGCAGGCTTTGAAGTAATTGCAAATGTTGATGGCACATTTAACATTACCGGCGATAAGCCAGAGCGATGGGTTAAACAAACTGACTTTGCAAACGCTGAAGCAATTGGCTATTTAGCAGATCGACTTGCCTCATATGGAATTGAAAAAGAGTTGTTTAAAAAGGGTGCAAAGGCAGGGGACGAAGTAAGAATTGGTTTAGGTGATGAAGCTGTGATTTTTGATTGGGAGCCAAGCATTGAAGCTGGCGCAGAATTACTTGCTGGAGGTCCAAGAGGAGAAGATCTTCGTCTTTCAACACCTTGGCGAATGGATTTATTAGAGGATGATATTGATCAATTAAGTGATGATGAGATTGAAATGCAATGGGAGTACAACGTGGCAAATCCTAGAAATCCTCGAATTGATGAGGATGCTAAGTAAGAAGTTTTAATTCTTTAGATTTGAGATTTCAAGTAATGCTTTTGCAGTATCTGACTCATGATCAGAATCAGTTGGATTATCACTTAACTTAA
Organism: Candidatus Nanopelagicus limnes; assembly: GCF_002287885.2. Lineage (GTDB taxonomy): Bacteria > Actinomycetota > Actinomycetes > Nanopelagicales > Nanopelagicaceae > Nanopelagicus > Nanopelagicus limnae. The sequence continues at coordinate 368,258 of NZ_CP016768.2, forward strand.
CAATCACTGTTCGGGTAGCAGGATTTATAAATATAAATTGTCCATGTAAGCCAAGTGCCAAACTAGTGTTTGGATATGGATGCCAAACTTGAGCTCCATAACCCCAATTTCGATCTAAGGTTGTAACTGGTGTGCTCAATCGTTTTAGCCAATTGTTATCAATTACTTTAGTTGGGCCGGCATACCCGCCATTTAAAAACAACATTCCAATTCGACCATAATCAATTGCCGAGGCGTTAAAACAGCAGAATGTTTTTTCAGTTCCACCAATTCGATCAACATTCCAGGTGGCAGGATACTTAGCTCCGACTGCTTGCCAAACATTCTTACTAAAGTAATCAGAAACTCTTTTGCCAGTTACTTTCTTTATAATCATTCCAAGCATCTGCGTATCAACGCTCATGTATTCTGATTTTGAACCTGGTTCAAATGCCATCTTTCGATTATTCTTTAGAAACCAATCTAGATCGGTTGTGGCATACATCTGTGCGATTGCAACACCCCAGCCAGAAGGACCTGATGGGTAGTTATCACTAACACCAACTCCTGCTTGCATATCAAGTAATTGTTGAATGGTTACTAGATCAAAACTTGTACCAGCTTTTAGATTTGGGAAGTAATCAACAAACTTGTCACTTTCCTTAATTTTGCCTTGATTAATTAGCTGACCAATCATGATGGAGGTCATGGTTTTAGCAACTGAATAAGATGGCAGTTGCGTACTTTGGGTTACACCATCCTCATACCACTCATATGTCATCACACCATTTCTAATAACAAGAAATGCATTGGTATCGGTCTGCTTTAAAAATTCATTAAATGCTAGAGAAGTTCCTTTATACATAATCTCTGCTGGCATTTTCTCCGATGCCACCGGCAGTGCGATTGGTTTATCGGAAGGATCAATCACATGCCACGGCATGAGAGTGGGAGTCTTTGAAGCCGGGGCAAGTCCTAATTTAATTGATGCAATTGGCTCTGGATAATGAACTACTTTGGTAAAGATAAATAGTGCTCCATATAGCACCGCTAGTGAGATGAGGGTGTTTCTAATAATTCTAAACAAACGCATCATGGCAATAGCCTATTTCAATACTGCTCACCGCTCTGGCAGCCACAGCGGGAAAATATTGCAGTTATCAAATGCAGATTAGGGTGAATTCGCCAGTGAATTAACACCAGTTATACTCACCGATTATGGCTGCAATCTCCCGCGATGAAGTGGCAAATCTTGCCCGACTAGCACGCATCTCAATGAGTGATGCTGAGTTAGATCATTTGGCAGGGGAGATGGATGTAATTCTTGGCGCAGTAGCAAGAGTGCAAGAGGTTGCTGGCGCTGATGTGCCACCAACATCTCATCCATTAGCAGTTAACAATGTAACTCGCGAAGATGTTGTAACACCAAGCCTGACGCCAGAGCAAGCATTATCTGGCGCCCCTGCATCTAGTGAGCAAAGATTTAAAGTTCCTCAAATTTTAGGTGAAGAGTAAATGAGCATTAGAGATAATGCCTGGCAGATGGCAGCTGCCCTAGATAAAAAAGAAATTTCAGCAGTTGAGTTAGCCAACCAACATTATGAACAAATCAATGCGGTAGATAAAGATGTCCACGCCTTTTTATATTTAGATAAAGAGGGCGCACTTTCCCAAGCCAAAGAGGTAGATAAAAAGCGGGCAGCAGGTGAGAAATTATCACCACTTGCCGGCGTACCCCTTGCATTAAAAGATGTGATGACACAAAAGGATGTGCCAACAACTTGTGGCTCAAAGATTTTAGAAAATTGGCGTCCGCCTTATGACTCAACTGTGGTCACTAAATTAAAGGATGCTGGCGTAATTATTTTAGGTAAAACTAATATGGATGAGTTTGCAATGGGTTCATCTACTGAAAATTCAGCTTATGGACCAACTCATAATCCTTGGGATCTAACTCGAATCCCTGGTGGTTCAGGTGGTGGATCTTCGGCCTCCTTGGCAGCATTTGAAGCACCGCTTGCAATTGGTACTGATACTGGTGGATCAATTCGCCAACCAGCTGCAGTAACTGGAACTGTTGGTGTTAAACCAACTTATGGCGGCGTATCAAGATATGGTTTAGTTGCATTTTCATCCTCGCTAGATCAAGCAGGACCATGTGCCAGAACAGTTTTAGATGCCGCCCTTTTACACCAAGTTATTGCAGGCTTTGATCCAAAAGATTCCACCAGCATTAATCAAGCGGTGCCTGATGTGGTTGCAGCTGCTAAAAAATTAAATATCAAAGGAATGAAAATTGGTGTGGTTAAGCAATTAGCAGGGGATGGTTATCAAAAAGGTGTTGAGAACAAATTTAATGAGGCAATTGCTGAATTAGTTAAGTTGGGCGCTGAAATTATTGAAGTATCCTGCCCTAATTTTGAATACGCACTTGCTGCCTATTACTTAATTGCCCCAAGTGAGTGCTCATCAAACTTAGCAAGATTTGACTCAATTAGATTTGGTTTACGAGTTGGCGATGATGGCGTGAAGAGCGCGGAAGAGGTAATGAATTTAACTCGGCAAGCAGGCTTTGGCCGTGAGGTTAAACGTCGAATAATTCTTGGAACATACGCACTTTCATCTGGATATTACGATGCTTACTATGGATCAGCACAAAAGGTGCGCACACTAATCAAGCAAGATTTTGATAATGCCTTTACTAAGTGTGATGTTTTGGTTTCACCAACTGCGCCAACTACGGCATTTAAAATTGGTGAGAAAAGTAATGATCCACTTGCAATGTATTTAAATGATATTGCCACGATCCCAGTAAATATGGCTGGTATTGGTGGAATGAGCCTGCCTTGTGGATTAGCGGAAGAAGATAATTTGCCAGTTGGTTTTCAAATCATGTCACCTGCGATGAAAGATGATCGAATGTATTTAGTTGGCGGGGCGCTAGAGGCAGCATTACTTTCAAAGTGGGGCAAACCAATTCTAGATTTTGCGCCAAAGCTAGCAGGATCAAAATGAGTTTAAATTACGATGGCGCACTTGCAATCTATGAGCCAACCCTTGGCCTTGAGGTGCATGTTGAGTTAAATACAAAGTCAAAGATGTTTTGTGGTTGCGCAACTGAGTTTGGGGCGCAGCCTAATACTCAAACTTGCCCAGTCTGCCTTGGACTTCCTGGTTCACTTCCAGTTGTTAATAAACGTGCGATTGAAAGCTCGATATTAATTGGCCTTGCATTGAATTGTTCAATCGCGCCATTTTCTAGATTTGCTCGCAAGAATTACTTCTACCCAGATATGCCAAAGAATTTTCAAACCTCTCAATATGATGAACCAATCTGTGTGAATGGCTACTTAGATGTTGATGTAGAAACTGATGAAGGAAATAAAACATTTAGAGTTGAAATTGAACGAGTTCACATGGAAGAGGACACAGGTAAATCACTACATGTTGGTGGGGCTACAGGTCGAATTCATGGGGCAGATCATTCACTTTTAGATTACAACAGAGCAGGTATTCCACTTGTTGAAATTGTCACCAAGATTGTGCCAAACACTGGAAAGTACGCCCCATTAGTTGCCAGGGCCTATGTTGCAACTTTGCGAGATATTTTGCGAGCCTTAAAAGTTTCTGATGTAAAGATGGAGCAAGGCTCACTTAGATGTGATGTGAACTTGTCATTATCAAAAGTTGGCAGCGGCAAACTTGGCACAAGAAGTGAGACTAAAAATGTTAACTCACTTCGTTCTGTGGAGCGTGCGGTAACTGGTGAAATTATTAGACATGCAAATAGATTAGAAAGTGGTGAAAAAATTGTGCAAGAGACTCGTCACTTCCTAGAGGAAAGTGGTGAGACTAGACCTGGAAGATCGAAAGAGCAGGCAGAGGATTACCGATACTTCCCAGAACCAGATTTAGTACCAGTAGTTCCTGATGCAAAATGGATTGAAGAGCTGCGCACTTTATTGCCTGAAAAACCAGCAGACCGCAGAAAGCGATTACAAACTGCTTGGGCTGTGCCAGATAAAGAGATGAATGCGATGGTTAATGCAGAGCTTCTAGATACTGTGGAGCAAACAGTTTTACTTGGCGCAGATCCAACAAAGGCTAGATCTTGGTGGTTAGGTGAAATCTCAAGAATTGCAAATGATAAAGCAGTTTCTCCAACTGATTTGATAACTGTAAATGATGTTGCTCAAATTATTGAGTTAATTTCTAAAGGTGAGCTAACTGATAAATTAGCCCGTCAAGTTGTTGAAGGGGTAATTGCCAAAGAAGGCTCCCCAAGTGAAGTTATTGCAAAACGTGGACTAAAGGTTGTCTCAGATGATTCTCAACTTATGAAGGCGATTGAAGAAGCAATTGCTGCCGCTCCTGACACAGCTGACAAGGTTCGTGGTGGCAATATTCCAGCAGCTGGCGCTCTAATTGGAGCAGTGATGAAATTAACTGGCGGCCAAGCAGATGCGGCTAAGGTGCGTGAACTATTACTAAAGCATTTAGGGCAATAAACTAATCCCATGAGCGAAAAAAATCCGCCAAACAAAATGAAGCCAAGATCTGGCTTAGTTACAGATGGCATGGAGCGCGCACCTGCAAGAGGAATGCTTCGCGCAGTTGGTTTTAAAGATGAAGATTTTGCTAAACCACAAATTGGAATTGCATCATCTTGGAATGAGATCACTCCTTGTAATTTATCTTTAGATAGATTGGCAAAAGCTTCAAAGAAGGGTGTTATTGAAGCTGGTGGTTTTCCAATGCAATTTGGAACTATCTCAGTCTCTGATGGAATTTCAATGGGACATGAGGGAATGCATTTTTCACTTGTCTCTCGTGAGGTAATTGCCGATTCAGTTGAAACAGTTATGCAGGCAGAGCGCTTAGATGGCATGGTTACATTTGCTGGTTGTGATAAATCATTGCCAGCGATGATGATGGCTGCAGCAAGAATGGATGTGGCATCAGTATTTGTTTACGCCGGCTCAACTATGCCTGGCAAAGTAGATGGCCGTGATGTAACAATCATTGATGCATTTGAAGCGGTAGGTGCTTGCGCTAGAGGATTAATCTCTCAAGATGAAGTAGATAAAATTGAAAGAGCTATCTGCCCAGGTGAAGGTGCATGCGGTGGTATGTACACCGCAAACACAATGGCAGCAGTAGGAGAGGCAATTGGTTTATCACTTCCAGGTTCTGCCTCCCCACCATCAATTGATCGACGCCGTGATGATTACGCAGTTAAATCAGGAGCAGCAGTTGTTGAGTTAATTCGAAAAGGTATTACTACTCGACAAATTCTTACTAAAAAAGCTTTTGAAAATGCGATCACAGTTGTAATGGCCCTCGGTGGTTCTACCAACGCGGTGCTTCATCTACTTGCAATCGCGCATGAGGCTGAGGTTGATTTAACTTTGGAGGATTTCCAACGGGTCGGAGATAAGGTGCCACTTCTGGGAGATCTAAAACCATTTGGTAAGTATGTAATGACAGATGTGGACAAAGTTGGCGGTATTCCAGTAATTCTTCGCGCACTACTTGATGCCGGACTTTTACATGGAGATTGTTTAACTGTGACCGGCAAAACCATGGCAGAAAACTTAAAAGAAATAACTCCGCCAGACCCAGATGGTGAAATTCTTAAAGCGGTTAAAGATCCACTCTCCCTTGGCGGTGGAATTACAATTCTTAAAGGTTCACTAACCCCAGATGGTGCGGTGTGTAAAACAGCTGGTATTGGCGTGGATGTATTTGAAGGTCCAGCAAAAGTTTTTGAAAGAGAACAAGCAGCAATGGACGCGTTAGAAAATGGATCAATTGTGGCGGGCGATGTTGTAGTTATTAGATATGAAGGTCCAAAGGGTGGACCAGGTATGCGCGAGATGTTAATGATTACTGGTGCGATCAAGGGTGCCGGTCTTGGTAAATCTGTATTGCTATTAACAGATGGCAGATTCTCCGGTGGCACAACTGGACTTTGCGTTGGCCATGTTTCACCTGAGGCAGTAGATGCTGGCCCAATTGCATTTGTAAAAACTGGAGACAAAATAAGAATTGATGTAGTTAATCGAACTTTAGATTTATTAGTTGAAGAGTCTGAGATGAATGAGCGAAAGAAAAGTTTTAAACCCCTTGCCCATAAGTATCGTCGTGGGGTATTAGCTAAGTATTCAAAATTAGTTGGTAGCGCCGCCAAGGGCGCGGTCTGTGATTAATACTTTTTTGTTATCTGCCTAGGCTCAAATACTGAGATTGATATCTCAGGAGTTGACTAGCCAATGCACCACCTGCGAAACTAAGCCCATGAAGAAGAGCTCACTTATCTCACAAATCGTGATCACATCAGTGGTCGTGGTGATTATTGAGCGTGCGCGCTAACTAGAAAAAGTTAGTTCGCACCCCTCAGATAAAACTGAGGGGTTTTGCTTTAGTAGGGCATATGAATGAGAGAGGAAGCAATGAGCAAGATCAATGGTGCGCAAAGTTTAGTTAACGCACTAGAGGCTGCTGGGGTTGAAGTTATGTTTGGAATCCCTGGGGGCGCGATCCTGCCTGCTTATGATCCAATTTTTGATTCAAAGATTAGACACATATTAGTTAGACATGAACAAGGCGCGGGTCATGCTGCCACTGGTTACGCCCAAGCAACTGGTCGAGTTGGAGTTTGTATTGCAACCTCGGGTCCTGGTGCGACAAATTTAGTAACACCACTTGCTGATGCACAGATGGATTCAGTTCCAGTTGTAGCAATCACAGGCCAAGTTCCATCTGCTGCAATCGGAACGGATGCGTTTCAAGAGGCAGATATTCGTGGGATTACCATGCCATTCACAAAACATAATTATTTGATTACAGATCCAGCTGATATTCCGCGGGCGATTGCAGAAGCCTTCCACATCGCAAGCACAGGTCGTCCTGGTGCGGTATTAGTTGATATTGCAAAGGATGCGCTGCAAAAAGAGACAACTTTTAATTATCCAAAGAGTGTTTCACTTGCTGGTTACAACCCAGTAATGGAGCCAAAGAGTGAGGCGATCAGAGATGCTGCAGCTTTAATTGCCCAATCTAAGAAACCAGTTTTATATGTTGGTGGCGGTGTAATTAAGGCAGAAGCTGCCAAAGAGTTAATGCAGTTAGCTGAGATAACTGGTGCGCCAGTTGTTACTACTTTAATGGGAAGGGGTGCTTTCCCAGATTCTCACAAGCAACACCTTGGTATGCCCGGCATGCATGGCACAGTTGCCGCAGTTACCGCTTTACAAAAGGCAGATCTATTAATTACTTTAGGTGCCAGATTTGATGATCGAGTTACTGGAAAACTTTCAACCTTTGCGCCAAACGCCAAGATTATTCACGCTGATATTGATCCAGCAGAAATTGGCAAGAACCGCCATGCTGATGTGGCACTGATTGGTGATTTAAAAAATATTTTAAGAGCTCTAGCACCTGCAACTAAGGTGGCGCTGGCTAAATCTGCGCCGGATTTAACGCCTTGGCTTAATGAGGTTTATGGCTGGCGAAATAAGTTTCCACTTGGTTATGACAAGCCATCTGATGGCTCTGTTTCACCACAGTATGTAATTGAAAGAATTGGCAAGATCTCAGGTCCTGACACAATCTTTGCTGCAGGTGTGGGACAACATCAGATGTGGGCATCTCAATTTATTGGTTATGAAAAACCAAGAACTTGGCTTAACTCAGGTGGCTTAGGAACTATGGGTTATGCAGTTCCAGCTGCAATGGGCGCAAAAGTTGGTGCACCTGATGCAACTGTGTGGGCAATTGATGGTGATGGGTGTTTTCAAATGACAAACCAAGAGTTAGTAACTTGCGCGTTAAATAATATTCCAATCAAGGTTGCGGTAATTAATAATGAATCCCTTGGCATGGTTCGCCAATGGCAGACACTGTTTTATAACCAAAGATATTCAAATACTGATCTGCACTCAAAGCGAATTCCAGATTTTAAAATGTTGGCTGAAGCTATGGGTTGTGTTGGATTGCGCTGTGAGACACCAGGCGACGTGGATAAGACTATTGAAGCGGCGATGGCTATTAATGATCGCCCAGTAGTTGTTGATTTTAATGTTCATAGAGATGCGATGGTTTGGCCAATGGTGGCAGCTGGAACTTCAAATGATGACATCACTGTTGCTAGATCTATGGCGCCTGTCTGGGATTCACAGGAGTTGTAATGGCTATTCATACATTGGCAGTTTTAGTTGAGAACTCACCTGGCGTACTTGCCCGTGTTGCTTCTTTGTTCTCTCGTCGTGGTTACAACATTGATTCACTTGCGGTTGGTCCAACTGAGAACCCAAAGGTTTCTCGTATGACTATTGTCTTAAATCTAGAAGGACATGCGTTAGATCAGGTGAGCGCTCAATTATTTAAGTTAGTAAATGTAATTGGAATTTCTGAGATGAAGGATTCTGATTCACTAAAGCGCGAAATTTTGCTAGTTAAGGTGGCAAATACAGCCGCAACAAAAGAGATTGTTAATAAGCACAACGCCGTTATTGCTGATGAATCATCCGCTGTGATATCTATTGAAGCGGTGGGTCAAACATCTGCAATTGAATCTTTACTGGCAGATTTGAAACCACATGGAATTCGCGAACTAGTCCAATCTGGCTTAGTTGCGTTAGAGCGCGGGGATAAAACCCTGGCTGATCGCACCTTATCCACGATGGGAACAGCGAATGAGTCTGACCCAAATAGTTCCACAGCTGATTACCAAAATTAACAAACCAACCAACATAAGGAGAAATACAGTGGCAACGATGTATCACGATGAAGATGCAGATCTATCAATTATCCAATCTAAAAAGGTTGCCGTAATTGGTTATGGATCTCAAGGACACGCACATGCACTATCTCTACGAGATAGCGGTGTTGATGTTGTGGTTGGTTTAGCTGATGGTTCAAAATCTCGAGCCAAGGCAGAGGCAGAAGGCCTAAAGGTTGCATCTGTTGCTGATGCAGTAAAAGGTGCTGATGTCGTGATGTTGCTAGCTCCTGATCATGTGCAGCGCCATATTTACAATGATTCAATTGCGCCAAACATGAAAGATGGCGCAGCGCTATTTTTTGGTCACGGATTTAATATTCGATTTGGCTATATCAAGCCACCTGCAAATGTTGATGTTTGTATGGTTGCGCCAAAGGGTCCAGGACACTTAGTAAGACGTGAGTATTCAGCAGGACGAGGTGTTCCAGTAATCGTTGCCGTAGAGCAAGATGCAACTGGAAATGCTTGGCCGCTAACTCTTTCTTATGGCAAAGCAATTGGCGGACTTCGTGCTGGTGGAATTTTGACTACCTTTACTGAAGAGTGTGAGACAGATTTATTCGGTGAGCAATCAGTACTTTGTGGTGGAGCTTCTCAATTAGTTATGTATGGCTTTGAGACTTTGATTGAAGCCGGCTATCAACCAGAGGTTGCCTACTTTGAATGCTTACATGAGTTAAAACTAATTGTTGACCTTATGTATGAAGGTGGAATTGCAAAACAGCGATGGTCAGTATCTGATACAGCTGAGTATGGTGATTACATCTCAGGCCCAAGAGTTATTGATCCAAGCGTAAAAGAGAATATGAAAAAAATTCTTGCTGAAATTCAATCAGGTGCGTTTGCAAAGAGATTTATTGATGATCAGGATGCTGGCGCTCCTGAATTTAAATCATTACGCGCAAAGGGTGAAGCACATCCAATCGAGCAGGTTGGCCGAGATCTTCGCAAGATGATGTCTTGGGTTAAGTCTTCAAACAATGATGATTACAAAGAGGGAAATGCGGCGCGTGGCTAAACCAGTAGTACTTATCGCTGAAGAGTTAAGTCCAGCCACATTAGAGGCGCTCGGACCTGACTTTGAGGTGCGCAATTGCAATGGCGCAGATCGTGCAGAGTTATTAGCTGCTCTTTCTAAGGGAGTAGATGCGGTATTAATTCGCTCTGCTACCAAGATGGATGCCGAGGCAATTGCAGCAGCAAAGGGATTAAAGGTAATTGCGCGAGCTGGTGTTGGTTTAGATAATGTTGAAATTCCAGCTGCAACCGCTGCTGGTGTAATGGTGGTTAACGCACCTACCTCAAATATTGTCTCCGCTGCTGAACTTGCAATTGGATTACTCCTTGCTAGCGCAAGATTTATCTCACCAGCACATACAGCTTTACAAAACGGCAAGTGGGCAAGATCTAAATACACCGGCGCTGAATTGTTTGAAAAAACTCTAGGAATTGTTGGCTTTGGCCGTATTGGTCAATTGGTAGCCCACCGAATGCAAGCATTTGGTATGGATGTAGTTGCTTATGATCCTTATCTACAACCAGCAAGGGCTGCGCAATTAAATGTTAAGTTAGTTGAGTTAGATGAGTTGTTAAGAGTGAGTGATTTCATCACTATTCATTTACCAAAAACTAAAGAGACAGCAAATTTAATTGGTACCGAGGCGTTAAGTAAGGTTAAGCCAACGGTAAGAATTATTAATGCTGCCCGCGGTGGAGTATTAGATGAGACCGCACTTTATGAAGCACTCAAAGCTGGCAAGGTAGGTGGCGCTGGTCTTGATGTATTTGCAACAGAGCCTTGTACAGATTCACCATTGTTTACATTAGATAATGTGGTGGCAACTCCTCACCTTGGCGCTTCAACTGATGAAGCACAAGAGCGCGCTGGAATTGCTGTTGCGATCTCAGTAAGAAAAGCTTTATCTGGTGAGTTAGTACCGGATGCGGTAAATGTTAAAGGTGGCGCGATTGATCAAGCAGTGCGCCCAGCGCTGCCACTAGTTGAAAAATTAGCGCAGGTTGCAACCGCCTTAGCAAATGATGTTATCTCCTCAATTGATGTTGAGGTAAGAGGTGAGATTTCAACTCTTGATGTTTCAGTTCTTGCAACTAGTGCGCTAAAGGGAGCACTGCTTGCAATGGGCGCTGAGGATGTTACATATGTAAACGCCCCAGCATTAGCAGCAGAGCGATCAATTAGCTCAACAGTTTCAACTGATTCTGAAAGCCCAGATCATCGTAATTTGGTTTCAGTAAGAGCAGCTTGTGCTGATGGCAGCCAAGTATTTGTTAGTGGAACTTTGATGGGAATTAAACAGACCCAAAAGATCGTGGCAATTGATAAGTTAGATCTAGATCTTAAGCCAACAAATAATTTGCTATTCCTGCGTTATACCGATCGCCCAGGTGTGGTTGGTGTAGTTGGAAATGCATTAGGTAAGTTGAAAATCAATATTGCAGATATGCAGGTTGGTCGCACCCAGGAAGGTGGCCAAGCTTTAATGGCACTAACTGTTGATTCAGTTATTCCTAAAGAGATCATTGATGTGATTGCAAAAGAAACTGGGGCATCCTTAGTTCGCTTTGTGAATTTGGTGAATGAGTGAAAACTTTTAATTTAGCCACAATCCCAGGTGATGGAATTGGTCCTGAGGTAGTAACGCAAGGCCTGCGAGTATTAGATGCGATTGCTAAAAAATATGATTTAGAGTTTAAGAAAACTAATTATGAGCTAGGTGCCACCTACTGGCATAAGACTAAAGAGACACTGCCTGATTCAGTAATGGCTGAATTAGCAAAAGCTGATGTGATTTTATTGGGAGCAGTTGGTGATCCAACTGTGCCAAGTGGGGTACTAGAGCGAGGATTATTACTAAAACTTAGATTTGCATTTGAGCACTATATAAACCTTCGACCGGCAAAGTTATTTCCAGGTGTTGCATCACCAATTACTAATAATAAAGGTATTGATTTTATTGTGGTGCGAGAAGGCACTGAGGGACTTTATGTTGGTGCAGGATCCATTAAAGATGAGGGCACAAATAAAGAGTTAGCAATTGAGGAATCGATTAATACCTATAAAGGTGTTGAGCGAGTTATCCGAGATGCCTTTAATCGAGCAATGGATAGACCACGCAAAAAACTTACCCTTGTTCACAAAAACAATGTATTAACTAGAGCAGGTGGATTATGGACTCGTGTATTTAATGAGGTTGCTAAGGATTTTCCTCAAGTAACAACAGATTACTTACATGTTGACGCAGCATCTATGTTTTTTGTAACCAACCCAGAACGCTTTGACGTAGTAGTTACTGATAACCTATTTGGCGACATCATTACTGATATCGCAGCTGCAATCTGCGGTGGGATTGGATTAGCTGCAAGTGGAAATATCAATCCAACTGGTGCTTTTCCTTCAATGTTTGAACCTGTACATGGCTCAGCCCCAGATATTGCTGGTAAGAATTTAGCTGATCCAACTGCAACAGTTTTATCTATCGCCATGATGTTAAATCACTTAGGGCAAACTCAAGCAGCAACTGATGTTGAAAAGGCAGTAGCTAAAGATTTAGCAGCACGTGGGGATAAGAAGAGATCAACATCTGAAATCGGGGATGCATTAGTGGCGGGAGTGTTATGAAGGTAATTAGTAATCCAAATACAAATCCAGTTTCATCTGCTGAACGAGACAAGCGAGTAGCAGAGCCTGGTTTTGGTAAGTACTACACCGACAATATGGTGGTCGCTGAGTGGAGCGAGGCAACTGGTTGGGCTGATGCCAAATTACAACCATATGGTCCAATTACATTAGATCCTGCCGCAATGGTTTTTCACTATGGCCAAGAGATCTTTGAAGGAATGAAGGCTTACTCACAACCAGATGGTGGAGTATCCCTGTTTAGACCTGATGCAAATGCAAAGCGTTTTGCAAAGTCTGCTGCTCGAATTGCTTTGCCTGAAATGCCAGTTGATTTCTTTGTTAAAACAGTTGAAGAGTTAGTTAAGGCAGATGCTGGCTGGGTGCCAAAGAAAATTGGTGAGTCTTTATACATTCGCCCATTTATGATCGCAACTGAAGTTGGCTTAGGAGTGCGACCATCAAATCATGCAACATATATTTTAATTGCTACCCCTGCTGCTGCCTACTTTAACTCTGCAAAAGCGGTAACGGTTTGGATCTCAACTGAGTATGTAAGAGCAGCTTTAGGTGGCACAGGTGAGGCAAAGTGCGGTGGAAATTATGCAGCATCACTCCTTGCGCAAAAACAAGCAGCTAAAGAAGGTTGTGATCAGGTTGCATACATTGATGCCAAAGAACGTAAGTGGGTTGAAGAGATGGGTGGCATGAATCTCTACTTTATTAAGGGAAGTGGTAAAGATGCCAAGATCATTACACCAAAATTAACTGGCACATTACTTCCTGGAATCACCCGAGATTCAATATTGACTCTGGCAAATGATCTTGGATACAAAACTGAAGAGGCGATGATCTCAATTGATGATTGGCGAGATGGCGTTAAATCAGGAGAAATAACTGAGATATTTGCTTGTGGCACAGCTGCGGTTGTCTCAGCGGTGGGTACTGCAAAAAGTATTCATGGCACTTGGCAAACAGGTGATGGCCAACCAGGTCCAATTACAAATCAGATTAGAGCTGCCTTACTTGCGATTCAGCATGGAAGTGCTGAAGATAAACATGGTTGGAATAAACGGGTTATCTAATGCCAATTAATGATTCATTTCATATCTATGACACCACACTTCGTGATGGCGCCCAGCAAGAGGGTTTGAATTTATCGGTACACGATAAGTTAACTATTGCTCGCCACCTTGATGATTTAGGTGTTGGTTTTATTGAAGGTGGCTGGCCGGGTGCAAATCCAAAGGACACTGAGTTTTTTAAATTAGCCCAAACTGAGTTAAAACTAAAGAATGCAACCTTTGTTGCATTTGGTGCAACTAGACGTCCTGGAGTAAAGGCCGCAGATGATTTACTTCTGCGCGCATTGCAAGATTCAAAGGCGCCGGTTGTAACGCTGGTGGCAAAGAGTCATGATCGCCATGTTGATCTAGCTCTTAAGACACATCTTGATGAAAATCTTGCGATGATTACCGATTCAATTAAGTTTTTAAAAGCTGGTGGTCAGAGAGTTTTCTTAGATGCTGAGCACTTCTTTGATGGCTACCTTTCCAATAAAGCTTACGCACTTGAGGTGGTTAAGGCTGCGGTTGAAGCTGGCGCTGATGTTGTAGCCCTTTGTGACACAAACGGTGGAATGTTGCCAGATCAATTATCAAATATTGTCCATGAGGTTTTAGCTGCGTCAAAGGCTCGTCTGGGTATTCACTGCCACAATGACACTGGGTGCGCAGTTGCTAACTCACTTGCTGCAATTTCTGCTGGTGTTACCCATGTGCAGGGAACATTAAATGGATATGGCGAGCGAACTGGAAATGCGGATCTAGTAAATATCATTGCAAACCTAGAGTTAAAGAAGGAACAAATAGTTTTGCCGGCTGGTAAATTACAAGAAGCCTTCCGCATCTCACACGCAGTCGCTGAGATTACAAATGTTGCGCCAAGTGCGCGCCAACCATATGTTGGCACCTCTGCCTTTGCTCACAAGGCAGGACTTCATGCATCTGCAATCAAAGTAGATCCAATGATGTATCAACATGAAACCCCAGAATCAGTTGGCAATGACATGCGAATGTTGGTCTCTGAGATGGCTGGGCGTGCTTCAATTGAGTTGAAGTCAGTAGAGCTTGGGATTGATTTAGGTGGGGATAAAGATTTAATCGGCAGAGTTGTGGAAAAGGTTAAAGATCTAGAGGGAAAAGGTTTCACCTTTGAAGCAGCAGATGCCTCCTTTGAATTACTGCTTCGCACAGAAGTTTTAGGAAAGAGGCCAAGCTTTTTCACAATCTTAGATTGGCAAACTACAGTCCACCAAGATGATTCAGGGGAAGTAACAAGTAAAGCAACGGTAAAGATAAATGCTAAGGGTGAAACTATTTCAGCCCAAGGTGTTGGAAATGGTCCAGTTAACGCAATTGATAACGCACTTCGCAGCGGCCTAGAAAAGTTTTATCCAGAGCTTTCAAAACTTGAGTTAACTGATTACAAAGTTCGTATTTTAGAAGGCCGGCTAGGAACTGGGGCGGTGACTAGAGTTTTAGTTGAGACTAGTGATGGCAATGGCGAGTGGAGCACAATTGGTGTGCATGAAAATGTGATTGCAGCCTCTGCGATGGCATTAGATGACGCGGTTACCTATGGCTTACTAAGGCAAGGACGCAAACCCGAGTAATCTGCTATTCATGTCCGCAGCCCTGATCACCCAGTATGAAGAGCATTTGGCGCTGGTTAGAAATTTATCGGATAACTCTATAAAAGGTTATGTCACAGATTTAGAGTCTTTTCTTAAGCACATGGAAAAACTTGGAATTGTTGAATTTAATCAATTAGAAATTGAACACATCAGATCATGGCTGGCGAATTTACAAACCACCGGTGTTGCCAGAGCCACCTTAACTAGGCGAATAGTTTCAATTAGAGCTTTCACAAATTGGGCAGCAGCAAGTGGCTGGTTAACCTCAGACTTAGGTGCAAATCTTGCAATTCCAAAACCTCATAAAGTATTGCCAGAGGTTTTAAATGTTGATGAAGCTGCAACGGTATTAAAAGCACTCGAGGTTAAATCTGTTGAGGAGCCAAGTGCAGTAAATGTTAGAGATTTAGCATTGGTTGAGGTTTTATATGGATCAGGAATTCGAGTCTCAGAACTTTGTGGATTAAACCTAAGTGATGTTGATCGATCTAGAAATACCTTAAATGTAATTGGTAAAGGTGATAAGCAGCGGGTGGTGCCATTGGGATTACCGGCAATGCGAGCGATTGATAATTACTTAAAAAGTGGCAGAGATGAGTTTGTAAACAATTCATCTGCTGATGCCTTGTTTCTAGGTTCTCGCGGCAAGCGAATTGATCAAAGAACTGTGCGCGAGGTTGTCTATGAGGCGATGAAAGCAGTTGGCGCCAAGATGGGACCACATGGACTTCGCCACTCTGCTGCAACTCACTTGTTAGAGGGTGGAGCGGATTTGCGAACTGTGCAAGAAATTCTTGGACATGCATCTTTATCTACTACCCAGATTTACACCCATGTCTCACCTGAACGTTTGCAAACTGCCTATAAGCAAGCACACCCAAGGGCGTAGTTTGTGAAGATTGAATTACCTGCTGCAATTTTGCAATTAGATCAACGAATTAGATCTGAATACTTTGTTAGGGCTGTGCTCTCTGGCCGGCGGCGAAATATGCAAACAGAGTATGAGCGGATTGATATCAAACCGGTACTAATAAAGGATGAGATTAAGTGGCAGATCATTTCAAGTGATGGCAAAAAAGATATAACTAAGAATGTGGCAGCTGATTTTAGTTTCAATCAATTGTTTGAAAGCGGATACGCCAACTTATTAGTAGATACTCAAGATGAGTCCTATCAGGTGAGAATCTCTAAAAAGGATGAGGCGTTAGTTGCAATAACTAAGGTGAAGTTAACTCGAGATCTTTCCCATGACCGCCAAAAGATGCGGATGTTGCCTGAGAGTAATCAGGTATTTAAAGCTCTTGATTTATCTGATCTTTTGGGGCGAATTAAGCCGAGCAAAATGGATAAGTACAAGCAGGTGGATGAGTTTTTAAGATTAATTAGCCAAACATTAGATACTGATTTAAGTAATCAAGATGAGATCTCAGTAGTTGATTTAGGTTGTGGACATGCCTATCTAACCTTTGCTGTGCAGGAGTTCTTAAAGGATAAATACAGAAAGGTTTCAATTCTTGGCGTTGATGAGCGGGATGATTCCAAAGCACACAATGAAAAGGTGGCAGCTAAGTTAAAGATCGAGGCAAAATTCATAGCAGCAAAAATTGCCGATACACCCAATCAAAAGGTTGATATTGCGATCGCACTTCACGCCTGTGATACCGCAACTGATGACGCCCTTTACTGGGCGGTTAAAAATAAAGCGAAGGTAATCATGGCAGCGCCATGCTGCATGCATGAATTACAAACACAGATTAAAGATTCACCTGAGCCATGGGGCTTATTAACAAAGTATGGACTTGTTAAGGAGCGCTTAGTTGATCTAATGACAGATTCACTACGGGCTCAAATTTTAAAATTACTTGGCTACCGCGTAGATATTGTGGAGTTTATTGGTGGGGAGCACACCGCTCGCAATATATTAATTAGAGCAGTCTTTACCGGAGCCAGCCCTGCGCAAATAGATAAAGAGCGGTATCTGCAATTACTAGAGCAGTGGCAGATCACGCCATACTTGGCTAAATTGTTAAAGGATGAATTAAAAGCTGCGGCGCAGATAGGTTGAATCTAGCTGCGCGCAGTAGGTAGTACTTTCACAACTTATATTTTCATAATCACCAAAGAAGATTCCAATAACCACTCCAATTACCAAGGTGGTTAGCAGGTAGGTGTATTTCACCCCTTAATTTTGCTTGATTTGTGCCCGCTGCCGTATGGCCTGGGTTGGATGGTGTGGAAATTGGGGTGTAAAAGTTCAGGTAGTATTTGCCTCAGCACAAGACCTTAAAAAGTTTTGTGACTTCACGCATCTTAAAGTGATTAATTGATTACCAATTAAGTACTTAAGAACCTGTTCGGTGTAGTTAGTAATAACTACTCGGTTCGAAGATGCTAGGGATTTAGCAAATTGCTAGATCACAAACCGAGTGCTCTTTTCTTACCTTGCGTAAAAAAAGAGTGAAAAAAGGAGTGTGCCTAAATGGCAGTTGTAACAATGCGAGAGCTTCTCGACAGCGGTGTTCACTTTGGACATCAGACTCGTCGATGGAATCCAAAGATGAAGCGCTATATCTTCACTGAGCGCAATGGCATCTACATCATCGATATCCAACAATCATTAGCGCTAATTGATGCCGCCTATGAGTTTGTTAAAGATGCAGTTGCAAAGGGTGGCCACGTACTTTTCGTTGGCACCAAAAAGCAAGCACATGAACCAATCAAGCAGCAATCTGCCAGGGTTGGGATGCCTTATGTAACAGAGAGATGGCTAGGCGGAATGCTTACCAACTTCCCAACAGTTTATAAGCGCGTGCTTAGATTAAAAGAGTTAGAGGCGCTTGAGACAGCAAATGATCAACTTCTAACCAAAAAAGAGTTACTTGTTCTTCGCCGTGAGCGCGAGAAGTTAAATAAGAACCTTGATGGAATTCGTAATATGACCAAACTACCTTCAGCAATTTGGGTAGTAGATACTAAGAAGGAGCACTTAGCTGTTGCTGAGGCGAAAAAACTTGGTATTCCAGTTATCGCAATCTTGGATACAAATTGTGATCCAGATGAGGTTGATTTTAAGATTCCTGGAAACGATGATGCGATTAGATCTATTGCTCTATTAACTAGAGTAATGACTGATGCAATTGTGGCCGGACTTCAAATTAGATCAGCAAATGCTGCAAAGATTGCTGATAAGGCAGCTGCTGAAGCAGCCGCAGCAGCTGAGAAAACTGCTGAACAACCTCTTGCTGATTGGGAAAAAGATCTAATCAAAGAGCCAACTGAAAACAAGGGTGAATAAGTTGGCCTACACAGCAGAGGATGTTAAGAAATTACGGGAGCAGACCGCTGCCGGAATGCTTGATTGCAAAAAAGCATTAGATGAAGCAGATGGTGATTACCAAAAAGCGGTAGAGATCATCCGCGTTAAAGGTCAAAAGGGTGTTACAAAACGTGAAGGCCGAGCCACCTCAAATGGCTTGGTAACAGCAAAAGCTGAAGGTGACTTGGGCGTAATGCTTGAGTTGAATTGCGAAACTGATTTCGTTGCAAAGGGCGATAAGTTTCAAGCTTTAGCTGATGAGTTGTTAAATCATCTAGCAGCATCAAAAATTGGTGAGCTAGATAAGTTTTTATCTTCAAAGCTAGCCTCAGGTAAAACTGTGCAAGAGGTAGTTGATGAGGGAAATGCGATGTTGGGGGAGAAGATTGAGATTAAGCGAATTAGTGTTTTAACTGGTTCACCAGTCTCACTTTACCTACACAAGACATCTCCTGATCTGCCACCACAAGTTGGCGTGTTAGTTCAGCTAAAGAGCGCTGCTGAAAATGTTGGTAAAGATATTGCCCAACATATTGCAGCCTTTGCACCACTTTTTGTTAGCCGAGATCAAGTACCAGCAGATGAAATTGCTAAAGAGCGCAGATTGGCGGAAGAGACAGCAAAGGCAGAAGGAAAGCCGGAAGCCTCTATCGCCAAAATTGTGGAGGGCCGTGTTACTGGCTTTGTTAAAGAGGTATCACTCCTTGAGCAAGCATTTGCTAAGGATGCTAAAAAGACAGTGCAACAAATTCTGGATGAGGCCAAGACCGCCGTGTCTGCCTTTAATAGATTCCGCGTAGGTCAGTAAACTAGTAATACAAATTAATTAAAGGAGCGCTCATGCCACGTAAAGGTTATAAACGAGTGCTCCTTAAATTATCTGGTGAAGTTTTTGGTGGCGAAAAAGGCATCGGTGTTGATCCTGATGTAGTCCATGATGTGGCAAATCAAATCGCAGAGGTTGTAAGAAGTGGAACACAGATTGCCATTGTTGTTGGCGGTGGAAATTACTTTAGAGGAGCAGAGCTGCAACAACGCGGCATGGATAGAGCGCGCGCTGATTACATGGGCATGCTTGGCACAGTAATGAATTGCTTGGCTCTACAAGATTTCCTAGAAAAAGAGGGTATTGAAACCCGCGTGCAAACTGCAATCACAATGGGTCAAGTGGCAGAACCTTATGTACCACGACGAGCGATTAGACATTTAGAAAAGGGAAGAGTTGTAATTTTTGGAGCAGGTGCTGGCATGCCATTTTTTACCACCGACACAGTTGCAGCACAGCGCGCACTTGAAATTGGTGTGGACGCACTTCTACTGGCAAAAAGTGGTGTGGATGGTGTTTATTCTGCTGATCCACGTAAGGATAAGAGTGCTACAAAGTATGAATCAATTTCCTATGATGAGGTTTTAAGTAAATCACTTGCGGTTGCAGATGCAGCCGCCTTCGCGCTTTGCCGTGAGAATAAACTGCCAATTGTGATCTTTGATCTAAAGAATCAAGGCAATATCAGGCGGGCAGTATCTGGTGAAAGCATTGGCACACTAGTTTCCTAAGCCTTATTTATTACCCTTTGTAATTTGCTAGTAGAGTTGGATTAATTAAAGGAGATGGGAAAATGTCAGATTTAAACACCTCACTGGCTGAGTGCAACACCAAGATGAATAAAGCAATTGATGTTGCTAAAGAGGATTTTGCCACCATTAGAACTGGCAGAGCTCACCCGGCGATGTTTGCAAAGTTAATGGTGGATTACTACGGCACTGGCACTCCCTTATCTCAACTTGCAACTGTGCAAGTTCCAGAGGCCAGACTTGCTCTCATAACTCCTTATGACAAAGGTGCGATGGCTGCTATTGAAAAGGCGATTCGCGATTCAGATTTAGGTGTTAATCCAGGCTCTGATGGCACAGTAATTCGAGTTAACTTTCCTCAGTTAACTGAAGAGCGACGCAAAGAGTTTATAAAAGTTGCAAAGGGTAAGGCTGAGGATTCAAAGGTTTCAATTCGTGCAATTAGGCGAAGTGCGAAAGAAGCCATGGAGAAGTTAGAAAAAGATGGCAAGGTTGGCAAAGATGATTTAGCCAGGGCTGAAAAAGAGTTAGAAAAAGTTACTGGTGAGCACACCACCAAAATTGATGAGCTGCTAAAGCATAAAGAAGCTGAGCTGCTCGAGGTTTAATGATGGCAGACCTGCACGCAATAAATGATGCGATAAATAAAAAGGCAGGTCGCAAACTTCTTCCTTCTATTTTAGTATCCCTATTTTTACTGGGATTAATCTTTGGCACCATCAATACCGAGCCAATCTTATTTTTTGCACTGATCTGGCTTGTAATCATGATCGGAGTTCGAGAGATCACTGCTGCATATGGCAAAGGTGGAATTGAACTTCCAGATTATGTGCTGATGATTGCTGCCACTGTTTTATTGGTGGCAACATGGTATGGCAATACCCAAGGCCTTGCGGTCTCAACTGGACTTACAATCCCGATTTTAATGTTTACCTTGCTTTTGATCTCTCAAAAAGATTTCATTAAAAGATCAACCTCTGCTGTTTTTATCACCTTCTACCTAGCTGTCCTTGGTGGATTTATCTTGCTATTAGCAAATCATGAGGATGGCGCAACAAGAATTTTTGCATTGGTTGCCTTGATTGCTTGCAATGACACCTTTGCATATATTGCTGGAGTTTTAATTGGTAAACACAAACTTGCGCCAAGTATAAGTCCAAAGAAAAGTTGGGAAGGATTAATCGGGGGAGCGATCGCAGCTGTTATCGGTGGCTCATTTATCTTTAATTCCCTCTTTGAAACCGCTTGGTTTGTTGGAGCATTAATTGGATTGATGACAGTTGTTACTGCCACCTGTGGTGATTTGATTGAATCTGCGATAAAAAGAGATTTAGCTATTAAAGATATGTCTAATTTATTACCTGGCCATGGCGGGATTATGGATCGATTAGATTCTGCCCTTTTCACAGCCCCAGCTGTTTGGTTTGCAATTGAATTAATTAATCGGTACTTATAGATGGCTGATTTAGTATTTGATGCCCCACCGGTTAAGAAAAAAACACCAATACATCTTGCTGATTTAACCCCGGCTGAGCGCAAAGCGCGGGCAGTTGAGTTGGAGCTTCCGCCATTTAGAGCTAATCAATTGGCAGTGCATTTTTTTACTCATCACAATGATAATGTTGAAAGTTTTACCGATATTCCAAAGGATTTGCAGGCAAAATTAGGTGATGCCTTTTTACCTAAATTACTTACATTAGTTAAATCTGTAACTTGTGATGGTGGTAAAACTAGAAAAGATCTATATCGATTACATGATGGAGTTTTAGTTGAATCTGTTTTAATGCGCTACACCGATCGCACAACAGTTTGTATTTCATCCCAAGCCGGATGCGGCATGCAATGCCCATTTTGTGCAACTGGCCAAGCAGGATTAACTAGAAATTTAACAGCTGGTGAGATTACTGCGCAGGTAATGATGGCGGCTCGTGCTTGTGATTTAGGTGAGATGCCAGGTGGGCCAACTCGGCTATCTAATGTGGTTTTTATGGGTATGGGTGAGCCAATGGCTAATTACAAAGCGGTGATGCAAAGTATTAGAAACATTACAAATCCTCAGCCAGATGGTTTAGGAATTGGGGCAAGATCGGTAACACTTTCTACAGTTGGTTTGGTAAGTGGCATCGAGAAGTTAATTGAAGAAGATATTCCAGTAACTCTTGCAATTTCACTACACACACCAGATGATGAGTTGCGCGACACTTTGGTGCCAATTAACTCAAGATGGAAAGTGCGAGAGGTACTACAAGCTGCTGATAAGTATGAAGCTAAGACGGGACGTCGTTATTCAATTGAGTATGCATTAATTAGAGATATTAATGATCAAGTGTGGCGGGCTGATTTATTAGGAAGATTGTTAAGAGATAAAAATGCTCATGTTAATTTGATTCCATTAAATCCAACCCCTGGATCTAAATGGACCGCCTCCAGATCTGAGGATGAACGAGCCTTTGTTGAAACATTAGAAGGGTATGGGGTGCCAGTTACGGTGCGCGATACCAGAGGGCGGGAGATTGATGGTGCTTGTGGCCAATTGGCGGCATCTGAAAAATAAGTAACATTTTTTAAATAATTGATCTATTGATAAGAGCTGGGCAGATAACTAGACTCTGAAGTAAGTTAATTAGCCAAGGAGTATTTAGTGAAAACGCTGCAAAACTTTGTCAATGGTAAAAAGGTAAGTGCCACCTCAGATAAGGTCCAGGATTTAATTAATCCAGCAACTGGTCAAGTATTTGCAAAAGCGCCAGTTTCCAACGCCTCTGATGTTGATAAGGCAATGGTCGCTGCAGCAAGTGCCTTTGAAGTTTGGAAAGAGTCAACGCCAGGTGAGCGACAAAAAGCGATAAATAAAATTGCAGATGCAATTGAGGCAAGAAGTGAAGAGTTAATTGGAATTGAATCAGAAAATACCGGTAAACCAATTGCTGTAACTCGGGCCGAAGAGATAGGTCCAATGCTTGATCAAATTAGATTTTTCGCAGGGGCTGCTAGAAATTTAGAAGGAAAATCAGCGGCTGAATACTTTAAAGGCCACACCTCATTTATTAGACGTGAACCAATTGGCGTGTGTGCGCAGGTAACACCGTGGAATTATCCAATGATGATGGCGGTATGGAAGTGGGCACCAGCAATTGCGGCTGGAAATACTGTTGTACTAAAACCAAGTGATACCACTCCAGTTTCAACACTTTGGATGGCAGAGTTAATGCAGGAGTTTTTGCCAGAGGGTGTAATAAATGTTGTAGTGGGAGATCGTGACACTGGTAGAGCATTAGTTGAGCATGAGATTCCGCAGATGGTTTCAATTACTGGCTCAGTAAGAGCTGGCATGGAGGTAGCAGGCAGTGCTGCTAAAGATTTAAAGAAGTTACACCTTGAGTTAGGTGGTAAGGCGCCAGTTGTAATCTTTGATGATGCTAATTTAGAAGCAGCTTGTCAGTGGATTGCAGTTGCTGGTTACTTTAACGCCGGCCAAGATTGCACCGCAGCAACTCGCGTATTGGTAGAGGCAAGTGCTTATGATGATGTGGTCGCACTGCTTTCTGAGCAGGCAAAAAATGTAATTAAAGTTGGTATGCCAGATGAGGATGTATTAGTTGGCCCAGTAAATAATGCTAATCAATTAGCAAGAGTTCAAGGATTCTTAGATCGAGTGCCAGCTCACGCAAGAGTTACAGCTGGTGGTACTGCCATAAAGGGCCCTGGATATTTCTGGAATCCAACTGTGGTGGCAGATCTAAAGCAAGATGATGAGATGATTCAAAATGAGATCTTTGCGCCAGTTATTACTGTGCAAAAGTTTAAGGATGAGGCAGAGGCTGTTCGTTATGCCAACGGTGTTAAGTATGGATTGGCTTCAAGTGTTTGGACTAAGGATCATGGCCGAGCGATGCGAATGGCAAAGGCCTTTGATTTTGGTTGCGTGTGGATCAATACCCATATCCCGATGGTGGCCGAGATGCCTCATGGCGGATTTAAGCACTCAGGAACTGGAAAGGACCTATCTGCTTATGGATTTGAGGAGTACACCCGCATCAAACACGTGATGACTAACCTCAACGCCTGATAGATTTCCCCACACTCCCCAAAGCAAAGTGCACTGTTCCTACGAGAGTAATAAGAAAGAGAAGAAATGAAAAAAGATATTAACTCCTTATCTCCTGAAGCTCGCGCAATTATTCGCGCCCAGGTTTCTCGTCGTTCAGTTCTTGCTGGTGTTGGCGCAGTTTCAGCGGCTGGTTTATTAGCAGCATGTGGCACAGGATCATCTACTGGAGTGAAGGTTGCAGTTGATGTTAGTGATACTGAAAAAATTGTACGCTGGGCAAACTGGCCGCTATATCTAGATTTCAATGAGGATACAAAGGTTTATCCAACTCTTGCTGCCTTTGAGAAGCAGAGTGGTTTAAAGGTTACCTATGAAGAAGCAATTGATGACAACAATACTTTTTATGGCAAAGTACAAGGACAACTTTCAATCGGATCAGATATTGGTTATGACATCGTCGCACCAACTGATTGGATGGCAGCAAGATTTATTGAGCAGGGATATGCTCAAAAATTAGATCCAGCTAATGTGCCAAACAAATCTAATATTCGCCAAGTTCTATCAGATGTTGGTTTTGATAAGGGTCGTCAGTATTCATTAACCTGGCAATCAGGTTTTGCCGGCTTTGGCTGGAATACCCAAAAACTTCCAAAGGGTGTTCGCACTATGGATGATCTGTTTGCTCCTGCAAACAAAGGCAAGGTTGTAGTTCTTTCCGAGCTACGCGACACAATTGGTGTAATCATGCTTTATCAGGGAGTGGATCCATCCTCTAACTTCACCGAGGATCAATTTATGAATGCAATTGATTTCTTCAAGAAGAAGATTGCAGATGGATTTATCCGCCAAGTTAAGGGTAACTCTTACTCAGAGGATCTAAAGCGTGGGGATGCCAACGCGGTTATTGGTTGGTCTGGCGATATCTTTATTTTGAAATCTGAGTCAGGTGGCAAATTTGATTTTGCTATCCCTGAGTCAGGTGGAACTCTATGGAGCGATAACATGTTGATTCCATCTACATCAACTCATAAGAAAAATGCTGAGAAGTTAATGAATTACTACTACGAGCCTGCAGTTGCAGCTGAGGTTGCCGCATATGTTAATTACATCTGCCCAGTAGAGGCTGCCCAACCTGAGCTTGAGAAGATTGATCCAGCACTCGCTGCCAGCCCATTTATTTTCCCAGATGCTGCCACCCTCGCAAAGGTGAAGGTATTTAGATCTCTTAGCGCTGATGAGAGCACTAAATTCCAAACAGCATTTGATGAAGCTATCGGCAATTAGGCTTTCGACAAGTAGCTGGTGATGGCGAACAGTAAGGTCTCACAAGATACTGGTGATTTAAAACTAAATAGAGTCTCAAAACATTACGGTGATTTTTGCGCCGTTGATGATCTCTCATTAGTAGTTCCAGATGGTTCTTTTTTCGCACTCCTTGGACCATCTGGTTGCGGAAAAACTACAACGCTTCGAATGATTGCTGGTTTAGAGGAGCCAAGCGCTGGAACTATTTCAATTGGCGATACTGATATCACAACCCAAAAATCATATCGACGAAATGTAAATACAGTTTTCCAAAACTACGCATTATTTCCTCACCTAACAATCTTTGAAAATATTGCCTTCGGCTTACGTCGGCGCGGAATTAAAGATGTTAAAACTGAGGTTGAAAATGCGTTAAACCTCGTGGAGATGGGCCATTTATCTGAGCGCAAACCAAATCAATTATCAGGTGGTCAGCAACAACGTATTGCAGTTGCCAGAGCAATTGTTAATAGACCAGAGGTTTTATTACTTGATGAACCGCTGGGAGCCCTTGATCTAAAGCTTCGCCGGCAGATGCAGATTGAATTAAAGCGAATTCAAACTGAGGTTGGAATTACTTTTATTCACGTCACCCATGATCAAGAAGAAGCAATGACAATGGCAGACACCATCGCAGTAATGAATCAAGGAAAGATTGAACAAATGGGAAGTGCCACTGATCTTTATGAGGCGCCAAAGACCGCCTTCGTTGCTAACTTTCTAGGTCAATGTAATTTGATTAAAGGAAAGGTCACATCAAGGAGTGGGGATAAGGCAACGGTTACGGCCAAAGGATTAAATTTCGAGGTGCCATTATCAAGAGTTGCAACAACAAATGATTCCGTGTTTTTAGGTGTGCGCCCTGAAAAGCTTCGCCTGGATGACACAGGAATTAACTCAATTAAGAATTGCGTAGTAACGGATCGTTCATTTGTTGGTACCTCAACTCAGTACATGGTTCGTTCGCCTTGGGACTTAGAGTTAGTAGTTTTTGAGCAAAATGATGAAGGATTACATGATCTAAGAGTTGGCGATACGGTTTCACTTGAATGGGATCCAGAACATACATTTGCATTAGATGGTGCTGGTGATATTAATGCTGGCGCTGATCTTGATGATGAAGAGTAAGTAATGGCTTTTCTGCACGCAGTTTCATCTGGAACTTCAGCTACAAAAAGCGTGTTAAAAAGTAAATCTCTCACGCCCTACCTACTACTCGCACCAGGCTTAATTTGGTTAGTTACATTTTTTATTATTCCTATATTTTCATTGGCCAGCACATCAACAATGGTCAGACCCGATGGCGCTCAAGTTGGGGTTTATGAACAAAAGCTTAGGTTTGCAAATTATGTAGATGCTTTTATTGCTAATCAAGACCAATACGTTAGATCTTTCTTCTACGCAGCCCTTGCCACAATTTTAGCCCTTGCAATTGCATACCCACTTGCTTATGCAATTGCTTTTAAATCAGGTAAGTATCGAAATATTTTACTTGTCTTAGTTATTGCTCCATTTTTTACCTCTTTCTTATTACGAACTATTGCCTGGACTCAGATTTTGGCTGACTCTGGCCCTGTAGTTTCGACAATACAAGTATTGCCATTTGTGGATGAGTTGTTTCGAATTAACAACACCTCAACTGCAGTTGTGATTGGTTTGGCATATAACTTTCTTCCATTTATGACCTTGCCACTTTATGCAAGCCTTGAGCGAATTGATCCAAGAACTCTTGAGGCAGCAGGAGATCTTTATGCAAATGGTCTAACCACCTTTAGAAAGGTGACACTTCCATTATCTATGCCAGGTGTTGTTGCTGGCACACTTTTAACATTTATCCCTGCAGCTGGTGATTATGTGAACGCTGCGATCTTAGGTAATCCAAATACCAAGATGATTGGAAATGTTATTGAGTCTCGCTTCTTTGCTGTGGTGGATTACCCAACTGCTGCTGCGCTTTCATTTACTTTAATGGCAACAATTTTAATTTTAGTAACACTTTATATTCGAAAATCTGGAACGGATGAGTTGGTATGACAACTATCAACGCTCCAATGCCAAGTTTGAGTCATCGTGCCTCAAGATGGTTTTCCCGAAACTTAATTAGAATTTATGCAGCGCTGGCATTTATCTATCTATTTATTCCAGTTGCCTACACATTTGCCTTCTCCTTTAATAATGCCGGAAAAAGCAACCTGGTTTGGCAAGGTTTTACTTTAGAAAACTGGAAAAACCCATGTGGTGCACCGCAAGTTTGTGAGGCGGTAGGAAACTCATTAAAGATTGGTGTGATCTCAACTTTACTGGCCACCATATTAGGAACCATGATTGCTTTTGCATTAGGTAGATATAAATTCAAAGGGCGCACATCAACAAATCTTCTAATTTTCCTTCCAATGGCAACACCTGAGGTTGTACTCGGCGCCTCTTTACTTGCAATGTTTTTAAACCTTCGAGTCAATCCTAGTTTTTGGACCATCGTTATCTCACACGTAATGTTTTGTATCTCCTTTGTAGTGGTAACTGTTAAGGCAAGAATTGCTTCACTTGATCCTCGGCTTGAACAAGCTGCAATGGACCTTTATGCAAATGAGAAGGAAACCTTTAGATATGTAACTTTGCCACTTGTTATGCCAGGTATTGCAGGTGCGGCTCTCTTGGCCTTTTCACTTTCCTTTGATGATTTTATTATTACTAATTTTAACTCTGGCACAGTTTCAACATTTCCAAAGTTTGTTTATGTCTCAGCTGCTCGCGGAATTCCAGCACAAGCAAATGTGATTGGTAGTGCGATGTTCTTTATTGCTTTAATTATTGTGATAGTCGGGCAAGTTGTTAGCCGGAAGAGAAAGAAGTCGTAAGGAAAGCAAGAACTTTTAAGATAAGCTAATTTTTATTAACTTAGCCGTCTAACCCATAAGGATCATTTTCATTTAAAGAGCGCTTTCTAATTCTAATTTTATGAATCGACTGGTCAGTTTCTGGATCATAGAACTCAATGCGCTTACCGAAAATTAAATCTGCAAGCCAGTCTAGAAAACGCACTGGGTTCCTTCCTAAATTTATGTGTCTTCAATTTTGAAGAGACTGAATGCTACTGCTTTAACTGCTGTAATTGGCTATAGGTAGTCATTTTTTTACCTCACCAATTAACTACTGGATATATACTTAAGCCTATGACCAATATCGGCAATATGTATGGCCCAGATTTCACCTTTCTTGGTATTCCAAGATGTGATTTAGATAAGCCGTTTATTTAGTTTTAATATCCATACATATTCGGGCTATGTACGAACCTTCTAGATTTCTAGAATTAGCAATAATCTACAGCCAGGGTCTGACATCTCCTAAATATTGAACGGATATAGGTCAGATTTGGGCGAATCTCGTTTAAAGCTAATCAAAAGAGAATGTCAGTGGTCTTTGACAGTATGTGGATACTGGGAGAGGTATTGAAATCATTCGCCTTTGTATTTAAGGTTAAGTTATGAAGAAAAAGGTAATCGCTTGCTTATCAATACTTTCTCTATCTCTACCCCTAGTTCCAGCCAGTGCTGCAGTGAAAGCTGGGAGTGTTTGCAAAAAGGTCGGTATTACTTCAGTTGTATCTAGTAAAACTTATACATGCATTAAATCTGGAAAGAAATTGGTTTGGAATAAGGGAGTTAGTAAATCAATTAATTCTGGCAGTTCAGGCCGTGATTGGGCATCAATACGTTCGACAGATGCTGGATTTATAAATGAATACAACGGCTGGACTACGTACGAAAAAGATCTAAGCGGAAAATTAGGAGAAATTCAGTCTGCTTATTTTAATTACTCTAGAGCCAGCGGAATGTATAGAATTGCAAAATATGAATTAGGTACCAGCAGACCCACGGCAACTCTTTCAAGTACTAGTTCCGACCTCCCAATTAGTCAGTGTCAAATTAGCGATCCACCTAACACAGGTTTAGCAGGTTTCCCAAATTTACTAGGTCCTGGTTCTAGAGACTATTTAAATTCAATTAAAGTTCCTGGCCCAAAAATGGTTGTTCAAGTGATTCCCATATTTGCCCCTGACTCAGCAATGCCATTGAAATCTCCCATACAAGATTATGATGTTTACCTAGATTTTATTAAATCCTGGGCTGAATATTCATCTGATGGCGAGTCAAATATTCAAATTAGAGTACCTCAGAGTTATTTATCTTTTTCAAAAAATCTTGCAAATTACAAACTTACGCATATAAATAATCATGATAATCCTGAAAATATTAGGTTTGCAAAAGATATGATCGCAGAAGTTGATTCAGCGATAGATTTTACGGGTGCAAATGCCGTCTTAGTTGTTGTACCTCCTGGAACTCAACACAAAGTTTTTCAACAATCAGTGTTAAAAAATTTCACTACCAGTGAGGGGAAAATCAACTCTGGAATGTCTACGACTCCTCTTACACTTACAGGATTAAATGACTTAGACGATGCTAATAAGCGACTTTCAAACTTCATCGTTCCTTACTGGTGGCTTCATGAGTTCTATCACGCAGGGTACGGTTTTAATGACCATCACGGCGCTTGGAACAGTCCTGATAAGTATGGGTTAGGTGAGTGGACATTAATGAGTGGTCATGGGGGAGATTTATCTGCATGGGAAAAATGGATCCTTGGGTTTACAACGGATTCACAAGTGCATTGTTTAAATACCACTCAATCCCAAACTCGCTGGATTGCTCCTTCTAGTGTAAAAACTAAAGAGAAGAAATTGATTGTTATTCCTCTGACACAATCTAAAGGGATTGTCATTGAGTCTATTAGGCCTGCAGGGCTTTACTACAAGATTCCAAAGTTAAGTAATGGAGTACTTGTCTATGAAGTAAATCTTGATGTTAGAGATCCTGGCTTAGAACTTAAATTGGTACTTCCTACAAATAGAAATCCAGATCAACCGCCTACGTGGTTATCGCAAGCGACGCTTAGGGGGGGTGAATCTGTGGTTTCAAATGGCCATAAAATTACAATCGTTGAATCTGGTGATTTCGGTGATGTAATTAAAGTTGAGAAGGTTCCTTAAATCATGAAAAATAAGTCAGTAATTCTTTCATCAGTACTTATTGCTTGCCTATCTCTACCCCTAGTTCCAGCAAGTGCTGCTGTGAAAGCTGGAGGTGTCTGTAAAAAGGCTGGAATCACTTCAGTTGTATCTAGTAAGACTTACACATGTATTAAATCTGGCAAGAAGTTGGTTTGGAATAAAGGAATCTCAACGACATCATCAGTTCAATTTGCTGAAGTTGGCACAACAGTAGATGTTGAATCTTGCAAGTTGTTAGATGCTAGAACTAACAAACTGCAGCCAAACAATGTTGGTTTTCCTCTTCAGGAAGATATCATTCCAGCAGCTGGCAATTTAAATGTAATTGTTATTCCAGTTGATTTCAGTGATAGGCCTGGAGGTCAATTACCTTCTGAATATTTGATTGATCAAACAAATAAAATGAATGAGTGGTACAGATTTTTCTCTGGTAATAAGGTGAATCTCTCCTTCCAAATCGGTAAAGAGTGGGTAAGGGCCCCGAAAGCTGACTCAGAATATGTTGTTCCAAAAAGCGTTGCAAATTCGGCAGGAGTTGCAGTAGACGTTCAATTTAAAATGGCCCAAGACATAGTCACTGCTTCTAACAATCAATTTGATTTTAAGAAATCAAATATTTTGTTTTTTTATACGCCAACAGTAAAAAGTGTTGACCAAGATATGGGTGGCCGAGGTATAAGTTTGAATACATCTGATGGCGCAAAAAACTTCTTTTTTTGGGGTGGGGGCGCTTACCATTTTGATGATAGAAATATTAGAGCAAGTGTAAAAAGAGAAAAGATGTGGGCATTTTGGATTCATGAAATGCTTCACTCGCAAAGCTTGGCACTACATTCACCTGCAAATGGTTCTTCAACGGGATTACATGCAGATCAGTATGGAAGTTCACTAGCAATTGATTCTTGGGAACTTTTTAGGCTGGGGTGGATTGAGAATGCGAATGTTGCATGTCTTGATAATTCGCTTGGCATAAGCAATAGATTAATTCTAAAACCAATTGAGATGGGAAGTAAGATTGCTAGATTTGCCATAATCAAGTTAAATTCCTATGAAGCATTAGTAATCGAATCTCGAAGACCCACTGGATACTCCAAGGAATGGAAGCCAGACCAAAAAGGAATCTTGGTTTACAGAATTGATGTCAGAAATGACAACGATCGATCTGGTGAATCCACTGGCGATACGGGAAATTCACCTGCATTTCCAAAATGGGGATATTTGTTAAGTCCAGATTCCAAGAATTTAGAAACACTTACACCTTATGAAATTGAGCGTTATATTTTAAGAACTAACCAAACAATTACTTACTCAAACATTAGAATTAAATTGTTAAATTCTGCCACTGACAAGGATTTGGTAGAAGTTACTAAATCTTAAGTTACGGCCTACTATTAGCCATTCTTTACACCTCTCAGATTATGGATATTAAAATCACTATTGAACCAAGTACATATATACTTCTCACATGACCAATATCGGCAATATGTATGGCCCAGATTTCACTTTTCTTGGCATTCCAAGATGTGATTTAGATAAGCCTGAAAGCTATAAAGGTGCTGATGTAATTATTGTTGGCGCACCAATTGATAGCGGAACATCTCACCGATCAGGGGCGAAGATGGGTCCGCAAGCCATTCGAATGGGCGATTATCTTCCACATGATTCCTCCCGGCCACATCTTGCAATGCGAATTGATCCACTACAAAAACTAAAGATTTTTGATGCAGGTGACTTACTTATGTCAGGTGGAGATTTAGTGAATTCACTTAAGGTTTTAGAGGCTGCAACTGAGAAGATTTCAAAGGCTGGCGCAATCGCTGTTGTATTAGGGGGAGATCATTCAATTGCTTCAGCTGATGTGGCAGGAATTGCAAATCATTTAGGTAAGGGCAAAGTTTCAATGATTCATTTTGATGCTCATGCTGATACTGGTGAGGATCAGTTTGGCGCACTAATTGGTCATGGCACACCAATGCGCAGATTAATTGAATCAGGATCTGTTCGTGGAGATCGCTTTTTGCAATTAGGACTTCGTGGTTACTGGCCAGATGATGCCACTTTAAAGTGGATGGCTGGCAAAGGAATGAAATCTTATGAGATGACTGAGATTCATCACCGCGGAATGAAAGCGGTATTGGATGAATCATTTGCAATTCTTACCGATGGTTGTGATGGTGTCTTTTTATCAGTTGATATTGATGTAGTTGATCCAGGTATGGCGCCCGGTACTGGCACACCAGAGCCAGGGGGAATGACAAGCAGAGAGTTACTAGAAGCGGTGCGAAGAATTTGTTTTGAATTACCAATTGTTGGCATTGACGTGGTTGAGGTTGCACCTGCTTATGACAGCAGCGATATCACTGCAATCTTGGCTAATCGAGTGGTGCTTGAGGCACTTAGTGCGATTGCGCTTAAGAAATCAGGCGGCGCGTATTCTGCAACTAGAAACTTACTAGATCGTTAGTTAAGAAGAAATTGAGGCTAGCGCCTCATCTAATACAGATAAGCCATCGCGTAGTAAATCCTCTTCAATAACAAGCGGTGGAAGTAATCTAATTACGTTGGCATATGTGCCAGCTGAAAGAATTAATACACCTTTACTGGTGCAGTACTTAATTGCAGTTGTTAATGCTTCAGGATTTGGCTCATTAGTTCCAGGCTTAACCAATTCAATAGCTTGCATGGCGCCACGACCTCTAACCTCGCCAATGATTGAATGCTTCTTCATCATTGCAGTTAACTCTTGGTGCATAATCTCACCAATTTTCTTTGCACGAGCAACTAAATTATCTTGCTCAATAACTTCAATCGCGCCAAGAGCTGCAGCACATGCAACTGGGTTTCCACCATATGTGCCACCAAGGCCAGATAGATGAATTGAATCCATGATCTCAGCACGCCCGGTGACACCGGCAAGTGGTAGACCGGCGGCAATTCCCTTGGCAGTTACTATTAAATCTGGGATTATTGATTCATCTTCACAGGCAAACATAGTTCCAGTTCGTGCAAATCCAGTTTGAACCTCATCTGCCACAAAAACAATCCCATTTTCTTTACAGAATTTAGCAAGTCCAGGTAGGAAACCTTTACATGGAACAATAAATCCACCTTCACCAAGAATCGGCTCTATCACAATACAAGCAACATTACTGGCGCCAATTTCTTTTTCAATTTTATGGATTACCGTAGATAAAACAGAGCTTTCACAAGGTTTGGTGCATGCATCGCATCGATAGGAGTATGCCATCGGCATTCGATAAACCTCAGGGGCAAATGGTCCAAATCCATCTTTGTATGGCATGTTCTTAGCAGTCATTGCCATAGTTAAATTAGTTCTTCCGTGATAGCCATGTTCAAAAACAACAACTGCAGATCGCTTGGTAAATTTGCGAGCAATCTTCACTGCGTTTTCAATTGCCTCAGCACCTGAGTTGAAAAGAGCGGACTTCTTTTTATGAGTGCCAGGGGTTAATCGGTTTAGCGCTTCACACACTTCAACATAACCGGTGTATGGCACAACCATAAAACAGGTATGACTAAAGGCATCAATTTGAGTTTTTACTCGCTCTGCTACACGATTTTGTGAGTGACCAACATTTAATACCGCAATACCTGCGCCTAAATCTAAAATTGAATTACCATCAACATCAACAATGATTGCACCTTGTGCGTGGTCAATAAAAACAGGGAATGCAGTTCCGAGTGAGGCAGAGACCGCCTCGCCTCTGCGCTTAATTAGCTCAGCAGATTTAGGTCCGGGGATAGCAGTTACTAGCTTTCGTTTTTGCGCTACCGGTTTTTTCGCCTCTGAGTACATGCCTAAATACTATCTGAGAAGGCTCAAAACTCGACACAGTTAAGATAGGCATATGCGTGATGTGGTGGTTTTGGGTTCAACTGGATCTATTGGGGTGCAGGCCCTGGAGATTGTGGCTGCCCATCCAAATAAGTTTCGCTTAGTTGGCTTAAGTGGTGGTCGTAAAAACCCACAACTATTAATGGAGCAAGCTAAAAAATTTAATGTGCCAATAGTTGGTTCAATGGCGCCAGCTCCTAAAACCTCTGGCGTGCAGGTAATTGATGGTGACAACTCATCCATTGAAATTGCTGCCCTGCCTTGTGACATTGTTTTAAATGGCATCACCGGTTCAATTGGATTAGGACCAACGCTCTCGGCCCTCGGTGTTGGAAACAAGGTTGCCCTGGCAAATAAAGAATCCTTAGTTGCAGGTGGAGATTTAGTAATGAAGTTTGGCGCAGATAAAATCATTCCAGTTGATTCTGAGCACTCTGCCATTTTTCAAGCATTACTTGCTGGCAAGGTGAGTGATGTTAAGAAATTGATTTTAACTGCAAGTGGTGGCCCTTTTAGAAATAGAGCAGATCTATCTGATGTGACTGTTGCTGATGCGCTAAATCATCCAACCTGGTCGATGGGTGAGGTAGTAACAATTAACTCAGCCACATTATTAAATAAAGGGTTAGAGATTATTGAAGCCCATTACCTATTTGGACTTGATTATGAAAATATCGAAGCGGTTATTCACCCACAATCTGTGGTGCACTCATTAGTTGAGTATGTGGATGGCTCAACAATTGCTCAAGCATCTCCGCCAAATATGAAAGGCCCAATTGCTTACGCACTGTCATATCCAGAGCGAATTAATAAAGCCACCGCTGCAATTGATTGGAGTAAATCTCACACTTGGGAGTTTTCCCCAATTGATAATGAGAAGTATCCAGCGATTGAGTTGGCAAAACGTTGTGGTCAGGTGGGCGCAGGGTTGCCTGCTGTTTATAACGCCGCTAATGAAGTCGCAGTTGCTGCATTTTTAGCAGGTCAGATTAAATTCACAGCCATTATTGATACAGTCGAATCAGTTGTTCAATCATTTGGCAGTAACACCTCAACTACTATTAGAGATATTTCTGATGTCAGTGGGATAGAGCAAAGTGCACGCTCTAAAGCAGCAGAGTTAATTAAGGAGATCGCTTAAATGGCAATTATTGGAATTCTCGCCTTTGCAATCGCACTTTTAGTTTCAGTAATGATTCATGAAGCAGGACATTATTTAACTGCTAAAAAATTTGGAATGAAGGTAACTGAGTTTTTCTTAGGTTTTGGACAAAAGATTTGGTCATTTACAAGGGGTGAAACCGAGTTTGGTTTAAAGGCAATTCCAGCTGGTGGTTACTGCCGAATTGTTGGCATGACGCCACGGGAGGAGTTATCACCTGAAGATGCCCCACGTGCATTTGTTAAAGCATCAGTTGCGCAGAGATTAATTGTTTTGGGTGCTGGTTCATTTTTGCACTTTGTAATTGGATTTGTACTGCTATTTGTTTTGTTTTCCTCAGTTGGGATTACTTCATTAACTAATAAGGTAGAGCGGGTCAGTGAGTGCATTCCGCAAACTGCCACTGAAGTATGTTCAGCAAAATCTGTTCCATCCCCTGCTAAAAATGTAGGAATTGTTGCTGGCGATAAAATTGTTAAAGTAAATGGCATCTCATATAAAGAGTGGAATGATGTTGTAACAGTTATTAGATCATCTGCTGGAAAACAACTAGATATTACAGTTGATCGAAATGGTAGTTTGATAAATCTATTGGTAACTCCGGCCGCTCGTGAATTAGATGGTGAAAAAATTGGTGTGCTGGGTGTGGTTAATGAGATTGGCACAATTACTTATGGACCATTTACCGCTCTCGGCAAAGCAACTAGATTTACTGGCGAGATATTACAAAACAGCATCACATCCTTGATTTCACTGCCAAGTAAGATTCCAGATTTAATCAATCAAACATTTGGTAATCAAGAGCGTGATCCAGAAGGATTAGTTGGCGTAGTGGGCGTGGCTCGGGTGAGTGGTGAAACAGCTGAAACAAAGGCGTTAACAACACGAGAGAAGATTGCCACCTTTATTTTGATAGTTGCATCCCTTAATTTATTTGTGGGTATGTTTAATTTATTACCTCTTCTGCCATTAGATGGTGGACATATGGCAGTTGCAGTTGCAGATGGTTTTAGAAATGCACGGGCTAAACGAAAAGGGTTGGCAAAGCCAGCTCCTTTTGATGTCGAACGGCTCACACCAATTACTATGGTTGTCTTTGTATTAATGGCTTCTTTATCACTATTGCTGCTTACTGCAGACATACTCAACCCAATTCGGCTTAATTTCTAGGTAAGGTTTACCCATGGTTGATTTAGGAATTCCATCAGCGCCACCACCAACTCTGGCACCTCGCCGCAAATCTAGGCAGTTAAAGGTTGGTTCAGTTTTAGTTGGCGGGGATGCGCCAGTTTCAGTTCAATCGATGTGTACAACTCTTACATCGGACGTAAATTCAACCTTGCAGCAAATTGCAGAGCTAACTGCATCTGGTTGCCAAATTGTTCGAGTAGCAGTTCCATCTCAAGATGATGCTGACGCACTTGCTCAGATTGCTAAGAAATCTCAAATTCCAGTAATTGCAGATATTCACTTTCAACCAAAATATATTTTTGCAGCCATTGATGCAGGTTGCGCGGCAGTTCGGGTTAACCCAGGAAACATAAAACAATTTGATGACAAGGTTAAAGAGGTGGCAAAGGCTGCCGGGGATGCTGGTATTCCAATTCGAATTGGTGTTAACGCCGGCTCACTTGATCCAAGGTTGCTGGCAAAGTATGGCAAGGCAACACCTGAGGCGTTAGCTGAGTCTGCGTTATGGGAAGCATCATTATTTGAAGAGCATGGCTTTAGTGATATTAAAATTTCAGTTAAACATCATGATCCAGTAACAATGGTGAAGGCTTATCGATTATTAGCTGCAAAATGTGATTACCCATTACATCTTGGTGTTACTGAAGCTGGCCCAATTTTCCAAGGAACTATTAAATCTGCTACTGCTTTTGGCATATTACTTGCTGAAGGAATTGGCGACACTATTCGTGTTTCACTTTCTGCCCCACCAGTTGAAGAGGTTAAAGTCGGTATTTCAATTTTAGAATCCCTTAATTTGCGCCAACGAAAGTTAGAAATTGTTTCCTGTCCATCATGTGGCAGAGCTCAAGTTGATGTTTACTCATTGGCAGAAAAAGTTCAGGCAGGATTACAAGGAATGACTGTGCCACTTCGCGTTGCAGTTATGGGTTGTGTTGTTAATGGACCTGGTGAGGCAAGAGAAGCAGATCTTGGTGTGGCATCTGGAAATGGCAAGGGTCAAATATTTGTAAAGGGTGAGGTAATTAAAACTGTGCCAGAGGCACAGATTGTTGAGACGCTAATTGAAGAGGCGATGCGCCTTGCTGAAGAGATGGAGGCTGCTGGAGTGGCATCAGGTACGCCATCTGTTGCTGTTCAATAGATAGGCTTTACCTATGTTAAAGATGTCCACCTTATTGTTGCGCACACTGCGTGATGATCCAGCTGATGCTGAGGTTGCATCCCACCGCTTATTAGTTAGAGCAGGATTTGTAAGAAGAGTTGCCGCTGGTATTTATTCATGGTTACCACTTGGTTATCGAACATATCGCAAGATTGAAAATGTTGTTAGGCAAGAGATGGATAAAGCTGGATTCCAAGAGGTTCACTTTCCAGCACTTTTGCCAAAGGATCCTTATGAGTCAACAAATCGTTGGGCTGAGTACGGACCAGATCTATTTAGATTACAAGATCGAAAAGGTAATGATTACTTACTAGGACCAACCCATGAGGAGATGTTCACTCTTATGGTTAAAGGTGAGTTTTCTTCATATAAAGATTTGCCATTATCGATCTATCAAATTCAAACTAAGTATCGAGATGAACCACGTCCTAGGAGTGGAATTATTAGAGGGCGCGAGTTTGTGATGAAGGATTCATACAGCTTTGATGTTGATGATGCTGGTCTTGAGGTTTCTTATAACAAACATCGCCAAGCTTATATAAATACCTTTGATCGCTTAGGTCTTAAATACAACATTGTCTCTGCGATGAGCGGTGCGATGGGTGGATCAAAATCAGAGGAGTTCCTAGCTCCATGCCCAACAGGTGAAGACACATATGTTTTATGTAATGGCTGTGGTTATGCCGCAAATGTGGAGGCAATGATTACTAAGGTCACACCATTTAAGGGAGAAAAAGTAGGCGCAATTGAAGTTCTAGATACACCTAATACGCCAACTATTGATTCATTAGTTCAAGTTTTTAATAGTAAATACGGCGCGAATGTCACCGCAGGTGATACCTTAAAAAATGTTTTATTGATGGCTGATAAAAAAGCCATAGCGGTTTTAGTACCAGGTGATCGTGAGGTTGATTTAAAGCGATTGGAAGCAAATTTAGCTGGCGTTAAAGAGCTACGTTTATTTGAGGATGCTGACTTTGCTAAACATCCAAAGTTAGTAAAAGGTTATGTTGGACCACAAGATGCGAAAGCATTTGGAATTACGTTATATGCCGATCCAAGAATTGTAGAAGGATCACATTGGATTACCGGTGCTAATCAAAAGGATAAGCACGCCCGATTTGTAACATGCGGCCGTGATTTTAAGGTTGATCAATATATTGAAGCAGCAGAGGTTCGAGCTGGTGATAACTGTCCAAAGTGTGAAAAGCCGGTAGTAATTGATCGAGCAATTGAAATTGGCCATATCTTTCAACTAGGCAGAAAATACGCGCAATCACTTGGGCTTACCGTGCTAGATAAAGAAGGTAAGCCAGTTGTTGTAACAATGGGATCTTATGGAATTGGTGTATCAAGAGCGGTAGCCGCCATTGCTGAACAAACTTATGATGAGCTTGGTTTAAATTGGCCAGCAGAGGTAGCACCTGCTGATGTTCATATTGTGGCAACTGGTAAAGAGGATCAACCATTTGATGTGGCAGAACAAATTGCTAAAGATCTAGAGGCAAAAGGGCTTGAGGTACTCCTTGATGATCGCAGGGAGGCATCTGCTGGAGTTAAGTTTAAAGATGCTGAATTAATCGGAATTCAAAAGATAATTATTGTTGGTAAAGCATTAGCAGATGGCAAGGTTGAAGTGCGGGATCGTAAATCTGGTGATAAGCAAGAGGTTGCGCTCGCAGATGTTGTTAAAACAATAGTTAAGTAATTTATGAGTATTGAGATCGCAATCTTTTTGGCGATCGCATCAGGATTTGCCGGCTTTGTTGATGCCATGGCAGGTGGTGGGGGATTAATTCAATTACCAGCACTGCTGGTTGGCCTACCAAATAAAGAGCTGCCATTAATTTTAGGTACTAACAAAGTTCCATCTATTTTTGGCACAGCAGCAGCTGCTCGAAATTACTTTAAAAATATTAAGCCAGATATTCCACTTACCTTAACCATGATGGCACCAGCCTTTGCTGGCTCTATGGGTGGGGCAGCGCTAGCCGCATTTGTGCCAAAGGATTTATTCAAGCCATTTCTTGTCTTTTTGCTAATCGTTGTTGCTATTTATACCTGGCGCAAACCTGAGTTAGGTATGGCTGAGAATTTAAAATTTACCCATAAAAAGAGATTAATAATTGTTGCCTTGATTGGATTAATGATTGGTTTCTATGACGGAATCTTTGGTCCAGGAACTGGCACATTCTTAGTCTTTTTTCTTGTTTCAACAATCGGTTATGCATTCTTAAAGGCCTCTGCCACTGCAAAATTAGTAAACATTGCAACTAATGCTGGTGCTATCTTGAGTTTTCAATTAACTGGCCATATTTGGTGGCAATTAGGTTTACTTCTAGCTTTTGCCAATGTGACGGGTGCGATTATTGGCTCACGCCTTGCAATCAAAGGTGGCTCGCCATTGGTGCGAAAAGTATTTTTAGCAGTCATATTTTTACTAATTACCCGCGTTGCTTGGGATACTTTTATAAGTTAAACTTAGGCACACAACTTAATATCGAAGAAGGAAAAAAATGGGAAAGAAAGAAGAAATAATTGCGGTGATTACTCCCGCATTAGAAGCCCTCGGTTTTTATCTAGAGGATGTAACAATTACTTCAGCTGGCAGGCGCAGCATGTTAACTGTCATAGTAGATGGGGATACTCATCTATCTCTTGATCAAGTTACAACAGCCACCAAAGGAATAAGTGAAATTGTTGAAGGTATTCAAAGTTTAGGTCAAACCCCATTTACCTTAGAGGTTACATCCCCTGGTTTAGATCGACCACTTACCAAACCAAGGCATTGGCGAAAAAATCTTGATCGATTAGTAAAAGTAATTTTGCTAGATGGTAAAGAGGTTAAGGGCAGAGTTAAAGATGTAAGTGAAAGTAATGCAACAGTTGATGAGCAGGTAATTAACTTCACCGATATTAAGCGCGCAACACTTGAGATTGAGTTTAAGCAGGTGGGCAAGTGAGTGTTGATGTTGAAGCACTAAAACTTTTAGCCCAAGAAAAGAAATTACCACTCGAGCGGTTAATTAATGCGATTGAAAATGAGGTTGCAAAAGCATATGCCGAGCTGCCAGTTGCTAAACCACATGGACGAGCGGTTTTAAATCGCCAAACTGGTGAGTTAGTAATTTATGTGCCACTACTTGGCCCTGATGGTGATCGCCTAGACACAGTAGTTGATAATCCAGATGGCTTTGCAAAATTAGCTGATAAAACTGCGCGCAAAGTTATTAAAGAGAAGATGCGCGAGGCCAAAGATTTAGAAGTTGTCACAGAGTTCTCTGGCAGCGTCGGTGATGTAATTGGTGGGATTGTGCAGCAAGGAAGAGATGCTGATGTTATCTATGTAAGTTTGGGAAGAGTAGAAGGAAAGGTGCCACCTGCTGAGCAGGTTAAGGGTGAAGTTTATAAACACGGAGATCGAATTAAATGTTTTGTTGTTGATGTTAAGCAGGGTGAAAAAGGACCAGAGGTAACTTTATCTAGAACTCATCCAGCATTTGTGAAGATGTTATTTGCTCTAGAAGTGCCAGAGATTAAAGAGCGGGTAGTAGATATTGTTGGAATAGCACGTGAGCCTGGGGCAAGAACAAAGTTGTCAGTTAGAACTCATCGCGCCGGAGTGAGTGCCAAGGGTGCGTTAATTGGCCCGCAAGGATCTAGAGCGCAAAATGTTATGAATGAATTAAATGGTGAAAAAATAGACATCATTGATTTCTCTGAAGATCCTGCTACTTATGTAGCAAATGCGTTAGCACCAGCAAAGGTAAGCTCAGTTGAGATTGTTGATTTAGAGATGAAATCTGCCAAGGTGATTGTGCCGGATTATCAATTATCACTTGCAATTGGTAAAGATGGGCAAAATGCCAGACTTGCCGCTCGCCTTACCCAGTGGCGAATTGATATCCATCCAGATAATCCAGTAACGCAGATTAAGGCGGAAAAGACAGAGGAAGCGGCAACTATTTCACCCATCCAAGGGGCTTAGGGTAGAGTGCGCGATGTTGGGTAAAAAACTAAGGCAACGCAGCTGCATCGCTTGTCGAAAGTTAGATACCAGAACAGATTTAATTCGAACAGTTTTGATCGGCAATGAAATAAAGGTTGATCTAAACCATCGGATGAGCGGTCGGGGAGCTTGGCTTCACGCAAACTGCTTTAAGGTGGCAACTGAACGAAAATCTTTTAATCACTCCTTCAAGTTTGAAGGTGAGATTAAAACAGATGAGTTAGATGATTACTTAAAAAATTTAGGTAATTAACAAACAGTATGGAGCGAGCGAGAATGACACTCTAATGAGCACTACAAGATTATGAGTAGTTCTATTTAGGCTCGTGCGTAAATAACGCGGGGCCAGAAGAAGGAGAAGTGTGGCCAAGGTCCGCGTTTATGAGTTAGCTAAAGAGTTAGGGCTTGAAAGCAAAGAGCTCTTATCTAAGCTGCAAGAGGTTGGCGAATTTGTTCGCTCAGCATCATCAACTGTTGAAGCACCTGTTGTGCGCAAGTTGATGGATAAGTTTCCAGATTTAGTACCGGCAGAGGCTGCGCCAAAAGCGAAAAAAGCTCCAGCAAAAAAGGCTGCGCCAAAACAAACTGTAAAGGTTGAAGATTTACCACCTGAATTACAACAGATGATTGAAGATGCAACACCAGCAGCGCGCCCTGCAACACCAACGGCCCGTCCAGCTAATAATCCATTTTCTGCAGGTAGTGGCACACCAACATCACCAAGTGCGATGCCACGTCCGCCAAGAGCTGGAAATAATCCATTTAGCACTGGTGGCGGTGGACCACGTCCACCCGCAAGACCAATTAGACCTGGTGAGGCTGGAAGAACTCCTGGAAAATTACAACCTGGCCAACGTCCACCAATGTCTGGTGCTCGTCCTGGTTCTGTTCGCCCAGGTTTTGCAGCACGTCCACCATCTAGTAATCCAAGGCCAAGTACTGGTGCACCAACATCATCTCGTCCTGGTTCATCTTCGTCCCCTTATCGCACACCATCATCACCATCTGGTTCACCATTTGGTGGCAAAGGTGGCGGTCGTCCACCACAACGTGGAGGCGCAGCTGGTGCATTTGGTAAAGGCGGTAAAGGTAAAGGTAAAAATCGCGGACAAAAGAGTAAAAAAGAAAGACGTGAAGATTTTGAAAATCTACCAGCACCACAATTAGGTGGCGCGGTAGTTCCAAGAGGTGATGGCAAGAGCGTTGTAAGAATGCGCCGCGGTGCAACTTTGATGGATTTTGCCGAGAAAATTAACGCAGATCCAGCCGCATTAGTTTCAGCCCTATTCCATTTAGGTGAGATGGTCACTGCAACTCAATCAGTTGATGAAGATACCTTCACAGTATTAGGAGCAGAGCTTGGCTTCATAATTCAGATCGTAAGTCCAGAGGATGAAGATCGTGAGTTACTTGCAGAGTTTGAGATCAATTTAGAGGAGGAGTTAGCCCAAATTGATCCGGAAGATCTGGTTGTGCGCTCGCCAATTGTTACCGTTATGGGACATGTTGATCATGGTAAAACTAGATTGTTAGATGCTATTCGTTCAACTGAAGTTGTGAAGTCTGAAGCAGGTGGAATTACTCAGCATATTGGTGCCTACCAAATTCATCATGAACATGATGGAGTTGAACGCGCAATTACCTTTATCGATACTCCAGGCCATGAAGCGTTTACAGCGATGCGTGCTCGAGGTGCGAAGGTAACTGACATTGCAGTACTAGTTGTGGCAGCAGATGATGGTGTTATGCCACAGACAATTGAAGCGTTAAATCACGCTCAAGCTGCTGATGTGCCAATTGTGGTTGCGGTAAACAA
This sequence comes from Candidatus Nanopelagicus limnes, assembly GCF_002287885.2. GTDB lineage: Bacteria > Actinomycetota > Actinomycetes > Nanopelagicales > Nanopelagicaceae > Nanopelagicus > Nanopelagicus limnae. The sequence goes on from NZ_CP016768.2 coordinate 411,871, forward strand.
GATTGATAAAGAGGGTGCTAACCCAGACAAGATTCGTCAGCAGTTAACTGAGTACAACTTGATCGCTGAAGAGTATGGCGGACAGACAATGTTCGTAAATGTTTCAGCACTTTCTGGCAAAGGAATTGATGATCTAATTGCAGCAATTTTGTTAACAGCAGATGCAGCGATTGATTTACGTGCAATTGCAGATGACATTGCAAGAGGTGTTGCGATTGAAGCAAATCTTGATAAGGGCCGTGGACCAGTTGCAACTGTTTTGGTACAACGTGGAACCTTGCATGTAGGGGACGCGATAGTTGCCGGCGGTGCTTATGGCCGTGTTCGTGCGATGCTAGATGAGCATGGACAAACTTTGGAAGAGGCAGGTCCATCACGTCCAGTTCAAGTACTTGGATTTACATCTGTTCCTGGCGCTGGTGATTCATTTATTGTTGCCGAAGATGATCGAACTGCACGCCAGATCGCAGAGAAGCGTCAACTTGCATCACGAAATGCATCTTTAGCTAAGGCACGCAAGAAGGTTTCACTTGAAGATTTCATGGAGCAATCAAAGGTAAGTACTTTGAACTTGATTCTAAAGGGCGATGTTTCTGGATCGGTAGAAGCCTTAGAGGATGCGTTAGTTCAATTAGATGTTGGTACTGAAGTTGACTTAAGAGTTATTCACCGCGGTGTTGGTGCGATTACTAAGAATGACGTTACCTTGGCATCTGCTTCAACAGCAGTAATCATTGGCTTTAACGTTAAACCTGAACCACAAACTGCAGTCTTTGCCGAACAAGAAGGTGTTGAAGTTAAGTTCTACACCGTTATTTACAAGGCAATTGAAGAGATCGAAGCATCTCTTAAAGGACTTCTTAAGCCAGAGTTTGAAGAGGCAGTACTTGGTAATGCTGAAATTAGAGACATATTTAAATCAAGCAAGTTTGGAAATATTGCTGGTTGCGTAGTTTCTGATGGAATTATTCGCCGAAATGCCAAGGTTCGAACTATGCGAGCTGGTGTTGTGATTGGTGAAAACTTGAGCATTGAATCACTTCGAAGATTTAAAGATGACGCCACTGAGGTTCGTGATGGATTTGAGTGCGGTATTGGTCTTGGATCATTTAAGGATCTGCAGGTTGGAGATGTAATCCAAGCTTATGAAATCCGTGAAAAAAAGCGGGCTTAACATATGCCAAGTAAACGTCCACTACAGGTTGCCGATCGCATCAAAGAGTTAGTTGCTAACGCGCTTGAGTCACGGGTAAAAGATCCTCGACTTGGGTTTGTAACAATTACTGATGTTCGAGTAACTGGTGATCTACAACAAGCTTCAGTTTTTTACACAGTTCTAGGTGATGCTGCTGCGCATGAATCAAGTGCTGCAGCATTAAGTAGTGCAAAGGGAATGCTTCGATCTGAGGTTGGGCGAGCACTTGGCTTAAGAGTTACACCATCGATTGAATTTTTCTTAGATGGCATGGCAGATTCTGCTTCAGCAATGAATGATTTAATTGAACAGATGCATAAGGCTGATGCTGAACTTGAAAAGTTAAGAGCTGGTGCAAAACCTGTTGCTGAAGATCCATATAAAAAACATAATTAATAGGTGATTTAATGGATGGCTTTTTATTAGTAGATAAAGCCGGGGCAATGACTAGCCATGATGTAGTGGCGATGGCTCGTAAAAAACTTGATACTAAAAAAGTCGGCCATGCTGGCACATTAGATCCGATGGCAACTGGGGTGTTAGTTCTTGGTGTTGGCATTGCTACCAGGCTTCTTACTTACATAACAGATGGTAAAAAAGCATATGAAGCAACTATTAATTTGGGAAGTGCAACACATACTGATGATAAAGATGGGGATGTAATCTCAACCGCCACTGCTGCTCAGATAGCAAAAGTTAATGATGAAGTAATTACAAATGAGATAGCAAAGTTTGTTGGAACTATTAAGCAAAGACCTAGTTCAGTATCTGCCATAAAAATTGATGGAAAATCTGCTCATGCCAGAGTTAGGGCAGGGGAGAGTGTTGATATTCCTGAGCGAGATGTGACTATCGATGAGATAGTGGTTAAAGAGATTAGACATACAGCCACAGCAATCGAAGTTGATGTATCTGTTACCTGCTCTGCCGGAACTTATATTCGAGCGATTGCCAGAGATTTAGGTGAAAGATTAAGTATTGGCGGCCACTTAACCTCACTTCGTCGTACTTTAGTTTCACCATTTACTTTGCAAGATTGTCAATCCTTGGCTAACGCGCCATTGATCTCTATCACTTCAGTAATTGAAAAACTATTTCCGATCAGAAAATTGGATTTATCCCAAAGCAGAGAGATCACATTTGGCCGAGTGATTGAACAAAACCAACAAAGTGGGATTGTGGCAGCCCTGGATTCACAAGATAATTTCCTGGCTTTACTAGAGAACAAGTTACAAGGTTCACAAGTTATGGCTGCTCCAATATTAGTTAAGGTCAGTGAGTAATTATGTTTTATGAAAGAATACGCAGATGAAGGTATTAGCTCTTGGAATTTTTGATGGAGTGCACGCAGGCCATCAACAGATAATTGCAACTGCAAAACATCTAGGTGAAGTAACAGTTATGACCTTTGATCCTCATCCAACATCTGTGGTTGCACCCGAGCGCACACCCTCACAATTGATCTCTGTTAAAGATCGAATTGATTTACTCAAGCAAGCAGGTGCTAGCCATGTGGAGATAGTTAACTTCAATAAGGATTTTTCACAGCTATCCCCAGATCAATTCATTGAAGATGTTTTACTTGGCCGATTTAAAGCCGAGCATGTTGTGATTGGTGAGAACTTTAATTTTGGCTTTAAAGCCCAAGGTTCACCAAAGTACTTATCAGAGGTTGGACCTAAGTATGGCTTTGGTGTTTCAATAGTTAAATTGAAAGAAGAGCGTGGTTCCACAATTTCTTCAACTCGAATTAGAAGTCTAATTATTGATGGTGAGATTGAGCGGGCTAATGAGTTGCTAACAAGAAGTTTTTATTTAAAGGGCCCAGTTGTGCATGGTGAAAAGCGGGGAAGAGAAATTGGATATCCAACCGCCAATCTTGGATTAACTTCACTTGCCACAATTCCAGCAGATGGTGTTTACGCCGGTTGGTTAAGTGTTGGTGAAAAAAGATGGGCAGCTGCAATATCAATTGGAACAAATCCAACTTTTCCAGGAGTTAGAGGAAGACAAGTGGAAGCGTATGCAATTGATCAAGTCGGATTAGATTTATATGATCAAGAAGCAAAGATCGAATTTGGTTTTAGATTACGTGACACCTTAAAGTTTGATGGATTAGCACCACTTCTTGAGCAGATGAAAAAAGATTGTGATCAGGCAAGGGAATTGACCAGTAAATAACGCTCAAATACGCGTGGATTTTAAGTATCAACTACTGCGCTGGTAATCTTGCCTTTACTAAAGCGAGAAGGTGCGCCTTCGTGAATAACACCGAGGCCCTCGTGACAGACAGAAGGAGCAATACAAATGGCATTAACGCCAGAAGTTAAAAAGGAAATAGTAAGTAAGTACGGCTCATCTGCAACTGACACAGGTAGCCCAGAAGCACAGGTAGCACTTCTTTCAAAGCGTATTGATGAGATAACACAACATTTGCAGACAAATAAGAAAGATCATCACAACCGTCGTGGTTTGTTATTGATGGTCGGTAAGCGTCGTCGGATTTTGCAGTACCTCGCCAAGACAGATATTGAGCGCTATAGAGCGATTATCGAAAAGCTCGATCTTCGCCGTTAAATAACAATCAGCAAAAAACTTTATCGCTAAGAGTTTTGGTCCTCGGTAGTGGTTTCCGGAAAACGATTTTCCGTGAACTTCGATCGAAGATCCATTCTCTAGATTTAAAGTGTTGAGAAATGGAGATGACCCATGGAGGGTCAAGATGTGCAATCAGCCGTTGCAAAAATAGACAACGGTAAATTTGGAAAGCGGGAGATCCGCTTTGAAACTGGCCGACTAGCTCGGCAAGCAGCGGGAACAGCCGTTGTTTATTTAGATGATGACAGCATGTTGCTATCTGCAACTACTGCATCAAAAAATCCGAAGGATCAATTTGATTTCTTCCCACTAACAGTTGATGTGGAAGAGCGAATGTATGCAGCTGGAAAAATTCCAGGATCATTTTTCCGTCGTGAAGGACGTCCTTCAGAGGATGCAATCCTTACTTGTCGATTAATCGATCGCCCACTACGTCCATCCTTTATTAAGGGATTACGTAATGAGGTTCAGATTGTTGTAACTGTCATGGCGTTAAATCCAGATCACATGTATGACGTGATTGCGATCAACGCAGCATCAATGTCAACACAATTAGCAGGACTGCCATTTTCTGGCCCAATCGGTGGAGTGCGAGTTGCACTAATCGAAGGTCAATGGGTTGCTTTCCCAAATCACTCTGATTTAGATAAAGCTGTCTTTGACATGGTAGTTGCTGGTCGAATTTCAGATGGTGATGTTGCAATCATGATGGTTGAGGCTGAAGCCACTGTTAAGACAATTGAATTAATAAAGGGTGGCGCAACAGTGCCAACTGAAGAGATTGTCGGACAAGGACTTGAGGCAGCAAAGCCATTTATTAAGATACTTTGCGAGGCTCAGTTAGCACTTGCTAAGAAATCGGCAAAGCCAACTGGTGAGTTCCCAGTATTCCTTGAGTACCAAGATGATGTTTATGCAGTTGTTGAAAAGGCTGCTAAAGATGATCTAACCAAGGCGCTAACAATTGCTGGTAAGCAAGAGCGTGAAACTAAGTTAGATGAAATCAATAAGAGTGTTACTGAGAAAATCAGCGTAGATTTTTCAGAGCGCACTAAAGAGATTTCAGCAGCACTTAGATCAGTAACTAAGAAGTTAGTTCGTCAACGGGTATTACGAGATAAAATTCGTATTGATGGACGTGGATTGCGCGATATTCGTGCATTAACTGCTGAGGTTGAGGTAATTCCTCGAGTCCATGGCTCTGCAATATTTGAACGCGGTGAGACTCAGATTTTGGGTATCACAACATTAAATATGCTTAAGATGGAACAGCAACTAGATACTCTTTCACCAGAGGATCACAAGCGTTATATGCATAACTACAACTTCCCACCATATTCTGTTGGTGAAACTGGAAGAGTTGGATCTCCAAAGCGACGCGAAATTGGGCATGGTGCACTAGCTGAACGTGCTCTTGTTCCAGTTCTGCCAACTCGCGAAGAGTTTCCATATGCAATTCGTCAGGTTTCAGAAGCACTTGGATCAAATGGATCAACATCCATGGGATCAGTTTGTGCTTCCACAATGTCATTGCTAAATGCAGGCGTGCCACTTAAGGCTGCTGTTGCAGGTATTGCAATGGGATTAATCTCTGATGATGTTGATGGTAAGACTGAATATGTAGCATTGACCGATATCTTGGGTGCAGAGGATGCATTCGGCGATATGGACTTTAAGGTTGCTGGTACAAAAGAGTTTGTTACCGCACTTCAGTTAGATACAAAACTTGATGGAATTCCTGCATCAGTTCTATCTGCTGCACTTTTGCAAGCAAAAGAAGCAAGACTTGCAATTTTAGATGTTATGAATCAAGCAATTTCATCTCCTGATGAAATGTCACTGCTAGCGCCAAGAATTATTTCAATCAAGGTGCCAGTTGACATGATTGGTGCAGTTATCGGGCCTAAGGGCAAGATGATTAACCAGATTCAAGATGAGACTGGTGCTGATATCACCATCGAAGATGATGGAACTATTTATATCGGAGCAACTGAAGGATCAGCTGCTGAAGCTGCGAAAGCGCAGATTAATGCGATCGCAAATCCAGTGCAGTTATCAGTTGGCGATAAGTTCAATGGGTCAGTTGTGAAACTGGCAACCTTTGGTGCTTTCGTAAATCTTGCTCCAGGTAAAGATGGCTTGCTACACATCTCGCAGATTCGCAAGATGCACGGTGGTAAGCGAATTGAAAACCTTGAAGAAGTTATGAAGGTTGGAGAGAAGATTGAAGTTGTAATTAATGAGATTGACCCTAAGGGTAAGTACTCATTGGTTCCTGCAAATCTTCCAGAGGAAGCTAAGAGCGAGTAATTTGGCAAGAACAGTTCTTCCTAGTGGCTTGCGAATAGTCACTGAAGAGGAAAAATCTGTTCGCTCTGCAGCTTTTGGTATTTGGGTCAATGTTGGCTCTCGCGATGAATCACTTTCAACCGCGGGAGCTTCACATTTTCTAGAACATCTTTTGTTTAAAGGAACTAAGAGACGAACTTCCTTAGAGATTTCCTCAGCGATTGAAGCTGTTGGTGGTGAAACAAATGCATTCACATCTAAGGAGTACACCTGTTTTTACGCACGAGTTATAGATAAAGATCTACCTCTGGCAGTTGATGTCATAAGTGACTTAATTACCTCTTCAGTTGTAAAGCAAGAAGATGTTGATGCAGAGCGCAAGGTTGTTTTAGAAGAAATTGCGATGCGAGATGATGATCCAAGTGATTTAATTCATGATCTATTTCTTGAAAAATACTATGGAGATACGCCATTAGGTCGACCTATTTTGGGCACAGTTGAATCTATTAAATCTATGCAGCGAAGCACAGTCTTTAACTACTACAAGAATCGATATCAACCAAGTGATCTTGTGGTGGCAGTGGCAGGAAACTTCAAGCATAAGAATGTTGTAAATATGGTTGAAGATGCTCTAAGTAAAGATGGTTTCTTACATCAACCAAAGAGTGATTATGCATTGCGAACCTCCGGAAAAATTAAAGTACCTGGTCGGGGTGAAGTAACTTTGCTTGATCGCAAAACTGAGCAGGCTCACATAATTTATGGTGTACCGAGTGTGGCTAGAGATGATAAAAAAAGATTTGCTTTAAGCATTTTGTCTTCAGCACTCGGTGGTGGAATGTCCTCTCGATTATTTCAAGAGATAAGAGAAAAGCGTGGTCTGGCTTATTCAACTTATGCCTATAACCAACAATTTGCAGGCAGTGGAGTTTTATCTTTCTATGTTGGTTGCAAGCCAGAAAAAGCTGAAGAGGCAATTAAAATCATTCAATCGATATTGCAAGATGTGGCAGCAAATGGATTAACTGATGAGGAGATCACTCGCGCAAAGGGTGCTGTCTCTGGGGCGCTAGTTCTTAGCCAGGAGGACACTGGATCTCGAATGACTCGAATCGGTAAAAGTGAGTTGGTATATGGACAAGTTCTTAGCTTTGATGAAATTCTGCGTGAGATTGCCGATGTAACACAGGATCAAATAAAGGAAATTGCACGCCAAATCCTGCCGGAATCTCCTACCCTTGCGGTAGTGGGACCGTTTAGATCCACAAGTAAATTTGAAAGGCTGATCAAATGAAGGTTGCAGTATTAGGCGCCAAGGGAAGAATGGGCGCAGAAGCAGTGGCAGCAATTAATTCTGCAACTGATTTAACTTTAAGTGCTGCCTTAGATTTAGGTGATTCACTAGATCAACTAGTTTCAACTGGTACCGAAGTTATAGTCGATTTCACTACGCCTGATTCAGTAATGAAAAATCTTGAGTTTGCTATCAATAATGATATTCACGTTGTAGTTGGAACTACTGGCTTTGACGATAAGAAACTTGAACAGCTTAAAAGTTTGTTAAGTAATCACCCAAAAGTGGGAGCGCTAATCGCCCCAAACTTTGGTTTAGGCGCAGTTTTGATGATGCAATTCTCCCAGACCGCTGCAAAGTATTTTGAAAGTGCTGAAATTGTTGAGATGCATCATGCGAATAAGGTTGATGCCCCATCTGGAACTGCAATTCGAACTGCACAAATGATTACAGATGCCAGAAAGCAAAGTAAAAAGTCGGCAATGCCTGATGCAACTAAATCTGAGTTACCTGGTGCACGGGGTGGAAAAGTTGGGGATGTGCCGGTGCACTCAATTAGATCTCATGGATATGTTGCACATCAAGAGGTTATTTTCGGTGACGCTGGAGAGACTTTAACAATTCGCCATGACTCAATAAATCGGGCAGGATTTATGCCAGGAGTACTAATCGGGGTTAGAAATGTTGCAAAACATCCGGGCCTTACCGTAGGTTTGGAAAACTATATGGGAGGCATGTAATGAGTGAAATAACTATGTACGGAGCAGAGTGGTGCGGAGATTGCCGTAGATCTAAGAAGTTCTTAGATGCTAATAACGTTAAGTACAACTACATCGATGTCGAAGCAGATGCATCTGCCTCAGATAAGGTGATTGAAATCAACGGTGGCATGCGATCAATTCCAGTAATTCTATTTTCAGATGGAACACACCTTACAGAGCCATCAGACGCAGCGTTAAAAGAAAAATTAGAGGCGCTAAAAGTTCTTTAAAACCAGTTATAAATTGCCGCAGATGTGATTGCGGCTGAGATAACAACTACTGGAAATGGCGCTTTGAACTTAAGTGCCACCAGCGCTACTAGTACTCCAGCAAATCTTTGATCAAGAACTAGTTCTTTCTTATTGGCAAAGGTTTGTACACCCACTAATGCGCTAAGAAGAACTATTGGAACTAGTGCGTTGATTCGCATAAAGCTTGGTCGATTAAGCCATTTTTCTGGAACGCTATGGCCGATATATTTATTTAAAAAAGCGGTAAAACTTGCCCCGAGTACTGCAATCCAGATGGCGCTCATCGTTTTAATCCAAAAATTACAGCAAGTAGCACTGTCGTAATAATAGGAATACCAGCGGGTGTGATCGGCGTCAGTAATAAAGCCCATGCAATAGCTACAGCTGAAACTACAAAGTGAGTTTTGTTTTTAAGACGTGGCCAAATCAAGCCACAAAAAGCGGCTGGAACTGCAGCATCTAATCCCCAAACTGATGGATCTCCGATTGCACTGGCACCTAAAGCACCAAGGAAGGTGAATAGATTCCAAAAGACATAAACACCAATTCCGGTAACATAAAAACCTCTTCTGCGATCAGCATCATTTTCCTGCAAGGTCGCAACTGCTGTTGATTCATCAATAGTTATTTGTGCGGCCAGGATTCTTTTTAATCCCTTAACTTTTAATATTGGCGCCATTTGAAGGCCATAAAGTGCGTTTCTAAATCCAAGCAAGGTTGAAGTTGCAATTGCACTCACTGCTGAGCCACCAGCTCCCATAATTCCGACCACTGCAAATTGCGATGCACCAGAGAAGAGCAAGATTGAAAGCAGGCAGGTTTGCAGGATTGAAAAGCCTGCAGTCACACCAGCGGCCCCAAAGGCGGCGCCATAAAGTCCTACGGTAAATGCAACGCTAAGGGCGGTTCGATCGACTTGAGTCCTTTTTGAATTTACTGACACGCCGACACTTTAATCCAGCCAATCATCAATCACCAAAGATAGGGTCGCAACCATGAGTGATGAGATCATATTTAGAGACGATATGTCAGTAGAGCTTGTTAAATCAAGTGCAAGTGATGCTGATGTTATTTGGGCAGCCCGTGTTTCAACCGCCGGTGATAAGTCATTGGAAGATGTTGGCGCTGATGCGGCGAAATCAGAAGGTCTCATTAATTATTTAGCACGTGAGCGACATGGCTCTCCATTTGAACATACCTCGATGACTTTTTTCATATCTGCTCCTATTTTTGTTTTCCGTGAGTTTATGAGACATCGGATTGCCTCATACAATGAAGAAAGTGGAAGATATCGAGAGTTAAAACCTGTTTTTTATATTCCAAGCAAAGAACGAAAATTAGTGCAGATTGGTAAAGCTGGTGCTTATACATTTGTTGATGGGACACCAGAACAGTTTGAAATTACAGTTGATGCAATTAAAGAAACTTGTAAATTGGCCTATGCAAATTATCAAAAAATGTTAGAGGCGGGTGTGGCACGTGAAGTTGCAAGAGCAGTATTACCAGTGACTTTGTACTCATCTATGTATGTCACAATGAATGCAAGAGCTTTAATGAATTTTCTTTCACTAAGAACTGCGCGCGAAGGTTCACATTTTCCTTCATATCCACAACGGGAAATTGAGATGGTGGCCGAGAAAATGGAAGCACATTTTGCCAAGTTAATGCCGATTACCTACGGAGCATTTCAAAAATCTGGCCGCATAGCCCCATAAATAAGCGGTAGCCTTAACCCATGCAAATTACACCACCATTTGGTCGGCTAATCACCGCCATGGTCACTCCATTTTCAAAGTCAGGTGAGATTGATTGGGCTGGTGTTGAAAAGATCGCGGCACATTTAGTTTCAACTGGCCATGATGGAATTGCAGTTAATGGCACAACTGGTGAGGCACCAACTACTTCTGATGATGAAAAAGATCAGATAATTAAGATTGTCCGCAAAGTTGTGGGAGATAAAATCAAAATAGTTGCTGGCGCTGGAAATAATGAAACATCTCACTCAGTTGAACAAGCACAGCGCGCTGCAAAAGCAGGTGCAGATGGATTATTAGTTGTTACCCCTTATTACAACAAACCACCACAAGCTGGTATCGAAGCTCACTTTAGAGCAATGGCAGATGCCACTGATTTACCAGTCATGATGTATGACATTCCTGGTCGTACTGGTGTTGAAATTGAGTCAGATACGATCGTAAAACTTGCAGAACATAAAAATATTGCAGCTTTGAAAGATGCAAAAGGCAATCCGGCAGCAACTTCATGGGTAATTAAACGCTCTTCAATTCCTGTTTATTCTGGTGATGACATTTTGAATCTGCCATTACTTTCAGTGGGCGCAGTGGGTTTTGTTTCAGTTTGTGGTCACACAGTTGGCGCAGATTTAAGAGTCATGCTCGATGCTTGGTTTGCTGGAAATTCTGTTAAAGCGCTAGAGATGCATCAAAAGCTTCTGCCAGTATTTACTGGAACATTCCGCACTCAAGGTGCGATATTAACTAAGGCTGCGTTAAATTTGATGGGCCTTCCTGGCGGATTTACAAGATTGCCACTTGTTGATGCAACTGATGCGCAAATTGCGCAATTAAAGGTTGATCTGCAAGCAGGCGGCGTTAAATTAAAATAATTAGATGAATCATCCCCATCCTGGACTGCCTTACCCTGCGAAGTTAGCTAAGAAAACTCTTCGAATAGTAGCTCTTGGCGGCTTAGGCGAAATCGGCCGCAACATGACAGTTTTTGAGTATGAAGGAAGATTATTAATTGTTGATTGTGGTGTGTTATTTCCAGGGGAAGATCAACCAGGTATTGATTTAATTTTGCCTGATTTTTCATATCTGAAAGATCGAATGAATGACATTGAGGCGATATTTCTTACCCACGGGCATGAAGATCATATTGGCGCTGTTCCTTATTTACTTAGAGAGCGCAGTGATATTCGAATTATTGGATCTCAGTTAACACTTGCATTTGTTGCTCCTAAGTTAAAAGAGCGCAGAATAACTGCTCCGATGACTCAGGTTAAAGCTGGACAAGTTGAACAAGTTGGACCATTTACCTTGGAGTTTGTAACAGTAAATCACTCAATTCCTGATTCATTGGCGGTTGCGATTAAAACACCTGCCGGAGTTATCTTGCACACTGGAGATTTTAAAATGGACAAAATGCCACTAGATGGCAAAGTAACGGATTTAGAAACCTTCGCCAGGTTAGGAAAAGAAGGAGTCGATTTATTCTTAGTTGACTCAACAAATGCTGATGTGCCAGGACTAACTGTGGCAGAAAAAGACATCTATCCAGCATTAAAAGAGGCGATTGATAAGACACCAAGAAGAGTTGTTGTTACCTCATTTGCATCCCATGTTCACAGAATTCAGCAGGTATTAAACGCTGCTAATGAATCCAACCGTAAGGTTGCATATGTTGGTAGGTCGATGATCCGAAATATGAAGTTGGCAGAGGACTTAGGTTATTTAAAGGTGCCAAATGGTTTAGTGGTTGATTACAAAGACATTGATACATTCGGTGACAAAATAGTCTTGGTTTGTACTGGCTCACAAGGTGAGCCACTTGCAGCACTTTCTAGAATTGCAAATGGAGACCATGAAATCCAAGTTGGTAAAGGTGACACAGTAGTTTTAGCCTCGTCACTTATTCCTGGCAATGAAAAATCTGTTTATCGTGTTATAAATGAATTAACTAGATTTGGCGCTCATGTTGTTCATAAAGGCAATGCAATGGTTCACGTATCTGGACATGCATCAGCTGGGGAGCTACTTCACTGTTATGAAGTTGTTAAACCTAAAAACGTTTTACCAGTCCATGGTGAGTGGCGACATATGAGAGCAAATGCTGATCTTGCCATGAAGTCTGGTTTGTCTGAGCACAACGTTGTAATTGCTGAGAATGGAATTACCATTGATGTGGCAGATGGCCATGCTGACATATCAGGTTCAGTACCTTGCGGTTATGTTTATGTTGATGGACAAAGTGTTGGCGAGATAACTGAAAGCTCACTAAAGGATCGTCGAATTTTAGGTGATGAAGGGTTTATCTCAGTTGTAGTTGTTATAGATTCCCAAAGCGGAAAGATAGTTGCAGGTCCTGATATACACGCTCGTGGATTTACTGAGGATAAAACTTTATTTGATGATGTTAAAGGCGATATTGAAAAAGCATTAAGTAAGGCAGTTGCAGGTGGATTTAATGGTACGCATCAACTATCTCAAGTAGTACGTAAAACCATTGGCAGCTGGGTGGGGGAGGAACATCGTCGTAAGCCGATGATCATTCCGTTAGTTGTTGAGGTTTAATAAACCTTTTTTCTTAACTTTCTAGCCAAAGTGCGTGCCGATTACGGCTTGAAATTAACTTATTCTTTAGGCTTATCTTCTTATGGCAAAGAAAAAATCAACAAAGAAATCTAATTTCTTTGCACCTCTTCTACGGGGCATTGGCTGGCTTTGGCGTTTAATCGCAAGTGCAATCGGCAGCAGCGTTCGCTTTATATTTAGATCCTCCAAAGAGTTAGATCCAGCTCACCAACGAGATGGGATTGCTTTCTTTTTATTTATTCTGGCCCTAATTTCTGCTGCTGGTGTTTGGTTTGATCTTGATAACCAATTAGGTAGAGCGACCTATTCATTCTTATTTGGGGGATTTGGCCTACTAGCAAACATAGTTCCAGTCATGTTCATATTTTTTGCATATCGGCTATTTAAATCAACTGATGATTCAGCTGATATTGGGCGGATTTCGATCGGAACTATTCTGATCGTTGTTAGTACAACTTCGCTATCACACATAATTAATGGTTCTATTGGAACAGGCGCGACTGCAATGCGAGATGGTGGTGGCTGGATTGGTTACGCAGCATCAACTGGATTAGTTGCGCTTGTGACTGAAGTCCTAGCTATCCCAATTTTGCTTATCTTCTTATTATTTGGCTTACTTGTAATCACTAAGACTCCACTTTCAAAAGTTTTCTCTCAAATTGGAAAAGTTTTTAGTTTAGGCCGATCGGGCATAAGCAATGCCAGAGCTAGACGAGCAGAGCGGTTGGTCGATGAAGATTTTGAAGTTAGTGAGAGTCCACCTTTTGAATCACCATTGGTTAAGGACTTAGTCCAAGAGTTTGAACCTCAGCAATTAGATTATGAGGTTGAACTTGAGGATTTTGATGAGATTACTCAAGAGGTACCAAAGATCAGTAAGCCTGTTAAGAGTGAGAACACCAGACTTCAGCAACTTCTACTTTCTTCAGATGTGAAATATGAATTACCACCAGATGATTTACTTCGTAGCGGGCCGGCGAGCAAGGGAAAATCTAAGGTTAATGAAACTGTGGTGGCAGCGCTTAAACAAGTTTTTGAACAATTTGATGTTGATGCCCAAGTTACTGGTTTTATGCGAGGCCCAACGGTAACTAGATATGAAGTTGAGTTAGGAAATGGCGTAAAGGTTGAGGCAATTTCAGCACTTTCTAAAAATATTGCATATGCGGTGGCAAGTGGAGAGATAAGAATCCTCTCACCAATCCCAGGTAAATCAGCGGTTGGAATTGAAATTCCAAACTCAGATCGAGAGATTGTGGCCTTAGGTGATGTTCTTAGATCATCGGTTTCATCAAGTGATACCCATCCGATGTTAATTGCACTTGGAAAAGATGTTGAAGGATCCTTCTTGTGTGCAAACCTTGCAAAAATGCCACATCTTTTAGTAGCTGGTGCAACTGGTGCGGGTAAGTCATCAATGATTAATTCCTTGGTAGTTTCAATATTAATGCGGGCAACTCCGGATGAAGTACGGCTGGTTTTAATTGATCCAAAGCGCGTGGAACTAACAAATTATGAGGGCGTACCGCACTTAATTGCGCCAATTATTACAAACCCAAAGAAGGCAGCTGATGTTTTATCTTGGGTAGTACGTGAAATGGAAATGCGCTACGACGATTTATCAGTCTTTGGCTTTAGGCATATTGATGATTTCAATAAAGCTGTTAAGGCCGGAAAGGTAACCCAGCCGGCAGGCAGTGAACGAACGCTTGAGCCGTATCCGTATTTACTGGTAATCGTTGATGAGTTAGCAGATTTAATGATGGTGGCAGCACGTGAAGTTGAAGAATCAATCGTACGTATTACTCAGTTAGCAAGAGCTGCCGGAATTCATTTAGTGCTTGCAACACAGCGTCCTAGCGTTGATATTGTTACTGGTTTAATTAAAGCCAATGTGCCTTCTCGTCTATCTTTTGCAACTAGTAGCTTGGCAGATTCACGAGTTATTTTAGATACACCAGGAGCTGAGAAATTAGTAGGCCAAGGTGATGGTTTATTCCTTCCAATGGGAGCGAGTAAGGCAGTGCGTATTCAAGGAGCATATGTTTCAGAACGTGAAATTGAAGCAGTTGTAAATCATGTTAAAGGTCAATTACAACCGGTATATCGAATTGATTTAAATGCACCAATTAAATCAATTGCGGTAACTGATGATGTTGGCGATGATTTAGATTTGTTGTTACAAGCTATTCAACTAGTAGTTTCAACTCAATTTGGATCAACCTCTATGTTGCAGCGAAAATTAAGAGTTGGTTTTGCAAAAGCTGGACGACTCATGGATTTAATGGAGAGTCGCGGGATTGTTGGTCCAAGTGAAGGTTCAAAAGCTAGAACGGTTTTGATTAATGCAGAGCAAATGCCAGATGTACTGGAGTCGATCAGGGGTAACCAGTAGTTCATTTGGCAGGGTGAGTGGATGGGTGAAAAATCTCTAAAGTTGTAAATAAGCGTGCTGACCCCCAAAAATTTCTCAAAAATTATTGTTCATTACTGCCCTTAAGTTCTACCATTAATACTCCCCAAAGCAGGATTGGTTAGCTAAATGGAAAGCAAATCTTCACTAGCGCAGGCAAGAGAAACTGCTGGCTTAACCGTTGAACAAATCTCTGCATTAACAAATATTCGAGTAGCTGTAATTAAAGATTTAGAAAATAACTCAGTTGATATCTGCGGAGGTATTGCATATGCCCGCGGACATATCCGAACAATTACGAAGGTATTAAATCAAAAAACTCCCAAATCTCTATCCTTTGATGCTGACTTAATCGTTGCCGAGATAGAGGCAGCACAGAGTGAAGATGGCAGAAAAATTATTGAGCGTTTAGCAGAAAATAATGTGGCAGATAAACCAAAAGAGAAAAAGAGAATGAAGTTTCGAACACTGGCTTCAATTTCAGCTGCAGTGTTAAGCATAGGCTTTGTTGCTCAAGTTGCAATAAATAATGTTTCAAATATTGATGTTGATACCTCTCAAATCACAACAACTCGCAAAAGCTTTCAAAGTGAAGCTGCTAGCACCCCAACTGGTGTTAACTTAGTAGTGACAGGCATAAGTGGAAAAAGTTGGATTGGTCTAACAAATGCAAATGGTGAGCAAGTGTTTAATGGACAAATTTCATCAGGCCAGGTCGCAACTTTTTCTGATCCGCAATTAATTAAAGCTGTGATTGGAAATGCTGGCGCCGTCAAATTAAATCTAAATGGCTCAGATTTAGGAGTTGCTGGAGCCGATGGTGAGGTAGTTCGCTTAGATTTTGATGCGAATGGGCAGTTGTAATTCGCTAAATTAGAAGTTATGCAAGCCCTGCGCTGTATCCTTAGCGCACAGTGAGTTCAAAAATCCTTAATGAGAAAAAACCACGTACGGTTGCGTTGGTTACTTTGGGTTGTGCCCGAAATGAAACAGACTCTGAGGAGTTAGCTGGGCGACTTGCAGCTGATGGTTGGCAACTAGTTACCAATCCTGCTGATGCTGAAATTGCGGTAATTAACACATGTGGATTTATTGAAAGCGCTAAGAAAGATTCTATTGACGCTCTGATTCAAGCTCATTCACTTAAGGCAAATGGTGTAACCAAAGCGGTGGTAGCAGTTGGTTGCATGGCTGAGCGGTATGGCACCGAGCTTGCTCAAGAAATGAGTGAGACTGATGCGATCTTAAGTTTTGATGATTACAAAGATATTTCAGAGCGCTTAAATACCATTATTGAGGGTGGAAAGATTAAAACCCATGTACCCAAAGATCGCAGAACTCTGCTTCCAATCGCACCGGTTGATCGTGCTGCCAGTCGAGATCTAGCTAAGGGCAGAGAGGTAAATCCAATTGGCACGGTACTGCGAAAACGACTTGATAATGCACCAATTGCGCCTTTAAAAATTGCAAGCGGTTGCGATCGAAGATGTTCATTTTGCGCCATCCCATACTTTCGGGGTTCCTTCATCTCTCGCAAACCAGCTGAAATTATTGAGGAAGCAAAGTGGTTGGCAGATAATGGTGTTACCGAGCTTTACCTAGTTAGCGAAAACACCACCTCATTTGGCAAAGATTTCGGCGACTTAAAAATGATGGAGAAAATGCTGCCTGAGCTTTCTAAAATTGAAGCAATTAAACGAATCAGACTTTCCTATCTGCAACCAGCTGAGGTCAGGCCAACATTGCTACAAGCCATGATTTCAGTAGATAAAGTTGTTCCTTACTTTGATCTATCTTTCCAACATGCAAATGGTGATCTGCTTAGAAGTATGCGCAGGTTTGGCGATGGTGAGAAATTCTTGCATCTAATCTCCCAAATCAGAGCACTTTCACCAACTGCTGGAATTAGGTCAAACTTTATTGTTGGTTTTCCTGGGGAAAGTGATGCTGCTTTTATGGATCTAATCGAGTTTTTATCTGAAGCACAATTAGATGCAATTGGAGTATTTGGGTACTCAGATGAGGATAAAACAGAAGCAGAAACTCTTCCAAACAAGGTTGCGCCAGAGCTAATTGCAGAAAGAGTTTCTGAGCTTTCAACTTTAGTAGATGAGTTAATTACTCAACGCTCTGAGATGAGAATCGGTGAAAAAATTTCTGTATTAATTGAGGATGAAGCAGAACAAGAGGGAAGAGCAGAACATCAAGGCCCAGATGTTGATGGTTCAACCTTTGTGAAATCTCGAAACAAGTACCGTGTTGGTGATTATGTGGATGCAGTCGTTAGTGATGTCGCAGGTGTTGACTTGATAGCGCAGGTAATATGAAAAAAGTTGGACGTCCGAACTTGCCAAATTCACTTACAATTTTTCGAATCATAGCTTTGCCCTTTTGCGCATACGCCCTATTTAAAAATGGCGGCGATGATGAGAATTGGCGAATTATCGCCTTCACCTTGTTTTTCATCGTGGGCTTAAGTGATATTTTAGATGGCAAGATTGCCCGAGATCGAAATCAAATTACTGAATTTGGAAAATTACTAGATCCAATTGCTGATAAAGCAATGTTGGCAACTGCCACGATTGGTGCCTCACTTCTTGGCTATTTGTCTTGGTGGGTGACGGCAATATTTTTAGTCCGAGAGGTTGCTGTAACAATCTTGCGTTTTGCGGTGATTAAAAAAGGTGTGATTCCAGCAAGTAAGGGTGGCAAACTCAAGACTTTTTTCCAAAACTTTGGAGTGGGATTTTATATATTGCCACTGCCGACAGTTTTAACCCTACCCCGAGATATTTTCATGGCAATTGCTATTTACTTAACAATTTCAACTGGCGTGGATTACTTTAGAAAGGCATTAAAGAAGTGAGCTCGCCAGTACTGGCTAAATCGATTGTTAAAAAACTTACAAAAAAAGGGTTGAGCCTTTCAGTTGCTGAATCGGTAACTGCCGGTGGCTTAGCAAGTGAATTGACCAAGATAGCTGGCTCATCAAAGGTTTTTAAAGGTGGGGTAATTGCATATAGTGATGAGGTTAAAATTTCTGAATTAAAAATTAGTAAAGCTGATTTAAAAAAACACACCGCAGTTTCAGAGGAGATTGCAATTGCAATGGCGCAGGCGGTGCGATTGAAATTAAAAACAGATTATGCAATATCAACTACTGGGGTAGCAGGACCTGGTAAGGCATATGGCCAGAAAGTGGGAACTGCCTGGGTTGGGGTATCTAGTAAAAAAGAGAGTTTTGCAGTGGCCTTGACCCTTTCCGGTGATAGGGAATCGATCCGACATGCCATTATTGCCAGCGCATTAGCAGCTATAGAGCGTATTCTTAAGCCGTGATACTTCTACGAACTCATATCGGAAGCACCTTACGTGCTGCCCGGATTGAACAAGGACGCACCCTTCGTGATGTTGCAAAGAGCGCCCGAGTTTCTCTTGGCTATTTATCTGAGGTTGAGCGCGGACACAAAGAAGCATCAAGTGAGTTATTAAATGCAATTTGCTCAGCCCTTGATCTATCTCTTTCCACAATCTTGGTTGATGTTGCCACTGTGGTTAAAAACCACGAATCCCCAGTATTAACAATCTCGACTTTGCAAGTGGTAGAGACCGCAGCTTAAATTGTCAGCCGAGCAGGCGGCACCACTTTACGCCCGCCAAACTCTTACCAGCAACAAGTCTCGCGCTGCTATCTTTAAAGGAGCAAAGGCAGTAATTGCTGAGGTTGGAAATTACCAATCTAATATTGCAGATATTGCTTTGCGAGCGCAGGTTTCTAAAGCCACAATTTACAATCAATTCGCCGACAAAGCCGAGATGATGGAGTGCTTAGTTGAAGCTGAAGTAATTAGATTGACCGATCTAGCGCTGAGTGCTTCTTCAAGACAAGAGGCGTTATACCTATTATCAAAGGAGATCTCCCAAGATCTTGCACTTCGTAAATTAGTTGAAAGTGATCCATTAGATATTGCAAAGTTAGTTACCATCACCCCACATTTAACCTGGGTTTTAGTCCATCAGGGAATTGCAAAAGTTTTTGGCGCAGACTCAGCAACTCTTGGGGTAATTCTTCGCTGGTTAATTGGCCAGATTTCATCGCCAATTACGCAAGAGGAGTCATTGCAGCAAGCAAAGCGATTATCTGCCACCTTATTTAGCTAGTAGTTTTTAATAATGCGCATTTCAGAGCTCAGGTCTCGATTAGCAGATTACTTTCCAGATTCAGATACCTATGCCAGGGATATCATCCACACTGAGCTTGGCGGCATAAGCGTTAATGCCGCGATTGAGATTGGCATGGAGCCAGATGAGATTTGGAAGGCGGTTATCCGCCATAACCCTTCGATGCCGGCTAAGTACAGATAACGGCGTGTCCTAGCCCGGTTTTACCCTTTCGAACAGTTGTTCGATACAATTAGCCTGCCCAACCAGAGCGGATCCACAGTTCCGCTGGCACCTCGTGCCAGCCGTCAGTGGAACTCCGTACCTTCTGGACCGAACAATATGACCTCGCTGCTGGAGTTAAAAAAACCCAAGAGCTGGTCAAGGAGATGAAAGGAAACAAATCAACTATGGCCTCTGCAAACAGAGAACCACAAGAAGATAAAAAAGAAGATAAACGATCTAGCGATCGTGCTAAATCCCTAGATACCGCCCTTGCCCAAATCGAGCGTCAGTTCGGTAAAGGATCGGTAATGAAAATGGGAGATCGCAAAGCTGTTGCCATGGAGGTTATTCCAACTGGCTCAGTTGCATTAGATATCGCACTCGGCGTCGGTGGCTTGCCACGTGGTCGCGTTGTTGAAATCTATGGCCCAGAATCATCTGGTAAAACAACGGTGGCATTACATGCAATTGCTAATGCACAAAAAGCTGGCGGTATTGCAGCATTTATTGATGCTGAGCATGCCCTTGATCCTGAGTATGCAAAGAAACTTGGCGTTGATATTGATGCGCTACTAGTTTCCCAACCAGATACAGGCGAGCAGGCACTTGAAATTATGGATATGTTAGTCAGATCAGGTGCGATTGATATTGTCGTAGTTGACTCAGTTGCAGCTTTAGTACCAAGAGCTGAAATTGAAGGCGAGATGGGTGACTCACATATGGGTCTACAAGCCCGCCTTATGTCACAAGCGCTTCGTAAAATGACTGGTGCGCTTCACCAATCAAATACCACTGCAATCTTTATCAATCAGCTGCGAGATAAGATCGGTGTTTTCTTTGGTTCACCAGAGACAACTACAGGTGGTAAAGCATTAAAGTTTTATGCATCAATTCGATTAGATGTGCGCAGAATTGAAACCTTAAAAGATGGTCAAGATGCGGTTGGTAATAGAACTCGCGTCAAGATTGTTAAGAACAAGGTTGCGCCCCCATTTAAGCAAGCAGAGTTTGACATCATCTATGGCGTTGGAATCAGCCGTGAGGGCTCTCTAATTGATATGGGTGTTGAAGCTGGCATCGTTAAGAAATCTGGCGCCTGGTTCACCTACGAAGGTGATCAACTAGGTCAGGGTAAAGAAAATGCCCGCGCCTTCTTAATTGATAATCCAGATCTTGCAAATGATATTGAGAAGAAGATTCGGGCATCATATGTGCCAGCTGATATCGACCCTGCATTAGTGGCAGCAGTTGATGAGGCTACAGCTGATGTTGAGTTCTAATCTCTAACTCATTTAAAAATACCTTGAAGAAAAATCAAGAGGTAGTAGCTGATCCCTACTCTGAGGCGATGTCGATTGCGTTATACGCTCTCGCGCCACGCGCTAAGAGTAGGGATGAGTTGTTTAAACAATTACTAAAACGTGGTGTGGATGCTGATAATGCCAATGCAGTCTTAGATTCTTTGGAGTTACAAGGTTTATTAAATGACTTAGAGTTTGCCAAGTTATGGAGTGAATCAAGGCAACGGGCTAAGAAGTTAAGTAAGCGAGTAATCGCCGGTGAGCTTCGTAGCAAGGGAGTCTCACAAGATATTATCAATGAGGTTATTGAAGAAATTGATGATGAGACTGAGTACAACCAAGCGTTTTTACTGGCAGAGCGAAAATATAAATCAATCGCGCACCTTGATCCTGAGGTCACATATCGAAGAATTTCAGGTTTATTAGCGCGTAAAGGTTATGGTCATGGAATTTGCGCAAGAATTATGCGGGAGTTAACTCAGGTTAATTAGCAAGTAGAATTGGGCATATGCCTACCTTTGTAGTTGAAACCTACGGCTGTCAGATGAATGTTCATGACTCCGAACGTATCTCAGGTCTTTTATTAGATGCTGGTTATACCCAAGCGTTGGCAGATACTCAACCAGATTTAGTTGTTTTTAATACTTGTGCGGTTAGAGAAAATGCTGACAATAAACTTTATGGAAATCTATCCTTCCTAGCGCCTCGCAAGAAAAGTGATCCAAACTTTCAAATTGCTGTTGGTGGTTGCATGGCGCAAAAGGATCAAGATGCGATTATTAAACGAGCTCCATATGTGGATGTGGTCTTTGGAACTCACAATATTGGCTCACTGCCAATTTTGTTAGAACGTGCTCGAATTGAGGAAGCATCTCAGGTTGAAATCAAAGAATCACTTGAACACTTCCCATCCACCTTGCCAGTTAAACGTGATTCAGCATTTTCAGCGTGGGTTTCAGTTTCAGTAGGTTGTAATAACACCTGCACATTTTGCATCGTGCCATCCCTGCGCGGAATTGAGAAAGACCGGCCTGCCGATGAAATTATGAAAGAGGTCAAAGCCTTAGTTGCTCAAGGGGTAATTGAAGTTACCTTGCTTGGCCAAAATGTAAATGCATATGGAGTTGATTTTGGTGATCGAGGCGCCTTTGCAAAATTACTTCGCCAGTGCGGTGAGGTTGATGGATTAGAGCGAGTTAGGTTCATGTCTCCTCACCCAAGAGATTTTACAGATGATGTAATTGATGCGATGGCGCAGACGAAAAATGCTATGCCACACCTGCATATGCCATTGCAATCAGGTAGTAATCAGATTTTACAAGCGATGCGTCGTTCATACCGCAGGGAAAGATATTTAGGAATCATTGAAAAGGTGCGAGCAGCGATGCCAGAGGCAGCAATTACTACCGACATTATTGTTGGTTTTCCTGGGGAAAGTGATGATGATTTTGCGCAAACTATTGATTTAGTTAAAGAAGCCAAATTTTCAGCAGCATATACATTTCAATACTCAAAGCGTCCGGGTACACCTGCTGCCACCATGCCTAATCAAATTGCTGATGATGTAATGGCAGATCGGTATAACCAGCTGCATAAAATTCAACAAGAGATTTCAAAGAGTGAAAATGAAAAACTCATAGGCAAAACTGTGGAGTTATTAGTTTCAGGCCATGAAGGCCGACATGATTTAGATCAAAATCGAATGAATGGTCGCAGCGCTGATTTTAGGCTTACTCATTTTGATAACTCAGCTGCAACTGCCAGACCTGGTGATCTAGTTAAGGTAAAAGTAGTCGAGGCTTTTGCAAACCATATTGTTGCTAGCGCGCCAATCTCAGTGACTAAAACTCGTGGCGGTGATGCTCATGCCAGTTGGATGGCAGAAAAAGGGGATAAGAAGATATTACTTGGGATACCAACTTTGGCATCTTTAAAGTCTTTATGAGTTTGATAATAATATGTGGTGCAACTGCTACTGGAAAAAGTGATTTAGCCTTAGCTGTTGCCAAGGAAATAAATGCTGAAATTATTAATGCAGATTCAATGCAGGTTTATAAGGGCATGGATATTGGAACAGCTAAATTACCAATCTCAGAGCGAAATGAGATTCCACATCACCTTCTAGATTTACTTGAGGTCACACAGGAGGCAAATGTTTCCTGGTATCAAGGCCTAGCTAGAGAAAAAATTGATCAACTTCTTGGCACTGGAAAATCAGTTGTAGTTGTTGGCGGAACTGGTCTTTATATCAAAGCCATTTTAGATGATCTAAATTTTCCAGATACAGACCCAATAGTGCGCCAACAATTAACTGATGAGGCGCAAGTAGTTGGAAATGATCAAATGCATGAGCGGCTTGCAAAGTTAGATCCGGCAGCAGCTCTTGCAATTCCAAAAGAGAATATCCGCCGAGTCATTAGAGCACTTGAGGTAATCCAAATTACTGGTAAACCATTTACAGCTAATTTACCAAGGCAGGCAAGCAGTAAATATCCAGATGCAAAGCAGTTTGGTTTAGTTCTAGATCGTGAGAATTTAGATTCTAAAATCGATAAAAGAGTTGAAAATATGTGGGAGAAGGGATTCATCCGAGAGGTCATGCAACTTATGACTAAAGGGTTGGAGCAAGCAACGACTGCCAAGATGGCTCTTGGTTATAGCCAGATAATGAATTATTTAAATGGTGAGTGTGATGAAGCATTTGCAAAAGAGGAGACTAAACGAGTTACTCGGGCATATGCCAGACGGCAAGAAACCTGGTTCTCGCGGGATGATCGAATCAAGTGGTTGGCGCCAGAAAGTAAGGCCGGCCAGTTAGAAAAACTGTTGGCTAGTATTAATTAATGATAAAAGCTACCTACGGCCATGGCACACACAATGATTTTGTGCTGGTCTTTGATGAAGCAGATCAGCTGAAATTTACATCAGAGCAGATAAAGAAAATTTGTGATCGAAGCACTGGTGTTGGTAGTGATGGATTTATAAAGATTGTTAAAAAAGATGGCCAGTGGTTTATGGATTACCTAAATGCCGATGGCAGTGTGGCTGAGATGTGTGGCAATGGAATTCGAGTAATGGCTCGCTACCTTACGCAGAATAATCATCAGGGTAGTGGCATCTATGCAATTAATACTAGAGATGGACGAAAATTTCTTTCAGTACCTGAAGAGGGTGATATCGCTGTGAATATGGGCCAGGTTGCACAAGTTCCTGGTGAAATAAAAGTGACTGTAAATGGCAATACTTTTCGAGGATTTAACATTGATATGGGTAATCCACACGCAGTGGTTTTTGTAGAAGACATGAGTTTAATTGGGGATCTGAAAACTCAGCCAGTGGTTGAACCAGCCTCGGAGTATCAAGATGGTGTAAATATTGAGTTTGTAAAGTTTTTAGAAAATGGTGAGTTACAAATGCGAGTCCATGAGCGAGGCGTGGGTGAAACTCAATCATGTGGGACTGGAACATGTGCTGTAGCACTTGCTGCCAGCATTGAAAAGAGAAAATCACTTCCGACTAAATGGGTTATAAACCCACCGGGCGGCAGATTAATGGTTGAAATAGATGGCCACAGTAATGCGACCTTAACCGGGCCGGCAGTATTAGTTAAAGAGGTTGAGTTGGATAAGTATCTGTGAGTAAAAATAAGTTTGGTGAAGAAGATGGACTTGAGATAGATATTGATACATTAATTAGAGAAAACGCTCAAGCGGTTGCAGATTATGAATTACAGGATTCACCAGAAAGTGATAATCAAGATCTACAAGATCGACAAGCACTTCGCCGGGTAAGTGGCTTATCAACAGAGTTACAAGATGTTTCAGATGCTGAGTACCGTCAATTACGATTAGAAAAAGTTGTATTAGTTGGTGTGTGGACTGAAGGAAGTGCTAAGGATGCAGATAATTCAATTAAAGAGTTAGCAGCATTGGCGGAGACCGCTGGATCGCAGGTAATGGAGGCTTTAATCCAGCGCCGTGATAAACCAGATTCTGCAACTTTTATTGGCTCTGGAAAGGTTAAAGAGGTTCGAGATGCCGTAGTGGCAACTGGAGCTGACACAGTTGTTTGTGATGGTGAGCTATCTCCTGCACAACTTAGAACTTTGGAACAAAAAGTTAAAGTAAAGGTGATTGATCGAACCGCTTTAATTTTAGATATTTTTGCGCAACATGCCAAGAGTCGTGAAGGTAAAGCGCAGGTTGAGTTAGCACAAATGTCTTATATGTTGCCAAGACTTCGTGGCTGGGGTGAATCTTTATCAAGACAAGCAGGTGGAATTGGTGGACGTGGTCCTGGTGAAACTAAAATTGAAACAGATAGACGAAGAATTAATGACAAAATGTCTAAGTTGCGCCGTGAGATTAAAGAGATGAAGGTTTCTCGAGATACCAAGCGAAATGAACGTCGTAAAAACAATATTCCATCAGTTGCAATCGCAGGTTACACAAATGCTGGTAAATCATCCCTGCTAAATCGCCTAACAGGTGCTGATGTATTAGTTGAAAACGCATTATTTGCTACCTTGGATCCAACTGTTAGAAAAACTCAAAGCAGTGATGGTCGGATTTATACACTGGTCGATACCGTCGGATTTGTAAGGCATTTGCCACACCAATTAGTCGAGGCTTTTAAATCGACCCTGGAAGAGGTTTCACAATCAGATTTGATCGTGCATGTTGTTGATGGCGCTCACCCAGATCCAACTGAACAATTACGCGCAGTTCGGGAGGTGATAACTGAAATTGGTGGCGGTGAGATTATGGAAATAATTGCAATTAACAAAGCAGATGTTGCCGCACCTGAGGTTTTGATGGAGCTGCTAAGGAAGGAAAGTAATGCTTATGCAATCTCAGCTCGAACTGGTTACGGTATTGAAACTTTGGTTAAAGCCATTGAATCTGCGCTACCAAAACCAAAGGTGGAGGTTAATGCGGTAATTCCATTTAATCGAGGAGATTTAGTTAGTGCGGTGCATGAGCAAGGTGAAATTATTTCAGAAGAGTATCTACCAGAGGGAACAAAACTTCATGCCATGGTGGGTGGCGCACTTGCTAGAAAAATAGAGTTATTGGCGGAGAAGTCTTAAACTATAAATCCATTTGGGAACGGATCTGATGGATCTAACAACCAAGTTGCCTCACCCATTACCCAGGCTCTACCTGTAACAGTTGGCACAATCGCATCTAGTCCTGCCACCTTTGTGTGCTCTTTAATTCTTCCTTCAAATTGAGAACCAATCCAAGATTCATTTATCAACACATCAGAGTCTTTAAATTCACCCCTTGCAACCATTTGAGCTAATCGGGCGCTAGTTCCAGTTCCACATGGAGACCTATCAAACCAGCCAGGATGAATTGCCATGGCATTTTTCCAATGTAATGAATTCTTACCTGGGGCTATGAAATCAATGTGGTGACAAACTGCAATATCTGGATTCTCTGGATGGATAGGTCTGTTCTGTTGATTAATTGCATCACTAATTGCCAGACCTGCCGTTAAAAACTTCTGACCATTCTCTCTTTTGAAATCAATTCCAACACGATCAATGGGAATGATTGCATAAAAATTGCCACCAAATGCCATGTCATATTTAATTTTTCCATATCCAGGAACTTCTACAGATTGATCTAATTGATAAGAAAATGATGGAACATTAGTTAAGGTAACTTTTTCCGCTTTACCTGCTTTGACTTGGACATCTACAACAACTAAACCTGCTGGAGTATCAAGTCGGACTGTGGTGATTGGCTCAGTTACTGCAACTAATTTCTTTTCAACTAAAACCGTGGCAACTCCAATAGTTCCATGACCACACATCGGTAAGCATCCTGAGACCTCTATGAAAATCACACCCCAGTCAGCATCAGCTCTGGTTGGTTTTTGCAGAATTGCCCCACTCATAGCTGGGTGACCACGAGGTTCATACATCAGCCACTGGCGGATGTAATCCATGTTAGCCATGAAGTGCAGGCGCTTTTCAAACATTGTTTTACCTGGGATTTCTTCAATCCCGCTAGTAACTACTCGGGTAGGCATTCCCTCAGTGTGCGATTCAACCGTGGTCACGGTACGCAGACTATTTTTCATCTAACTATTTTCTATTTTTATAGAAATCTAGTACTTGCTTAATATCTTTATTTAGCTGAGCCAAATCATTTGCTGGCAGTGGCAATCTAGGCAATCTTGTTGGTCCGCCATAGCGACCGACCGCTTCCATTGCTACTTTGATTGCAACAATGAACTCTTTTCGACTATCCCAATTAAACAAATTATGAACTGCAGCATAAATTGGCTTAGCTTCAGCATATTTTCCAGCTAAGCAAAGATTATAAAGTTCAACAGACTCTTTAGGCAGCGCGTTTGGGAAACCGGCAATCCAGCCAACTACGCCTCCAGTTGATAACTCCAGCAATACATCATCAGCACCAACCAATACTTCAATTCTTGGGGCGTAGTGATGTAACTGCCAAACACGGCGCACATCTCCGGAAAACTCCTTGATTGCTACAACATTTTCTGCAGCCTCTGCAATTCGGCCAACTAATTGTGGAGTTAAATCAACCTTGGTATCAAAGGGATTGTTGTAAGCAATAATCGGTAATCCAACTTTGCTCACCTCTTTGTAGTGAGCGATGATCTCTTCATCATTTGCACGGTAGGCGGTTGGGGGCAAAAGCATTACGCATTTTGCGCCCATCTCAGCTGCTTGTTCAGTCCATCTACGAGATTCAGCCGCGCCGTAAGCTGCAACACCTGGCACAACATTAAAACCAGCAGGAGCGGCATCTAGGGCGGTCTTTAAAACTTTAGTGCGTTCCTCAGGAGTTAATACTTGGTACTCACCAAGTGAGCCATTTGGAATTGCGCCATGAACTCCATTTTCTGCTTGCCATTTAATGTGGTCGGCGTACTTATCAAAATCAATTGAAAGATCTGGTTTAAATGGAAGTGCGGTTGCAGTTAGAACTCCGTGCCATGGCTTTGAAGTTGTCATGGCTAAACCTTATTCGCCCTTTGCTAAAACACCAAGTGGAATTGGTGAAATTATTGGTCGATTGGCAGCAGAAAATCGATCAGTATCAGAAGGTGAGATATTTAATTCTGCTGCCACCAGATCAACAACTGATCGGCCACATACTCTTCCTTGGCATAGACCCATACCGCATCTAGTTAGTAGCTTTGCAGTTCGCGAATCAGTTGCACCAAGTTCTTCAATTGCATACTTTAAATTATCAACCGTAACCTCTTCGCAGCGACAAACAATTGTTTGTCCGCTTAACCAAGTGATCCAGCCAGCTTTGACTGGATAAGACTTAATTAATGCATTTGCAAATCTTTGTTTCTTTGCTCGACGCTTTCGGTGGGCTTTAAGAACTTCTACTTTGCAGCCAACATATTTCGCAGCAGAGATTCCGGCAATTACGCCTTCAGCCATTGAAAGTTCAGAACCACCAATTCCAGTTATTTCACCAGCAACAAAAATTCCAGTAATTGAACTTTGCTGATCCTGATCAGCAACTACCACCACACCACCATCTTTAGCCACAGATTGCTTACAACCTAAAGCGCCAGCGAGTGAGGTGTCTGCAGTAAAGCCCCAACCAACTGCTGCGACATTACATTTAACATTTCGAATCTTCTTAATCTTAAATTTACGACCAATAGTTGCAACATCTACTGACTCTAAATTGCCATCACTTCCTTGATGGGCAGCAACTACAGCTTGCCCAAACCTAGCCCGTAACTTCGCCTGGCTAATAGTTTTTATATAGTAAAAAGCCTCTTTAACTTTTCCTACATTTTCTAGGAGAACAAATGGTGAAAGTAGCCATCGATAAGATTTATTTGCTTCAAGCAACTCAACGACCTCACCACCTGCTTTAATCACCCCAGCAGCAACTGGTAATAAAAATGGTCCGCTGCCTGCGACAACAACCTTTTTACCGGCTAATACGCCATGGCCTTTTAATAGTGATTGAACGCCACCAGGCGTCATCACTCCTGGGATATCCCAGCCAGGAAAGGGAAGTGCTCGATCATAAGCTCCAGTGCATAAGATCAAATTTCCAGTATTTATGATTTTTTCAACACCATTGTGAAGTACGCGCAAGGTATTAATACCATCCTTATGGGTAGCACTCCAGATTTGAGCACCGCTATAAATTTCAATCTCTTTGCGATCTTTAACTGCATTAATAAGTAACAAGCCAGTATCTAGATCAAAATGTTGATTATGTTGATCACCAAAGTTATCAGCCGGTAAACGCCAGTATTGCCCGCCAAGTCTTGGATTACTATCAATTAACAACACTGGCGCACCAGCTGCAGCTGCTGCAATTGCCGCACTTAAGCCAGCCGGACCTGCGCCAACAATTACTACATTATGCATCGCTACCTACCTGTGTTTGAACCTTCATTCCAGGCTTTGCTTCAATCAAGCAAGCGCGCTGATTAGTAATGCCATCAATTACAACTAAGCAATCAAAACAAACGCCAATGCCACAAAATACGCCTCGATCGTTGTTATTAAATCTAGTTTTACGAAGTGCACGTTGGTTTGCTGCCAACAGGGCAGCAGCGACAGATTGCCCAGTAATTGCATTGATGCTTTCACCATCGAATGTGAACTCAATATTAAATTGCGACATTTGCAGCTTCCTTGAATCGTTTTGGCGAAAATGGTGTCGGGTCCATAAAAGTTTTTGTAGATGTAATTTGTGCTGTGATTAATTCACCAGTTGCAGGAGCTAAGCCAATTCCTGCCCCTTCATGACCTGCCGCATGCCAAAGCCCTTTTACATTGGCATCTTCCCCAATTACTGGCAGATGATCTGGTGCGTATGGACGAAATCCTCGGTAAGCACGCAGTAGAGCAATATTTGAAAGAATTGGAAATAATGAGATGGCCTGTCTTGCTAACTGCCTTAGCACTGCCACATCTAAATCAGATTTAAATCCAACACGTTCACGGGATGCACCAATTAAAATTGTCCCACTTTCAGTTCCTTCCACCACTGCAGATGATTGCAAATCAGCATCACTGCTTGCCACATTTGCCACATAATCGGCGTCATAAACTTTGTGGTGAATTATTTTTGGAGCAGGTGCGGTAACTAAAATAAAACCACGCCTGGGCATAATTGGAAGGTAGGAGCCAGCCATCTTTGCAATTTCACCAGCCCATGTTCCAGTGGCATTAATTATGATTGGGCAGGTGTAAGTGTTTTTCTCAGTGGTTAAGCCAACAACTTTTCCAGATTTAACGTTAATAGATTTAACATTTTCACCCTGAATAAACGCACCGCCTCGTTTTTTAACCGCTCGCATAATTTGGGCAGCAGCTAACATGGGTTGGCACTGAGCATCCTGCGGATAAAGAACGGCGTACTCAACACTGTCTGAGATGTATGGCTCAATTTCTTTAATACCTTTGGCATCTAATTCCACTACCGCGATCCCATGCACAGCTTGCAGAGCTGATAATTTCTTTAAATCTGCAATTCCTTTTTCACTGCGCGAGACAACCACGCCACCCTTATCCTCTAACTCAAAACCGCCACCAATATCTGTGTTTATTTCAAACCAAGCATCCCGAGATCGAAGAGCTAGTGTTAACTCAGCACTTGGTTCTTTATCTGAAACTAAAATATTTCCTTCACCAGCTCCAGTTGTGCCACTTGCAACGGGGCCACGATCTAGAACTAAAACCCTTAATCCTGCATTTACTAATGAGAGTGCGCTGCAGGCACCAACTAACCCGGCACCGATGACAATCGCATCTGGGTTTTTCATGTGGCAAATCTACTGTCAGTTGCACCTGTTTAACTATTGGTAGTGGGTAACCTCACCAAGAAAGGGCCAGCATGAACACGATAAACCTAATTGCCATTCCATTTGTACTACTACTGGCATGGGCAAAGGGGCGGGGATTATTCGGCTGGACAGTGATGGCCTATCTATTTGGATTTTGGTCATTTGTGCCTTTGTTTATGGTGAAAATCAAACCAATACAGATCTATGAGATTCCTGAACCAATTAAGCAGTTTGTTACTACATATGTATTCAGAAGAGAACTAAAAGGCGTTATGTATCCAAAAGATCTACAAAAATAGTTCAAGGTTTTCCACAAATTTACTAAATCAGCAATTTGATCCTTCAAAATAATATTTGATATGCCCATGATTGATTTAAACATCACCAATGAGCAAAAGCGCGGTTTAGCAGTCCTCTTTGCTTTAAGTATTGGAATTGCCGGATTTTACTTTCTAAATTCAAGACCACAAAGTCAAATACCAGTAATTAGTGATATGCCACCAATCATTGCCCAAGCAGAGCAAGCTAAGTTGATTATTAATGTGGCAGGCAAGGTTACAAACCCTGGGGTTTATCAACTACCTAGTGGCTCACGCGTAATAGATGCAATTCAGGCAGCTGGAAATCAATTAAAGGGCGTTGATATAAGCGATATAAATCTAGCCAGAGTGTTAGTTGATGGTGAGCAAATTTTGGTTGGTGCAAGCAAATACTCAGGCGGGAAAGCGGTAGTTAAGAAGATATCTCCTGACAATCCACTTGATATAAACCGAGCCACCTTGTCTCAGTTAGATACCTTGCCTGGGATTGGTCCAGTAACTGCCCAACGCATAATTGATTATCGAATCAAGGTTGGCCGAATTAACGCCCTAGATGAATTGAAGAAAATTTCAGGGTTAGGTGGCAAGAAATTCGAAGAGATCAAAGCGTTTCTGCGCGTTTTATAGATTACCGCCTACTTCTAATCAGTAGCACCCTCTGGATAAGTACTGCAATAAGTTGCTTTTGGCCAGGATCAAAAACGCTATTGGCGCTTTCAGCATTTTTATTAGCAGTTGTGTATAGACGTACTGTTTTTTTAATCTTGGCAGTAACTGCGCTCGTTGGCCTATCTCTAGTTTCTTTTCGGCAGGCTGCTTTAAACAATCAATTTCTTCAAAGCAAAGTTGGCTCAGTCGTAAGACTAGAAGGTGTTATTGCAACTGATCCGGTACTAAAAGAAGGCTTGGTGATTGGCTCTTATCGAAAGCCTGATCAGTTAAGTGCATTATTCAAACTCACCTCCATCGATGGCACAAGAATTGATTTGCCACTGCGAATACGTTTTAACCCTGCAAGTGATGTTGAAATCGATCAAAATCTCATTGTGAATGCTCGGCTGGTTAAATCCAAAGAGCGCAAGGTTGCAGCTCTTGCTATTGCAACTGGTGAGATTACAAAGATTGGAAAACCACGCAATTTATTTAGATTTACCTCAAAGATTAGAGATGATTTTCGAGCACTTGCTAGTGATAACAAAGCGGGGGCATTAATTCCAGGTTTGGTCTTGGGGGATACCTCCTTACAAAGCCAATCCTTCATCACTCAAATGCGCAGAGTTGGACTTTCGCACTTGACTGCAGTTAGCGGCGCTAATTTTGCGATGGTAGCGACATTCTTACTCTGGCTGCTTCAGTTTTTAGTCAAGAGATTACGCAATCGGCTTTGGGTGGTTGGGATAATACTTATCTTATTTATTTTCCTAGTTCGCCCAACTCCATCGGTATTGCGGGCAGCGGTAATGAGCGCAGTTGTAATTCTGGCTAAGTACTTTGGTGAGCGTTCCTTTGGAGTTCCATCATTAGCTGCTGCAATTATGTTTTTATTGCTATTAGACCCCATTCAATCAACTGATCCTGGTTTTGCCCTCTCCGTCTTGGCCACAGCAGGAATACTTCTACTCTCTCCAGTAATTGAAGATAGGTTGAGCAAGAAGATAAGGACAATCTGGATTGTTCAATCAATAGCTATCCCAGTGAGTGCAACAATCTTTTGTTTGCCAGTAATAGCTTTGATATCAAATCAACTTTCATTAGTAACAGTTCCAGCAAATATTCTGGTTGCACCAGTTATTGCGCCCATCACATTACTTGGATTTGTTGCTGCAATTTTTGCACCCATTGCACCATTTTTCTCTAATTTTCTTTTACTCCTTGCCACACCCCTTGCTCATTGGATAGTAATCATCAGCCAATCTATGGCAAATCTGCCAGCAATTTCCTTCAATCGCATCTTTGCATTTTTTCTACTATTTGTCGCCATAATGATTGGCTTAATAAGTGGGCATAAATGGGTAATTTATCTAGCAATTTTGTTTCTATCTATGCAATTAATGATTGCACATTTTACTTGGCCTGGTAGCGGCTGGCAGATCGCCAATTGCGATGTTGGCCAAGGCGATGGCATGGTAGTGAATTTAGGAGAAGGAAATGCCATCGTGATTGATGTGGGGCCAGAGCCAGAAAAGATGGATCAATGTTTAAGACAATTAGGAATTAGTTCAATTCCACTTCTAATTTTGACTCATTTTCACTCTGATCATATTGGTGGTATTTCTAAAGTCCTAGAAAGTAGGAGAATCTCACAAGTTTGGATTTCTAGTTTGGCCCAACCCGCAGCTGCCTATCAATCAACTATTAAGCAGCTAAATGGGATTGATATAAAGATTGTGCAACAGGGTGAAAAATACCTTCTACCAAAGTTTGCAACTCAGGTTTTGGTACTTTGGCCTAAATTATCTCTGGGCCAAATGCCTACTCTTCCTGGGGATGGCTCAGAAGTTAACAACTCAAGTATTTCGGTGATCATTAAGACTAAAACTTTATCGATCTTTGCTGGCGGTGATATTGAACCGGCAGCACAAGAGTTGATTACTAGTTCTGGTTACTTATCTGAGGTTGATGTTTTGAAAGTTTCACACCATGGATCGGCTTACCAGTATTTACCTATGTTGGATCGACTAAATCCCAAGGTGGCCATTATCTCGGTTGGCAAAGGCAACTCATACGGTCATCCAGACCAACAATTCATAGCAGAGTTAAATTCTCGAAATATCCAGGTTTGGCGCACAGATCTATCAGGTGGGATATCACTTGCTTCACCTAATAAGATCAGGGTAACTGGAAAAGAATGGTGGCAAATAAGGTGGGGTTAGTTTTAGTACAAGGGGCTGAAAGCTTGTTAGCTGATCGCGCCATCACACAAGTTATCGCCACTAACGCAGATGCCCAGGTAATTACGCTTTCATCAGATGAAATTGAGGTTGGCGTCATTACCGATAACTTGGCTCCATCACTTTTTGGAGATCAACGAGTTGTTGTTATTAAAGAGATTCAAGATTTAGATTTAGATTGCAGTGATGAGATCGCTACCTACTTAGAAAATCAAGATGAGAATTTAACCTTACTTCTTTGGCATAAGGGGGGAGTTAAAGGCAAGGCACTGGTAGATAAAATTAAAAAAGCTGGGGCTCAGATAATCACCGCTGAAGCCGTGAAGAAAGAGAGTGAAAAATCAGAATTTGTTAGGGCAGAGTTCAAACGTTTAAATCGAAAAATAACTACCGAGGCAGTGCAAGCATTAATCGATTCCCTGGGAAGTGATTTACGTGAGCTCAGTGCTGCTTGCTCACAACTTGCATCCGATGTGGCCTTACAAAAAACTATTGATGAAGAAGATGTGACTGCATACCAACAAGGCAGAGTTGAGAGCACAGGTTTTGATGTGGCTGATGCTGCCGTTGAAGGCAATACGCCAATTGCGATAATTAATTTAAGAAATGCTTTAGCAACTGGAACTGATCCAGTTTTAATTGTGAGCGCTCTTGCTTCATCTTTTCGGACCTTAGCTAAGGTTTCAGGAGCTTCCAGATCTGTTAAATCATTTGAACTAGCCCAGAGCATGGCAATTCCACCTTGGCAGATTGATAAAGCCCGTCGCCAACTTGTTGGCTGGAGTGAAAATGCAATGGCAAAAGCTGTGATCGCAATTGCAGCCGCTGATGCTGATATCAAAGGCGTGGCAGCCGATCCGATCTACGCCCTAGAACGGGCGATAATGACCGTTTGTGCTGCTAGAGGATCTCGATAAATAGGCTCAGTTTGAGCCGAACGGGTCTGCGCTGATACCCTTACGCTCTTATTAAATAAGTTTTTAAGACAATTAACGAGAAAAGGTAATTTCAAGTGGCAAATATTAAGTCCCAGATTAAACGCATTCGCACCAACAACAAGGCGCAGGATCGAAACAAGGCTTATCGTTCAGCTCTTCGTACTGCAATCCGTAAATTCCGCGATGCTGTTACAGCTGGCGATGCCGCAAAAATTAAAGCTGAGTTCACAGATGCTTCTCGTTCACTAGACATGGCTGTTTCAAAAGGCGTAATTCATGCCAACAATGCAGCTAACAAAAAGTCAGCTATGGCCAAATTGGCCAACAAAGCTGGCGTTCGTTAATTTTCTAGAAACTGCGAAGGCATAAATGCCTGCCATCTCAATTGCAAAAGCACCCCAACCTGCTGCCACAAATCCGGCGCAGATAAGAAATTTCTGCATCATTGCCCATATCGATCATGGTAAATCTACTTTGGCAGATCGAATGTTGGGAATTACTGGTGTTGTTGAAGACAGAAATATGCGTGCGCAATATCTGGATCGAATGGACATCGAGCGCGAACGCGGCATAACTATTAAGAGCCAAGCGGTTCGTTTGCCATGGAAATCTGGAATTGATGGTCAAGATTACATTTTAAACATGATCGATACACCTGGGCATGTGGATTTTACATATGAGGTTTCTCGATCCCTTGCAGCATGCGAAGGTGCAATATTGCTGGTGGATTGCGCTCAAGGAATTGAGGCTCAAACCTTGGCAAACCTTTATCTTGCGATGGAGAATAACTTAACGATTATTCCGGTGCTAAATAAAATTGATTTACCTGCTGCGCAGCCAGAGAAATTTGCCGAAGAGTTAGCAAATCTAATTGGTTGCAAGCCTGAGGATTGCTTAAGGGTCTCTGGTAAAACAGGTGAGGGCGTTGAAGTTTTATTGGATCAAATTGTTAAACAATTACCACCTCCAGTTGGGGATCCAAAAGCACCAACTAGAGCACTAATTTTTGACTCAGTTTATGACTCATATCGCGGCGTGGTTACATATGTTCGAGTTGTTGATGGCCATCTTTCCCCACGAGATCAAATTCAAATGTATTCAACTGGTGTGCGACATGAAATGTTAGAAGTTGGCGTGATTTCACCAGAACCCATTGCAAGCAAAGGTTTAGGAGTTGGTGAGGTTGGTTATTTGATAACCGGTGTGAAGGATGTTAGACAATCTCGAGTTGGCGACACAGTTACTACCTATAACAACCCAGCAACAAAAGCCCTTGCAGGTTATGCAGATCCCAAGCCGATGGTGTTTTCTGGATTGTTTCCATTAGATGGCGCGGAATATCCAATGCTTCGAGAAGCGCTAGATAAATTGCAACTAAATGATGCCGCTCTAGTTTTTGAACCAGAATCTTCTGCTGCTCTTGGTTTTGGATTTCGATGTGGTTTCTTAGGTCTTTTGCATATGGAGATTGTGCGTGAAAGATTAGAGCGTGAAGCTGGTTTAACTTTAATTTCAACTGCGCCTAGTGTGGTTTATAACGTATCACTAGAAGATGGAAAGAAATTAGTGGTTACTAATCCATCAGAGTATCCAGATGGAAAAATTCTAGAAGTGCATGAGCCAATTGTTAAGGCAACGATATTGGCACCAAGTGAGTTTATTGGCACCATTATGGAGCTTTGCCAACAGCGCAGAGGCGTACAGAAAGGCATGGATTACTTATCCGAGGATCGAATTGAGATTCGATACACCCTGCCATTGGCTGAAATAGTTTTTGATTTCTTTGATCAACTTAAGTCACGAACTCGTGGATATGCATCCCTTGATTATGAACCAATTGGGGAAGAGGCAGGTGATTTAGTTAAGGTCGATATCTTGCTACAGGGTGAAAAAGTTGATGCATTTAGTCAGATAGTTCACCGAGATAAGGCTTATACCTACGGAGTAAAGATGACTGAGAAGTTAAAGGAATTGATTCCTCGTCAACAGTTTGAGGTTCCAATTCAAGCAGCGATCGGTGCAAAAATTATTGCGAGAGAAAACATCCGAGCTATTCGTAAGGATGTGTTGGCTAAATGTTATGGCGGAGACATAACCAGAAAGCGCAAGCTGTTAGAGAAACAAAAAGAGGGTAAGAAGCGTATGAAGATGGTTGGCAGAGTTGAAGTACCACAAGAAGCCTTTATTGCTGCCTTAACCACTGATTCAGATAAAGCGAGTGAAAAGAAGAAGTAAGTGAATCTTGCCTTTTATGTCCACATTCCTTATTGCGTCAAAAGGTGTGGCTATTGCGACTTCAATACTTACACTCCAAGTGAGTTAAAGATAACTGAAGGCTTGGCCCAAATTTCTAACTCATATATTGATTTACTGCTGATGGAAATCAAAGCGGCAAAGGTACAGGTTGGTCAGAGCGCCAATGTGCCATCAATTTTCTTTGGCGGAGGAACACCATCACTTATGCAACCAGATGACATTGGTCGGGTGATTTCTACGATTAAATCTGAATTCACGCTTTTACCTGATGCTGAAATCACCATGGAATGTAATCCTGACACCGTAACTAAGGAAAGTCTGGCTGCCTTTAGAGCAATTGGTGTGAATCGAGTTTCATTTGGCATGCAATCAGCAGTTAAACATGTACTAGCAACACTTGATCGAACTCATAACCCTGAGAATTTATTGCAGGTTACAACTTGGGCAAAAGAGGTTGGATTTTCTGAGATATCAGTTGATCTAATTTATGGAACACCTGGGGAGTCTTTAGCGGATTGGCAAGCATCAATTGATGCAGCCCTTACTCTTCCAATCACACACATTTCAGCTTATGCATTAATCATTGAAGAGGGAACAAAACTAGCGGCTCAAATTAAACGTGGTGATGTGGCGCAAGTAGATGATGATTTAACTGCTGAAAAATACTTGGTTGCAGATAAAGCATTTACAGCAGCTGGATTTGAATGGTATGAGTTGAGTAATTGGGCGAAATCTGGATCACTAAGTAAACATAACTTGGCATATTGGTTAGGTGATAATTGGTGGGGTGCTGGTCCTGGGGCGCATTCACATTTGAATGGAAAAAGATTTTGGAATGTTAAACACCCCAATTTGTATAAAGAAAGAGTTCTTTCAAATCAATCACCAGTTGCAGATTCTGAGATACTTGAAGAATTACAGATTGAAAGTGAAAAATTGATGTTGTCTCTAAGATTGCCAAGCGGCGTGGAGAAACAAAGTTTAAATGAGATGCAACTGTCAGAGCTTTCAAGTTATGTTGAAAGTGGTCATCTAGATCTAGCAAATTGGAATCAAGGCCGAGCAACTTTAACCTTAGATGGTCGTCTAATCGCCGACCGAATACTAAGACAAATACTCTTGTAGTAGCGTTGGCTTATGAGTAATGCGATGCCAGGTCGGCAACTTGAGATCCTCAAAGCGATTGTGGATGAGTATGTTGCGACCGAAGAACCAGTTGGTTCAAAAACTCTTGCCACGCGTGCGGGATTAGGCGTTTCACCAGCAACAATTAGAAATGAGATGGCTTTACTTGAGGATGCCGGCTTAATAACTCAACCTCACACTAGTGCTGGCCGAATTCCTACAAATAAAGGTTATCGAGTATTTGTTGATCAACTAGCCAAGGTAAAACCTTTATCCTCGGCCGAACGAAAAGCGATTGAGAACTTTTTAGATGGCGCAACAGATTTAGATGATGTTATTTCCCGAACAGTTAGATTATTAGCCCAGGTGACAAAACAAGTCGCAGTAGTCCAGTACCCATCATTAATTAAAGCAAAGGTCCGACACATTGAATTGGTCTTATTAAACCCAAGTCGCGTAATGATTGTCTTGATTACCGACGCTGGTCGAGTTGAACAACGAATGGTTGAATTAGCAATTGAAATCACCGAAGGCGCTCTCTCTGACCTTCACAAAAAGGTGAATTCCCTTATCGCTACGCAATCACTTTCAAATGTGGCTAGTAAATTAGAAAGTCTGTCTACTAATTATCGTGGTAGCGACAAATCGAATATCGTCGTGATCATTACAACTTTAATTGAAATGGCAATTGAGCAGCCGGAGGAGAAAGTCGTATTAGCTGGTGCTTCAAATCTTGCAAGAGCAAATCAAGATTTATCTAGCAGCATTCATCCAATTTTAGAGGCGTTGGAGGAGCAGGTAGTTTTACTGAGATTGCTCTCCGGCACAGATTCTTCAGTTAAAGTCGAAATTGGCGATGAACAAAGTGAAAAGAGTTTAAGAAAAACCAGCTTAGTAAAGGTTGGTTATGCCGATATAGGAGCACTTGGAATTTTAGGTCCAACCCGAATGGATTACGCCTCATCTATATCAGCTGTTAATGCTGTTGCGAATTACGTTGGCAGATTTTTAACGGAGAATAAATAAGAGATGGCTGATCTTTATGAAACTCTTGGCGTTGATCGGGATGCAAGTTTTGATGAAATAAAAAAAGCTTATCGAAAACTAGCACGTAGTTATCACCCAGATGTAAACCCTGATCCAAAGATGGCTGATAAGTTCAAAGAGATTACTGCTGCATATGAAGTTCTAAGTGATCCTGATAAGCGTCAAAATTATGATGTTGGTGGAAGTGGTTTTGGTGGCGGATTTTCTAATGCAGGCTTTGGTTTTGGCGACATCATGGATGCGTTTTTTGGTGGTGGACAGCAACGAGGCCCAAGGCCACGAACAAGGCCAGGACAAGATGCGTTAATTAGAGTTGAAGTAGATCTTAAGGAAGCAACCTTTGGATGTGAGCGAGATCTAAATGTTGATACAGCTGTTGTTTGCGCTAAGTGCGGTGGCAGTGGTTGTGCTAATAATTCTCGTTCGCGCACCTGTGATATTTGTAAAGGACGTGGAGAAACACAACAAGTAGCACGATCGATATTAGGACAAGTAATGACTAGCCGTCCTTGTGCGAGCTGCCAAGGTTTTGGTTCAGTAATTTCTGATCCCTGTACAGAGTGTGCTGGCGATGGACGTGTTCGTTCTAGAAAAAGCATTCCAATAAAAATTCCAGCGGGCGTTGAGACTGGAAATCGAATTCAATTAAGTGGACAAGGTGAGGTTGGCCCTGGCGGTGGCAATGCTGGTGATTTATATGTAGAAATTGTTGAAATTGCTCATGAGTATTTGATTAGAGAAGAGAATAATCTTCACATTTCAATTGCAATCCCAATGACATCAGCTGCTTTAGGTACAACAGTGACTATTGAAACATTTGATGGCGATCAAAAAGTTGAAATCAAAGAGGGAACACAAAGTGGTTCAACGGTCCTCCTTAAAGGATTGGGAGTAACTAAGTTGCGAGGAAGTGGGCGGGGTGACTTAATCGTTCATATCGAGGTAGTAATTCCAGGCAAGCTCAATAAGGAGCAAAGCGAGTTACTTCGTAAATTTGCAGAATCAAGAAATGAAGATGGTAGCAAGGTCGTAATCCATAAAAATAGCGATCAGGGATTCTTTAGCAAAGTTAGAAGTGCTTTCCGGTAGTGCTCACTCTATTTTTTACTGACCAAATCAATGATGGCAGCACTCAAACTTTAGGTAAAGACGAAGCGCATCACGCAATTAAGGTTTTAAGGTTGAATCTTGGCGAAGTTATAAAGATTTCAGATGGCGTAAAGAAGTGGGTATCTGGTCCAATCATTGAAATATCGAAGAAAGAATTGACGATATCGGTTTCAGAAAAAGGTGAGTTTGAAGAGAAGAAGCCTGAACTAGTTTTGGTACAAGCGGTTACAAAATCAGACAGAAACAAAGAGATGCTTGAACTGGCGATTGAGGCTGGCGTCGATCGAATAATTCCATGGCAAGCAGAGCGATCTATTAGTAAGTGGCAATCTGACTCTGCACAAAAATGGGAGATTGGGATCAAAGAGGCGTGTAAACAGGCCAGACAAATCAGGTTACCCAAACTTATGCCATTGTTAACGACTGCTGGCGTGGTTCAATTATTAAGCAAAGATGCTCAGGCAATCGTGTTTCATGAATCGGCAGGTGAAAAATTTGCTCAACTGCAATTAGCGCAATCACTTACTTCTATATTTCTAATTATCGGACCTGAAGGTGGAATAAGTCCTAGTGAGCTATCGATGTTTGAAAACGGGGGCGGTAAAATAGTTAGGTTGGGAGAAACTGTTCTTCGATCAGCACATGCCGGATTTGCCGCAATCTCTGCAGTTCAAACTAAGTTAGGACGGTGGTAGAAGTGGATTGTTTATTTTGTAAGATAGTTGACGGAACAATACCTGCGAAAATCGTGAAGAAGAGTGAGTTATTTACCGCATTCAACGACATAACTCCCCAAGCTCCAACTCATATTTTAATTATTCCAAATAAACACTTTACAAATATGGCAGAGGTTGCGAACTCTGATCCCGCTTTAGCTGGAGAGATTTTTAGGGCAGCAGGGGAGATTGCGAGTGAGAATGGTTTAGAGAGTTATCGAATGAATGTAAACACTGGCGCTGCTGCTGGCCAATCTGTATTTCACGCTCACTTACACCTTCTGGCAGGCAGGTCATTCGCATGGCCGCCAGGTTAAATA
The DNA here is from genome assembly GCF_002287885.2 of Candidatus Nanopelagicus limnes. Classification (GTDB taxonomy): domain Bacteria; phylum Actinomycetota; class Actinomycetes; order Nanopelagicales; family Nanopelagicaceae; genus Nanopelagicus; species Nanopelagicus limnae. The sequence goes on from NZ_CP016768.2 coordinate 453,232, forward strand.
TAGAATTGAAGTAATGGACCCGATCTCGATAAAAGTACCAGCTGCATTTCCCATGGTCACATTAGTAGGCCCCGGAGATTCAAATCTTAGAATTTTAGAAAATCAGTTCCCTCAGTTAGCAATTACTGTGCGAGGTAATGAAATTTATGTCAAGGGTGAATTAGAGCAATCAAAGCAATTCGTAGGTTTAGTTGAAGAGTTAATTGCGATTTTACGTAGTGGTCAAAATCTAACCTCCGATATGGTGCGCAGATCTATTGGCATGATTAAACAAGATCCTGCAGAGCACCCAGCTGAGGTTTTATCACTAAATATATTAAGTAATCGTGGTAAAACAATTAGACCAAAAACTTCAAATCAAAAGAAGTACGTAGATGCGATCGATACAAATACCATCACATTTGGAATAGGACCGGCTGGATCAGGCAAGACATATCTTGCAATGGCTAAGGCCATCCAATCACTACAGGCAAAACAAGTTAATCGGATCATTTTAACTAGACCTGCAGTAGAAGCTGGTGAGCGATTGGGATTTTTACCAGGAACACTGCACGAAAAAATTGATCCGTATCTACGTCCACTATTTGATGCCTTACATGACATGATTGATCAAGATGCAATTCCACGGTTAATGAACTCAGGCGTAATTGAGGTAGCACCCCTTGCTTATATGCGAGGTCGCACTTTAAATGATGCTTTTATCATTTTAGATGAAGCTCAAAATACAACAGGTGAACAAATGAAAATGTTTTTAACCCGTCTAGGGTTTGGTTCAAAGATGGTCGTAACTGGTGATGTTACGCAGGTTGATTTGCCTAACAACTCTCAATCTGGATTAAAAATTGTGCAAGATATCTTGAAAGATGTTGAGGATATTTCTTTTATGTACTTAAATGCTGAAGATGTGGTCCGCAATAGATTAGTCGGCGATATCGTCACTGCTTATGGGCACTGGGATGAAAACATTTCAAAAAGCACATTTCCAATTCGAAGCGGAAAAGGTGATCGATAATCGATTCAAGTAGTTTCTTGAATTAATCGCCATGAAAATAGATTTAGTTAATAACTCCTCCGTTAAATGCAATGAGTCTGCCATCGCATCAGTATCAGAATTTGCGCTAAAGAGAATGGGCATTCATCAAGATTCAGAGCTCGGGATTAGATTTGTAAATGAGGATGAAATGTCGCAGTTGCATGTTAAATGGATGGATCTTGCTGGTCCAACAGATGTGCTTTCATTTCCCATGGATGAGCTAAAGCCAAACTCAGCGGCCAATGGACCAGGAGTAATTGGCGATATTGTTTTGTGCCCTTCCTATGCTGAGAAAAATGGTAAGCAATCATTAGAGAAGGAATTGGAACTGCTAACAGTTCACGGCGTACTGCATCTTTTAGGATTTGATCATGAGGAAATCGATGATGAAAAGAAGATGTTTGCATTGCAAGAGGAAATACTAAAAGAGTGGAGATTATTAGTATGAGCCTTTCAACATTGTTCTTAGTTATCTTTCTACTCCTATTCGCAGGGCTTCTTGCAGGATGTGAGTCCGCGCTAACTTCTCTTTCTAGGTTGCTGATAGAAGAGTTGGTTGAGAAGTACCCGAAATACAAAAAGCGATTTGATAGATTTGTTGAAAATCCTGCCCGCTACTTAAATGTACTTTTACTAGTGCGCAAGAGCTGTGAATTAACAGCAACAGGCTTAGTTGCAACATCTTTTGTGGAAAATGCATCAAATAAGAGTTTGGCCTTAGCTGAAGCAATAGTTTTAATGGTTGCAATTTCCTATGTAATCGTTGGAGTTGGCCCACGAACTTTGGGAAAGCAACATGCCCCAAAATGGTCTAAGCCTGCAATAACCATTGCGTACTTTCTTTCTCAAGTTTTAGGTCCACTCACAAATTTGTTAATCAAAATTGGAAATGCCATTACGCCCGGAAAGGGATTTAAATCTGGCCCCTTTTCTACTGAGGCCGAATTTAGAGATTTAGTAGATCAGGCAAGTGAGAGTGGATTTGTAGAAGAGTCAGAGCGAGAAATGATCCATTCAGTTTTCGATCTAGGCGAAACAATGGTTAGAGAGTTGATGATTCCTAGAACAGAAATGGTTTGGATTGAGTCTGGCAAAAATCTACGACAAGCACTTTCATTGGCTCTTCGATCAGGATTTACTCGAATTCCAGTTATCTCTGAAAATTTAGATAATGTGGTTGGAATTGCTTACGTTAAGGATCTGGCAAAGCGGGTTCATGAAAATAGAGATGCTGAACAAAATGAGTTTGTGGAGGAGCATTTAAGAAAAGCAACCTTCATTCCAGAGACTAAAACTGCTGATGAGCTGTTAAAGCAGATGCAACGAGATCAAATCCATATGGCAGTAGTTGTTGATGAGTATGGTGGCACGGCAGGTTTGATTACGATTGAAGATATTTTAGAAGAAATCGTTGGCGAGATTGCAGATGAGTATGACGATGATGAAACAGTTGAGATTGAATGGCTTACTGATGCAAAAGCTAGAGTCTCTGCTCGATTACATGTTGAGGATTTTGCCGAAAAATTTGATACCGAGTTCACACCAGAAGAGATTGAGGATGTTGACAGCATTGGTGGATTAATTGCGAAGCATTTAGGTCGAATTCCAATTCCTGGAAGCACAATTACTGTTCCCGGATGGAAGTTAACTGCAGAACGCCCAGCAGGTAGGCGCCATCGAATTGCTACCGTACTAGTTGAGAAAATTGCCGAAGCGAGTCAAATAACCGATCAGTTGTAAGATGATCTAATGCGTATCGTTAGATTTACCGCACCAGTGGAGTTAGGTGTTGGAAGTGAACCATTATTTGGAGTTCTAAACGATAAAGATTCAATTTTAGTTTTACGGGGTGATCCAATTTATGCTGGGATCGTTCCTCAAGATAAGACTTTGAAATTAAGTGATGTAAAGCTATTAGCTCCTGTTATTCCTAGAAGTAAAGTTGTATGTATTGGTAAGAATTATGCCGACCATGCTGCAGAGATGGATTCAGTTGTACCGAGTGAGCCAATTATTTTTATCAAGCCAAATACTTCAGTGATTGGTCCAAATGACACAATTGTTTGGCCTCGCATGAGTGAGCGAGTTGATCACGAAGCAGAACTTGCCATTGTTATTGGCCGGATTTGCAAAGAGGTGCCAGCTGCTAAATATAAAGATGTAATTTTTGGGTATACCTTGGCAAATGATGTAACCGCCCGAGATTTACAAAAAAAGGATGGCCAGTGGAGCCGCGCTAAAGGCTTTGACACCTTTTGCCCGCTAGGACCGTGGATTGAAACCGAGTTTGTTCCAGCAGACCAAGGGATTACAGCAACTTTAAATGGTGAGGTAAAGCAGTCATCAAATCTTTCAGAAATGATCTTTAAGATTCCACAGATTATTGAGTTTGTTACCAATGTTATGACCTTGCTGCCGGGGGATGTAATTCTGACTGGAACTCCTGCTGGAATTTCAGCCATGCCGGCTGGATCAACTATCTCGGTATCAATTGATGGTTTAGGCACTCTTACTAATAAAGTTTCCTCTCGTGTCCAATAAATCAGAAGTTCGAGTTAGATTCGCCCCGTCGCCAACAGGTGATCTGCATGTTGGAAACATTAGAACCGCATTATTTGATTGGGCTTATGCCAGACATACCGGTGGCAAATTAATTTTTCGAATTGAAGATACCGATACTGAACGAGTAACTGATCAATACATACAAGCTGCAATTGATACTTTGAAATGGCTTGGTTTGAATTGGGATGAAGGACCTGAAGTTGGCGGGGAGTATGGGCCTTATTTGCAATCCCAACGATTAGAAATTTATGCAACATGGGCACAGAAATTTTTAGATCAAGGCGATGCCTATCATTGCTATTGCAGCGCAGAAGAGTTGGAAGAGCGACGTTCGGCGCAGATGAAGAACAATCAAGCACCTGGATATGACGGTAAATGCCGAGATTTATCAGCTGAACAAGTTAGCCAATATAAATCTTTAGGCAGAAAACCAGTGGTCAGAATGAGAATGCCAGATGGTGAAACAGTGTTTGTAGATGCAATTAGAGGTGAAGTTAAGTTTGAGCACAAGTATGTGCCAGATTTTGTATTAGCAAGAGCTGATGGCTCACCGCTTTATACCTTGGCAGTTGCAGTTGATGATGTGCTGATGAAGATAACTCATGTTTTAAGAGGAGAAGATTTGTTATCTTCAACTCCAAGACAAATTCGAGTTTATCAAGCTATGGGCGTGGCTGAATCTGAGTATCCAATCTTTGCCCACCTGCCCTTTGTAATGGGACAAGATAATGCCAAGTTATCTAAGCGAAATGGTGAAGTTTCAATCGCTTGGTATCGTGAGCAAGGCTTCTTGCCTGAGGCAATTTGTAATTATTTAGCACTGCTTGGTTGGTCACCCGGGGATGATAAAGAAAACATCACAATGCAAGAATTAGTTGATCTCTTTACGGTAGAAAGAGTAAATAGCAGCCCTGCTCGATTTGATATGAAAAAACTTGAGGCTATTAATGGCGACAAGATTCGCGCTCTTACTTTAGATAAGTTTCTTGAGTGGTCGCTACCTTTTTTGATTAATGCCAAGGTGATTACTGGAAATCCACAAGAGATAGAGGTTGTTAAATCTGCCCTGCCGATAATTCAAGAGCGCATAATAAAGTTGGCTGAGATCCCAGCCATGCTTAAATTCCTATTTGTGAAGGATTTTAAGGTTGAAGCTGAGGAGCTAGGTAAATTAACTGATGAGGCTTCCCAAAATGTTTTAAAGGTGGCATTGGCAAAAGTAGAGCCATTGCAATCTTGGGATCACGCTGGCATTGAAGCGGTATTGCGAAGTGCGCTAATCGATGAGCTTGGCTTAAAACCTCGCATTGCCTTTAGTGCATTGCGTATTGCAGTAACTGGTTCTCATATCTCACCACCATTATTTGAATCACTTGAATTATTAGGTAAGGAGCGCTCGATCGCTCGAATTAAGGCGGTAATTTCCAAATAAATTGTGGTGCAGGGTATTCTTAGCCTGCACGAAATTTACTATTGGGGTATGGGGTAATTGGTAGCCCAGCTGATTCTGGTTCAGCCTGTCTAGGTTCGAGTCCTGGTACCCCAGCGATAAAGTAAAGTTTTACCGTACGGCTCCGTCGTCTAGTGGCCTAGGACTCTGGCTTCTCAAGCCAGCTACGGGGGTTCGAATCCCCTCGGAGCTACATTAATTACTTACTGTTTTTAAGTAAGTAGTCACTTAATCTGGCAGCGGTAGCAACAACTGCTGCAGAGTGAATCCTGCCAGGTTGTCTGCTTAATCTTTCAATTGGTCCACTGATGCTAACTGCTGCGATAACTTTATTGTTCGGCCCTCGGACAGGGGCTGAAACTGATGCAACACCAACCTCTCTTTCACCAACTGATTGCGCCCAACCACGACGCCTAACTGCTGAAAGATTTGCTGCAGTAAATTTTGCATTTACTAAACCGCGATGAAGTTTATCTGGATCTTGCCAAGCTAATAATATTTGCGCAGCCGAGCCAGCCTGCATGGTTAAGACAGTTCCAACCGGCACTGAATCTCGCAGTCCAGTTAATCTCTCGGCAGTTGCAACGCAGATTCTTAGATCACCTTGGCGTCGGTATAGCTGAGCACTCTCACTTGTCGCATCGCGCAGGGCGGTAAGGGCTGGAGAGGCAATGGCTAATAATTTATCTTCACCAGCAGCTGCAGCTAACTCAGCTGATCTGCTGCCAAGTACAAATCTTCCTGAAAAATCTCGACTTACTAATCGGTGGTGCTCCAGGGCTACGGCTAAGCGATGGGCGGTTGGCCGAGCAATTCCGGTTGCAGAAACTAAATCACTTAGTGATTGCGGGCCTGCCTCTAGCGCAGCGAGAATCTTCACCGCTTTATCTAATACACCAACTCCGCTATTCTTACCGTCCACACTCTGATAATGCCATCTCAACTAGTGAGAAGCAAATCTAAGTGCAGAGCTAGAAAAATTCTTAAGGGGAGCTAGTTTTAAAATGGGCAAGACATTAGCGGAGAAGATTTGGACAGAGCACATTGTCTCTGCCACTGCCGGTGAACCAGATTTACTTTATATCGATTTACACCTTATTCATGAGGTAACTAGCCCACAAGCATTTGATGGCTTACGCCTGGCAAATCGTAAGGTGCGCAGGCCAGATCTGACCATTGCAACTGAAGACCACAATGTGCCAACCCTTAACATCGATAAGCCGATTGCTGATCCAGTATCTAAATTACAGGTTGATACGCTGCGTAAAAATTGTGCAGAGTTTGGCGTTCGTCTTCATTCATTAGGTGATGTGGAGCAGGGAATTGTCCATGTGGTTGGACCACAGTTAGGAATTACCCAACCCGGTATGACAATTGTTTGCGGTGATTCCCATACCTCAACTCATGGTGCTTTTGGTGCGCTCGCATTTGGTATTGGTACAAGTGAAGTCGAACATGTCTTAGCTACTCAAACTCTTCCGCTGGTACGGCCTAAAACTATGGCAATTAATGTTGAAGGTAAGTTAAAACCTGGTGTGACTAGTAAAGACATTATCTTGGCAGTAATTGCCAAAATTGGAACTGGTGGCGGACAAGGCTACATTCTTGAATATCGGGGAAGTGCTATCCGGGATTTATCCATGGAAGCTCGTATGACAATTTGCAACATGTCTATTGAAGCCGGTGCCAGAGCTGGATTAATTGCCCCAGATCAGATCACTATCGATTATGTTCAAGGAAAACCACACGCACCTACTGGTACTGAGTGGGATGCAGCCGTTGCTTATTGGAAGACATTAACAACTGATGCTGATGCGAAATTTGATAAAGAGGTTGATCTAAATGCTGATGAATTAGCACCATTTGTTACATGGGGAACAAATCCAGGACAAGGATTGCCGTTGAGTGCGACAGTTCCAAACCCAGCAGATTTTACTAATGCTGAAGACCGTGGCGCAGCTGAGCGAGCACTTGAATACATGGATTTAAAACCAGGTACACCACTTAAATCAATCAAGGTCGACACAGTTTTCTTAGGCTCATGTACAAATGGACGAATTGAAGATTTAAGGTCTGCTGCCTCAATTATTAAGGGTAAGAAAATTGCATCTTCACTTCGATTACTAGTTGTTCCAGGATCAGCTCGAGTTAGATTACAAGCTGAATCTGAAGGGCTTGATAAAGTGTTTTTAGATGCCGGCGCTGAGTGGCGAAGTGCTGGCTGTTCAATGTGTTTGGGAATGAACCCTGATCAGTTAAAGCCAGGAGAGCGCGCTGCCTCCACAAGCAATAGAAACTTTGAAGGACGACAAGGTAAAGGTGGACGTACTCATTTGGTTAGCCCACTTGTAGCTGCTGCAACTGCATTAAAGGGCACATTAGCCTCACCGGCGGATTTGTAATATGGAAAAATTCATAAAGCACTCCGGCAGCGCCCTGCCGCTAAGAAGAAGCAATGTTGATACTGATCAAATAATCCCAGCCGTTTACTTAAAGCGGATCACAAAAAGTGGTTTTGAAGATGGCTTATTTGCAGCCTGGCGAAATGATCCTGCCTTTGAGTTAAACCAACCACAGTATAAAAAAGCAACTATCTTGGTTGCTGGTCCTGATTTTGGAACTGGCTCATCCAGAGAACATGCGGTTTGGGCGTTGCAAAATTATGGATTCAAGGTTGTTTTATCTAGCCGATTTGCTGACATCTTTCGGGGCAACTCCCAAAAGATGGGTCTACTAACGGTAATTTTGAGCCAAGATGAGATTGAAAAGATTTGGCAAGCAGTGGAAAGTAAGCCAGATACCCAAATAACTGTTGATCTTGAGAGCAAAACTGTTTCCTATGAGGGCAAAACCTTGAGCTTTGCAATTGATGATTACACCCGCTGGCGTTTAATGGAGGGGCTAGATGACATTGGCCTTACATTCACAAAGATTGATTCAGTAAGTAAGTTTGAAGAAAAAAGAGTGAGTTTTAAGCCTAAAACACTGCCAATTAAGTAATCTTAAACTCTAAAGTAATTATCTAGAGTTTGGAATAATTGCTTAAAAACCTTGATTTACAATAAGAATTTGCTTGCGACACACCCAATAAATACATCAAAGTATTACTACTCACCCCATAGATTAACCCTTAGTTAAGCGAATGCTTAATGTTTACGCGTAAAAATAAGGGGATCAAATGAACAAGGCCCAGTTCATCGCTTATCTAGCACCACAATTTGGTGATAGTAAGAAGGAAGCTGCTCGCGCCGTAGAGGTTGTTTTTGATGCGATTGTTCGCAACATCTCTAAGGGTGATGATGTAATGATTAATGATTTCGGTAAGTTTAAGAAAGTAGATCGTCCAGCACGTAAGGGACGTAATCCATTTACCGGAGAGTCAATCCAAATTAAAGCAAGCAAGAAAGTTCGCTTTTTGCCTGCAAAGGGTTTGAAAGAGGTAATCTCTGGCGCCCGCAAATTAGGTGCAGCACCAACACCTCCAGCTAAGGCAGCACCTGCAAAGGCTGTTAAGAAAGTTGGTAAGGCAAAGAAGGTTGCTCGCAAAGTAGTAAAGAAAGCGAAGAAGTCAAAGCGTCGCTAATTAAGTAATTAAAAAGCGGGATCTCATGCGTGGGATCCCGTTTTTTTACGCTCATTTATACCCATTTCCAGTATTGGTCGTAGAATTACACAGTGTCAACTGATTTAAAGATTTCATACGCGCCTCCAACTGGAAAGCCACTTGGTGTTACAGGTTGGTTTAGATTCGGCGCAACATTAGTTCGCCCACTACTAAATCTCATTGCAAAGCGAGATTGGCGGGGAGTTGAAAACCTTCCAAAGAGTGGGGCTGCGATTGTGGTCTGCAATCACATTTCATATGTTGACCCACTGCTCTTTACCCATTTTCTATATGACAATGGCAGAGCGCCAAGATATTTAGGCAAAGCTTCCTTATTCAAACTGCCAATCATTGGCAGAGTTTTACTTGGTGCTGGTCAAATTCCCGTTGAGCGCGAGAGCTCATCTGCCTCACAATCTTTACAACATGCAGTTGCTTTTTTAAAAGCTGGTCACTTACTAGGTGTTTACCCAGAAGGCACCCTAACTCGAGATGAAAATTACTGGCCAATGAAGGCAAAGACTGGAATCGCTCGCCTTGCCATTTTGTCGCAGGTGCCAGTTATTCCTTGCGCGCAATGGGGAGCACAAAAAATTCTGCCGGCCTATAGTAAAAAGCCGAAATTGTTTCCACGAACAAAAGTAATAGTTGTAGCTGGTGAGCCACTTAATTTTTCTAAATGGGCTGGTCGAGCTGAAGATCCAGTTGCATTGGAGGAGGCAACCGCTTATGTAATGAGTGCGGTAACTAAATTATTAGAAAATCTTCGAGGCGAAACTGCGCCGAGTGAAGTATTTGATCCAAAAAAATCAGCTTTGCCACGAATTGGTAATTTTAAAAAGGAAGACAAATGAAAAAAGTTGCCGTTCTTGGATCAGGTGCCTGGGGAACAACCCTAGGTCAGGTAATGGTGGACTCCGGACAACAGGTATTAATCTGGGGAAGAAATAAAAAAGTAGTGCGGGAAATTAACCGCCGTCACTCAAATCGAAAATTCTTAAAGGGAATTGATTTACCAAAAGAATTGAAGGCAACGACTGATATTAAAGCGGTGCTTGAGTTTGCTGATGTGATTTTGTTAGCAATTCCTTCCCAAACCTTGCGTGAGAATTTGGATTCATGGAAGAGCTTTTTCCCTAGAGATTTACCAGTAATTAGTACTTTAAAGGGAATAGAAGTTCAAACTCAGCTTCGAATGACTGAGGTTGCCGGGGAAGTACTTGGTATTGATAAATCTCAATTTGGACTTATCACAGGACCTAACTTGGCAAATGAAATCATTATGCGCCAGCCAGCTGGTGCGGTAGCGGCCTCTGAGAATCCAGCAAATATTGAGATTATGCAGGAGATGTTTTCAACTAATTACTTCCGAATTTATCCATCAGATGACTTAGTTGGATGTGAATTTGCTGGCGCAGCAAAGAGCGTAATTGCACTAGCGGTTGGTATTGCAGTTGGTATGGGTTATGGCGAAAACACTCAGGGTTTAATGATTACTCGCGGTCTTTCTGAGGTGGCCCGGCTTGGTGGTGCCTACGGTGCTAATCCACTTACATTCTTAGGACTTGCTGGAATTGGTGACTTGGTAGCAAGTGCGCAATCTCCACTTTCAAGAAATAGAAGTTTTGGTGAGGTACTTGGTAAATCAGGTTCAATCGCAAAAGCTAGAGCGCAGGTAGTAAAAACAGTTGAAGGTGTTTATTCAGCTGGTGCGATGCTTGAACTAGCTCACCGTGTTGGTGTTGAGGTACCAATTATTGAAGCCGTCTCTGATGTTGTTGCAGGTACTTTGAGTCCAAAAGATGCAATGACTCGGATAATGACTGTAAGCATTAAGGCTGAAATTTGATGATTAAACCAAGGGTTGCAATTATTTGTGGTGGCAAAAGTAGTGAGCATGAGATTTCATGTGTATCTGCAAATGGCATCTTAAACTCAATTGATCGAAATCTATTTGAGCCAGTATTAATTGGTATTACCAAGAGCGGTAAATGGTTATTTCTTCCAGACGATACAAATTTTGCAATTATCAATGGCGCACTTCCTACGGTGCCTGAATCCGGTGTGGAGATAAGCATTACTAGCCAAGGATTATTTTCAGGTGGTAAAGCTTTATCTATCGATATTGCATTTCCTATCTTGCATGGTCCCTACGGTGAGGACGGAACAATCCAAGGATTATTTGAAATGATTGCAGTTTCCTACGTTGGCTCAGGTGTACTTGCAAGTGCAGTCAGTATGGATAAATCTTATGCAAAGCCAATCTTCGCTGCTGCCAGTTTAAAGGTTGCACCAGGCATTGTGGTTACATCTAAAGATTTTGAACTTCCAAGTAATCTAACCTTTCCATTATTTGTTAAGCCAGCCCGAAGTGGCTCAAGCCGAGGTACAACAAAGGTTAAGCAGAAATCAGAGCTAGCAGCAGCGGTGAACATTGCTCTTGAATTTGATACCAAAGTAATTATTGAGCAAAGTGTGGTTGGAAAAGAGATTGAGTGTGCAGTTTTACAAGCTGATGGGAAGTTAACCGTTTCCCAAGTTGGCCAAATACTTCTGTCAGATAAGTTTGAGTTTTATGACTTTCAAGCAAAGTATTTAGATAATTCAATGCAACTAGTTGTGCCAGCAGATCTTCCAGCGGGGATAGAGGCAAAAATTCAACAAGCTGCTTTAACAGCATTTAAAGCTGCTGGTTGTGAAGGATTAGCACGGATTGATTTCTTTTATTCAGATCAAGGTGAAATTATCATTAATGAAATCAACACTATGCCTGGCTTTACACCAACCTCTGTTTATCCAAAGTTAATCGAGAAGAGTGGGATTACATATCAGCAGTTAATTACAAAATTAATTCAAACTGCTCAAAATCGATCGCTTAGTATCACCCGTTAGTAATTATGGATGGGGTACTAGAAAAATCAGCAGTTAAACGGGTAGTTGCTGCAAAGGAAAAGTTTGGCATTACCGGTCAAATTAAGGTATTAACTGAAACTGCAAAAAGTGCAGCAGAAGCTGCGGCAGGGCTAGGTATTGAAGTGGGACAAATTGCCTCCTCGATAATCTTTAAGTTGCCTGATAACTCACCATTATTAGTAATCACCTCTGGCAGACATCGTGTTGATACTGAATTGGTTGCAAGTAAGTTAGGAATTGAAAAATTAGAACGAGTAGATGCTGATTATGTGAAAGAGAATTCAGGGTTTTCGATTGGTGGCGTGGCTCCAATTGGATGGATTAAAACGCCCTCAATAACTTTAATTGATGAAGCCTTAAATGATTACGAGGTTGTCTGGGCAGCTGCAGGACACCCACATGCGGTCTTTCCTACTAGTTACAGTGAACTATTGAGTTGTACAGAAGCAAAATCGATGATGGTTGGTATGGTGTCTAAATGAAGTTAAGTAAGTCAAGGTTTTTTGAATGGCTTGGCGTTATCACTGCAATTTTTTATTCCCTACTAGTTGCAGCCAATATTGGAGCTGAATTTATCGGCTTCACCCTCCTCTTGGCTTCATCTGCATTTATTGGAATTTGGGCATTCTTAGGTAAGCACAAGGGAATACTTTTCCTGCAGTTTTTTTATGCAACTGCAGGAATTATCGGAATGATTCGTTGGTTTTAATTTTCTAGAAAGTAGTTACTGGACAGGTAAGAGTTCTAGTTATGCCAGGAACTCCTTGTACCTTTGCTAATACAGTTCGACCTAAATCTTCCATACTGGCAGATTCAGCTCGCATAATTACATCGTATGGGCCGGTAACTCCTTCAGCGATGGTTACCCCAGCAATGGCAGATACAGCTTTAGCAACACTTGAAGCCTTGCCAACTTCAGTTTGAATCAAAATATAAGCCTGGACGGACATTTGTAGCCTTTCAATTTACATTTACCAGTTCAACAATGAACGGTAGTGATATTAAAGGGTAGCCTATAGCGAGTTAATTGGGGAGTGCCATTGATTGAATCTGAAGCTGGGCTAATAGAGCGCTTGCGCGATCTATTTCATACCTCATTTGAAAATGGGGTAGAGGTTGGAATTGGTGATGATGGCGCGGTAATTGCTGCCAATAATAATAAATTAGTAGCAACGGTAGACATGGCGGTGGAGGAGATCCACTTTAAAAGAGAGTGGTCCACACCCTTTCAAATTGGTGCAAAGTTAACTACTGCAAATTTAGCTGATGTCTTTGCCATGGGAGCCACACCTAAATACTTACTTGTAGCCGCTGCAATAACCGAGGTTAATAACTCCCAAACTGTTACCGATCTTGCAAATGGGATTAGATCAGTTGCTGATAAGTTTAAAGTTTCTGTAATAGGCGGTGATTTAAGCAAATCTGAAAAAATGAGCCTAAGCATCACAGCGCTCGGTGAGCTATCTGGCAAAGCGATAACTAGGGATGGCGCAAAGGTTGGCGATCTGGTTTACCTAAGTGCGCTGCCAGGTTTATCCGCAGCAGGGCTAGCGATTTTAACTAGAGGACTTAACCGACCAAAGTATGTCGTTGAGGCGCACCTAAATCCAAAATTAGTTGCTCCAAATAATTTAATGAAAGTTGCGAATTCGATGTGTGACATAAGTGATGGCTTAGTTAGCGATGCAGGAAATATTGCAAAAGCATCTGGCGTGAATATAGATCTAAGCAAAGAGCTGCTGCAGAAATCAGATGATTACAAGGATCTTGCTGAACTTGCTAGCGAATTAGGTGAGGATGTTTTTGATTGGATATTAACTGGCGGTGAAGATCATTTCTTCTTAGCAACAGTCTCTGCCGATAAGGCCAGTGATGATCTTGGCTTATTGGTTGGAAAAGTTGAAGCCGGAAGTGGTGTTGTGAATTTGGATGGTAAAGCGATTACAAAGGCTGGATACCAGCACTTTTAATTAACGAGAAACTTTTCCAGCCTTCAGGCAGGATGCGCAAACATTCTTACGCTTTGTTTGGCCATTGATGATGGTACGAATCTTTTGGATATTTGGATTCCAACGACGACGAGTAGCACGTTTTGAGTGTGAGACGTTATTGCCAAAGCTAGGTGCTTTGCCACAGATATCGCATACTGAAGACACTTTACGTACTCCCTTGTAATTGGTTTAACTCACTTAATAGAGGCGAAAGATTACCTTGCCAGGGTATTAATTGGCTAATCCAGTGGGTAATTACGCACAGATAGCCACCGGGCGTTAGATACTTCCACTATGGCCACTCTTTCAACCCGATTAACAAATATCGTGGGCGACCGAACAGCGCAGGTCTTAGAGAAATCTTTTGGAATCACCACAATAAATGAATTACTTCGGCACTATCCCCGAAGGTATGTAGTACGTGGTGAATTAACTGATATTTCAACATTAGTTGCCGATGATGAGGTAACAATTTTGGCGGAGATTGAAGCGGTAAAGCTTCGACGAGCAAATGGTAAAAATATTCTTGAAGTAGTTGTCACCGATGGCAGCGCGAATTTGTCCCTAACATTCTTTAACCAAGCCTGGCGCGAGAAGGATTTAAGATCAGGAAGAGTTGGCTTATTTGCTGGAAAAGTTGGAGTATTTAAAGGCAGGCGCCAGTTGGCTCATCCAGATTACCAACTAATTCCAGATGGCGATGATGTAGATGCCGCCGTGGCTGAGTTTGCTGGGAAGTACTTACCTGTTTATCCAGCAACTGGAAAATTACCGTCTTGGAAGATCATGCAATGCATGAAATTAGCAATTGATTCCCTAGATGAATTGCCAGATTACTTACCATCGCAGATCACTGAGCAATTTAGGTATCCATCATTAAAAAAAGCATTTCTAGATATCCATCAACCACCTGATTTAGATAGTGCTGAAAATGCAAGACAGCGCCTTACCTTTGATGAAGCACTACTGTTGCAATTACTTTTAGTACAACGTCGTGCTGAGATAACCAAATTGAGCACTAAATCTAGAACTCCAAATACACCTAAATTAGTTGCAGCCTTTGAGAAGAAATTGCCATTTAAATACACAGCTGGGCAAATTGAGGTTAATTCTCAAATTGAAAAAGATTTATCAAATAAGTACCCGATGCACCGCTTATTACAAGGTGAGGTTGGTTCTGGAAAAACTGTAGTTGCCCTTAGAGCAATGCTTTCAGTTGTTGATTCATCTGGCCAGGCGGCATTACTTGCGCCCACTGAAGTTTTAGCTCAACAGCACTATCGAACAATTACCAAAATTCTAGGAGAGCTAGCACAGGCCGGAACATTGCAGGCTGGTGAAATTGGTACCCAAGTTGAATTACTAACTGGATCATTATCTGCTGCTGAGAAAAAAGAGATCCATGCCAAATTGGCAACAGGTCAAACAGGGATAGTAATTGGAACGCATGCACTAATTTCAGATGGTGTTGGTTTTGATGATCTTGGATTAGTAGTAGTTGATGAACAACATAGATTTGGTGTTGAGCAACGAGATGCACTTCGGATGAAAGCAAAGCAGCCACCTCACTTGTTAGTTATGACTGCGACTCCAATTCCAAGAACAGTAGCAATGACTGTCTTTGGTGATTTAGATATTTCAACCCTTAAGGAGTTGCCAAGTGGACGAGTTGCAATCACAACTCATGTAATTCCAGTACTAGAGAAACCACACTTCTTAGATCGCGCATGGCAACGAGTTAAAGAGGAGGTGGCTGAGGGCCATCAGGTTTATATCGTTGCACCAAGAATTGCTAATCCAAATAAGAAGTTAACTGAGCGAGAAATTGCTGCTGCGCTATTACTAGGTGAGGAGCTACTAGATAATGAAGAGATGGTCGCAGTTGAGGAGTTGGCACCACAATTATCAAGTGCCGCACTTTCTGGTTTAAAGATCGCCGTCTTACACGGCAAACAATCAAGTGAAACTAAAGATCAAACAATGGCAGCCTTTGCTGCTGGGCAAATACAAGTTTTGATTGCAACTACAGTCATTGAGGTGGGTGTTGATGTACCAAATGCTTCAATGATGGTAATCATGGATGCTGATCGATTTGGTGTATCTCAACTTCACCAGTTACGTGGTCGAGTTGGCCGAGGAAGTGCACCGGGTCTTTGTTTGTTGGTAAGTAGCGCGCAGGAGGATTCACCTGCCATGCAACGATTAAATTCAGTAGCTGCCACCCTAGATGGTTTTGAATTGGCCAGAATAGATTTAGAACAACGTAAGGAGGGTGATGTGCTTGGTAGATCTCAATCTGGCGGTAAATCCCACCTTCGCTTACTAAGAGTTTTACGTGATGAAAGTTTGATTGATCAAGCTCGAGAGGTAGCAGTGAAAATCTTGAAAACTGATCCAGATCTTAGTAACTTGCCTGAGTTAAATAGTGAAGTTGAAAAGCTTAAATTAGATGAGGCAGCAAGATTTATGGACAAATCATGAGCATGCGAATAATTGCTGGAATTGGTAAGGGTAGAAAATTGTTTTCACCTCCATCAATTACCAGGCCAACCTCAGATCGAGCCCGGGAAGGATTGTTTTCATCTTTAACTTCAACATTTTCAACATTAGATGGATTACATTTTCTAGATCTTTATGCTGGTTCTGGCGCGGTCGGAGTAGAGGCACTTTCTAGAGGTGCGGCGCTTGTAGAGGCGATTGAGAGTAATTCAGTTAGCGCGCAAGTTTGTGAAGATAATTTCGCACTTATTTCTAAGCTAGAAGGAGTTGGTAAGTTTAAAGTCCATGCTAAAACAGTATTTGAATTCTTAAACCACACCGCCAGTAAGCCATATGAAATTATCTATATAGATCCGCCTTATGAGGTAGATAATGTTGAGGTCGAGAAGATACTTAAAAAGATTTTAACTCTTGGATTACTTAGCAGATTTGGCCTGGTGGCAATTGAGCGAGATGCTAAGGCAAAAATTTTTACCTGGCCTGATGGATTATCTGAGTTAAAGGTTCGCTCTTATGGCGCCGGTGCTATTCACTATGGCGTCCTAACTGAGCGCATTGGCTCAGAAAATGGCTAACTGCGCAATAAGTTGCTAGCGTTTTACTCATGAGACGCGTTGTTTGTCCCGGTTCTTTTGATCCAATTACTAATGGACACCTAGATATTATCGCCAGAGCCTGCACCTTATTTGATGAAGTTGTTATTGCAGTATTAGTTAATCAAACCAAAAGCTCACTATTCACAGTTGATGAGCGAATTGCCATGATTAAAGAGGTTACTGCTAGATACAGCAATGTGAAGGTTGATTCTTGGAGTGGTTTATTAGTTGATTACTGTCGAACAAATAAGATTCCAACAATAGTTAAAGGATTAAGAGCAGTAAGTGATTTTGATTATGAACTGCAGATGAGCCAAGTAAATCTACAACTGCAAGGGGTTGAGACCTTATTTATGTCTACTGCTCCTTCGCACTCATTTTTGTCCTCCTCCTTGGTCAAGGAGATAGCAAGTTATGGTGGGGATGTTTCGGCGTATATGCCTGCTGCTATCGTCGATAAGTTAAAATCAAGAGTCAAGCGGAGGGATTAGTCATGGATGTAGTTGAGAATTTAGAGGCAGCAATTGCTGCCGTAGAAGAGGCTCGATCTGTTCCGCTATCTGCTTCCTGTGTTTTGAACCGTGGGGAGATGTTGCAGTTACTAGATCAAATTAAAGTTTCTTTTCCAAATGATCTAGCGAAGGCGATCTCAATTTTAAGAGATAAAGATATGATTTTAGAAAATGCTCATACCCAAGCTGATGGAATCATTGCCCAAGCCAGGGATGAGGTCGCACGTTTGGTTGAACAAACCACCATTGTTTCTAATGCCCGAAAAGAGGCAACTCGAATTCTTGCTGAAGCCAATGAAGATGGTAAGAGGAATCGTGAAGAAATTGATGAGTATGTAGATGCCAGGTTGGCAACGCTTGAGGTTATTTTGAATAAAACCTTAGATGTTATTAGCAAAGGTAGAGATCAATTAGGTGGAGTTGAAACTAAACACGCACTCTCTGATCTAAACAAGTAGTCCAATGGCACGTTCAATTTATATCTTTAATACCCATGACCTGCCTCATCGGGCCGGTGAAATGCGTGAGCATCAGTTAGATCTAAAGATTCCAGAGCCAGTTGGTGTTGATCTGCTGTCCGTAAAACCGGGGGAAGTTATTGAAGTTGACCTGCGCCTGCAATCAGTTGATGAAGGAGTTCTTGCTAGCGCCCGAGTAATGGCTACAGCCACTGGGGAGTGCACAAGATGTCTAAAGCCAATTACCTGGCCAATTGATGAAAACTTTACTGAGCTCTACTACTACGAGATTGCCGCTGGTAAGCGGGGAACTAAATCAAAGTCTGGCAAGGATGAGGAGATTGATTTAGAGGAAGATGATTTAAGTTTTATGGTTGGTGATGATATTGATCTAGAACCGGCAATTCGCGATGCTGTTATTTTAAATTTGGCGGTTAACCCACTTTGCACTGAGGATTGCCCAGGTCTTGAAGAAAAGCAGGGGCAGAGTTGGGCGTATTTGTCAGCAGAGCAATCGCAAACCCCTGCCGATCAAAGATGGGCTGCCCTGAAGGATTTCCCGCTTAAAAACTAATCGTTTTTACAAGATCGAACTTTTCGTAGATAATTCTCATCTTGCGCAAAGCGCAGTTATATAAGGAGTAATGATCATGCCAGTACCAAAGCGAAAAATGTCGCGAGCACGCACTCGCTCTCGTCGTAGCATGTGGAAGACAACTCCTGCTCACTTGGCAACATGTGAACAATGCCAACAACCAAAGTTGCAACACACTGCCTGTCCAACCTGCGGAACTTATAACCGTCGCCAGGTTCTAGAGGTCTGATCTGTACTCTGACCTAACCGAGCAACTCGGAATATCGGTTAAGGAAGAGTTGCTTGAACTTGCATTAACCCATCGCTCCTTTTCATATGAAGCAGGTGGCATTCCAACTAATGAACGATTAGAGTTTTTAGGCGATTCAGTTTTAGGTTTAGTAGTTACCGATGAACTTTATAAAAGATTTCCTGATTTAGATGAAAGTAGATTAAGTCCACTTAGATCTGGCGTAGTGAACATGCGAGCACTTGCTCAAATTGCCCGAGATTTAAAATTGGGAGAGCACCTTCGAATTGGTAAGGGTGAAGAAGCTACAAATGGTCGCGATAAAAACTCGATACTTGCTGATTCATTAGAAGCTTTAGTGGGTGCAATTTATCTTCAATATGATTACACAAAGACAGCTGAAATAGTTTTAAAGTGGATGCAACCAGCATTAAGTTCAGTTTCTACTTTAGGTGCAGCGCTCGATGGCAAAACCGCATTACAGGAAATTGCAGCTACTTTGAATTTGTCAGCACCTGAATATGAAATTACCGAATCTGGTCCAGATCACGATAAAAGTTTTATTGCCATAGCAATTGTTGGCGGTGAGAAATTTCCAAGCGGCGATGGTAAGAGTAAACGCGAGGCTGAACAATCTGCAGCTAAGTTAGCCCATGAAGCATTAAGTAGCAGAGTTAACAAGAAGTAAAAATCTGAGCGTGTAATGCCAGAGTTGCCTGAGGTTGAAACAGTTCGAAGCGGACTTGAAAAATATGTGGTTGGAAAGAGAATATCTACTGCGCAGACCTTTCACCCACGAACAGTTAAGCCAGGTTCAATTGCGCCACTAGCTGCAGCAGTTGGCTCAAAGATTCAAGCAGTTAAGCGTCGCGGAAAATTTTTATGGCTAGAACTAGATCGTGATTTCACTCTAGTGGCACACCTTGGCATGAGCGGTCAGTTACTTGTTCAACCAGCATCTGCGCCAATTCAGACCCATATGCGGGCGAGATTCTCATTAACTAGCAGGCTGGGTAGAGGAAGGGATGAGATTAGATTTATTGACCAGCGAACCTTTGGCTGGCTTTCAATTGAAGAGCAAAATAACGGTATTCCCACGTGTGTTCAACACATAGCTTTTGATCCATTTGAAAGTGAGTTTGATATCAAGCAGGTTGTTGCCAAAATTAAATCGAAAAAATGTGCAATTAAGCCAGCGATTCTTAATCAAGAGGTATTAAGTGGTGTTGGAAATATTTATGCAGATGAGGCGCTATGGCGAGCAAAAATACATCCGGAAATTATTTGTGAAGATTTATCAGAAGATGAGATTAAGAAAGTCATCACATCTGCGATCTCGGTAATGAAATCTGCCATAAAAGCTGGTGGCACATCCTTTGATCAGCAGTATAAAAATGTTAATGGTGAAAGCGGATATTTCTCCAGATCATTGAAGGTATATGGCCGTGAGGGTGAAAAATGTTCACGATGTGGCAGCGCTATCCACAGAATTGCCTTTGCTAATCGCTCATCCCATTTTTGCCCGCGTTGCCAAGGGTAAGTAGCCCAGATTTTCGGCAGTTTTTAGATAGGTTTGCGCCTATGAGGGCGAAGCCATGTATCTAAAGAGTATGAACCTAAAAGGGTTCAAATCCTTTGCCTCCTCCACCACCTTAAATTTTGAACAGGGCATTACGTGCGTGGTCGGACCAAATGGATCTGGTAAATCAAACGTAGTCGACGCTCTGTCTTGGGTAATGGGTGAGCAGGGTGCTAAATCATTACGTGGTGGAAAGATGGAAGATGTAATTTTCGCTGGCACCTCTGGCCGTGCGCCACTAGGTCGTGCTGAAGTATCAGTAACAATTGATAACGCAGATGGCGTTCTTCCAATTGATTTTTCTGAAGTAACAATCACCCGTGTTTTATTTAGAAATGGTTCATCTGAATATTTATTAAATGGGGAAACTACAAGATTATTAGACATTCAAGAGTTACTCAGTGATAGTGGTATTGGTCGGGAAATGCATGTAATCGTTGGACAAGGTCAGTTAGATGCAATCTTGCTGGCAAATCCAGAGGAACGGCGAGCATTTATTGAAGAAGCCGCTGGTGTCTTAAAGCACCGTAAGCGAAAAGAAAAAGCAATTCGAAAATTAGACTCAATGCAAACTAACCTTGCTCGAATTCAAGATCTAACTGTTGAGCTACGCCGACAATTAAGACCGCTCGGTAAACAGGCAGAAGTGGCGAGAAAAGCCTCAGTAATTCAATCAGATGTTAGAGATTCAAAGCTTCGCTTACTAGCTGATGACCTAACTCGGATGAGATCTGAGATGGAGGTTGAAGTTGCTGATGAGAATGTTTTGCGTGAGCGAAAAGAGCAGGTAGAGCGAGAGCTAAACACTGCAAGAGCACGTGAGGTTGAGTTAGATGCAATTGCTGCAAGTGAGAATCCACAATTAATTGCAGCTCAAGAAAACTTTTATCGACTAACTGCCCAACGTGAGCAAATTCGTGGCGTTCAGAATTTATCCTCCGAGCGAGCCAGATTCTTAGCTGAGGAAGCAGAAGAAGCCAAAGCAATTGGCCGGGATCCAAAAGCACTAGAAGATGAAGCATTAGTTTTACGACAAGAAGAGTCAGCACTGGCAACGCAGGTAAAAATCTCACAGGATCAGTTACAAGTTGATTCAAATTCATTAAAGGCAATTGAGCAACAACTAGCGTTAGAAGAAAACCGAGTATCTGCTTCACTGCGTGCGATTGCAGATCAACGTGAAGGAACTGCAAGACAAGAAGGTCACATAAATGGACTTAGATCAAGAATTGATGCCACCACTGGTGAGATAACTCGATTAACTGCTGCTAAAGATTCAGCTGATGGCAGATTACGAGGTTACCGAGAAAGTTTTGCATTAATTGAAACACAAATATCATCGCTAACTGCAACAGAGCCAGGCTTAGATAATCAATTTAATAAATTAAAGGGAGATTTAAAATCTGCTGAAGCAGAATTAAAGGTTTTAACTGACAAACTGCAATCTACTGAGAAATTACGAGCAGGTTCACTTGGAAGATTAACCGCATTCACAGAGATCACTGAGTTAGTGGCTGCCTCACAAAATGCCAATTTAATTGAGAAAATTTCAGTATTAACATCTAATTGCGAGGCCGAAGTAGCAAAGGTGTCAGCAGATTGTGATCGCATTAAGTTTGAATTGACTGCCTCACAAAACCGTTTTGATTCAATTAACCGCGAATATGAGGTAGCACTTTCTAAATTAAATGATTCAGATGCAGCCATGACTGGATTAGCTGAGCAATTAGCTGTGGCAGGCCAAAATGTTAAGAACACGGGTGAGGAGCTAGATCGTTTAATCGCAGCGTTAGATGCAGCAAATGAGCAGCGCACCTTTGACGAACGAGATTTAGCCGCTGCAATTGCGCAATTTGAATCACACCAAACTCCATTGGAGCCAGACTTAACTCATCTGGAGGATTTAAGGTCTCAAGTATCTGGTGCTCGTTCAAAAGAGGTTGAAGCAAGATTAAGTTTGCGCACAATTGAAGAACGTCGAGATGCAATTGCTCAACGTGCGATTGCATTAGAAAATCAAGCAAGCGCTGAACGAGATGCAGCCTCAAAATCTATTTCTCGCAGGGAAAATCGAGCTCAGGCTGCGGTGACTGCCCAAGAAATTGCAGACACTGCATATGAGGCATTAATTCAAATTGAATCATCAATTTCAAAAGCTGGTGCAGAGCGTGCGCGACTTGAGAAATCACGATCTGACCGAGAAGGTGAGATTTTAAATCTAAGAACTGTTGGCAGGGAGTTGGCAATTGAGTTAGAAAGACTAACTTCTAGCGTTCATAAAGATGAGATCGCTCGCGCCGAGCAAAGATTGAGAATTGAGCAACTTGAAAGCAAAGCGGTGGAGGAGTTAGGTGTTGATGTTTCAACACTTCTAACTGAGTATGGCCCAAGTAATGATGTGCCGACATTTTATGAAAATGAGCAAGGTGAGTTTGTACCAGGAGACTTAATCCCATACCGCAGAGATCAGCAAGAAAAACGTTTAGCGCAGGCAGAGCGCTCACTAACTTTGCTGGGCAAGATCAATCCATTAGCACTTGAGGAGTACTCATCACTTGAAGAACGACTACGTTATTTAGCCGAACAGTTAGAAGATTTAAAGAAAACTAAAAAGGATTTGTTGGACATAATCAAAGAGGTGGATGATCGGGTGCAACAGATCTTTACTCAAGCGTATGAAGATACTGCTCGTGAGTTTGAAATTGTCTTTGCTCGACTATTTCCAGGTGGTGATGGAAAGTTAATTCTTACCAACCCATCAGATATGTTGACATCAGGAGTTGATGTTGAGGCTCGGCCACCTGGCAAACGAGTTAAGCGATTATCACTTCTATCTGGAGGTGAGCGATCACTAGTAGCGGTGGCTTTGTTAATTGCAATCTTTAAAGCAAGACCTTCACCATTTTATGTAATGGATGAGGTTGAAGCCGCACTGGACGATACAAACTTGGGAAGATTATTGGGCGTCTTTGAAGAGCTACGTGAAAAATCACAGCTGATTATTATTACCCACCAAAAGCGGACAATGGAGATTGCTGACGCGCTCTATGGCGTAACAATGCGTGGTGATGGAGTCAGCGAAGTCATCTCGCAGCGAATTCGTGAAGTCGACGCAGTTTCTTAAAAAGTAGATGAGTTTATTTAAACGTTTATTTAATGCAGTTAGATCTGGCTCAGTTTCGAATGAGCAGTGGGATGATATTCGAAGTAATTTAATCTCAGCAGACCTTGGCGTAAAGCTAGTTGATCAGGTTATTGCAGAGGCGAAGTCGGCAAAGCCTGAAAATGCACAGCAATCAATTACATATGTGATTAAGCAATGGCTAAGTAGTAAAGATAGGGCAATCGCTAAGAATTCAGATCGGGTAAGCACCATATTGGTCGTAGGGGTTAACGGAACTGGGAAAACGACCTCAACTGCAAAGTTAGCAAATTTGATTAAGAATGAGAAAAATACTGTTTTGTTAGCAGCAGCTGACACGTTTCGCGCAGCTGCCGTTGATCAGTTGCAAACTTGGGCAAGTCGAATTGATATTGAGGTTGTAAGCGGAGCAGCAAATGGTGATCCGGCTGCTGTTGCTTTTTCAGCAATCACTAAAGCCAAATCTGAAAACTACAACTATCTTCTTGTGGATACTGCCGGAAGATTGCACACCAAAGAGAATTTGATGCAGGAATTAGGAAAAGTTATCAGAGTTATCGAAAAGCAGTCACCTGTTGATGAAATTTTATTGGTACTTGACGCTACTACTGGTCAAAATGGAATTAATCAGGCAAAGGTTTTCATTGAAGCCGCCGGTGTGACGGGATTTATTCTCACTAAATTAGACGGTTCGGCAAAGGGTGGGGTAGGCCTTGCGATCGAGAAAGAGTTTGGATTGCCGATTAAATTTATAGGCACGGGGGAGCAGATTTCAGACTTAGCCCCCTTTGATCCAGAGCAGTACATCGCATCTTTGTTTGATTAGGTAACATACTTTTAACAATTGCTTTAAAACTGTCACCAGTTCGAAACTTAAAAAACCACTTGATTTAACCCATTCAGGCCAGAGTATTGCCATCTCAAAGGCGAGGTTTCCCAACTATATGAATACTGCGAAAGCAGGTATTGGTTATTGGAGATCAAATGGCAGAAGTAGTTTTAAACACTGGTGATACGGCTTGGGTTTTAGCAAGTACAGCATTGGTGCTTTTAATGACACCAGGATTGGCACTTTTCTACGGCGGCATGGTTCGTGCTAAAAGTGTTTTGAATATGATGTTAATGTCAATGGTAACAATTGGCATCGTTAGTGTGTTGTGGGTAATTTATGGATTCAAATTAGCCTTTGGCTATGAAGCAAACTCACAGTGGTATGGAGAGATATCTCTATCTGGTTTGGGTAGTGCGGTAAACGAATTAACTAATAACGGTGGTGTTTATCCAATTCCATTACTAGCATTTGCTGCTTTCCAACTTATGTTTGCGATTATTACGCCAGCTTTAATATCAGGCGCTATTGCAGATAGAACTAAGTTCACAGCTTGGGCAGTTTTTGTAACAGTCTGGGTTACTTTGGTTTATTTCCCAGTTGCACACTGGGTCTTTGCCTTTGGAAATAAGGTTGGCGATAAGGTAACGGGGGCTGGATTCTTAGCAGCCAGAGGTGTGCAAGATTTTGCAGGTGGAACCGCTGTTCATATAAATGCTGGCGCAGCTGGTCTTGCAATGGCAATCATCCTTGGTAGGCGAGTGGGATGGCGACGAGAATCGATGCGACCACACTCACTGCCATTGGTGTTAATTGGTGCTGGTTTGCTTTGGTTTGGTTGGTTTGGATTTAATGCTGGATCTGCATTGGGAGCAAATGGCACCGCAGCTTTAGCATTGTTAAACACTCAAGTAGCAACAGCGGCCGCAGCATTGGGGTGGCTAGTAGTAGAAAAACTAAGAGATGGTCATCCAACTTCACTCGGCGTTGCATCTGGTGCAGTCGCCGGCTTAGTTGCAATTACGCCAGCATGCGCATTTGTTGCCCCATGGGCAGCAGTTGTAATCGGTTTGATTGCTGGAATCTTATGCGCGCTTGCAGTTGGCCTTAAGTATCTATTCAACTTTGATGATTCACTAGATGTTGTTGGCGTTCACTTAGTTGGTGGATTATGGGGCTGCTTATCACTTGGCTTCTTTGGCAGTAGCGCAATCAATAGCCTTGGCTTAGATGGCATCTTCTATGGTGGTGGCGCCACTTTGCTTGGCAAGCAGGCATTTGGAGCTTTCTTTGTTTTAACTTACTCCTTTATCGTCACCTTAATTATCGGCTTTGCTATCGATAAGACGATTGGACTTAGAGTTAAAGCGGAGGCTGAAATTTCTGGAATTGATTACGATCAACATGCAGAAACTGGATATGAATTAACTAATAGTTCAAGAGGAGGTTTTAGCTCATGAAGTTAATTACCGCAATTATTAAGCCACAAAAACTAGATGCAGTTAAAGAGGCGCTAGTTTCACAAGGCATAACTGGTATGACTGTTTCAGAAGCTAAAGGTTTCGGTCGCCAACTTGGCCTTACTGAGGTTTATCGTGGAACCCAATACAAGGTGGATCTCATACCGAAAATAAGATTGGAAGTATTGGTTAGTACTAAAACTGCAGATAAAGCAATAGAAATTATTGTTAATGCTGCTAGGACCGGAAGCATTGGCGATGGCAAAGTATGGGCCACAGCAGTTGAATCAGTAACTCGGGTTCGAACCGGTGAGAGTGGTGAAGAAGCAATCTAAATAAAATGTAAGATGCTTCCATGTTTGAAGCGCTAGGCCAGAGATTTACATCATTATTTTCTGGCCTGCGCGGTAAAGTTTCGCAGGCACAGTTAGTAGAATTTTCATCAGATATAAAAAATGCCCTCCTTGATTCAGATGTTGCCCTTTTAGTTGCTGATAAATTCTCAAAGCAGGTTTTAGAGGAATTTAACAATCAAGCGGAGTCAATCAATAAAAGTACAAACCCATCCCAGAAGATCTTTGAAATTGTAAACGCGCAGTTAACTCAAATATTAGGTGGATCAGAACGTCGGCTTAAGTTTGCAAAAGTAGCGCCAACAGTAATTTTGTTAATAGGTCTGCAAGGCGCAGGAAAAACTTCACTCGCTGGTAAATTAGCCAATTACTTAAAGCTCCAAGGGAATACACCACTGCTAGTTGCAGCAGATTTACAAAGACCTAACGCAGTTAATCAGCTTCAAGTAGTCGGTGAATCAACTAAAACTCCAGTTTTTGCACCAGAGCCTGGCAACGGTGTGGGCAATCCCATTTCAGTTGCGAAAGCAGGAGTTGAATTTGCAAAAGAGAAGTTACATAATTTTGTAATTATTGATACAGCTGGGCGAACTGGTATTGATCAAGAGTTGATGAATCAGGTCACTAGTATCCGTGACGCTGTTAAACCAGATGAAATTTTCTTTGTAGTTGATGCTATGACTGGTCAAGACGCAGCAGTAACAGCGAAAGCATTTGCAGATGGTGTTGGATTTGATGCAGTGGTATTAACCAAATTAGATGGTGACGCCAGAGGTGGCGCAGCGCTTTCAATTGTTGAAATTACGGGTAAGCCCATAATTTTTGCATCCACTGGAGAAAAAATTTCTGATTTTGATCTCTTTTATCCAGATCGTATGGCTTCGCGAATTTTGGGAATGGGAGATGTTGCTTCCTTAGCTGAACAAGCCAAGCGGGCAATGCCGGAGGAGACTTCGAAAAAGCTAGAGGATAAATTTGTTAAGGGTGAGGAGTTTACATTTGAGGACTTCCTGTCTCAGTTAGAAGCGATGAAAAACATGGGCAGCATGAGTAAGTTAATGGGATTACTGCCAGGTGCTGCAGGCATGAAGAAGCAAATAGAAAATTTTGATGAATCAGAATTAGTAAGAACTCGAGCAATAATTCAATCAATGACTCCAATGGAGCGTAATGATCCAAAAGTATTAAATGGTTCTAGGAGATCAAGAATTGCTCTCGGCAGCGGCCGAGCAGTTTCAGAGATCAACTCTTTAGTTGAAAGATTTTCCCAAGCTCAAAAAATGATGAAGCAAATGCGTGGAGGCAATATGCCAGCCGGATTACCAAATATTGGATCGATGCCAAAACCACAACAATCAAATAACATCCCAAAGAAGAAATCTCGATCTGGAAATCCCGCTAAGCGGGCGCTGGAAGAGGGTATTTAGGCCAATTTGGGTTTATCCCATCCTGCTGGCAAGATTAGCCTTCTGCTAACGGGACCCTCTAACCCATAGCAATTTTTATCCGCAAGGTTAGATCTGGATGTAAACGCCCCCGCTGTTTACGAAAGAAAAAGCCGAATAATTTTCTATAGGGAGTTTTGTGTCAGTAAAGATCAAGTTAATGCGTCTTGGAAAGATTCGTACACCACATTTTCGTATTGTGATTGCAGATTCTCGTTCCGCTAGAAATTCAAAAGCGATTGAAGAGATTGGCCGCTACTCACCAGCATCTGAGCCGTCTCTAATTGAAGTTAACACAGAGCGAGTTCAATATTGGTTAGGCGTTGGCGCACAGCCAACTGAGGCAGTAACTGCACTTCTTAAAATTACTGGTGATTACCAAAAAGCTCATGGCTTGCCAGGCAGCGAGGGATCACTTAAGCCACAGCCAGTGAAAATTGATAAGCGAGTTGCTTATGAAGCTGCTGTTAAAGAGGCAATGAATGAGCCAGCAGATGGCGCAACAACCCTGAAGAAGAAAGCTGCAGAGAAATTGGCTGCAAAGGCTGCTCCAGTAGTTGAAGAAGCACCTGTTGCACAAGAGGCTCCAGTTGCCGAAGAAACACCTGTAGCGCAAGAGGCTCCAGTTGTTGAAGAAGCAGCGGCAGTTGCTGAAGCTCCAGCTGAAGTTGTTGCCGAAGCGGTTGCTGAAGAAACTCCACAAGCTTAAGCAAAGTAAAACTTATGCCTAAGAAGGGTTCGTTCCTTCGCGAACTACCTGTCATTGTTGTTTCTGCCTTAATTGTTTCAATTCTGGTTAAAACCTTTTTGTTGCATTTTTTCTACATTCCTTCTGGATCAATGGAAAATACACTTCAGGTAGGTGATCGAATTGCAGTAAATAAATTTGGAGCCCTGTTTAGCGAGATTAAACGAGGTGAGGTTGTTGTATTTGGTGATCCTGATAAGTGGTTAGGCCAGGTTTCAGAAGCTACCGATCCAAAGCCAATCGCAATGATTAAGTCAGGTTTGATTGCTGTTGGCGTGTTACCTGATCCGGCAAAACAATACTTAATCAAACGAGTAATTGGTGTCGGCGGTGACAACGTAACCTGCTGTGATTCTGATGGAAAAATACAAGTAAATGGTGTGGCAATTACTGAGCCATACATATATGCGGGCGATAAGCCAAGTGATACTAAATTTAATATTGATGTTCCTGCGGGCTTTATTTGGGTAATGGGCGATCATAGATCTGCAAGTACTGACTCAAGATATCAACCAGATAGTGCCAATAATGGCTTGGTGCCACTGAGTAAAGTGGTGGGTCGAGCCACTTTCATAATCTGGCCATTTGGAAATATTGCAATACTTGATAAGGGTGAAGATTTAAAAAAGATTCCAGTAAAAGCTCAATCTTAGTTTAATGATTGAGCAAACCCTGCTTAAAGCTGGACTTAAAAACATAGCAGGAGTCGATGAAGCAGGCCGGGGACCATGTGCTGGTCCATTAGTTGTTGCAGCGGTAATTTTAAAGGATCCACTTTCACCAGCACTTAGCGAAGTAAAAGATTCAAAAGAACTTACTGAGTTAAAGCGAGAACAACTCTTTGATGTAGTAATTAACAATTCGATCACTTACTCAATAATTGAAATCACCCCACAAGAGATTGATCAACTTGGACTGCATAAATGCAATATTGAGGGTATGCGTCGAGCGGTAAATGGATTAAAGAATCCGCCAGAGTATGTATTAACTGATGGCTATGCCATTCCGGGGCTTACCATCCCAAATCTTTCTGTTTGGAAAGGTGATCAAGTAGCAATATCCATTAGCGCTGCATCAATCTTGGCAAAGGTATATCGAGATCGAATAATGATTGCTTTGGATAAATCCTATCCAAATTATGGTTTGGCAAGTCACAAAGGGTATATAACAGCGCTACATACTGAAGCTATTAAGAAATTTGGAGTGCTACCCATACATAGAAAATCATTCGCAAACATTGCAGCACTTCTTAATTGACAATAATCCACAGTAGGGATTTATACCCCTTATCAGCTAAAGATCTTTGCTAAATTCACAAAATGTTAGATGAAAAAACTGCCAAACTAATCCTATTCTCAGCAGTAGATCCAGTTGATACTTTCTGGCAATACGAGGTTTTAAGAAGCGGGGCGATTAATACCTACCAAAAGATAACAAGAGGCTCTGCGTATCTTAAGATTCCAGATTTTTCGCAGATTAGAAATAGAGTTTTAAGGGCAAATGTTGAGGATCTTAAGTCTGAAATTATGGCCGCAAATGCTGAGTTTATAAGTAGTGAAGATCTAGATTGGCCGGCCTCTTGTCAAGATCTTTCAGCGCCACCAATTGGATTAGTAATCAAGGGTGATCGAAAATTACTTGCGCAACTTGGCAACTCAATTTCAATTGTTGGAAGTCGTAGGCCAACAAACTATGGCTTAAATGTTGCAAATAAACTAGCTACTGATGCCGCTAAACAACAAATTGTGGTGATAAGTGGAGGTGCTTATGGAATTGATACTGCAGCACATAAGGCAGCAATAATTGCTGGCGGTAGAACTATCTCAGTTTTAGCCGGAGGAGTGAGTTGCCTCTACCCACTTGAAAATCGGGAGCTGTTTTCAGAAATTACCAAAGCCGGATTATTGATTTCAGAGGTTATGCCAAGTGTTAAAACCATGCCAGCTCGTTTTTTGATTCGAAATCGTTTAATTGCAGCCTTATCTGTGGCCACCGTAGTAGTTGAAGCAGAGTTTGTTAGCGGTTCCATAAGAACAGCGCGTGATGCTGCTGAGATATTTAGGCCAGTTTTTGCGATTCCGGGCCAGATATCATCAAAGTTAAGCGATGGCTGTCACCGACTAATTGCCGAACGAGTCGCGGATATTGCAACTAGTTTGGATGAAATACTAGAAGTGATAAAACCCTTGCAATTGCGATAGCCAAAAGGTGAGAGAATAGGAGCAATGGAAAACTTCAAAGCTGGTTTTGTGGCAATTGTCGGTCGCCCAAATACCGGAAAATCTACCTTGGTAAATGCTCTGGTTGGAACAAAGATAGTTATTACATCTCACCATCCAAATACCACCAGAAATCCAATACGCGGCATAATAAATCGCGAGAAATATCAAATGATTGTGGTTGATACTCCAGGAATGCATAAACCAAAAACTGCACTTGGCACGAGATTGAACTCCATGGTGAATGAAAACATGCAATCAAATGATGCTGTGCTTCTATGCTTGCCAGCAGATGAGGAAATAGGTGCTGGTGATGAGTACATTGCCAAGCAGATTAAAGGAAATCAGAAAGTTTTCTTAGTAGTGACCAAAGTTGATAAAATCTCAAAATCAGATTTAGCGGTTAGGTTAATGGCTGTAAATGAGTTTGCACTTAGATTAAATCTGCAAGATGCTGAGATAATCCCAGTATCGGCTAAAAATCTAGATCAAACCGAACTTTTGCTTGAATTACTTTCAGTACATTTGCCGGAATCGCCAGCGCTTTATCCCACCGATATAAATACTGATCAAGCGCAGGAGTTGATGTTTGCTGATCTGATTAGAGAGGCGGCGATCGAAGAGCTATATGAAGAGCTGCCACACTCGGTGATGGTTACCATTGAAGAGATGGGCGAGCGGGATGATGGAAAGATATTTGATATCAGCGCCACATTACATGTTGAGCGCGATAGTCAAAAAGGAATAATTATTGGACCACAAGGAAGTAAGTTAAAAGCCATTGGCAGTTTAGCTAGAAAATCTATCGAGAATCTTGTTGGCATGCAGGTCTTCCTGCAAATTCATGTAAAGGTTTCAAAAGAGTGGCAGAAAGATCCAAAACTATTAGCTAAATTAGGATTTACTGACGCACTTTCCGACTAGCAAAGTAAGAACCAAGTAAGACCAATGGTAAGCCAAGCATAATTCCAAGAGTTAATGGTTCTCCCAGTAGAATTACTCCAAGCAATACCGCAACCGCTGTGTTTAAGTATGTAATAAGTGAAGCCCTTGGTGGGCCAACTTCGGCGAGTAACTTAAAGAATAAAATAAAGGCAATTGCAGTGCAGAAAACCCCAAGGGCAGCAACTGATGCAATTGCTTCAACCGAAGGAGTTTTAGTTGGCCAATGGGTGATGGCAAACGGGAAGTAGAAAATAGTAGTAATTATCATCGCCCAGGCATTAAGGGCAATTGCAGGAACTGTTGGGATTTTTCGATTAATCATATTCACTGCGTAGGCGTAACCAATCGCAGCCAGAATAACCATACCAATAGATTTAATATCCTGGCGGCCACTTATGGATTCAATTCCAACAACTGCAACAACTCCAATGAAGCCGATGAGTAATCCAAATAATCTAGATTTATGCCAGACAGTGTGATCACCATTTAAAGAAGCAAAAATTGCCGCCCAAATTGGCACGGTAGCAACTAAGAGTCCAGCTAAGCCTGAGGATATTTTCTGTTCAGCATTTGTAATCAAATACCAAGGACCAATTAACTCTGCCACGGTGTAGATAAGAACTATGTGCCAGTATTTTCTTGGTATGTAGATTGTTTTTTTGGATAAAGCAAGAGGCAGTAAAACCATCGCGCCAATTAGGACTCGAAAGAAAATTATTGTAGAAGGAGAGATTTCCTCTACTGCTACCTTTATAAAAAGATATGGAGTTCCCCAAAGAAAGCCCACCAGGGCAAATCTGCTCCAGCCAACCTTGGTCAATTAATTACGCCTTCCTAGAATTGCATTAATTTCTTTCGCAATCTCTGAGTATAGTGATTCGGCATCATCTGTTACTCCACTTAAATTAAAGAAACCATGAATCTGGCCAGCAAACTCGCGATATATTGCCGGAACTGAATCTTTTATCAATTTTTGATAGTAGTTTTTAACATCATCGGTTAGTGGATCAAATTCAGCTGCAATCAAGATCGCAGGCGCAACACCACGAAGAGAGTTAGCCTTTGCAGGTACTGCATATGGATCATCCTTATCTGCAACTTTAGACAGGTACTGATCCCAAAACCATTTCATTGCTTGGGTTGTTAAGCCATAACCTTGTGAGAAATTAGTAGCCGATGGGTAATTCATCGTGGAGTCATTGCATGGATAGATTAAAAGCTGAAAGGCTAGAGAGATTAACTTTTCATTACATGCTTTAAGGGCAACTGATGAAGCTAGATTTCCACCAGCACTATCACCGCCAACACCAATTGCGGCTAGATCTATTCCTAGTTCTTCTGCATTTTCAATAACCCATTTAAGAGTTGCATAGCAATCATCAAGAGGTGCTGGATATGAATGTTCAGGAGCTTTTTGATACTCAACTGCAATAACTATGAAGTTAGCATTTTTTGCGATCTTGCGAAGAGCTGGTTCGTAAATATCTAAGAAGTTTAAAACCCATCCGCCGCCATGAAAAAATACTAACGCCGGTAGGTTATTTTCTTTGCTTGGTCGATAGATCCGGATGGGAAGAGCTGATGTTGGTCCAGTGATACTTCGGTGTTCAACTGTATCAATCTGCAGCAATGGCTGTTTTAATGCAATATGAAGTTTGGTGTTTTCTCTTATTTCAGCAAGTGGTGCTTGCCAGACTTGTGGCAGGCCAGTTGCTGCACGCTCTGCTAGGTAGGCAGCTATCTCGGGTTTAAGTCCCATTGCGGCAGAGTAGACTTAGCCGTCAACGTTGACCAACTCTTATAACTAATTCAAGGCTGGAGTTTTTGCAAAGATGCGTATTGGTGTTTTAACAGGTGGCGGAGATTGCCCGGGCTTAAATGCTGTAATTCGCGCTGTTGTGCGCAAAGGTGTTAAAGAGTATGGCTATGAATTTATTGGATTTAAAGATGGTTGGCGCGGTCCACTTGAGGGATTAACCATGAAGTTAGATGTGCCAGCGACCCGCGGAATATTGCCAAAAGGTGGAACAATTCTAGGTTCCTCAAGAACTAACCCATTTAAGATTGAAAATGGTGTTGAGAAGATAAAAGAGAATTTAGCAAAAATGAATGTGGATGCCTTGATTGCAATTGGCGGCGAAGACACATTGGGAGTTGCAACCAAACTTGATTCACTTGGCGTTAAAGTTATCGGTGTCCCAAAGACAATTGATAACGACTTAAACAATACTGATTACACCTTTGGATTTGATACTGCAGTTAATATCGCAGTAGAGGCGATTGACCGATTACATACCACCGCAGAATCACATCACCGAGCTTTAATAGTTGAGGTAATGGGCAGGCATGCTGGCTGGATTGCGTTGCATTCAGGATTAGCAGGTGGTGCATCTTGTATTTTGATCCCAGAGGTTAAGTTTTCATTAGATCAGGTCTGTAAATGGGTGGAATCTAGATTTGAACAAAGTTACTCACCAATTATTGTTATTGCAGAGGGTGCAATTCCACAAGATGGAGATTTGATAACTAAAGATAAAACTTTGGACTCCTTTGGACATGTGAAGTTATCTGGTATTGGTGAGTGGCTGGCTAATCAGATAGAGGAAAAGACTGGCAAAGAGGCTCGCACCTCAGTATTAGGACATATCCAAAGAGGTGGCACTCCAACTGCATTTGATCGAGTTCTAGCAACTAGATTTGGTTTACATGCCATCACAGCTGTTCATGATGGGGATTGGGGCAAGATGGTTGCCCTACATGGCACCAAAATTGAAAGAGTGCCCTTGGCCTCAGCAACAGAGAAGTTAAAAACTGTTGATCCTGACCTATATAAAGAAGCGGAGATCTTCTTCGGTTAATTGATGCTGGCTTAATTAGCCACATCCTTAACTAAAGATTGCATACCATTATCTAATGAACGCTAACTCGATATTTACCCCAGGCCTGGTGGCAGCCCAGCAACCAACCTGGCCAGATGCGGCTGCAGTAAAGGCGGCAGTAACTGAGTTAGAGAGTTTTCCACCCTTAGTTTTTGCTGGTGAATGTGACAATTTAAAGAAGCGAATTGGCGAAGCAGCATTAGGTAATGCCTTCTGGCTTCAAGGTGGTGATTGCGCTGAAACATTTGTAGCCGCAACTGCTGACTCAATTAGAAATCGAATTAAGACAATTTTGCAGATGGCAGCGGTACTTCAATACTTCTCATCACTTCCGGTGGTTAAGGTGGGTCGAATGGCAGGCCAGTTTGCTAAGCCACGCAGTAATGACAATGAAACTCGGGATGGTCAAACTCTGCCTGCTTATCGCGGGGATGCTGTTAATGATCTTGAGTTCACGAAAGAGGCAAGAACTCCAGATCCAAAGCGATTAGTTCGGGTATATAACACCTCGTCTGCAACATTAAATTTAGTACGAGCCTTCACACAAGGTGGGTTTGCTGATCTGCGCCAGGTGCATAGTTGGAATAAGGGATTTGCAGCTGATGCCAGATTTAGCGCTCGCTATGAGGAAATGGCAAATGAAATTGGCCGAGCAATTCAGTTTATGCAATCAGCAGGTGTTGATCCAGAATCATTTAAATCTGTTGATTTCTACTCAAGCCATGAAGCTTTAATTCTTGAATACGAGAAGGCACTAACTCGAATCGATTCAAGAACGAATAATCCTTATGATGTATCAGCACATTTTGTTTGGATAGGTGAGCGCACTCGTCAATTAGATGGTGCTCATATGGACTTTGCTTCAAAGATTCACAATCCAATTGGTGTAAAGCTTGGTCCGAAAAGCACGCCAGAGGAAGCTTTAGCTATTATTAAAAAGCTAAATCCTGATAATGAACCAGGACGTCTAACATTTATAACCAGAATGGGTGCTGGAGTGATACGAGAAAAACTCCCAGCGCTAATTGATGCAGTTACTAAATCTGGAGCCATCGTGCTTTGGGTATGCGACCCAATGCATGGCAATACATATGAAGCGCCAAGTGGGTATAAAACTAGAAAATTTGATGATGTTATTGATGAAGTTAAGGGCTTCTTTGAGGTACACAAGAAATTAGGAACTCATCCTGGTGGAATACATATTGAGTTAACTGGAGATGATGTAACTGAGTGTGTTGGTGGTGGAGAAGCAATTAGTCACGAAGATTTATCTTCAAGATATGAAAGTGCTTGTGATCCAAGACTAAATCACACCCAATCTCTTGAACTAGCCTTTTTGGTTGCAGAGATGCTTCGAGATCGCAGAAAGTAACTCTTTTCTAATCTGTAGTTCTCAGTTAAAGTCTGAGGATGCTTCACAGTGCCACCCATAAAACTCCAATTGGAGATTTGAGTATCATCGTTGAAGAACATATTTTGCTTGCAGCAGGCTTTAAATCTTTAGAGAATTTGATAGATCGATTATCACCAATCGATGCTAATAAAGAGATGAAACATATTGGCAAGATCCCAGTTATATCCGAATTGATTTCAGATTACTTTGACGGGGATTTAAACGCATTTAATCCAATTAAAGTAAGGCAACCAGGAGCAAAATTTTCGCAAGAAGTTTGGAAAGCTATGAGGAAAATTCCAGCTGGAAAAACTCTTTCTTATGCTGAACTAGCTAAGCGAGCAGGATCTGCTGATGCAATTAGGGCTGCTGGTACTGCTTGTGGCAACAATTTAATTGCACCAATAATCCCATGCCATCGAATAATCAAAAGTGGTGGCGCGTTGGGAAATTATGGTTACGGTATAAAAGTTAAAGAATGGTTACTTACGCACGAGGGCGCTTTTTAGTATCTCTGGCAGGACTTGATTTACTAAGTTGATATCTGAATCATCCAGATCTAGATGAGTTACAAGTCTTAAATAATTCGGACCTAACGGACCAGTTAGTACGCCTTTTTCTTTAAGTTGAGCGGCTAACTCCGGGGCCGTGATATTTAAACTAGATAGATCTAAGCCCACAATATTTGTATCTACTAGCTCGGGTGTGATTACGGCCGGTGCAATTTTTGATACTTGCTCGGCAATTGATTTCGCCCGCAGATGATCATTTTTTAGGTACTTAATATTGTTCTCTAAGGCATAGTGGCCAGCAGCAGCAATAAGTCCTACTTGTCGCATTCCGCCACCGTAGCGTTTGCGCCACTGTCTTGCCTTACTGATCCTTTCCTTTGAAGAGATCATTAGTGAGCCAATTGGAGCTCCAAGACCTTTTGATAGGCACACACTTAAGGTATCAAAGTGTTTTCCATAATCTTTTAAACTTACTCCAGTTGCAACATGTGCGTTCCAGATTCGTGCACCATCTAGATGCATTGAAATTCCAAGTTTTTGAGTTTCTTGGCGAAGTTTTTTTATTTCTTCAATTGGTTGCACAGTTCCACCACCAAAATTATGAGTATTCTCAATAGCAATTGCGGTAGTTGATACTAAATAAGGTCCAGAGTCGGGTCTTGCAATGTTTAATACATCTTCTGCCTTCAATAGGCCACGTTCTGCTAACCATGTCCTAGTAGTAATTCCACTAAAAACTGCACCTGCTCCTAGCTCTGCTCTAACAATGTGTGAATTTGTCTCAGTTAATAACTCTTCACCGGGTGCTACTAACATCCGGATTGCTAATTGATTTGCTAAAGAACCAGTTGGGCAAAAAAGAGCGGCTTCATGACCAAATAAATCTGCAACTCGTTCTTCAAGGGAATTAACAGTTGGATCTTCACCATAAACATCATCGCCAACCTCAGCAGAAACCATGAACTTTCGCATTTCATCTGAAGGCTTAGTTAAGGTGTCCGACCTAAGATCAACTACTTTATTTGCCACTGTTATTTACTCCTGAGTTTGTGTGTTTTGAATCCGACCAAATTACCAGTGCCATGGCGATTAATACTAGGGTTCCACCAGAAATTATCCGCAAAGTTAGTGGATCATTATCAAAGTAGAGTCCAAAAAATAGTGCAAAAGGAGTTTCCATAGCTAGTAAAACTCCGGCAACGGTAGCGCTCATAATTGATTGGGCCTTGACTTGGATAAGGAATCCCAAAAATGTTGCAAAGAACGCGGTATAGAAAACTGCCGACCAAACTCCGTTATCTGGTGGCAGCTGAAAACCATCTTTTAACGACAGAGCAAAGAAAATTACTGCTGAAACTAAAATTTGTATCAATGTTAATGCGTAGGTGTTTTCTCCATCACTCCATTCACCTAAGGCAACAATTTGTCCAGCAAAGAGTAAGGCAGAGATCAAAACTAAGATTTCTCCGATACCAAAAGAGATGCCATTAAATGAAATAAAGTAAAGACCAATTGTTGCCACAAGCACTGCTAGCCATTGAACCTTAAAAATTTCTCGCTTTAGAAGTATCCAAGAAATAAGGGGAGTAAAGACTAAGTAAAGACCTGTTATAAAACCGGTATTAGAAACTGTTGTCTGGGTGAGTCCAAATGTTTGGAATATGAATCCACTGCAAAGGAGTAATCCAATCAGTACTGCCCGTTTAACAAATTTACGGTCTAACCCAGTTAATGACTTTGGTTTGTAGAAGAACATAAAAGCAGCTGCCAGAATAAATCTACTGGCCAAAAAGGAGTAAACATCCTGACGCACTAGGGAATCCTTCATAACCAAGAAAGCACCACCCCAGACTGCAGTGGTAGCAAGCAGTCCTAGGTAGAGAAATACTTTAACTTTCATTTATTTATCTCGCATCTTTTTTAACATGGCAACTTCACTGCCATGCTCTGCTTCAGCCCCTGGGGTTTCCAGTATTAATGGTGCGTTTAAAACTGCTGGATGGGCCAATAACTCTATGAATGGTTTGCTGCCAATTTCACCCTTACCAATATTTTGATGACGATCTTTTAGATTACCGCAGATATCCATTGAATCATTTGCGTGAATTAATTGAATTCGCTCTAAGCCTGCAATCTTTACCAATAAATCCAAAGTTTCAGTCATGCCGCCAGGCTTTTTGATGTCATGACCAGCAGCAAAAACGTGACAGGTATCAAGACAAACGCCAACTTTTGGGTGCCACTCCAGGGCTTCAAAATACTTAGTCAGATCATCTAATTTCTTTACTAAAGATTGGCCTTGGCCTGCAGTTGGCTCAAGCAGCAGCCATGGGTCATCATCTTTTAAGTTATTTAGGATTGGCATAACACCTTCATGAATTTGCTGCCAAGCCTTATCAACATGAGATTCATCAACAGCAGAGCCGGTATGGACAACTACACCTTTGGCACCGATTTCTTTTCCTCGCTTGAGAGAATATGCAGTTGCCGCTAATGAATTTTCATAAGTTGAAACTGTGGGCGAACCTAAATTAATTAAGAACGAAGCATGCACATAAGCTTCAATATTGTGCTCAGCAGTCTTGGCTTTAAAAGCCTCATCCATTGCTGGGTTGGGTGCTGAAGTTGCCCAAGTTCTAGGGCTTGATGCAAAAACTTGAATCGCTTCAGCTTTAATCGTTAATGCATACTCGATTGATCGTGTGGCCATGCCTCCAGAGGTCGGAACATGTGCTCCGATTTTTGGAAGTGATTTAGCTTTAGCCATCAGGGGAGCCTACCTGAGAGGTGGCTAATTTCATCTATCTTAAAGTGAGCGTAATTACAGCGCCTTGTTTAACTCTTGTACCAATTGCTGGTGAAATGTTATTTACTTTTCCAACGCCCTTGATTACAACTTTAAGTCCTAAATTCTCAATATCTAAGCTAGCGTCGTTTTTATTTTTACCTAAAACGTTTGGCACAAAAACAAACTCTGGTCCTTTAGATACAACTACTGCAATTTTGCTCCCCAATTCAATTGAATCAGATTTGTCAGGAGTTTGAGAGATTACCTGACCTTTGAAAATGCTATCGCTAAATTTATATGTAACGTCCACATCGAAACCCTGATCAGTTAACTCTGATAATGCCTCGTCGCCACCTTTACCTACAAAAGATTTGAGAGAGATTTTTTCGATTCCCTTACTTACTTCAATATTTACAATTGACTTACGTTTAACTGCTTCGCCACTTTTTGGGTCAGACCGGACCACAAATCCTGAAGCTAGTTGCATATCAAATACTTCATTGATATCACCAACTGTTAATCCAAGCTCAGAAAGTTTTTGAGAAGCAACATCAGGTGTTAATCCTTTAAGATCTGGAATTTGAATCCGCTCTTGACCTTTGGAAATCACTAAGCCAACTGTGCCAGCGGGAGAAACCTTTCCACCGCCACCAGGTTTTGATGAAATCACTTTACCTTTTTCAATATCTTCACTGAACACCTCTTCGGCAACTTCAGTTTCAAGCCCTAATTTTGAAAGTGTTGATTTAGCTTCAGATTGAGTCAGCCCAACTAATGAAGGTACAGAGATTTTTCCTACACCTAAGAATGTATACCCACCAAAAATCAATCCAGATAGAAGCAAGAGAGCGATTATTCGATTACGCCTTACTCTTCTAGAAACCTTGCGTTTTTTAGTTCTCACTGAATCCTCTGGCTTAGAAACATTAATAGGCTTAGTAGAGATTAATTGAGAAGTTTTTTCTTTCAAGCCTCCAAAGGCAGAACCCACGGAAACTTTCTTTCGCTTACTAATTTTAGGCACTACTGGTGGCAAATCAAGTTCCAAACTTAATTGTCTGCGTTTTGGATCTAGTTTTGCTTGAATATCACGGACCTTATTAAGTAACTCTTCAGCATCTTTTGGTCTCTGATCAGGATTTGGTGCGGTTGCGTCAAATACTAGATCTGCAATTACCTCTGGAATATTGCTGTTTATCTGATTAATTCTTGGAATACGGTCATTGACATGGCGATATGCAATTTGAATTGGTGTTTCACCATCGTATGGTTTCTTACCGATTAACATCTCAAACAAAACAATGCCAATTGCGTAAATATCACTACGGGCATCAGCAACACCTCGTTGCACCTGCTCCGGGGATAAATAAGAGACGCTACCAAGCACAACGCTTGATTCGGCAGTCATGGTTTGAGCCATGGAGGTGTTTCTAGCCAAACCAAAGTCAGCAACTTTTATTCGACCATCCTTTGAAATCAAAATGTTCTCAGGCTTAATATCTCGA
Source organism: Candidatus Nanopelagicus limnes (assembly GCF_002287885.2). Taxonomy (GTDB): domain Bacteria; phylum Actinomycetota; class Actinomycetes; order Nanopelagicales; family Nanopelagicaceae; genus Nanopelagicus; species Nanopelagicus limnae. Next base: position 493,471 of record NZ_CP016768.2, read on the forward strand.
TGAATGATTCCAATTTTATGTGCTGCTGCTAGGGCGCTAAGGACTGGATTTATTATTTGAATAGTTTGCTCAGTATTAAGCACGCCATTTTCGTTTAGGAAATCCCTAAGGGTTGTGCCCTCAACTAATTCCATTACGAGAAATACTGCGGGTGGACCACCTTCATTCCAACCTTGATCTTGAATCGAAACTATATTTGGATGAGATAGCGCAGCAGTTGCCTTCGCCTCTTTAATGAATCTTGAAACAAATGCCTCATCATTAGCTAGATGGGCATGCATGATTTTTACCGCTACTGGCCGATCAAGCCGAGTGTCAATGCCGGCATAAATTGTTGCCATTCCACCAGCTGCCAAACGCCGTTGAAGCAGATAGCGATTATCAATCAGCTCACCGGTTAGATCAGACACAACGAAAGTTTAGAGAGAAAGTTTGAAATTTATAGTTTAAGGCACGCCAGATATCGTGTAATCCGCAACTTTATCGGTTAATTCAGCAGAGAAATGTTTATTTTGGTCTTTTAAGAAATTTAGCATTTCTGTTTTAACCTTCTCGCCATCTCGAGCAATCACCCGTTCAAAACCAGACTCGGCATCAAATTCCACCCAAATGATTCTCGAAAGTATTTTACGAAAAGCACTTTGCCCTGCCCCAACACCCTCCAGTAACAAAGTTTGAGTGGGGGCAACTTTTATGGCTTCATCAAAAACGTTTTGATGCCAATTAAATTTTTTATAAATAACTTCATGGCCCTTTAGAAAAGGATTAAGGATTTCATCACAAACTCGCCTAGTTAAATCCTGTGATAATGGATCCTTCCAGCCACTGTATAAATCATCCATATGAACTACTTGGCAATCGGGTATGTCTGACTGCAACTGCAAAGCTAAAGTAGTTTTGCCTGAACCTGCAACGCCATCGATTGCAAATACTCGTGGGGAAGTGGTTTCAATTTTCGCTAGGTTATTAAGTAACGTTTGATAGTTAATCAATTTTGAATTTTTCAGACTCTTGGCGCCATCGCACCCAGCCCCAAATGGCAATACCTGTGAAGATTAAATACAAAAAGCCAGTTAAATACAATTCACCTTTAAAGTACTGATAGGTATAGGCAAGATCGACAATTACCCACAATGGCCAAGCCTCATATCGTTGCCAAATCATTAGCAATTGGGCAATAACACTGCCGACAAATCCAAAGGATTCAATGGCAGAAGAAGTTGCTCCGATATTTATCAATAATGGCCAGATAGCAAGGGATGACACAATCAAAATTGCCACTAATGAGATTCGCTCTTTTGTGTGAGATTTTCTAGGTTTGACTCCTTTTGGTCCCCAGCCAAACCAACCCCAAATTCCGCCAGCTATAAAAATGAATTGAAGCGAGGCACTTGCATAGTATTGAGATTGAAAAAACAAGATTGCGTAGAGAAGAGAACTAACTCCCCACCAAGGCCATGTTATGCGTGGACCTAGCACACCAAGAATTACACCTGTTAGCGAAGTAATAAAAGCGAAAAATTCTAAAATAGACATGATGAACCCCTTTCCAATTCGCATTATCGAACTGGTCAACCGGTCGGCCTGAATTTCAAGCCCTCTCAGCTAAATTTCTTAGCTCCCGTGTTATTTATCTTAGCCTAAAAGAAAGTTGTCTATAGTTAGCAAGTGTTGAAATTCGGTTACATGGCAATGATCCTATTCACAATCATTGGTTCCTTTTGGCTTGAGGTTGTTTTAAAGATAGGCGTCTTAAGGCGCGTCAAAAGATTAGTGTTGAGCATTTTGCCTGTTTCAGTATTTTTCCTGGCTTGGGATGCATATGCAATTGCCCAAGGACATTGGTATTTTGATAAGGAGCAAATACTAGGAATTTTTGGACCATTTGATATTCCTTTAGAAGAGTTTTTGTTTTTTACATTTATTCCGATTGCAGCTGTTATGACAATTGAAGCTGTTCGAACTGTCAAAAAGCACTGGCCTGTGGGGGATGAGTGATGGTTTATACCGATATTGCCGTTCTGGCATTTTTGTTCTCGATAGTTTTTGATCTGTTTATCATTAAGGCGAGGTTAATACGGCGCGCTGTGTTTTGGACGAGCTATGCAATCATTTTGCCATTTCAGCTAATAACTAATTGGTGGCTTACATCAAGAAAAATAGTTATGTATAGCCCAGATGCAATTATTGGAACTCGTATTGCATCTGCTCCGGCTGAAGATCTACTTTTTGGATTTGCCCTAATTCTATGTGTTATGAATATGTGGATATTCTGGGGCAGAAAAGGTATACAGAAAAAATAGTTATTTCTTAAATTTCGCTCGCATATACGCAGGCCCTGCGACCTTTAATCTACGCCAACTAGAAGTTTTTGCCCGCTTGTTAAACACTTCATAATCAATTTTTTCTACCTCATCAACAATTCCACAGTAGAGCTCACTCGCTGCCAAAATACATTCACGGCTTCCTGGGGTTAGCAACTTTATTCCAGAGTCAGACTCCTCTTGCAGCTTCCTAACTCTGAGAATTTGCTCCTTAAGTGCATTCCTTATTGCAGGTGTAAGCACTTTGTCCTCCAACATCGATCGTGTAACGCCATGGGCCACAAATTCAGAAACTGGTAGGTAAACTCTTCCTCTGTCTAAGTCTTCACCAACATCTCTAATAAAATTTGCAAGTTGAAAAGCAACACCTAATTTTTCTGCTGCAATTTTGGCTTCGTTTAAACTGGAAGGGGAAACCGTACCTAATACATGAACCATTTGTAAGCCAATTACGGCTGCAGATCCATAAACATACTCATAAAGATCTTGATATGTTTGATACTCAGTAACAGTTAGATCCATTTTCATTGAGTGTAAAAAAGCTTCAAAATAGGCAATCGGAATATCAAATTTCATAGCAGTATCAACTAGTGCAGCCGCAATTGGATCCTGACTGCTGCCTGCTCGAAGATCGCGCAGTACTTGATCGCCCCACGAAATTAGCGCAGTCGCTTTTTCTTCATCCGTCAGTGTTGAGTTCAGATCATCAACTATTTCATCTGCATATCTGGCAAAACCATAAAGCGCGTGAACAAATGGTCGCTTTTCTTTTGGCAGCAACAAAGTGGCAAGATAATACGTTTTTCCGTGGAGTGAATTCAGCCTTTTACATTCAGTATATGAAGCTCGAAGCCTAGGATCTGTTATCCCAGCTGCGGTTAATTCATCCATCGATTACTTAACTGGCCCAACAATTCTCTCAGCAGCTAATCTGCCTGAGATCAACACCATTGGAACTCCAACTCCCGGTTGAGTGCCAGAACCTGCAAACACAATATTTTCATATCCCTTAGCAAGATTTCTCGGACGAAACGGTCCAGTTTGGAAAAAGGTATGGGCGCTAGCAAATGGTGCACCTTGCTCCATTCCTTGTTTCTGCCAATCCAGAGGAGTTGTCAATTGTTCAACTTCAATTCCAGCACCAAATCCTTCATAGCCACGAGCTTCTAAAGCTCGAATCATTTCATCTCGGTATTTAGGCGCAGTTACTTTCCAATCAATGTTGGCACTTAAATTTGGAGTTGGGAATAAAACATAATAAGAAGATTTACCAGCTGGTGCTAGATCAGGATCATCTTTTGATGGAACTGTAACTAAAATACTTGGGTCGCTCATAAGTGTTTTCTTCTTAATTAATTCATCAAAGACACCATCCCAAGATTTTCCAAAATGAATATTGTGATGAGCAAGGTGGTCATAACTCTTATTTGATCCAACTAACAAAGTTGCACAAGATGGAGAGTATTTCAGGCGCTTGACCGACCTTGGTTGCCCGCCTAAGAGATCCTGCCAAGCAACTGGTAAATCTGGATTTAACACAACTACATCACAAGGTATGCGTTGCCCATCATCGGTTATAACGGCAGTCGCCCTGCCATTGCTTCGCTCTAGTGAAGTCACTGTTGTGTTGTATTTAAAAACAACTCCGTGCTTTTCGGCGGCTCCGGCTAATGCTCTTGGAACTGCATGCATTCCACCTTTAGGGAAAAAGACTCCATTGACTGAATCCATGTAGGCAATAACTGCATAAATTGCTAATGCTTGTTGTGGGCTAACGCCGGCGTACATCGCTTGGAAAGAATAAACTTTTTGAGTTCTTGGGTCCTTTAAGAATTGATTTACTTTTGGAGCCAAACGTCTAAAGCCACCTAAGGCGATAAGTCTAGCCAAATTTGGAGTTAACAAATTCAAAGGTGAATCAATATTTCTATCTATAAAGTCATTCATTTCATATTTATATAATTTCGTTACAAAATCTACATATCGTCCATAACCAGCTGCTTCAGCCGGGCTAATACTCTTTGCAATCTCTTCCTGCATCTGATTGGTATCTGCGTGAACATCAAGTTGGGAACCGTCATGGTAAAAAGCACGATACAAAGGTTTAAGAGGAATTAGTTCTAGCCAATCTTTTAAATCCTCACCAACGCAAGCCAGTGCATCTGCAATCAAATCTGGCATGGTCAAAACTGATGGTCCAGTATCAAATGCAAACCCAGATTTATTTAGCAATCCATTACGACCGCCTGGTACAGATTCACGTTCTACTACTGTGACTTTGCGGCCAGCACCAGCTAATCTCAATGCAGCACTTAATCCAGCAAGGCCTGCGCCTACAACTACAACGTGGTCGGTGGGACCTTTAACTTTGGCTGGCACTGTTAAATCTTTCTATTAGTAGCAAGGATCGCTAGTTCAGTTAGTAACTGCTTACCATCTGGGCTAATTCCATCATGCTTTAGAGCAGTAAGAGAAGTGCTGGTGAGTTCTTCAATCATCATTTCAATGTGAGAAGTAGCACCTGTATCAGTAATTATCTGCTGAAGATCTGAAATCATGCTTGGAGTGAGATTTGGATCTCCAATCTGTTTTTTTAATTCAGCAGATTGCACTGAATTCGCTCGTTCTTGTGCAACTGCTAATAGGGCGGTGCGCTTTCCCTCTCTTAAGTCATCACCTGCTGGTTTGCCCGTTTCTGATGGATCTCCAAATACTCCTAATAAATCATCTCTTAGTTGAAAAGCTTCACCAAGTGGTAATCCATAATTTGAATAGGCATGCATTAATTCACTTGATGCGCCAGCTAGTGCTCCACCAAAATGTAGAGGTCGCTCTATCGTGTATTTACCAGATTTATACCGAGCTACTTTAAGAGATCTTTCAATACTTTGAGTTCCCAAAGACTGCTCGTAAACATCTAGGTATTGTCCCGCCATAAGTTCTACTCGCATTTCATCGTAGATTGGCAGAGCTCGAATTAAATCTTGACTTGATATTCCCGAGTTATGAAGCATCTGAGCTGACCAAATAAGTGCTAAATCTCCAATTAAAATTGCTGATGCCACTCCAAATTGGGCAGAAGATCCAACTAAATTATTATCAACATGCATTTTTTCAAAAGATTTATGAATACTAGGAGCACCGCGCCTGGTATCAGAGGCGTCCATGACATCATCATGGACTAATGCGCAAACATGAATTAATTCAAGACTTGCAATAGCTGAAACTAATTCCTTATTTAGTTGGGCAGATGCTCCAATTAATCCAACGTATGCAAACAAAGGGCGTAATCTTTTTCCGCTATCGAGGAGGAATTTTTCAAGTGCAATTCCAACGGGGTCTAATTCAGGTCCGATTTTGGCAAGGTACTTATTTTCCCGCTTTATAAACTCAGCAAGCACCTGATTTATCTCAGCACGAATCACTTTGATATCGCTAGTCGCAGAAAAACTCACGGCGCAACGGTACCCTGCCTGCTGTGAGCAATGATCAGAGAGCCACTTCCTTCTCGTTGGAGTTCTTCCCACCAAAGGATCTGGCAGGAGAAGAACGGCTCTGGCAGGTATTGGCACAACTTCAACCCTTAAAGCCAGACTTCGTATCAGTTACCTATGGCGCTGGTGGATCCACGCGAGATAGAACAATTCGTGTTACCACTGAAATTACTGATCGCACCCAAATCCCAACGGTTGCTCATTTAACCTGTGTTGGCTCAACTAGATCTGAATTAGTTGAAGTTTTAAATCAATACAAAAAATCTGGGATTAAAAGTATTTTAGCGTTAAGGGGAGATCCACAAGGAGGACCAACATCTGAATGGCAATCAATCCCTACCGGATTAGATCATGCAGATGAACTCGTCGAGTTAGCTATGCAAATAGGTGGATTTAACATTGGAGTTGCTGCATTTCCAGATGGGCACCCAGCATCAGATTTTAACTTGGAAAAAGATGTCGATGTGCTTTTGCGAAAAGAACAGCTAGGTGCGACCTTTGCGACAACACAATTCTTCTTTGAATTTGATAAATGGCAAAGCATTGTAGATCGATTAGCAAAGCGTGGATCTAATCTTCCAATCATCGCTGGCATACTTCCTATTACAAATTTAAAACAATTGAACCGAATGGTCGAATTAAGTGGAGTGACGATTCCAGCTCATATTTCGAAAAGATTTGAGAATGCGGGGGATGATCTAAGTGAGATCAAGAAAATAGGTATTGATATTGCAACTGAGCTTGGTAGTAAATTACTAGCAGCAAAAGTTCCAGGAATTCATTTTTATACAATGAACACTGCTGAATCAACAATTGTAATTGCAAAAAATTTAGGTTTGGTTAAATAATGTCTAAAAATGAATTCTATTTAGCCTGGAGCAAGTTACATGGTGATGCCAAGATTGCGGGAATTGTTAAAGGCTGGCTTAGCATCTCTTTTTCTACTTCGAAAGCCTTGGCTAGGATACGAATAACTCCTAACGCATTAACAATTTTAGGTTTAGTGTTTGGCGTCTTGCTTTATATGAATGCAAATGCAATATGGGCGCCGTTGATCCTGGTTATTTCCCTAATCTGCGACGGCGTTGATGGCAGTCTGGCAATCATTACTGGTAAATCCTCGAAGTGGGGTGCGTTATTGGATTCAGTAGTTGACCGACTCACTGAAGTCTTTTGGATTCTTGCACTTTATAGTTTGGTAGTTGATTCAAAGATACTTATCGCCGTTTTGATTCTGGCATCAGCTCAGGAGTACCTAAGAGCTCGCGCAGGTGGAGTTGGGTTAACCCAAGTTGGCGTAGTTACCCTTGCAGAACGTCCAGTAAGAGCCTCATTTGTTTTTGTAGCTTTGGTCGCATTTAATCTAAATTTAGAGATCCTCAATCAGATTACTTTTGTGTGGTTAATTTTGCAGGCATTTAGTTTTTTAACAGTAGCTAAATTTGTTGCTGCAAAATTAAATTAAGCTTTACCAATAGCGTTTGCAACAATCTCAGCGCTAATACCGACGAGTGGCAATCCACCTCCGGGATGGGCTGATCCTCCTACGCAAAACAAACCTTTTACTTTTGACCTATTGCGAGCTCTTAGAAATGCTGAGGCTGCAGAGTTACTTGAAGTTCCATAGATAGAACCACCAGGTGCCATCGCATAACTTTCAAGATCATATGGAGTTCGAAATTGCATTACCTCTAATCTGTTAGATACATTCAAACCTAATTTATCCAATTTGTTTATAATCAACTTTGCATAGTTATCACCACCATTTCGCCAATCCCAGCCAGATTCCACATCATGACGCGGGGCATTAACTAAGACAAACCATGCTTCTTTGTTACTGGATTTGACCATGGCTGGATCCTTTGGAGCACAGATATAAATTGTTGGATCACTTACTGGAGTTTTCTTCGTAAAAATCTGATCAAATTCTGCATCATAATCTTTAGGGAAGTAAACATTATGGTGCTCAATGTTTACTGCTTCACCTTTACTGTTATCAAGTCCTAGAAGTAGAGAAAATCCAGCAAGGGATTTAGTTGCTGCTTTTAGTTTACGACGCTCGCTCTTAGCTGAGGAAACATTCTTATCCAGTAATTGATTGTAAACATACTCTGCATCTGCATTTGCTACTACCAGATCAGAATTAATTACTTCACCATTTTGAGTTTGAAGGCCAGTAACTGCTTTACCTGATGTAAGAATTTTTGTAACTAAGGTGTTGAACTTAAACTCAACTCCAAGATCTCTACATCTTTGCTCTAGCGCAACTGAGAGCTGACCAATGCCACCCTTAATGTGCCAAGCCCCAAATGTGCTCTCAACAAAAGCAATAGTAAGTAGTACTGCTGGCGCACTCCTTGGATCACTTCCGGTATAGGTTGCATAACGATCGATGATCATCTTTAAATGTGGGTCTAAATTCAAGTCAGTACTTAGCTTTCGAAGAGAGGTAAATGGTGCTATTTGTTTTACTTGACTAAGTAAATTTCTGCGTTTAAGCAGGGGCCAGATTGACCTTAACTCTGATTCAACAAAAGATTCACGCGAAGCTTCCCACATCTTCTCTGAACGATTAATGATTTTTTCCCAGCCCTGACTAGCAGCTTTGCCGAAAGACTTTTCAATTTCTAGGTAAGTTTTAGGATTAGAAAGATTTGGAAATACAACAGATTTTCCATCTGCAAAATGGTAATTAAATGCTGGATCAACGGGGGCAATATCTAAGATGTGCTCAATTCGTTTTCCAGTCTTAAGGAATAAATCTCGATATACAGCTGGAAGTGTTAATAGTGAGGGACCGGTATCAAAACCGAAGTCGCCAAACCATTCAGTTCTGCATTTACCGCCAGAGCGATCACTATTCTCATAAATTGTTACTTCATGCCCTTGTTTAGCCAATCTTGCGGCTGCGCTCATCCCACCAACACCAGCACCTATTACAGATATTTTTGCCACTCAGATCACCGTTCTATCGCGCCAAGTGATTGTATTGGTTGTTTTTCCATACCAGGAGAAGAGTATTAATCCCAGCAGCATCAAAATAGCAAGCGGATGAAAAATCGCACTATTCGGTAGAGAGCCAGTTCGTAATGATGAAATCATGCGGCTTAATGTGATCAAACCAAATGCAGCTAAACCAGATGTTGAGCCCAAGGCGGTAGAAATTATTGGAAGTATTCCAGTAACTATCAACAAGGCAATTGCCAGAATTGTTCCAGGGACTGAACCAAAAGCTTTCCATAAGGATTTTTGGTAACCCTTGAATAATTCCATTTTGTTTTTATACATATGACAAGTGGCAATGTTGCTCGCCTCGGCTACGCCACCTTTATACCCTTGCTTAAGTAAATTACGAGCCAACATAAGATCATCTAATACCTCTGTTTTAATGCCAGCATGAGCGCCCGATTTAAAATAAGCATCTCTTTTGATTATTAAAAACTGCCCATTAGCAACCGCCATAGATTTAATTGAATATTTCTGGGCAATTAGAAGCGGCACCGAAGATAACCAAGACCATTGCAGTAGTGGCTGGAATATTTTTTGAACAAACCCAGAGGTAAGTTGGCGAGGATAAGGGGATATGAAATCCCAATTACCCATTTTTGAAATTGAGTTTGCAACCGCATAATCACTCAACCGAACATCAGCATCTACAAACACCAAATAATCACCGCTACTTTTCTCAGCAAGTTGCTGGCAGGCCCATAACTTTCCAAGCCATTTATCTGGCAACTTTTCACCAGATATCAATTCGACAATAGGAAAAACCTTAACTTCATTTGAAGTGTTATCTGTTGATCCATCATCAATAGCTATTACTTCAAGAGTATCTAGCCCTTTTTGCGCCAATACGCTACTTAAGCAACCCTTTACATTCTCCTCTTCATTTCGCATCGGAATTAAGACTGAGACGCTACCTGAGACTTTAGTTGGTGTATTTTTTATGACGCGGATTGTTAATGAGTTAAAGATTACTAAAACTAGTGCTAGCGCAGAAAGGTAAAGTGAAATTTCCATTAATTATTAGCTGGTGGACCAAATCGTAATAAGAATATGTAAGGCAGAAGGAATAATCCAAATACAAGTCCACCAATAAATGCCACACCGGTGCGATCAAAGAAGAAAAGATTTCCAACTACACCGGCAAACCAGGTCCACATTAAAAAGAAATCAGGAACAGCAGTTGAAGTTGAAACTTTTCGTCTATCAACTCGGAGCACTGCGTTAAGAATTGCCATTAAACCCATGCCAGTTAATAGCCAACCAAATGCATTTGACAGTGGAATTTCAGGTTGGAATGGCACATGCGATCCAGTGAAATCCCATGTCCATCTTTCAGCAGAAACCATTTGTGGGTCTAGAAATAGATCCCAAGCCATCATGCCAAAACCGCCATATAGGAATACCCAATTTTTTGTAACTTTTCTGGCAGCAAGTAAAACTGGGTGAGCCAACATCACCCAAGCAAAAGGAACAACTAAAGGAACACCATATATTTGATAACCCAACGTAGGTGAGTACTCATAGCTACCAAATGGCCAACCACTTCTGCTGCCGATCTGCTCGATGACTAGTGCGTAGGTAAAAGTAATGAAAAGGAATTGAAGTGAGTAAATGAATCCATATGCAAGAGATGCATGGATAAACATTGCTGCTGCAGCCCAGTAAACCGTAGCGATTGTTACAACTCGCAGTGCTTCACCATCAATTAAGGGGTAGGAGATTTGCAGACCAATCGCAACCAACAAGGTTGCATACAAAATAAATAGCTTCCAACTAGCAACCTGCCTGCGAAGATTTTTTCTTGGGTAGAACTGGCGAAGTGACATGGGCTAATTGTGCCTTATTACTTGAGCACGCCTTGCTCTTCTATAACCGCAAACCGCGCAAATAGCTCCTCGGAATACCATTTATTACTTTCAGTTGCTGCGATTGCCGCAACATGAGCCCGCCCCTTATACGCAAAATCTCGAAGCGCTGAAGCACTTTCCCAGAGTGAGAAAGTTCCCTGTAATCCAATTGGTGCCTCACCGATTCCAATTGCATTTATTAGACCCGGTGATTTATGCAAACTTTCAGTAACAGGAGGCACGGCTTTCCAAAACTGAAAATTCTTTCGCCAAACAATCCGTGCTCTGGTAATTGCTGCTATTTTCCCACTCCATTCAAACTTTTCAATTGAGAATGGATCTTGCTTTGACCATAATCCATGAGAGGAGATAGGTTTTAGAATCGCTCGGTATTGATTATTTGATATTTTGCGCCATAGTTTGAATACATAAGAATCTTCTAGAGCATCCAAATTCGATTCTTTAATTGTAACTAAAATTCCCCAACGCAATTGATCGGCATCCTTTGGAGTAAAGCTCTCACCTTTCCCAGTTCCTAGTAATTTTATAAACCCAATTCCTGAAAATCTTTTAAGAAGTAATTTGTTAGTTGCCATATTCAAAATGGCTATTGGAAGAGCTAACGGTTTAATGCGCCAGAAATATACAACTGTAATCACTGTGATACTCCAACTGTTTGTAGAATTTCTGAAAGTACTTCACTTGGGCTATCCCACATAGGTGCATGCCCGGTTTGTGGCAGAATAATCCACTTCGCATGTGCTGGGGCAAGAGATCGCTCCTGACATGTTTTCGCAGGCAAGGTATGGTCACTATCGCCAAAAACTATTGTGATTGGTATTTGTGAATCAATTTGCTTATCAAATCTTTTACCTAAGAGGGCATCCCAAGCCGGAAAGTATCCAGTGGATTGGGCCATCGCAGATGTTGCATCTAAACAGATTTCATAACTAAGCTCTTTCCAACGGGGCGAAACTGTTTCAAATCCAATTTTTTTAGCCCAGGTGTAATTTAAAAGAGATGGCGCAAGTTTTTCTACGCCACTTGCCATTACGCGAAGTGCAAGCTCTCCAGGGTATCTAGAGGTGAATGGGGTAAGCCACAAACCAGCGGGTGCTAATGCGGTTATGGATTTAACTGCGGCTGGGTTTAAAACAGCTATCTCAAAACTAACCCAACCACCTAAGGAGTTTGCAACTAAATGAAAACTTTCAATACCAATATTTTTTAAGTTCTTTAGCACTAACTGGGCAAGTGAAGTTGGATCCATTTTTTGAATGGGTGAGTATGGGGTCCGACCGTGACCAGGTAGATCAATGGTTACTACAGAAAACTGTTTGGCTAGCGTTGGAATAATTGGTTGCCAAGCTGTGGCAGCAGATCCCATGCCATGAATTAAAACTAGCGGCTGACCTGTGCCATGAGTTTCAATTGCAAGTTTCACAGAGATAAGATTACCTTCTGATGATAAATCTTGATGCAGCGCAGTTTTCGCAGAAAATCACCGATCAGAAGGTTGTAATTCTTGATGTCAGAACCGCTGCTGAATTTGCTGAAGGCCATATTCCTAACGCAATAAACATAGATATTTTCTCAGATTACTTCACCGCTGATGTTTCTGCCTTAGATAAATCCCTGGAATATGCAATTTACTGTCGTTCAGGTAAGCGTTCAGTTGATGCTGCAACCGCTATGGATGAAATTGGTTTTTCTACTTCAAACTTAACTGGTGGAATTATTTCTTGGGCTGAGGCAAATAAAGAAATTATTTGCTAGTTAAAGTTGGAATCAACTCTTCAACTAGTTTTTTGATCTGATCTCGAATTGGCCGAACATCTGCAACACCTTGGCCAGCTGGATCAGGCAGAACCCAATCTAGATATCTTTTACCAGGAAAGAACGGGCATGCATCCCCACAGCCCATGGTTATTACTACATCAGATTGTTCAACTGCTGCGGTGGTTAATACTTTTGGTTGTTCATTTGAAATATCTATGCCAACCTCTTTTAAGGCCTCAACTACTGCTGGGTTTATTGAATCAGCCGGCGCAGATCCAGCTGATCTAACTTCAACACGATCACCTGTTAAATGGGTTAGAAATGCAGCAGCCATCTGTGATCGACCAGCATTATGAACACAAACAAAGAGTACGGATGGCTTACTCATCAGATTTTTTACCTGCAATAGTTAAATTCTTAGCCACAATCAGACCAACAAGTGCGCCAATAAATTGGGCAACCACAAAAAGCAATACAGAATCTAGTGCAATACCCGTAAATGAGTTTGTAAATACTCTTCCGATTGTTATCGCAGGATTAGCAAATGAGGTACTTGAGGTAAATAAAATTGCTCCAAATATCCAGATTGGAACGTAAATTGCAATCAACTCATCTTTTTTGCGGAAAGTAAGAATTATTAATACTAAGACGGCAGTTGCAAATAGCTCTGAGAAAAATAGATTTGAACCATCTCGACTAATTGTTGATTGCTTTAGAAAACTTTGGTCATAAATTAGGTTGGCAATCCCAACCCCTAAAATTGCGCCCAGTACTTGTGCTGCAATATATAGGGCAGCTAGTTCATTTGAAATCTTCTTGAGAATCACCATGACAAAAGTAACTGCTGGGTTAAAATGCGCACCACTTGTCTTCATGCCCACCTTAACTACAACAGCTAAGCTGAGTGCGGTTGCTAGGGCGTTGATCAATAACTGAACTCCACCATCTTGAGCAAGGTTTGCGGCCATGTGTCCTGAACCCACAATTGCTATTGCCAAGATCATGGTTCCAATAAATTCCATACCGATGGCTCTTTTTTGCTTCATGCCTGCCCCCTTGGTGGTGAAGAGTTATATTTGAGTCAAAATAGTAAATCCGGCTAAGCCAAGTAACAGAAAGGCAAAGCCTCGTTTTAGATGAACAGTAGGTGTTTTTGCTGCCAATCTGGATGTATAGCGAGCAATTAACACTGCAGCTAGCGCTATTAAAACTGGATAGCCCCAATCAATCTCTTGCCAAATTGAAAACTTGGCTAGGAATGCGGTTAAACAGTTAAGGGCGATTATGAGAAGTGAGGTTCCAGCAGCTTTGTTTTGTGGGGTATGAAAAAACAAAACCAGAACTGGGATTGCTAAGAATCCACCTCCTATTCCAAATAAGCCAGTTAAGGAGCCAATCAAAAGTGAAAGCAAAACCAATGCCCAGACTGGAATCTTCTTTTCAGGTGAATCTTTAATCGGCCCCTTAAGCATTGAATATGCAGCGCCAAGTAAAACCAGTGAGAACCCAATTAAAATCACTGAATCTGCAATCTTTGCGACAATCAAGCCAAAGCCAATATTGGTAAGAAGTCCCAGCGCCCAAATTGTTAGCGCTTCCTTAACCAATACATCTTTACTTTTAAATTTTGGACCAAGACCTGCAACTGCGGCCAAGAAAACAACTGCAAGGGCTGCTGTAGTGGCAGCGACCGGGGTGAAATCAAATAGGTAAAGCAGAATTGGAACGGAGACCATCGCACCACCTGCGCCAATAAAGCCAAGCACTGCGCCAATAAATCCACCGCTAAGTAATGCAGTAAGGATTAAGCCAATCTCCATAACCTGATACTCCCACATATTTACTAGATAACGGCAGAAAAAAACCGCCCCCGTGGCTTAGCACCAAGAGGGCGGTTTTTACTTATTTAAATTAGCTAAAAAACAGCAGTGTTCCTACGTTGCTGCCAAAATCTGCGCCACCACGAAGCAGTGCAAAAATAATCAATGCTGCACCAGCAAGGGAAAGATCCTTGAAGAATGCAATTGACTCATTTTGCTTAGCTGTGGCATCACTTTCTTTCCAGAATGCATGCATGAGTACTGCAGTTGGAATTAAGAAGATGGCAATTAATAGCGCACCAAGATCAGCATAGAATCCAAGCACGATATAGATTCCACCAAGTATCATCATTAATCCACTTAGATAAACTGAGATCTTAGCCATTGGCACTTTCTTGTACTGGGCATATCCGATCATTGCTTGGGCTTTTGTAAAGTGATTTACGCCAGAGCTAATGAAGAGCAATGCAAACAGCACTCTGCCTGCTATTAAAAGGATTTCTGTTATTGACATGTATTTCCTTACCGCTAGTTTTCGCCCAATTGGGCCTTGGCAATAACGGTAAGGGCTACTGTCAGGTATTTAAACTAAACTTAGGGTGTGTTCAATGAAAATATCTATTTCTTATTCATGATGAGAGAAAAGCATGAGTAATGCCGAGCAACTTGCCACCATCTTGCATGTGGATATGGATGCCTTCTACGCATCAGTTGCAGAGAAAGATAATCCAAAATTAAAAGGTAAAGCAGTTGTGGTTGGCGCAGGCAGGCGTGGGGTTGTCTCAGCTGCAAATTATGAAGCACGTAAATTTGGTATCAGAGCTGCAATGCCAGTTTATAAAGCAAAAGCATTAGCACCACATGCAATTTTTATCTCACCAGATATGGCTCGCTATGAAGAGGTATCAATAGAGGTTATGAAAATATTTGAGGAGGTAACCCCATTAGTTGAACCAATTTCATTAGATGAGGCATTCCTAGATGTAACTGGTTCGAAAAGATTATTGGGCAGTGGCCGGCAGATTGCAGATTTAATTCGCAGGCGAGTTGAAGAGCAGGAGGGTATTACCTGCTCGGTTGGTATTTCTCACAATAAATTTATTGCAAAAATTGCATCTAATCACTGCAAACCAAATGGGGTATTAGAGATTGATCCAGAAAAAGTCTTAGATTTTCTTCACCCACTTGCAGCAAAAGAGATTTGGGGAGTGGGCCCAAAGACTAATGAGCAGCTAATGAAGATGGGGCTATTAACAGTTGGTGATATTGCAAATACACCGCGCAGTACTTTAATTCGAGTCTTGGGCCAAGCAAGTGGCAGCTCCTTATATGAATTAGCTTGGGGGCGTGATTATCGAGATGTTGAGACTGAGCATATTGAAAAAAGCATTAGCGCCTCTGAAACCTTTGATCTTGATTTAGATTCGCAAGAGGAAATCCTGAAGGAGTTTTTAAGATTAACTGAGCGGGGTGTGGAGCGGATGCGAGAGAAAGCCTTTGCCACTAACACTATTTCGATAAAGGTTAGATTTGCAGATTTTAAAACTATCTCAAGATCAAAAACAGTTGATTTACCAATTACAGGAACGCAGGAAATTTTTGAAGTGGTGAAAAATCTTTATCTTTCCTTAAATCTAGATCGGGTTTTGATTAGGTTAGTTGGCATCAGCCTTGATTCATTAGTTGAGGATGAGGATGTTAAGCAGTTAACACTTGGCGAGCGCGCTACCGGCTGGCGCCAGGCAGATAAGGCGATCGATCGAATTAAGGGCAGATTTGGCGCGGGCAGTCTTCGGCCAGCCAGATTGGTTGAAGATCACCAAGATGAATAGGGGCATAGGGTTTTCAAAATAACTCTAAGTACTCTATATTTCGAATATGGCCCTTTCAGATCATGAACGAAAGCTATTAGCTGAGATGGAGGCTGCCTTAGAGCAGGAGGATCCAAGACTTCTTTCTACTCTGACCGGCAAAGCCCGAACTAGACAGAGCTCTCGAGCCCTGCTTGGCCTAAGCATTTTGGTAGTTGGCCTGCTAGTTCTAATTAGTGGCTTAATCGCCCAAGTGACTGTGGTTGGGGTTGTTGCATTTTTAATCTGCCTAGCTGGGGTGCTTTTGATCATCACAAATATCACCATTAAAACAGGGGGTAAATCCATTAAAAAACCAGGCTGGGGCTCAACCCTGGAAGAGCGATGGGACCGGCGCAGCAACGATAATTAGTTAAATAGGCCTTCCTAAATCTGGCAGCCACCCTCACCGGGTGGTTTTTTTATGCCCATTTACAAAGGTTTACAAAGGTTTACAAAGGGGAGGGCGGGGGAGGCAAAGTGGGTGCGGGGGGTTGAAAGTGGGGAAAAAGGGAGTAAAGTGGTGACCTAGGGCAATTCTTGAGCGTGGGGGGTCACAGCGATGTTTCTTGGCACCCATGAACCAAAGCTTGATGAAAAGGGCAGATTAATTTTGCCAGCCAGATTTAGAGATGAGTTATCTGAAGGTTTAGTAATAACAAAAGGTCAAGAGCACTGTCTTTATGTTTTCACCGCTGCTGAGTTTGCATTAATTACTGAAAGATTACGACAAGCACCAGTTACGCAAAAAAATTCTCGTGATTATTTAAGAGTCATGTTTGCCGGCGCTCATGATGAGGTGCCAGATAACCAAGGTCGCGTGACTATTCCAGCTGGCCTTAGAACTTATGCAACATTAGAAAAAAACTGTGTAGTAATTGGCGCAAATACCAGACTTGAAATATGGGATGCAACTGCGTGGAGTAAGTATTTAGCAGATCGTGAAAAAACCTTTGCTGATGTTTCAGAGGAGGTGCTACCTGGATTGTTTTAAATCCAATCAATTATCTATTTAGGCCACCGCCCCTCATAAAGATTCGCGGCGCCACTTCCCCGGTGCCGCGTGTTATTTGAAGATGATCCGTCGAGCGGCGGTGACCTAAGTAGGTAAGTGAGGTAGCAAGTGAAGGTGAGTAAGAAAAAAGAAAAGTAATAAAAAAAGGTAACGAGGGGGAGGAGAGAAAAATGAGTGCAGATCTAGCACACATTCCAGTAGCACTTGATCAGTGCGTTGATTTGCTCTCCCCAGCATTTGCTAATAAATCAAAGCCTTACTTACTAGATGCCACCTTAGGACTTGGTGGGCATGCAAAGGTATTTTTACAACAATTTTCTAATTTACATCTTATTGGAATTGATCGTGATCAATCTGCCATAAAGATTGCGCAAAGTAATTTGGCCGCCTTCTCCGATCGAGTAAGTATTACTCACGCTACATATGATCAGATTCAATTGGCGCTAGATAATGCCGGGGTTTCAAAGGTTGATGGCATCCTCTTTGATTTAGGTGTTTCATCAATGCAGTTAGACATCCCAGAGCGTGGCTTTTCCTACTCCCAGCAAGCCCCTCTTGATATGCGAATGGATCAAAGTAATCCACTTACCGCATCCCAAATTCTTAACACCTACTCACATGGTCAGTTAGCAAAAATCCTGCAAAATTATGGCGAAGAGAAGTTTGCAAGCAAGATCGCTGAAAATATTATCAAGGCTCGAAATGCTGGCACTTTAAATACCACCACAGATTTAGCTCAGATTGTGAAGGATTCAATTCCAGCCCCGGCTCGTCGCACCGGTGGAAACCCAGCAAAGCGAACCTTTCAAGCACTTCGCATTGAGGTTAATCAGGAGTTAGCGATCCTAGAAAGGGCCATACCGGCCGCATTAGATGCTTTAGCTATAGGAGCTCGCCTAGTTGTAATGAGTTATCAATCCCTTGAGGATCGCCTTGTTAAAGGTTTTTTCACACAAGCTACCAAATCAAATACCCCACTTGGACTTCCAGTTGAGCTACCAAACTCAGCTGCCTCTTTTGAATTACTTCATAGTGGTAGCACCGCTGCAAATGAGGCGGAGCAGTTAAGTAACCCACGTTCACAATCTATGCGCTTGCGCGCTATTGAGCGAAGGAGTGCTTAATGGCGATATTTGAATTAGCCCCGGCAATTAGGATCTCCACCAAAATTGTTAAAGCCCAAACCAATAAAGCGGTTTTGCGATTAGCACCAGAGATTAAAAATGGTGAGGTCGCAAATGATCGAACCTTTATAGTCTTTCTAGCAACTATTTTCACCGCTGGATTGCTTTCGCTACTGGTGATAAATACTGCGCTCGCACGAGATGCCTTTGTGCTCGGACAACTTAAACAGCAAGCACAAGTACTAACTGATCAACGTGAGGCTATTTTGCAAGAGGTGGCAGCAAAATCATCCCCAGATAAATTGGCACAAAGTGCTAGCGAACTTGGCATGGTGGCATCAATTAATCCAAGATTTTTAGATATGTCGGTGGGCAAGTGATGAACCAACAATTACTTGTGCAGGATCGGATTCGAAAAATTGTGGCCATTGCAATTGTCATTTTCTTACTCTTTGGTCTGCGCCTTATTGAAATTCAAGCAATTAGAGCTAAGGGGTATGTCGAAAAAGCTGATACTGAGTTAAGTAAATCCGCCACCTTGCTTGCTCCTAGAGGAACTATTTATGACATTAATGGAGTGGAGCTAGCTAGATCGATCTCTGCTATGAACATCGCAGTTGATCAAACTGTAGTAAATGATCCAATTGCAGCAGCTTTGGTGGTCGCGCCAATCCTAGGTATGACGCCGGCGCAGTTAGCGCCGCAATTAACTGGTGATCGCAGATATGTTTTGATTGCCAAAGATATTACGCCAGAAAAATGGCGGCAGGTATATGAAGCAATTGGCGCCTATAACAGTGAAGTGTTAAAAACTAAGGAAGGTATTAGTAAGCGAATCGGTGGCTTTGTGCCAGAGCGCAGCTACATTCGAGATTATCCAAGCGGAAAATTAACTTCCTCATTAGTTGGAATTATTAATGATCAAGGCTTTGGTGCTTCGGGAATTGAAAGCAGTTTAAATGGCCTACTTGCTGGGGTAAACGGTAAGTATGTATACGCCAACGGCCGAGGAAACATAATTCCAGGATCAGAGCGGGTAAGTGTTGAGGCAAAATCTGGCACAAGTGTTCGGTTAACAATTGATCGAGATGTTCAGTGGGTGGCTCAAAATGCAATTAGCCAGGCAGTTTCAGCATCACGTGCACAATCTGGCACTGTGATTGTGATGGATCCAAAAACTGGCGCCATCTTGGCACAAGCTAGTGCGCCTACTTTTGACCCAAGTATTTCAAGTTCAATTACTTTAGAGAAGTTAAAGAACCCAGCGGTGCAAGAGGTTTATGAACCTGGCTCAACTGGAAAGGTAATTACTGTTGCAGCCGCTCTACAGGAAGGTTTAGTTACACCTGAATCTGTTTTCACAATCCCTTACAAAATGAAGGTTGCAGATCAATACTTTCATGATCATGAAAAACACCCAACCCAGAGATTAACTACCGCAGGTGTGTTAGCTGTATCAAGTAATACTGGATCAATTCAGATCGGACAAAAACTAGGTAAAGATGTTTTATATGATTACCTTCGAAAATTTGGTATTGGAGAGAGCACTAATTCAAAACTACCGGGTGAATCAGCTGGAATTTTGCATCCAGTTAAAAACTGGTCCGGCACCTCACTTCCAACAATTGCATTTGGTCAAGGGTATTCACTAACAGCAATGCAAGCGACCTCTGTGTTTGCAACAATCGCAAATGATGGCGTGCGTGTTTCACCTTCAATACTTGCTGGCGTTGTTGATGAAAGCGGTAAGTACACACCTGCTAAACCAAATAATTCAGTGCGGGTGCTTAGCTCACAAACTGCAACTGATATGCGGGCGATGATGGAGAGTGTGGTTTCAAGCAATGGAACTGCTCCAAGTGCTGCTATTTCAGGCTATCGAATTGCTGGAAAAACTGGAACTGCAAATCGATTTAATTCTGCTTGTAAATGTTACAGCGGATATACCGCATCATTTATTGGTTTCGCACCAGCAGATGCGCCAAAGTATGTAATTAGTGTGACAATTCAAGATCCAAAAGGTATGCACTGGGGTGGGGCTTTAGCTGGTCCAGTGTTTAAAAAAGTTATGAGCTTTGTTCTACAAAGTGAGCGAATACAGCCAACTATCGCGCCTAAAACAACATTCACATTAACTGAAGCTGCCCTTAAATCTTCAAAGAGTAAGAATGACAAGGCTGGTGCCTAGTTATGAGAATCATTCCTGGCACACCTTTAGCAAAATCTTTACTGGAGTTTGATTCAAAGATATTCGATCAGCGGGTTTTTATCAGTGGGGTTTCAATAAATGCGCAAAAAGTAGTGCCTGGTGATCTATTCATTGCGTTCGCTGGAGCTAACACACATGGCGTTTCCTATCTAGAGCAGGCGATAAGTAATGGCGCAGTTGCAGTTTTAAGTGATCAAAAAATTAAATCTTCAATTCCATCCTTCATTCACCCAAAACCACGTGAAATTGTTGGTCCAATCTCTGCCTGGCTTCATGGACACCCATTTGAAAGTATGAAAGCAATAGGAATAACCGGCACTAACGGAAAGACAACTACTGCCAATTTAGTGAAGCAAATCTGGCAACTGAATTCAATTAAGTCAGGATTAATTGGAACACTTGGTGTTGAAATAGGGGAGGAGAAATTAGAAAGCGCTCGAACCACACCTGAGGCTGATGACCTGCAGGCAATTGCTGGGGCAATGGTTGAGCAAGGATGTAAAAATCTGGTGATGGAAGTTAGCAGCCATGCAATTGATCAAGGCCGGATTAAGAGCGCAAAATATGAGGTTGTAGCCTTTTCTAACCTGACCCAAGATCACTTGGATTATCACCTTAATATGGAGAATTACTTCCAAGCTAAGGCCAAGCTATTTACATCTGAGTACGCAAAAGTTGCAGTGATTAATATTGATGATTCATATGGAAAAAAACTATCACACCAAGTGAAGATCCCAGTTGTCAGCGTATCGCGCAAAGACTCAAATGCAGATTTCTACCTGGCAAAAGCTGAGATTAAAAATGGTCTCTACCAAGTTGAGATAAAGAGTAAATCAGGTGAGAGCTTGATTGAAAACTTTGCATTGCTTGGAGATTACAATTTAGATAATCTCCTTTTAGCGGTAGCCATTGTTAATTCTGTAGGTTTGTCCTTAGACAAAATTGCGCCCACAATCGGTAAATTACACAGTGTGCCTGGCAGGCTAGAGAGTGTTAACGCTGGTCAGAAATTTACCGCCTTAGTTGATTATGCCCACACGCCAGATGCTGTGGAAAGAGTTATTGCAACAGTAAAATCAGTGACCGATGGAAAAATAATTGGGGTACTTGGCTGTGGTGGAGACAGAGATGCTAGTAAACGCTCAGTAATGGGGCATGCGTTGTTTAATGGATGTGATCTTGCAGTATTTACTAGCGATAATCCAAGGAGTGAATCGGCTGAGTCTATTTTGAAGGAAATGACTAAGGGCTTAGACCTTGGTAAAAAAGGATTTATTGAAATAGATCGAAAAAGTGCAATTGATTTAGCAGTTAAAAACGCTCAAAGCGGTGATGTAGTTTTATTGATGGGCAAGGGTCATGAGAGTGGGCAAGAGGTAAATTCAGTTGTTACGCCATTTGATGATCGTGTTGAATTAGCTGAATCAATCAAGCGATTGGTCCGTTAATGCTAAAAATTAGCGCAGCTGAATTCGCCAAGATAGTTGCCGGCCAGCTTCATGAAATCTCTGAGTCGACCATGATCGATCAAGTTCCGGTTATCAACTCAAAAAACGCAACAAAGGATTCATTTTTTGTTGCCTTTGAGGGCCAGCAGGTGGATGGGCACAATTTTGTCACCGAAGCGATTAATCTTGGAGCAAAGTTTGCTTTAGTAAGTAAACCTGTTTCCGAACCTCATATATTGGTAGCCGACACTGGTAAAGCTTTAATTGATTTAGCTATATACATTCGATCAAAATTACCTGAGCTAAAAATTGTCGGCATCACTGGCTCGCAGGGTAAAACCACTTCTAAAGAATTCTTACACTCAATTCTTAAACTTGAAGGTGAAACCGTAGCAACGGCTGGAAACTTTAATACCGATATTGGTGTTCCACTGACCCTGTTGCGCTGCAATGATCAAACCAAGTTTTGTATTTTAGAGATGGGCGCAAGACACTCTGGTGATATCGCAAAGTTAACAAAAATAGCCAAACCAAATGTGGGAGTAGTGCTAGTTGTTGGTACTGCACACATTGGTGAGTTTGGCTCGGTTG
This sequence comes from Candidatus Nanopelagicus limnes, assembly GCF_002287885.2. Classification (GTDB taxonomy): domain Bacteria; phylum Actinomycetota; class Actinomycetes; order Nanopelagicales; family Nanopelagicaceae; genus Nanopelagicus; species Nanopelagicus limnae. The sequence goes on from NZ_CP016768.2 coordinate 515,978, forward strand.
AGGCAATCGCTAAGACCAAGGCAGAGTTGATAACAAATTTGCCGGCTAATTCAACTGCAGTACTTGGAAGTTATGATATTTACACTCCTAAGATGGCAGAATCTTTGGAGTTAAAAAAAGTTTTGTTCGGAGTTAATCAAAATGTTAGGGCTGCAGATTTAGAAATGCATGGTGGGTATGCTCACTTTGATTTGGTTACACCTGCCGGCAGAAATCCAGTTTCTTTGCAGGTTTTAGGTGAACACCAAGTTCCTAATGCACTTGCAGCCGCCGCCGCAGCTTTTGCTTTGGGAGTTGTTAATGAAAATATTGCAGTTGGTTTAACGACTGCCACTTTAGATAGTAAATGGCGGATGCAAATAGAGGAGATCAAGGGCATTCACTTGATTCATGATTATTACAATGCTAATCCAGAGAGCATGAAGGCAGCTCTAAAAACTTTGATTTTATTAAGTCAGGAAAGTGGTGGAGCTAGCTGGGCAATTCTTGGCAAAATGCATGAATTGGGTGCTACTGAGGCAGAAGGCCATAAAGAGGTTACGGCTTTTTCTAAGGAGATTGGCCTTGACCACCTGCTGGCTGTGGCGACTGATCTTTATCAAGACGTTCAGAATCAATCTGATTCCGAACATATGCTCCTACATAACTGCCCAAACCCTGAATCTGTTTTACAGTTGGTCGATAATCTTTCAAGTGGAGATGTAATTTTGTTGAAAGCATCGCGCTCTGAAAGGTTTGAAGATTTAGCAAATGCCATTAAGGCCAAACTGATTGGAGATCAGACGTGAAAGGCATATTACTTTCAGGAGCTATCTCTGCGATTTTTGCATTCTTTGCAACTCCAGCTTTAATCAAATTACTAGCAAAAAAAGGTTACGGCCAGATTATTCGAGATGATGGTCCAACCACTCATCATGTTAAGCGCGGTACTCCTACTATGGGTGGAATTTCTTTAATCACTGCAGCTATCACCGGTTATTTTGCGAGTCATTTGCTAACTGGTGTGTCAGCTACTACTTCGGCGCTTCTAGTAATAGCACTAATTATTGGGTTAGGTTTTGTTGGTTTCTTAGATGACTGGTTAAAGGTTGCTAAACAAAAATCTATGGGTTTAAATGCAAAACAAAAATTGTTAGGACAAGCAATAGTTGCTGGATCATTTGCATATGCTGGATTACAATTCCCAGATAAAAATGGATTAACGCCAATCTCTATGAATCTATCAACAGTTAGAGATACTTCAATAAAACTTGGAATGGTGCTGGTAATTATTTGGGTTATTTTGATGGTTCTAGGAACTAGTAACGGCGTGAATTTAACTGATGGCTTAGACGGTTTGGCCACCGGCGCTGCAGTAATGGTGTTCACTTCATTTATTTTGATTGGCGTTTGGGAGTTTGGCCAAAGCTGCGCGGTTTCTCCTGGCTTAAAATGTTATGAGGTTAGAGATCCGTTGGACCTTGCAGTTTTAGCAGCCGCATTAGCAGGAGCTTGTGGTGGATTTTTATGGTGGAATGCTTCGCCTGCAAAGATATTTATGGGAGATGTTGGCTCGTTAGCACTGGGTGGCGCACTTGCTGGAATTGCAATCACGTTAAGAACTCAACTACTTCTTGTAGTGCTTGGATTTATTTTTGTTTTGATTACATCTTCAGTTATTTTGCAAGTGGCCTATTTCAAAATTTCTGGTGGCAAACGGATTTTCAAGATGGCTCCACTACAACACCATTTTGAGTTAATGGGTTGGGGAGAGGTAACAATCGTTATTAGATTTTGGATTATTGCAAGCCTTGGTGTTGCAGCAGGTTTAGGCCTCTTCTATGCCCAATGGGTTGTTTCCTAGCATGAGCTATGTTTCAGAATTAGCTGGAAAAAAATGTTTGGTTATCGGTGCAGGAGTCACCGGTCAGGCCGTTGACAAAGCATTAAAGAAATTTGGGGCTATCTCATATCTTTTTGATGAAAAAACCAACTTAGAATCAAAGGTTATCAACCAAATTCCCAAAGAAATTGATTTCGCTGTGGTTTCACCCGGCTGGCGGGCTGATCATCCAGTGATACTTAATCTTAAGAATTTAGGAATTGAAATTATTGGTGAGGTTGATTTTGCTTGGAAAATTAAAGAAGTGATTGCACCAAGCCAAAAATGGGTTGCGTTAACTGGTACTAATGGCAAAACCACCACGATTAAAATGGTGGAATCGATATTTAAGAGCGCAAAAATCAATGGTGCGGCTTGTGGCAATGTTGGTCAAACCGTTATTGAATCTGTAATGCAAGAGCCTGCTCTAGATTACTTGGCATTAGAGTTGTCATCTTTTCAAATTCACTGGAGTGACTTACCTAAGTATGAGTCGGTAGCACTTCTTAATATTGCTGAAGATCACATTGACTGGCATGGCAATTTTGATAACTATGCGCAAGCAAAGCTAAAACTACTTAAGCAAGCAAAGAAATCTTTTGTGAATAAATCCGACAAAGTCTTATCAAATAAAGTTCAAGGTGGATCAGTAATTTGGTTCTCACTCGATACACCGCAACCAGGTGAATTAGGAGTTGTTGAGAACTTATTAATTGACCGAGCTTTTTCTCCTTCACCAAGTGAAGCAAATGAGATATCAGAGCTAGTTGATATCACTCCAACTGTTCCTCACAACATCATGAATGCATTGGCTGCTTCCGCACTTGCTTTATCTCTTGGAGTTAAACATGCATCTATTAAAGATGGATTAAAGAATTTTTCAACTGATCATCACCGTATGCAGCTGGTTCTAAGTAAGGATGAAATAAATTGGGTTGATGATTCAAAGGCAACAAATCCTCATGCTGCGATTGCTTCACTGCTTTCATATTTCAATGTGATTTGGATTGCTGGTGGATTAGCAAAGGGCGCCAGTATGGGTGAATTAGCCAGCAGAGCTGGAAGCCGGATTAAATCAGTAATCCTCATTGGCCAAGATCGAGAGATCATCGCCCAGGCATTTGCGAAGCACTCACCAACTACACAATTAGTCAGAGTTGATCAAAGTAGTGATGCTAAACAACTAATGAAAGATGTTGTTGCGCAAGCGAAGAAAACTGCAAAATCTGGCGACACGGTTTTATTAGCTCCTGCGTGTGCATCAATGGATCAGTTTGATTCATATGTTGAACGTGGGCAATTATTTGCTCAAGCTGTAAAAGAGTTGGTTTAGCATGAGTAGCAATCTAACTATCAAGAAGTATTCAAGAATTTTGGCAAGACCAGAAATTCCTTACTACCTGATCATTTGGAGCACAGTTTTCCTATCAGCATTGGGCTTAACCATGGTTTTATCCTCTTCAACCGTCACTTCGCTGCAAGAAAACGGAAATGCTTATGCAATATTTATGCGTCAATTTTTCTTCTTAGGTTTAGGTAGTTTTGCATTTTATTGGGCTTTCAAAGTTCAAGGAGCCGTCTGGCCAAGAATTGCTCGGTATGCACTATCAATTTCCATTGTAATTTTGTTGTTGCCTTTTGTTCCATTTCTAGGAAAAAACGTTAAAGGAAACAGAAACTGGATTGAAATCGCAGGATTCACCTTGCAGCCATCGGAGATTGCAAAATTCCTTCTAATTCTTTGGTGTGCGTTGCAACTACGAAGAATAGGTGAATACGCTGGAAAGAAATCTCCTTTTCGATTGATTGCTCCAGGTTTTACAGTTGTTGAAGTTCTAATTTTATTTGAGCGTGATTTAGGAACTGCATTGCTGGTCTTAATTATTTTCATCGGAATTTTGTTTATTTCAGGTGCGCCCATGAAACATTTTATTGGGATAGGAGTTTGTGCAGTTGTTATTGGTAGTGCTTTCGTTTTAAGTAGCAATTATCGCGTGAACAGATTTGCTGCCTTATTTGATCCATTTGATGAAAAGTATTACAAGTTTTCTGGATGGCAACCTGCGCACAGCATTATGGGTTTAGCTAGCGGTGGTTTGTGGGGAAGTGGGCTTGGAGCTAGTAAACAGAAGTGGGCAAATTTAGCTGAGGCCCATACCGATTTCATTTTTTCAGTGATTGGCGAAGAGCTGGGTTTATTAGGCACTGTATTGGTCTTGGTTCTCTACGCAGCACTTATTTACTCAATTCTAAGAGTTGCACTAAAAACTAAGGATGATTTCTCTAGATATGCCACTGCGGGAATTGCATGTTGGTTTATTGCTCAAGTGACTATCAATATTGGATCAGTCACTTCATTACTTCCTGTTATTGGTGTTACCTTGCCACTTATTTCCTATGGCGGTTCATCACTATTGGCTAACTTAATTGCAATTGGCTATGTATTAGGTGTTGCTCGAAGAACTCCTGAGATTTCAGAGGGCATAAAGCTGAGTCGGATGAGAAAATCAAGCCAATGAAAACCAAAATATTATTTGCTGGTGGCGGCACGGCCGGCCATGTTGAACCAGCCTTAGCGGTTGCTACTTGGTTAAAAGGTGAGAAACATGACTGGCAATTAACCTTTGTCGGCACTAAAAATGGTTTAGAAAATCAATTGGTCCCTAAAGCTGGATTTGATTTGATTCACATTCCAAAGGTTTTAATGCCACGACAAGTTACCCCTTCAACCTTTCTTTGGCCGATCAAGATAATTTATGCGACATTCAAGGCTCTTAAGATTTGTCGTGAGGCTGATTTAGTAATTGGTTTTGGAGGCTATGCCTGTCCGCCAATTTATCTAGCAGCGGCAATATTGCGTAAACCAATTTTTATTCATGAAGCAAATGCCATTCCTGGTTGGGCTAATCGGTTGGGCGCAGCATTTGCATCAGAAATTTTCATAGCCTTCTCAAGAACCAAACTAAAGTTAGGTAAATGGCGAAATGCTAAATTATCAGGAATGCCAATTAGGGCTGAAATTATTGCTTCATCCAAGTTATCGTCTGTTGAATCCCAAAAGATTAAAAATGACCAATTAGATAAATGGCAACTTTCTAAGGAAAAACCAACAATTTTAGTTTTTGGGGGATCCCAAGGCTCAAGACATATAAATGAAGCAATCATGCAATCTCTTTCTGCCTTTACTGAGCGAAATGTGCAGGTAGTTCATTCGGTAGGACGCAGTAATGCACTGCCAACTTCAACTGAGAACTATCTTCCACTTTCATATATTGAAGACATGTCATCTGCCTATCATGCAGCTGATTTAGTGATTGCTAGAAGTGGTGCGTTAACTTGCGCAGAGCTTGCTGCAGTTGGAAAATTTGCAATTCTTATACCGCTTCCAATCGGCAATGGTGAGCAATCTGCTAACGCTTCAGATCTACAAGCAGTAGGAGCTGCTGAAGTAGTTGCCGACGATAAGTTCAATTCCGGATGGTTAATAAGTAATTGGAGTGAAATTTGGCGCAAAGCAAGTAATTATCGTCCAACTAATTGGGGTGAGTTTTCGGCCAGTGAAGTGATAGGCAAAGCAATAATTGAAAAAATAGGTAGCAGGAAATGAGTATCGCATTGAATTACTCATTAGCGGATCTTTCTAAACTAAAGATTCATTTTATTGGCGTGGGTGGTGCGGGTATGAGTGGGATTGCTCGCATCATGCTGGCAAAGGGATTTTCTATATCAGGTTCGGATAAAAATGATTCACCAATGCTCACCTCTCTTAAAGCACTGGGCGCAAAAATTGAGATTGGTCATGATGCAAAAAATTTGGGTGATGCCGATCTTGTAATCATCTCTTCTGCGATTGGCGAGAAGAATCCGGAATTGATGGCTGCAAAAAATAAGGGAGTCCCAATAGCTGCACGTGCAATCGCCTTGGCTTGGCTGATGTCAGATTCCACATCAGTTGCAGTTGCTGGTACGCATGGCAAAACTACAACAACTGCAATGCTTACAGTCGCACTGCAATCAGCGGGTATGGATCCTTCATTTGCAATTGGCGGAACGATAAACACTGCAGGTACAAATGCCCATAGTGGCAGTGGTTCGATATTTGTCGCTGAAGCAGATGAATCCGATGGTTCATTTTTAGCATATAAACCCACAGGTGCAATTATCACCAACATTGAATTAGATCATGTCGATCATTTTGCAAATGAAGATGAGGTTTTTGTAGTCTTTGAGCAGTTTGTTGACTCTATAAAACCTAATGGATTTCTTGTTGCTTGTGGAGATGATGACGGAGTTCATAACTTGTTGAAACGGATTAAACGAAAAGATCTAAAAATTCACCTTTATGGCAAGGGTGAAAAAAATGATTTTAGAATCGACAAAATTCACTTAGCCCCAACAACTTCAACTGCAAGCATCTCAAGTACTGGCAGGAAAATAGGGGAGCTAAAGTTGGCCGTAGCTGGTGAACATAATGTGCTTAACGCATTGGCAGCATTTGCTTCAGCTAGTGCTTTAGGAGTGGCAGAGGAAAAGGTGGTAGCTGGTCTAGGCACCTTTACCGGAACTAAGCGACGATTTGAACTAAAGGGTGAGGTTTCTGGCATAAAGGTAATTGATGATTATGGCCATCATCCAACAGAACTAATAGTTACTTTAAAAGCTGCAAAAAATTTAGCCCAAGCTGGGCGAGTATTAGTGATTTTTCAACCACATCGTTATTCAAGGACAGCGGCTTTCGCCAATCAATTCTCACAAGCTCTCTCTTTGGCAGATTTCACTTACCTACTAGAGGTCTACGCAGCTAGTGAAAAACCATTACCGGGAATTTCTTCTTTATTAATTGCAAAGAATATGAGTACTCAGCAAGTTAAATTTGAACCTTCGATGCTGCAAGTGGTTTCTGATGTAGTAGCCATGGCTAAAAGTGGGGATGTGATTATCACTTTAGGAGCCGGGGATGTGAGTTCACTAGGGGAACCAATTTTACAAGCGCTGGCATCTCGTTAATTCAGTCAATGTCATACAAGATATCCAAAAGATTTAAACGCCTTTTATTCTCAATACTGCTTATTAGCTCGATCTCTTTCGCTTCCTACCTACTTGGATGGTCATCACTCTTGACGGTTGAAGAGGTGGAAATTAAGGGCACAGAATCAACATCAGTAATTTTAAATGAGCTAAAAAGTAAAGATGTTGAACCAGTAGTTGGTCAGAAATTAGCTCGAGTTGAGATCCGGTCAGTGAAAAGAGTTCTAAGTGATTTAGATTGGATAGCCTCAGCTCAGGCATCTCGAAATTGGCTTTCAAAAAAGATAGAAATTCAAGTTGTTGAACGGGTTGCAGTTGCGAAGGCATTAACTGAGAGCAATTCAATGGTTAATTTCGATAGCGACGGTTCAATTTTCAACCCAACCTCTAATAAGCAATTAAAGGGGCAAGAATTACTGCCATTAGTTTCAACTGCCGGTGATAGTAGAAAAGATCTGGTTGATGTGGCCTTGCTTTTAAAACAAATCCCAGCAGAGCTGAGTTATCTAGTTAGTGATCTGGACCAAATCTCTGTTACAAAGGCCGGGTATATCTTGATGAGTACCAGAATCAATAGCCAAGCGGTCCGAATTAATTGGGGCAGTATTGATCAGATAGATCAAAAGTTTTCAGTTCTGCAGGCACTTCTGAAATTGCCTGAAAATAAGGGGATAAAGCAGGTTGATTTATCAGAGCCCAAAGCTCCAATAGTTAAATAAAACATTGATTTTTAAGGGGCTTTTTTAGAGTTTAAATTTCAGATATTTTCAATGAATTATTGGCAAATATTTAATGCATTAAAAATCGTGTCGGTGTTTGATTGCCTTGCCACTAGTGCCTAGTTTTGCGTAATCAGAAAAGCATAACTTTAACTCTCAACTTGAGATTTAGTGCTAGGGAAGAGGAAAAAAGTGGCAACACCGCAAAACTATTTAGCTGTTATCAAAGTTGTTGGTATCGGCGGCGGCGGCGTAAACGCTGTTAACCGAATGATTGATGTCGGTTTAAAAGGTGTTGAATTTATTGCAATCAATACAGATGCTCAAGCATTGTTAATGTCGGATGCAGATGTGAAATTAGATATTGGTAGAAAATTAACTAGAGGATTAGGTGCAGGTGCTGCGCCAGAGATTGGTCGTCAAGCCGCACTTGATCACATTGATGAAATTGAAGAAGTATTACGTGGCGCGGACATGGTTTTTGTCACCGCTGGTGAAGGTGGCGGCACTGGAACAGGTGGCGCTCCGATAGTTGCAAAGGTTGCAAAAGATTTAGGCGCGCTAACAGTTGGTGTAGTTACAAAGCCATTTACTTTTGAAGGAAAGCGTAGAACAGCACAAGCTGAAGAGGGTATTGAAAATTTGAGAAGTGAAGTTGATACTTTGATTGTAATTCCAAATGATCGTTTGCTTGCAATTTCAGATAGATCTATCTCAGCCTTGGAAGCATTTAAGACAGCTGATCAAGTTCTGTTATCTGGCGTTCAAGGAATTACAGATTTGATTACAACTCCTGGATTGATAAATCTAGATTTTGCTGATGTTAAAAGCGTTATGGCTGGCGCAGGTTCTGCATTGATGGGAATTGGATCAGCTCGAGGTGAAGCAAGATCAATCAGAGCTGCCGAACTTGCAATCTCTAGCCCACTTCTTGAAGCATCAATTGATGGCGCGCATGGCGTACTGCTTTCAATTGCTGGTGGATCAGATCTTGGTTTATTTGAAATTTCAGAAGCTGCTGAACTAGTAGCAAAATCTGCTCATCCAGATGCAAACATAATTTATGGAACTGTAATTGATGATGCGTTAGGGGACGAGGTACGTGTAACTGTGATTGCTGCTGGCTTTGACGGTGGACAACCAAAGCGTATGGTGATGCCTGTAATTGATGCAGCCACTATTAGTGGTGAAGCAGATCCAATAGCTGCTAATGATCCACTTGCAGTCGCACTTGATTTAAATGTTGGTGATTCAGATCGTCCACGTAAGCGAATTACCTTTGAAGACCTAGTTGCAGAAGATGAGATCGATATCCCTGATTTCATGCGGTAGTAGCCATAATGGCTCGACTGCTCTTTACTGCTAGACAATTTGGTTCCCTGGCGGATCCAGTATCAAGTGGCAATATTGAAAGATTATCCAAGCTACTTGCTAAACCAATTCAAATAATGACCCAAGATCACGGCAATCAAGTTTCTGTTATTGAACAATCAATATCAGCACCCGTTGCTGATGCAATTGTTAGCAATAATAAAGAGATTGCGTTAGTGGTCCGAGTGGCTGACTGCCTGCCACTGCTTTTGTATTCAACTAATGTAATTGCCGCAGTTCATGTGGGGCGAAAAGGATTAATGAATCAGGTTGCAGTTAATGCTGTGGCCGAGATGAAAAAACTTGGAGCAAAAGATATAACAGGTGTTGTTGGGCCGCATATTTGCGGTAAATGTTATGAGGTGGGCGCAGATATTTTTGCTGAAGTAACAGCTGCCTACCCTGCAACTTTTAAGAAGCAAAATCACCTTGATCTATATGCCGGATTAGTTTCCCAGTTACCTGAAGTTAAGCTTTCAAATGTTAATTTATGTACCAAAGAGAACACTGATTACTTCTCATACCGTGCCCATGGCGAGGGTGGTAGACAGGTTGGAGTGATAAGTCTATGAGCCGAAAGCAGGAAATTGAGGAAAACCTAAATCAGGTAAGGGAAAAAATCGCAGCAGCGGCTAAAAAAAGCGGTCGAGATTCCAGTGACATCAATTTAATTGCTGTAACCAAAACCTTTCCCATTTCAGATTTAGAAATCCTCTACTCCTTAGGTTTACGGGAGTTTGGTGAAAATAGAGATCAGGAAGCAAGTGTTAAAGCCAAGGAACTTCCGCAAGATATCAACTGGCATTTTCAAGGAGGAATTCAGAGCAATAAGTTAAAATCAATATGCAGTTGGGCCTCAGTTATTCACTCTGTTGATCAATTTAAATATGCCCAAATAATCTCAGAGCAGCCAAATCCAAAACCAATGCAGATTTTTATTCAGGTTTCATTGGATCAACCGCCTGAATCTAGGGGAGGGGTAGATCCAGCAAAATTGACTGAGTTAGCAAATCAGATTTCATCACTTGCAAATATAAAGATTCTAGGTTTGATGGCGGTTGGGCCGGTGGATCAAGCGGTTGAGCCAGCATTTGCAAGATTGCAGCAAATTCAAGCAAGCTTTTTAAGCCAGTTCAAAGATGCAGTTTTTCTCTCCTCTGGCATGAGTGGGGATTATGAAATGGCTATTTCTTATGGTGCGACACATCTACGAATTGGCAGTTCAATCCTCGGTATTAGACCCCCCATCAAATAGATTTATGCCATGGCTAGTGCATTTAAGCGAGTTGCTGGATACCTCGGACTCATGGATGAGGAAGAGTTAGACCACGGAACAAATCAGTTAACTGAGCGAGCACCCAGATTAGTGCGTGCAAATAGCAAGCCAATGGCAAAATCAAATGTTGAATTGATGCCACATGTTGAGTCATCAAAAATTATGGATCATATTATTTCGTTAACACCTCGCACCTACAGCGAAGCACGTCTAATCGGTGAGCATTACCGTGAGGGCAAGCCAGTCATTATGAATTTGAGTGACATGGAAGAGAGTGAGCGCAAACGCTTAGTTGATTTCGCATCTGGTTTAGTTTTTGGTCACCATGGCAGCATTGAAAGAGTTACTCCAAAAGTATTTCTACTAACCCCTCCAAATGTTTCAGTAAGTGTTGAAGATAAAACATCAGCAGCACAAGCAAGTTTCTTTAACCAAAGCTGATTTAGCTTTCTTCTAATGAGTTTCATTCTTAGCCTTGTTTATTGGTTACTCAATTTATTCTTAATTGCTCTAATTGGTCGATTAATTCTTGATTACATTCGGATTTTTTCACCAAATTTTCGTCCCCGTGGAATATTTCTAGGGATTGCAGAATTGATTTATTCAGTTACGGATCGACCACTTAGTTTTGTAAGGCAATTTGTGCCACCGCTACGGTTAGGCGGTATTTCACTGGATCTTTCTTTTATCGTTGTGTTTTTCGTAGTTCAGTTACTGATGCGTTTAGTAATAATTCTTTAGTTCTTTACTAGATTTAACCAAAGTCCAAGCTCGTTGCCATCACTGCTTTGACCTTTATCTTGCACCAAATTGGTAGCCAAAACCTCTGCGCTAATTTCAGCAACAGCTGAGGTGATTGCGGATGCAACCTGGTCAGGAGCGTTCCAATTAACACTAATTCGATCACTTACATCTAAGCCAATCTTTTTGCGCTCCTCTTGGATTGCTCTAATTACCTCACGCACTAGTCCTGATTGAATTAGCTCAGGGGTTAATGCCAAATCTAAAGCCAAGCTTTCACCGGCATGAGATGCAACCGACCAACCAGTTCGAGGTGTTTCAGTTACAACCAAATCATCAATATCAATCTCAGCAGACTTTGAACCATTTGTTAGGTCCACCGATAATTTAAAGGATTTATTCTCGCGCAGGTGTTTAACCATTTCTGTGTGATTAGCTGAGGTGATTGCCTTAGCTATTATTTGAACATCAGCACCAAATTTCGTGCCAAGAGTTCTAAAGTTAGCCTTGACTGATACATCTACTAAATCTGCTTCGGCGACATGAATGCCATCTAATTTGAGGATATTTAATTCTTCGGCGATATGAGTCTTAATTTCCTCAGAAATCTTTGCCCAACCAGGAGCTGAAACAAGTGCTCTGGAAAGTGGTTGACGAATCTTTACCCCAGATTCTGCTCTGGCAGATCTTCCCAACTCAACTAAGCGCCTTGATAGCGCAACAGAGGTTGAAAGATTCTCATCGATCATCTTTTTATTAGCTTCTGGAAAATCAGCCAAATGCACAGATTCAACCTGGTCAGCTTCAGCAACTTTAATCAAAGATTGCCAAACATGTTCGGCAATAAATGGCACCATTGGAGCCAGCAGGAGAGTCAGATTCTTTAAGCAAAAATAAAGAGTGTTTAGGGCAACTTCATCGCCATCCCAAAAGCGGCGGCGTGATCTGCGCACATACCAGTTGGAAAGATCATCGATAAAGGCTGCCAGAAGTTGACCAGCCTCTTGTGAATCAAAATTTTCAAGTGCTTTATCTACGCCAACAATTAATTTGTTTAGTTCGGAGAGGATCCACTTATCCATCAAAGTTAAATCAGCTGAAACTTTTGAAACTTCAAAATCTGCAGCATTGGCATAGAGAGTGAAGAAGGAGATTGTGTTCCAGTAGGTAAGCAGAGTTTTACGAACTACATCAGAGATTGCATCATGTCCTACCCGACGAGCACTCCAAGGTGATCCAGCAGCCAGCATGTACCAGCGCACAGCATCAGCGCCATGCTGATTCATTAATGGCATAGGTTCAAGCACATTTCCAAGGTGCTTACTCATCTTTCGACCATCTTTATCCAAGATATGTCCTAAACAAAGAACAGTTTTATATGAAGATTTATCAAAAACTAAAGTGCCAATTGTCATTAATGTGTAGAACCAACCTCTAGTTTGATCAATGGCTTCGCAAATAAAATCCGCAGGGTAGGTGGCGTTGAACTTCTCAACCGATCCAGATTGGCGTGGGTAACCCCATTGGGCAAATGGCATTGCACCTGAGTCATACCAGCAATCAATTACCTCGGGAATTCTTTGCATGGTTTCAGAACATTTATCACACTTGAATTTAATGTCATCTACAAAGGGACGATGCGGATCTAATTTGCTTAACTCTTGACCTGCTAATTTTCCAAGCTCGGCAAGGGAACCTACACAGATTTCATGCTTATTTTCACATCTCCAAATTGGTAAAGGTGTGCCCCAGTAACGATTACGCGATACCGCCCAATCAATATTGTTATTCAACCAATCGCCAAATCTGCCAGTTTTAATCGTTTCTGGATGCCAATTAGTTTTTGAGTTCTCTCGTAGAAGATCTTCTTTAATTGCAGTGGTTTTTACATACCAAGAAGGTTGTGCGTAATACATCAAAGCTGTGTGACATCTCCAGCAATGAGGGTAGGAGTGCTCAAACTGTAAACTTTTAAACATTAAGCCACGAGATTTCAAATCCTTAATCAGAGCTTTATCAGCATCTTTGAAAAATACACCGCCAATTAATGGCACCTCTTTTTGAAAATGGCCATCCGGGTTAACTGGATTTACAACCGGCAGGTTGTATTTGCGACAAACTTCTAGGTCATCTGCTCCAAAAGCTGGAGATTGGTGAACTAAACCGGTGCCATCTTCAACTGTCACGTAATCGGCTAGAACCACAAAATGAGAGTCATTGATTTCGACAAAATCAAAGGGCCGGGAGTATTTCGTATGTTCAAGATCCTTACCAATGAAGGTGGCAATTACTTTTCTATCTTCACCTAACACGGAGGCCAAATCTGCCGCCACAACTAACCGTTCGGTCTTTTCATCAACAGTAATTTCAACTACTTGGTACTCAACCTTTGGGTTAACAGCTACTGCTGTATTTGATACCAATGTCCAAGGTGTTGTAGTCCAAACCAACAGGCTTGCTTTCAGTTCGGCTAATTTTCCCGAAGTTACTGGAAAGCGAACAAAAACTGATGGGTCTTTAATAGTTTCATATCCTTGGGCTAATTCATGATCTGATAATCCAGTTCCACATCTTGGGCAGTACGGCGCAACCCGATGATCTTGAACCAATAACCCTTTGTTCCAAATTTGTTGAAGCGACCACCAAACACTCTCGATATATTCTGGCGACATAGTCCAATACGCTTCATCGAAATCAACCCAAAAGCCCATTCGTTTTGTCATGTCCGTAAACTCATCAACATGTCGCTGCACTGACTCTTTGCATTTTTCATTAAAGGCTGCCACGCCGAATTTTTCAATATCTGCTTTACCTGTGAAGCCCAACTCTTTTTCAACAGCAATCTCAACTGGCAAACCATGGCAATCCCAACCAGCTTTGCGAATTACTTGCTTGCCTTTCATTGTTTGAAAACGGGGAAACAAATCCTTAAATACTCGCGCCTCAATATGGTGTGTACCCGGCTTACCATTTGCAGTTGGTGGGCCTTCATAAAAACTCCACCGAGCTGCACCATTTCTATTTTCAACTGATTTTTCAAAAACCTGATTTTGAGTCCAAAAATCTAGAATTCCCATTTCCATTGCAGGCAGATCAATTTGCGCAGGTAAGCTATTAATCTTGCGCTTCTTATTCATATCCACCCCGCATTCTAACGCGGGAACAATCCAATTCTTCCTCTCATTTTTCCCTACGGGGGTGGCGGTTGGTAATTAGTTGAGCCAAGCCATAACCTTTCCCCCTTCAGGGGGTAATGTGGCTATCAAGAAGTTGTTTAAGAAATCATCAAAGAAAAATTCAAAATCAGCAGCAAAAAAGCCTGCTAAAAAAGTGGCTAAAAAGGTAGTGGCTAAAAAGCCTGCACCTAAGAAAGCTGCAAAAAAGATTGCCAAACGCTCACCAAATATTGTTAAGCCATCACTAGCCAAAAAACCTAGCTTCAAAAAAGCGCCGGGAAAACCCTTTCCAGCAAAATTACAAACTTCAACATCTGGTTCTTCAACCACAATTTCAGTAACGTCAACGATGCCAAATGCAAATGCACAACCAATCGTAGAAGAACGTAGATTGGTGATGTTGCCACCGCCTAAGCCAGTTCTTAAGTCCAAGAAAGCTGCTGCGCTTAAGCCGATTAAAAGCGCACCAGCGCCTTTAATTGTTAACTCAGGTGAAAATGCTTGGAACGCCGCCGAACTAAAGAGCATAAAAGCTGAACTATCAAAAGATTTGATTCGCTTAAAGAAAGAGTTAGAAATCGCAGAGGCTGAAATGGAAGATTTAGTTGAAGCAGCAGGTGTTGGAGCTGGCGATGACCAAGCAGATGCTGGTGCGAAAACCTTTGAACGCGAACATGAGATGTCTTTGGTTTACAACGCCAGAGATATGGTGCAACAAACCGAGCGAGCTTTAGAGAGAATTGAAAGTAAAACTTACGGCAAGTGTGAAGAATGTGGAAACTTTGTTGGTAAAGCTAGATTGCAAGTTTTCCCACGCGCAACTCTTTGTATGGTTTGTAAGCAAAAGGAGGAACGACGCTGAACTTAATTCAGCGAAAGTGGTTAGCGGTAACCGCTCTAATAGTTTTTGCCTTAGATTATTCAACTAAAACTTTAGCTCTAAATTACCTAACTACGCAGCCAAAACAAATCCTTGGAACCTTCCTGCAGCTTCGGTTAACTTTTAATTCAGGTGCAGCTTTTAGCCTTGCCTCTAGTGGCACGATATTTTTATCCTCCTTTGCAATCATAGTTTCGGCAGCGATTTTTTATTATGGAAGAAAAGTAACCTCCAAGCGATGGGCGTTCGCCCTAGGTCTTGCACTCGGTGGAATATTTGGAAATTTATCAGATCGAATATTTAGACCACCAGGTGCGTTACAAGGAGAAGTAGTTGATTGGATTCAACTTCCGAACTGGCCAGTTTTTAATGTTGCAGATATGGCAGTAGTTAGCGCAGCTTTTGTAGTTTCATATTTAAGTTGGAAGAATGTGCCATTTAGCAAGAATCGAGATGATTCATGAGTGAACGTGAAATTAGGAATCTCTCTATTCCAGAAGGATTAAATCAAGAGAGAGTGGATGCAGCGCTATCTAGATTATTAGGGCTCTCTCGCAATGTAATTGTTGGATTAATTGAGCATGGAGAGATTTCCAAGGATGGAAAAGCAGTTGGTAAATCAGATCGAGTGGCAACTGGTGATCAACTAGAGATTTTGCTGCCGGCCGCAAAGGGTGAAGCCAAATTAGTTGCCACGCCAATTGATGGTTTAAAAGTTGTTTATGATGATGAGTTTTTAATAGTGATTGATAAACCTGTTGGAATTGCCGCTCATCCAAGTCCTGGCTGGCAAGGAGCCACTGTAGTTGGCGCCATATTTGCAGCTGGTTACCAATTGGCAACTTCAGGAGCTGCTGAGCGACAAGGTGTTGTGCATAGATTAGATGTTGGAACTTCAGGTTTAATGGTAGTTGCAAAAAATGAGGTTGCTTATTCAAAGTTGAAGGATCAGTTTAGAGATCGCACAGTGTCAAAGGTTTACCATGCATTAGCGCAAGGTCATATGGATCCAACAGTTGGCACAATTGATGCACCAATTGATAGGCACCCAAGAGAGGATTATCGATTTGCTGTTGTCGCAAATGGCAAACCAAGTATTACTCACTACAAAACATTAGAGGTTTTTCCAGCGGTAACTTTGCTAGAGATTGAACTTGAAACTGGCAGGACTCATCAAATACGAGTTCACTTTTCAGCACTTCATCATCCATTAGTTGGCGATTTAACCTATGGATCAGATCCCGCCCTAGCCACACGCCTTGGCATCACCAGACCTTGGCTGCATGCAAAGCAGCTCGCTTTTGATCACCCAGCAAGTGGTGAACGTTTATCCTTTAATGCAGAGTACCCAGCGGACCTGACACGCTCATTAGAGGTACTTTCAGATATTTCCCGCTAGATATATCGCGCAGTAGTAATCTCGCCACCCATGCCAATCTCAGCCGGAATCCCAAAAAACTCGGAGAATTTTGTGCACCTTCATGTGCACACCGAGTACTCAATGCTGGATGGGGCAGCCAAAATATCTGAATTAGTTGCTGAAGTTGCTAATCAAAATATGCCAGCGATTGCAATGACTGATCATGGAAATGTTTTTGGTGCATTTGAATTTAACAAATTAGCAAAAGCAGCTGGCGTTAAACCAATCATTGGCATTGAAGCATATGTAGCACCTGAATCCAGATTTGATAAGCGCAGAGTTAAGTGGGCAGAAGGCGGTGAAGATGATGTTTCTGGCGGCGGTGCTTACACTCACATGACTTTGCTGGCCGAAAATAATCAGGGATTATCAAATCTATTTAAACTCTCATCCCTTGCATCCTTAGAAGGTTTTTATTACAAACCAAGAATGGATCAAGAGTTGCTAGCGAAATACTCAAAAGGAATCATCGCCACCACTGGCTGTCCAGGCGGGGAGATTCAAACTCGCTTGCGCATGGGTGGCTACAAGGAAGCGGTAGCTGCTGCCTCACGGATGCGAGATATTTTTGGAGCTGATAACTACTTCTTAGAGGTAATGGATCACTCAATTGATATTGAAAAACGAGTTCTAACAGATTTGTTAAAGCTGGGTAAAGAATTAAATCTGCCATTACTAGCTACTAATGATTTGCACTATACCCATCATAAAGATGCAGCGGCTCATGAAGTGATGCTTTGTATTCAGTCAGGTTCAACCCTGGCAGATCCAAAGCGATTCAAGTTTGATAACTCTGAATTTTATCTAAAGAGTGCGCAACAAATGCGCCAGTTATTTAAAGATTTGCCAGGAGCCTGTGATAACACCTTATTAATTGCTGAGCGGTGTGAGATAACTATGCGAGAAGGTGAGAATCTTCTGCCACGTTTTCCAGTTCCAGCAGGTGAAAGTGAAGATAGCTGGTTGATAAAACAATCTAATCAAGGTTTAGCTGCCAAAATGAATGATCAGATTCCACCTGAGTACCAGGAAAGACTTAATTTTGAATTAGATGTAATGATAAAGATGGGTTTTCCAGGTTACTTCTTAGTGGTGGCAGATCTTTGTAATCATGCGCGCCAAGTTGGAATCCGAGTTGGTCCAGGTAGAGGCTCGGCTGCAGGTTCACTTGTTTCATACTCGCTAGGTATAACCGGTCTTGATCCAATTAAGTTTGGCTTACTCTTTGAGCGATTCTTAAATCCAGAGCGAATCTCCATGCCAGATATTGACTTAGATTTTGATGAAAGAAGACGATCAGAGATGATCGCTTACGCCACAGCTCAATATGGTGATGATCGAGTCGCACAAATCATTACCTATGGCACTATTAAATCTAAACAAGCAATCAAGGACTCAACTCGAGTTTTAGGTTATCCCTACGCACTCGGTGAGCGATTAACTAAATCACTTCCGCCATCAGTCATGGGTAAAGATATTTCACTTAGTGGAATTTTTGATATGGATAATGACCGATATGGCGAAGCCAGTGAGTTTAGAAATCTGTATGAAGCAGATCCTGACTCAAAAAGAATTGTTGATACTGCCCTTGGCATTGAAGGCTTAAAGCGACAATGGGGAGTGCATGCAGCTGGAGTTATTTTAAGTAAGGAGCCTTTACTCGATGTAATTCCAATTCACCGTCGTGAGGCAGATGGGGCAATCATTACCCAGTTTGATATGGGTGCTTGTGAAGCAACTGGCTTATTGAAAATGGATTTTTTAGGTCTGCGAAACCTTTCAGTTCTAGATGATTGCTTGATAAATATTGAAAAGAATTTAGGTAAGACCATTGTTTTGGAAACCTTGCCATTAAAAGATCAGAAAACTTTTGAATTACTTTCTCGAGGTGACACCCTTGGAGTATTTCAGCTAGATAGCGCACCAATTAGATCACTCCTTAGATCTATGGCTCCGGATAGTTTTGAAGATATTGCAGCTGTTATTGCGCTTTATCGACCGGGTCCAATGGGTGAGGATTCACATAACAAATATGCCGATTACAAGAATGGCCGAAAGGCTCCGGTGGCTATTCACCCTGAATTAGATAAGCCATTAAATGAGATCCTAAAAGATACTTACGGTTTAATTGTTTATCAGGAGCAGGTATTAGCGATTGCCCGAAAAGTTGCTGGTTTCACTCTTGGTCGCGCGGATTTGTTAAGAAAAGCGATGGGTAAAAAAGATAAAAAGATTTTGGATAAGGAAAGAGTTCATTTTGAAGAAGGTATGAAATCAAATGGTTTCTCTGAGGATGCAACTGAAAAACTCTGGCAAACACTGATTCCTTTCTCTGATTATGCATTTAATAGAGCTCATAGCGCGGGTTATGGTTTGCTCTCATTTTGGACTGCCTACCTAAAGGCAAATTATCCAGCTGAATACATGGCAGCACTTCTAACAAGTGTTAGAGATGATAAAGATAAGAGCGCCTTGTATTTAAATGAATGCAGGCGCATGGGTATTAAAGTTTTACCTCCAGATGTTAATGAGTCTGATTCTGGCTACACACCTATTGGAAAAGATATTCGCTTTGGCTTAACAGCAATTCGAAATGTTGGTGAAAACGTTGTGGCTTCAATTATTGAAAATCGAAAAATTAAGGGTAAGTATGTAAGTTTTGGTGAGTTTCTAGCCAAGGTGGATTCACATGTTTGCAACAAGAAAACTATTGAATCCCTCATAAAGGCTGGAGCTTTTGATTCACTTGGTCACACTCGTCGTGGATTGATGATGGTTTATTTAGAAGCACTAGATGCAGTTGGTGAAGCGAAGAGGGCAGAGGCGATTGGGCAATTTGATCTATTTGGTTCTGCAAATACAACATCTTCAGTTAGCGGCGTTGATTTAGATATTCCAAATAGCGAGTGGGAAAAAATGATGCTCCTGGGTTATGAGCGAGAAATGCTTGGGCTCTATGTATCCGATCATCCACTCCTAGGTGTTGAGCACATTCTTAAATCGGTGGCAGATTTTTCAATTAGCCAGCTTTCAGAAGTTGCTCATGATCAAATAATAAGTATTGGTGGCTTA
Organism: Candidatus Nanopelagicus limnes; assembly: GCF_002287885.2. Lineage (GTDB taxonomy): Bacteria > Actinomycetota > Actinomycetes > Nanopelagicales > Nanopelagicaceae > Nanopelagicus > Nanopelagicus limnae. The sequence goes on from NZ_CP016768.2 coordinate 535,522, forward strand.
ATCACTCAGATTCAACGAAAGGTTTCAAAGCAGGGAACTCCTTGGGCAATTGTTACTGTTGAAGATTTAGAGGGTGCGGTGGATGTTCTATTCTTCTCAAATTCTTATGCAACTCATGGTGTAAATCTGGTCGAAGATCGAATTGTTGCAATTCGTGGACGTGTAGATAAGCGCGAGGAACAACCAAGGATTTCTGCTCTAGATTTAACATTGCCAGATTTAAAGCAAGTACCAACTGGCCCATTGATAATTTCTATGGCTGCATCCAGATGCACACCACCGGTTATTGATCGCATGAGTGAAATATTAAAATCTCACCCCGGTGCCAGAGAGGTTCACTTAAGACTTATCGATGGCGAGAAAAAGACAATCTTAAAACTTGATGAAGCTTTGAAGGTTACTTCCTCACCGGGCTTAAGTGCTGATCTTAAAACTGTACTTGGCCCAGACTGCTTAGTTGTTTAATCCAAAATGAAGCAACTTCAGTTATTGCCAGCAATAGACATTGCATCTGGACAGGTTATTCAATCTAAGAATTTGAGCACTTCAAATATTTCTGGCACACCACAGCAAGTTATCGATTACTTTGTTTCAAAGGGAACAAAATGGATTCATCTAGTGGACTTAGATGCGGCTTATTCAACTGGTGATAATTCTGATTTAATAAAGAATTTAACTACAGCCAATGACGTGGAGATTCAATTATCTGGCGGAATTATCAATCAGGCTTCATTGAGCAACGCTCTTGAAACAAAAGCAAAATGGATTAATTTATCAACGGGTGCGTTAACTGATATGGATTGGGTGAAGGAAACCCTTAATCTATACCCAGATAGAGTTTGTGTTTCCCTTGATGTAGTTGATGAGCGTTTAATCGCTCGGGGCAGTGGAATCGTTGTTGGAGATCTTTGGAAACATCTTGAGGAGTTGAATAAATCTGGATGTAAACGGTTTGTTGTAACCGATAACAAAACTGATGGAAAAATGATGGGCCCAAATTTTGATCTACTGGCTAAGGTCTCTGCTCAGAGTGGAGCAGCAATTATTGCAAGTGGTGGAGTGTCAGATTTATCTGATTTAGTTAAATTGCGTCAGATGGGATTAGAGGGCGTAATTGTTGGCAAAGCGCTCTATGAAGGTGGATTGGACCTAACAGCTGCTTTAGAAATCTGCTACCAATAAGCGGCGCCAGGTGATTGCTTATTACGGCAGAATAGGTAGGTGGAAAAAGCGCTGTTATCAATTGAGAAATTCCGTGAGTACGCCCGCGAATTTAATGTCATTCCTGTAGCTCGAAAAATAATTGATAAAGATCAAACTCCACTTTCTATATACAGTAAATTAACTAGTCACCGACCCGGAACATTTCTGCTTGAATCGGCGGAGTCTGGCATATGGGCTCGCTACTCATTTATTGGCGTAAATAGCCAAGCAACTTTAACTGAAGCGAATGGCGCAGCAATTTGGAGTGGCGTGATGCCAGCTGGTGCACCAACTGGAATAGATCCACTGGAAGCATTAAGGATTGCTACCAATCATCTAAAGAGTCCAAAGATTGATGGCTTACCACCACTAACCGGTGGCCTCGTTGGCTATTTAGGATATGAAATCGTTAGACGGCTTGAGAAATTAACTAATCAATCAAAGAAAGATATTGATATTCCTGAGATTGCCATGATGTTGACATCAGATTTGGCAGTTTTTGATCATCACGAAGGGGTAATCACATTAATTGCTAATGCTATTAATTGGGATGGCAGTTCAGAGCGAGTTGATTTAGCGTATGACACAGCAATCCAGCGGCTAGACAAGATGCAAATGGATTTATCTGAAGTAAAGCCAGCTCAATTAGTTGAAATACAAAAACGGGTTAACCCCGTCTATGAGCGAAACACATCTGATCAAAGTTATATCGACAAGGTGAAAGTAATCAAAGAGGAGATTAAATCTGGAGAGGCGTTTCAAGTAGTACTTTCACAGCGGTTTAATATGCCTAATCTTTCAGAGCCATTTGATTTGTATCGTGTTTTACGGGAACAAAACCCAAGTCCTTACATGTATCTATTCCGATTTAATGATGACCTATCAATTGTTGGATCAAGCCCAGAAGCATTGGTTAAAGTTACCGGCAGTGATGTGGTGATCCATCCAATTGCAGGAACTAGGCCAAGGGGCAAGACGCCGGCTGATGATGAAAGCATTGCAAATGAATTGCTTAAGGATCCAAAGGAGCGAGCAGAACACTTGATGCTAGTGGATTTAGGTAGAAACGATTTAGGTCGTGTTTGCAAAGCAGGATCTGTTGAAGTAACGCAATTCATGCAGATTGAAAAATACTCACATGTTATGCATATTGTTTCAACTGTGAATGGGCAATTAGCAGAATCATTTGCACCGATAGAAGCATTGTTTGCAGTATTTCCAGCCGGCACACTATCTGGAGCACCGAAACCTCGAGCTATGCAAATCATCGAAGAGAATGAACCAACCAGGCGAGGTATATATGGTGGAACTATTGGATATTTAGATTTCACTGGAAATATTGACACCTGTATTGCAATCAGAACTGCGGTAATTAAAAATGGAACAGCTTATGTTCAAGCTGGTGCTGGGATCGTTGCTGACTCTGATCCTGAATCTGAAAATCAAGAGTGTATTAATAAGGCAGCAGCTGTGCTTGGCGCAGTAGCCACAGCAAATGCAATGGCAGTGTCCAAATGAGAGGTTCAATCATTGGCAGCTTATTAATTATTAGCTTGGCAATATTTCTGATCATACGATTAAGCAGAAAAGATGCCACTAAAAAATATGAGATGAAACCTAAAAATAAATGGAATTCCTTATCGGAAGGTATTGACCCAACTAATGAGTGAATCAAACGTGTTGACACAAATAATTGAAGGTGTTTTGGAGGATGTTGAAAAACGATTTGTTCCAATAAACCAGTTAAGGGAGCAGTTAGAGAATGCTCCTAAATTAAGAGGTGCCTTTAAGGCACTGAATCAAGATGGAATGCGATTAATTGCCGAAGTGAAAAGATCTTCCCCTAGCAAAGGCAATCTTGCTGAAATTGCTGACCCGAAGGAATTAGCGGGTAAGTATCAAGAAGGAGGAGCGGATGTAATTAGTGTTTTAACTGAAGAGCGTCGCTTCAAGGGAAGCATTGCTGATCTAGTTTCCGTCCGATCTAGCGTTGATCTACCTGTACTGCGCAAAGATTTTATTGTTACTGAATTTCAAGTTATTGAATCTCGCATACTAGGCGCTGACTTAATTTTGCTTATAGTTGCTGGACTTTCAAAATCTCAACTGATTGATTTTTACCAACTCTCCACGGAACTGGGGATGGATGTATTAGTTGAGGTGCATAACATGGATGAAGCTGAAAAAGCTTTAGATGTAGGTGCAAAAATAATTGGGGTCAATTCTAGAAATTTGAAAACTCTGGAAGTAAGTGAGAAAACTTTTGAAACTATTCTTCCAGTATTGCCATCTCAGATCTTAAAAGTTGCTGAGTCGGGTATTAGTAATCGCCAGCAAGTTGCATTAGTTGAACAATTAGGGGCAAAAGCAGTCCTGGTTGGGGAGAGTTTGGTGCGGGCAGGTAATCCAGTTCATACGATAAAAGAACTTCTAAACCGCTAGAGACCCAATAAACTACAACCATGAGTGCAGGCAAAAAAGTGGATGACTTAACTTCTTCCGTACTTGGACATTTTGGACCCTATGGAGGTCGTTTTGTTCCAGAGGCTTTAATTGCCGCACTAGATGAATTATCAGCAGCGCACACATCAGCCCTTTCTGATCCAAAATTTCAAAGTGAATTATCCGAACTTCACAAGACTTATAGTGGTCGCCCAAGTATTTTGACTGATGCAAAAAGATTTTCAGAACATGCAGGTGGTGCAAGAATTCTTTTAAAGCGAGAAGATTTAAATCACACTGGCAGTCACAAAATTAACAATGTTCTTGGTCAAGCACTACTTACAAAGCGAATGGGCAAGAAGAGAATCATTGCTGAAACTGGGGCAGGCCAGCATGGTGTTGCCTCGGCAACAGCTGCGGCATTGTTTGGTTTGGAGTGTGTGGTCTATATGGGCGAGGCTGACACAAAGCGACAAGCTCTAAATGTTGCACGAATGAAATTATTAGGCGCCACCGTAGTACCGGTAACCCAAGGATCAAAAACTTTAAAGGATGCAATTAATGAAGCAATGCGTGATTGGGTAACAAATGTTTCCACAACTCATTATTTGCTTGGCACCGTGGCCGGACCTCATCCATTCCCAACGATGGTCAGAGATTTTCAAAGAATTATCGGAGTTGAAGCTAGGCAACAAGTTCTAGATTTAACTGGCAAGTTACCGGATGCAGTTTTAGCTTGTGTTGGCGGTGGATCAAATGCGATTGGAATCTTCCACCCATTTATAGAGGATTCATCTGTTCGCTTAATTGGCTTAGAGGCCGGTGGTAAAGGTATAGAAACTGGAATGCATGCCTCAACTATTTCTGGTGGCAAACCAGGTGTTTTGCATGGAACCCGGTCATATGTTTTACAAGATTCAGATGGGCAAACTATTGAGTCACATTCAATATCTGCTGGTTTAGATTATCCAGGAGTTGGACCTGAACATGCTTATCTAAATGATATTGGCCGCGCTGAATATAGATCCATTACAGATGATCAGGCTATGTATGCGTTCTCATTACTTTGTAAATCAGAAGGAATAATCCCAGCAATTGAAACTGCACATGCCTTGGCGGGAGCTTTAGAAATTGGAAATGAATTGGGCAAGGATGCAACTTTGTTGATAAATCTTTCTGGGCGCGGGGATAAAGATGTGCAAACTGCGGCTGAGTACTTTGGTTTACCGCTCTAATGAGCACTGCGCTTGAAAAACTGTTTGAAAAGACAAAACAAGAAAAACGAGCAGCACTAATTGGCTATTTACCAGCTGGGTATCCTGATCAGAAAAGTTCAGCAAAAATCATAAAAGCTATGATCGATGGTGGTGTGGACGCGATTGAAATTGGTTTTCCTTATTCAGATCCAGTTATGGATGGACCAGTTATTCAAGCCGCATCAGAGGAAGCCATAAAAAATGGCGCAGGAGTAGATGAAGTTTTTGATTTACTACAAACTACAGCAGCACTTGGAACTCCATCGGTAATCATGAGTTACTGGAGTCCAATTGAAAAATATGGTGTTGCAAATTTTGCAAAAAAAGTTGCTCAAATGGGTGGCAGTGGAGTAATCACACCTGATTTAACTATTGAGGAATCCCAGGATTGGCAAAATGAATCTAAAGATAATTCTATAAATCGTATTTACGTAGTTGCGCCCAGCACAACTGATCAACGTTTAGCCAATGTAACTGCTGAATGTTCCGGCTTTATATATGCGGCAAGTCTTATGGGTGTTACTGGAACTAGAGATGCGGTTTCTGGAAATGCCAGATCGCTAGTTGAACGGATTCGAAAGGTTAGCAAGACACCAGTTGCTGTTGGACTTGGTGTTTCGACAAAGGCTCAGGCACAAGAAGTGGCTCAGTATGCAGATGGCGTAATAGTAGGATCTGCTTTTATTAAAATTATCCAAGAGCATGGTTCTGGCAGGAATGGATTGAAAAAGGTTAAACAACTTGCACACTCATTATCTGAAGGAGTTAGAAATGCGAGCTAAGTTTTATGTTTATCAACCATGGCTAACATTGGTAGCGCGACTAATTTTAGGTGGCGTGTTATTAGCCGCTGGTGGATTAAAAATTGGGAACCTACAAAAATCAGCAATGGCGGTACGGGCTTATGAAATGTTGCCGGTTGGTCTAGCTAATTTTCTTGGTTATGTCCTACCGTGGATTGAAATTGGAATTGGTTTACTTCTTATTGTTGGGGCAGCTGTTGCGATTTCAGGGTTGCTTGGCGCGTTCACAATGCTGGCTTTCATTATCGCGATCGCACAAGCTTGGGCTCGCGGGCTGAGTATTGACTGTGGATGTTTTGGTGGTGGCGGGGCAATAGATCCAGAAGATACGAAGTATTTGTCTGAGATAATTAGGGATATAGGATTACTGGCATTGGGTATTTACCTTTACTACTTTCCAAAAGGTAAATTTGGATTGGATAAATAGGGAGAAAAAATGGCAACTGCATCTGGTGGAGATAAAGGAACTCGCAATTTAGTGATCGTAATGATCTCCTTCATTGTGGTTGTAGGAGTTGTTTTCTCCTTAATCAGTAGTCGTTCAAATTCAACCGCAGCAATTCCTGCCACAGTTTCAGAGGCTGATGGTTATGGCATAGTTCTTAATCCCGAGAGCACTCCGAAAATTGATGTGTATGTTGATTATCAATGTCCAGCGTGCCGAGTGTTTGAAATAATTAATGGTGGATATCTGAATGAAGTTATTGCTCAGAAAAAGGCAAAAGTAGTGTTTCACCCAATGACATTCATTGGACCAGAATCGATATTAGCCGCGAACTCAGCAGCGTGCGCAGCAGATGAAAGTAAATTCGTAGATATGAATTTAGCTCTATTCCAGAATCAATCAGATTCTGAAAACACTGGAAAATGGTCAAGTGAGTACCTTGTTGAACTTGGAAAATCAATTGGCATTAATTCCAGTACCTTTGAAACCTGCGTAAATGATGGCAAATACATTAAGTGGACAAGCAATGTCGCAGCAGCCTCAGCAAAGGCTGATGTAAACGGTACACCGACAATTTTTGTAAATGGCAAACAGCTAGATCGAGACACTGAGTATGGAGATCAAGCCAAATTCAGAGCTGCACTTGCTGCCGGTGGCGTTAAGTAAATTCATTTAACTTTAAATGAAGCAGTTATTTCCTAGTCCATCACTCTCTTCATTTTCAGTAGGTCCATTAACTATTCACTTCTACGCCCTTTGCATCATCACGGGCATTGCAGCTGCAATTTGGCTCGGACGTAGGCGGTATGCAAACTTAGGTGGTAATCCAGATGATGTTTCAGAGGTTGCTATATGGGCAGTGCCATTTGGAATTATTGGCGGACGTATTTACCATGTAATCACTTCGCCAGCACAATATTTTGGAAGTAACGGGAATCCAATTGATGCCCTTCGTATTTGGGAAGGCGGATTAGGCATATGGGGCGCAATTTCACTTGGCGCAGTTGGTGCTTATCTATATTTTAGAACTCATAAAACATCTTTAAATTTTCGCCAACTTCTAGATTCTCTAGCACCTGGCGTTGTCCTGGCGCAGGCAATTGGAAGAATTGGAAATTACTTTAATCAAGAGGTATTTGGTAAACCCACAGAACTACCTTGGGGCTTAGAAATTGATCCAGTTAATAGACCCGATGGTTTTGAAAGTTATGCCACTTTTCATCCAACTTTTTTATATGAATTGTTATGGTGTTTAGTAGTAGCGGTGCTGTTAATAAAGCTACCGGGATTTCTAAAGAAAATTACCTCAAATCAAGGAGATGTTTTCACTCTCTATATTCTCGGATACACATTAGGAAGAGTCTGGATTGAAGGCTTGCGCATTGATGAAGCCAACTTGATTCTAGGTTTACGTCTGAATATTTGGGTTAGTTTAATAGTGCTAGTCACCGCATCTGCGTACCTGATAGCAAACAAGCGCCGTGGCAATACCAAGGAAAATCACATACCAAGTTAGTATTTAGCAATGGGTTTAGAAGATGTCCAAATGAGGAATCTTGAGCACCGGGCAAATCGTGCCGGCTGGCTTCGAGCGGCAGTTCTTGGTTCAAATGATGGCTTGGTTTCAACTGCGAGTTTGATGATTGGAATTGCTGCTGCAAATAAAAGTGAATTTTTGATAACAGCCGGTTTGGCCGGAATTGCAGCCGGTTCGATGTCTATGGCAGTTGGTGAATATGTTTCAGTTAAATCGCAGAATGATATTGAAAAATCAGATCGAGATATTGAAATCAAGCAATTAGCTATAGATCCTGAAGGTGAATTTGAAGAGTTAGTTGATATTTATGTTCAACGAGGATTGACAGAAGAGTTAGCTAAACAGGTAGTCACATCAATGCATAAGAAGGATGCACTTGAAGCACACCTTCGTGATGAACTTGGACATTTTGATCACACAAGAGCTAGGCCAGTACAAGCTGGTGTTGCCTCAGCGATTGCATTCACTGCTGGGGGATTGGTGCCACTAATTGGAGCATTGATCGCTACCTCCAATCAAGTGGGTGCAATTCTTCTCTTTACAGCAATTGGTTTAGTTGCAGCTGGATATATCTCAGCCAAGATTGCTGCATCTCCACTTCTTAAAACAATCGTAAGGATTTTTCTTGGTGGCGCCCTAGGCGTTGCAATTACTGCCGGAATTGGTTGGTTGGTAGGCCTTACTGGGGTTTGATAACCCTGATACTATTTGCCTTGTAAATTGTTTTGAAGTTGGGCCATTGTCGTCCTGACCCTTAGTGGGATCGGCCTTTTAAATTGCAATCTAAATTCTCAAGCGTGCCAAGAGCAGTGGGTTTGTATGACCCTGCAAATGAGCATGATGCGTGCGGCGTCGCCATGGTTGCTACTTTAAACAAAACCAAAAGTCATGAGATTGTTAGCAAAGCTTTAACTGCTTTAAGAAATTTAGAGCATAGAGGCGCATCTGGTGCTGAACCAGACAGTGGCGATGGAGCCGGAATCTTAATTCAGATTCCTGATGAATTTTATAGATCAGCCGTTGATTTCAAGCTACCAAACTTTAGTTTTTACGCAACCGGTGTTTTTTTCATTGAAGCAGGAAAATCAGATTACCAAGAGCAAATCTCACAAATTGCAAGTGAAGAAGGTTTGCGCATAATCGGTTGGCGAGATCTTCCCATTAATTCAAAATCAATTGGTAAAACTGCTTTGTCAGTTATGCCTTCCTTTAAACAGATATTTGTCGCTGGCCTTAAAGAAGAGAGCGATCTTGTATTGGAGCGGATGGTTTTCTGTCTGCGAAAGCGAGTTGAACACACCATGCCAATTTATGTGGCATCCCTTTCTTCAAGAACTATCGTCTATAAGGGCATGTTAACTACTGGCCAACTCGAGGAGTTTTTCCCAGATCTTTCAAACCCACTAGTGGTTTCGGCAATGGCGCTCGTGCATTCAAGATTTTCAACTAATACATTTCCTTCTTGGCCATTAGCCCATCCTTATCGGTTTATAGCTCATAACGGTGAGATAAACACTGTAAAGGGAAATCGAAATTGGATGCGAGCACGCGAAACTTTATTGCAAAGTGATTTAATCCCAGGTGATTTAAAAAGGTTGTTTCCGATAGTAAATAACTCAGGCAGTGATTCGGCATCCTTTGATGAAGTACTAGAGCTTCTTTACTTAGGTGGTCGAAGCTTGCCGCACGCAATGTTGATGATGATTCCTGAAGCGTGGGAAAACCATGCAACTATGTCGCAGATTCGCAAAGATTTTTACGCTTTTCACTCCGCTCTGATGGAACCCTGGGATGGTCCGGCTTGTGTGACATTTACTGACGGTAATCAGATAGGTGCTGTATTAGATCGCAATGGTTTACGTCCATCAAGATTTTGGGTTACAGATGATGGGCTAGTGGTATTAGCTAGTGAAGTTGGCGTATTAGATTTTAAACCAGAATCAATTGTACGAAAAGGAAGATTACAACCAGGCAAGATGTTTTTAGTTGACCTACAAGAAGGTCGAATAATTGAAGATGAAGAAATTAAAGATACTTTGGCAACGGCTGAGCCATACACTGACTGGCTGCATGCTGGATTGGTTAGATTAAGTGATTTACCTTCCAGAGAGCACATTGTTTATCCGCACTCTTCTGTAGTTCGTCGCCAGCGTGCATTTGGTTATACCGAAGAAGAGTTGCGTTTAATTATTACTCCGATGGCTAAGAATGGCGCTGAACCTCTAGGTTCTATGGGAACTGATACGCCAATTGCGGCATTATCTGAAAAACCAAGATTGTTATTTGACTATTTTGCTCAGTTATTTGCCCAAGTTACTAATCCGCCATTGGATGCAATTAGAGAGGAATTAGTAACCTCACTGGGCGGATCCATTGGACCAGAACATAATCTTTTAGATCCAGGTCCATCCTCATGCCGGCAAATTTCCCTTCAATTTCCGGTTATCGACAATGATGAATTAGCAAAAATTATCAATGTAAATGCAGATGGTGATCAGCCAGGATTTGAAACTCATGTCGTGCGAGGATTATTTGCAATTGCAGGCGGTGGCAGATCACTTGTTGCCCGATTAGAGCAAATTAGATCAGAAGTATCTTCAGCAATTAATGAAGGCGCAAGAATTATTGTTTTATCAGATCGAGATGGTGATGCTGAAAATGCACCGATTCCTTCACTACTGCTTACCTCCGCCGTACACCATCATCTGATCCGTGAAAAAACTAGAACCAAGGTGGGCTTAGTTGTTGAAAGTGGTGAGGTGAGAGAGGTTCACCATGTTGCTCTTCTAATTGGTTTTGGAGCAGCTGCTGTTAATCCTTACCTAGCGATGGAGAGTGCCGAAGACTTAGTTAGACAGGGAGTTATTACTGGGATTACTCCAGAAAAGGCAGTTAGGAATTTAATAAAATCTTTAGGTAAAGGTGTATTAAAAGTAATGTCTAAAATGGGAGTATCCACAATTGCTTCCTATACCGGAGCTCAGATTTTTGAAGCAATAGGTTTGTCATCTGAAGTAGTTGATGAATACTTCGTAGGCGCTACCTCACGTTTAGGTGGGGCTGGTATTGAGATAATTGCGCAAGAAACAATTAAGCGTCATCACATTGCATATCCGCCCGGGGGAGAGATTCCTGGAGCTAAGAAATTACAAATAGGTGGTGAGTACCAATGGCGAAGAGAGGGTGAACCGCACCTATTTGATCCGGAAACTGTTTTTACTCTCCAGCATGCAACACGTTCAAAGCGATTTGATGTTTTCAAGAGATATACAAACAGAGTGGATGATCAGTCTCGTAGATTGATGACTTTGCGGGGATTGTTTAATTTTAAATCTGACTTGCGAAAGCCGATTCCAATTGATGAAGTTGAACCTGCCTCTGAGATTATTAAAAGGTTTGCTACTGGCGCTATGTCTTATGGCTCTATTTCACAGGAAGCTCATGAAACGCTAGCAATTGCCATGAATCGAATTGGTGGGAAATCAAATACTGGTGAAGGTGGTGAAGATCCAGATAGAAATAAAGCTGATAGCAATGGAGACTTGCGACGCTCTGCGATTAAGCAAGTTGCAAGCGGAAGATTTGGCGTTACAAGTGAGTATCTAGTTAATGCCGATGATATTCAAATCAAAATGGCTCAAGGGGCAAAACCTGGTGAAGGTGGGCAATTACCTGGCAACAAGGTTTACCCATGGATTGCAAAAGTTCGCTACTCAACTCCTGGGGTTGGATTAATTTCACCACCGCCACATCATGATATTTACTCCATTGAAGATTTAGCGCAGCTAATTCATGATTTAAAGAATGCCAATAATCAGGCGCGTATACATGTTAAGTTGGTAGCAGAGGTTGGAGTTGGCACAGTTGCGGCCGGTGTTAGTAAAGCCCATGCTGATGTGGTTTTAATTTCTGGTCATGATGGAGGAACTGGCGCTTCACCATTAACTTCACTAAAACATGCTGGCGCTCCATGGGAATTAGGGTTAGCTGAAACCCAACAAACTCTGCTACTTAATGGTTTAAGGGATCGAATTGTTGTGCAAGTAGATGGCCAAATGAAAACTGGTAGAGATGTTTTAATAGCTGCCCTGCTAGGAGCTGAAGAGTTTGGTTTTGCCACCGCGCCATTAATAGTTTCTGGTTGCGTAATGATGCGAGTTTGTCATTTAGATACCTGTCCTGTTGGAGTGGCCACACAAAATCCTGAACTAAGGAAGAAATTCACTGGTAAGCCTGAATTCGTGGAAACATTCTTTGAATATATAGCTGAAGAGGTTCGGCAGTTACTTGCCCAGCTAGGCTTTAGAAAATTAGAGGATGCAATTGGTCAAGTAGAGATGCTCGATACTAAAGCTGCAACAGATCATTGGAAAGCTAGCGGATTAGATCTTTCTCCAATTTTGAAAGCACCAACAGGTAATGGTGACCGCAAAAATACAACAACGCAAGATCATGGCTTATCAGGTGCGTTAGATAATGAATTGATTAAGTTATCAAAAGATGCTTTAGAAAACGGTAAGAACGTACGGTTAGAAATGCCAGTAAGAAATGTCAATCGAACAGTTGGCACAATGCTTGGCAGTGAAATAACAAGAAAGTTTGCAGGAGCAGGACTACCGGCAGATACGATCGGTATAACTTTTCATGGTTCAGCTGGTCAATCATTCGGTGCTTTTATTCCATCCGGCCTGACATTAAGACTTTATGGAGATAGTAATGATTATGTGGCAAAAGGATTATCTGGTGGACGAGTGATAATTCGACCAGATGAAAAAGCTAGCTTTAAATCAAATCAGAATGTGATCGCAGGAAATGTAATTGGATATGGAGCTACATCAGGAGAGATCATGATTTCAGGAGTGGTGGGCGAAAGATTTTGTGTTCGCAATTCTGGCGCGCATGCAATCGTTGAAGGTGTTGGCGATCATGGTTGTGAATACATGACTGGGGGATCGGTAATTGTGCTCGGGGCTACTGGCCGAAATTTTGCTGCTGGTATGTCAGGCGGAATGGCGTTTGTCTTAGATTTGCAACCATCGCTAGTTAATACCGAAATGGTTGATTTACTTTCACTTCCAGTGAATAAGGAAGATTTTGTGAAAAGCTCTATTTCTAAATTCTTTGCGGAAACTGGATCACAGATTGCTAAAGATTTATTGGGTGACTGGGAAAAGAATAAGAGTCGAATTACCTTGGTTATGCCAAGAGATTATGCAAGAGTCTTGGAAGTCATGGCTAAAGCACAACGCGAAGGCTTGCCAGTAGATAGCGCAGTTATGGCGGCGATAAATGGCTGATCCAAAAGGTTTTATTAATACACCTCGTGAAGTCCCAAAACGTAGACCAGTGGATGTGCGTATAAAAGATTGGAAAGAGGTTTACCAGGAGCAGGAGTTTTCACATCTACAAAAACAAGCTGGCAGGTGTATGGACTGCGGCATACCATTTTGTCATCAAGGTTGCCCACTAGGTAATTTAATTCCAGAATGGAATGATCTGATTTGGCGCGGAGAAAAACCAGAGGCGATAGATCGCTTGCACGCAACAAATAATTTCCCTGAATTTACCGGTCGGCTTTGTCCAGCTCCTTGTGAGACTGCGTGCGTTGTGGCAATCAATGCCGAAGCTGTTACCATTAAACAAGTAGAGCTACGAACTATTGAAGAGGCATTTCTTGAAAAAAGAATTGTGCCACTTATTCCAGATCGTTTGTCAGGAAAAACTGTGGCGATAATTGGCTCAGGTCCTGCTGGATTAGCTGCTGCACAACAATTAACTCGAGCTGGCCACACTGTGGTGGTTTATGAGCGAGCTGAAAAAATTGGCGGTCTATTACGTTATGGAATTCCAGAATTTAAGATGGAAAAATCGATTGTTGATCGAAGGCTTTATCAAATGGAGCAAGAAGGAACAAGATTTAGAACTGGTGTAAATGTTGGTAAAGATTTAACGGGCTCAGCTCTTAGGAGTAAATATGATGCGGTTGTACTTGCAGTTGGAGCTACAAATTGGCGTGATCTAGAAATTCCAGGTCGTGATGCAAAAGGTGTTTACCAAGCTATGGAGTACTTGCCTTGGGGAAACAAACAAGCACTTGGCGAGTTGACCGCTCCGGCAGAAATTAATGCAGAGGGTAAACATGTTGTGATTTTAGGAGGCGGAGATACTGGCGCAGACTGTTTGGGAACAGCTATCAGACAAGGGGCTGCATCTGTTACTCAGTTAGAGATTATGCCAAGACCTTCAGATGAAAGAGTTAATACTCAACCTTGGCCTACATATCCAATGGTGTATCGAGTAAGTAGTGCTCATGAAGAGGCTGGTGAACGGATTTACTCTGTATCTACTCAAGAATTTCTTAAAGATGCAAACGGCAATTTAAGAGCGATGAAGTTAGTTGAAACTGAATTAGTTAATGGAAAATTTCAACCTATTGCAGGAAGTGAAAAAGAGATACCTGCTGATTTAGTTTTTCTAGCACTCGGTTTTACGGGACCAGAAAAGAATGAATTACTTGATCAGCTTGAGGTGACTCTGGACGAAAAAGGAAACATTATTCGAGATCATGAGTACTCAACTGCTAGTGATGGTGTTTTTGTTTGCGGGGATGCTGGGCGTGGTCAATCATTGATCGTTTGGGCTATTGCTGAGGGGCGCAGTGCTGCTTCGGCAATTGATAAGTACTTAACCGGGAACACGCAGTTGCCTTATTCGATTGAACCAACTGCTCGCCCATTGATGGTTTAAGGTTTTTCTTATGCGTCGCGCGAAAATTGTCTGCACCATCGGACCAGCAGTTGAATCGATTGAAAAGATCACTGAGTTAATAGATGCTGGTATGAATATGGCCAGATTAAACCTGTCACATGGCGGGCATGAGGAACATCAAATGAGATTAAATAATGTTCGTGAAGTAGCAAAGAAGGCGAATAAAGCGGTTGCAATTTTGGTTGATTTACAGGGACCAAAAATAAGGTTGGGAAGATTCAAAAATGGTCCACATGATTTAGTCAGAGGCGATAAATTCACTATCACCACTGAAGACATTGAAGGCACAAAAGACCGAGTGAGTACGACGTATAAAGGTTTACCTGGTGATTGCAAAATTGGTGACAAGATAATGATTGATGATGGCAAAGTAACTGTTGAAGTTTCTGAAGTAAATGGAAATGATGTAGTAACCAAGGTAATTCAACCTGGAGCTGTGAGTAACAATAAGGGATTGAATTTACCTGGAGTTGCAGTTTCAGTACCTGCCATGTCAGAGAAAGATGTTGCAGATTTAAGATGGGGCTTAAAAGCAGGGGCTGACTTCATTGCTTTGTCATTTGTAAGAAACGCAAGTGATGTTAAGGATGTCCATAAGATTATGGATGAGGTTGGAATTCGAATTCCAGTAATTGCAAAGATTGAGAAACCACAAGCAGTTGCAAACCTGCAGGAGATTGTGGATGCATTTGATGGAATTATGGTTGCTCGTGGTGATCTAGGAGTGGAACTCCCAATTGAAGATGTTCCGATGGTTCAAAAACGTTGCATAACAATGGCTCGAGAATCTGCCAAGCCGGTGATAGTTGCAACTCAAATGCTTGATTCGATGATTAGTAACTCTCAACCAACCCGGGCTGAAGCAACAGATTGCGCTAATGCAGTTTTGGATGGTGCAGATGCATTAATGCTCTCGGGTGAAACTAGTGTTGGTGAATTTCCAATTGAATCTGTCAAGATAATGGCCCGAATCATTGAACGCACTGAAGAGATTGCTTTAGATCAAATTCCACCTTTAAAGCACTCACCGGCTACAAAAGGCGGAGCCATTACTAAAGCTGCTACTGAGGTTGGCCTTACTGTTGGAGCAAAATTTTTAGTTGCTTTCACACAAAGTGGAGATTCAGCAAGACGTATGTCCAGGCTTCGTTCTCCGATTCCAATGTTGGCCTTAACGCCAGATACTGGAACATTTAATCGACTTGCACTGTCTTGGGGTGTTGAATCTTTGTTAACGCCAGTAGTCAACCACACAGATGAAATGGTGATGCAGGTTGATTCTATTTTGATTAACTCCAAGCGAGTAAACCTTGGTGATCTAGTTTTAATTGTTGCTGGTTCCCCGCCAGGTATACCTGGATCAATAAATGCTATGAGAGTTCATAAGATTGGTGACGCAGTTGGTGGCGTTGCGCCTGCTTATCGCAAGTAATTTAGTATTAAAAGATATCCACTATAAACTACGGTAATTCGCCTCGGTACTCCAACGGTAGAGAGGACGGTCTCAAAAACCGTATAGTGTCGGTTCGAATCCGACTCGAGGCACATGAACACAGAGAATAAAAAAATACGAATTCTAGTTGCCGAAGATGAAACCATCATCCGACTAGATCTTGTTGAGATGCTTACTGAGTCTGGTTATGAAGTAGTAGCGCAAGCTGAAAATGGAGCAGTAGCGATTGAGTTAGCTAAGAAATTCAAACCTGATTTAGCAATTTTAGATGTGAAAATGCCAGAGATGGATGGAATTACTGCTGCCGAACAGATTATTGCTTTGGCGCCAGTGCTCATGCTGACAGCTTTTAGTCAGCGAGAACTAGTTGAACGCGCACGAGATGCTGGTGTTATGGCTTATGTAGTTAAGCCTTTTTCTATTGGTGATTTAGTGCCAGCAATCGAAATTGCAATTAGTAGGCACCGCCAAATGAAAAGTTTGGAGGATGAGGTTGCAGATTTGTATGAAAGATTAGAGACCCGCAAAATAATTGATCGGGCAAAAGGGATATTAATGAAAGCTATGGGTTTATCTGAGCCTGAAAGCTTTAGTTGGATTCAAAAAACTGCGATGGATCGCCGTATTTCTATGAAACAGGTTGCTCAAGCAGTTATCTCGCCAGAGTCAGCCCCAGATAGATAGTTATCGCTCGGCCAGTATTAAACAAGTGATGCGTGCACTACAAGTTCGCTCACCCTTGTCATTTGTAATTTCCACTTCGTAACAACATAGAGTTTTGCCAAGAGTTACAGCGGTGGCAACCGCAGTCACGATTCCTGAAGTTGCTGATTTATGATGCGTGGCATTTATATCAACCCCAACAATTCTGCGATTTGCACCAGCATGAAGTTGCGTGCCAATTGAACCTAAACTTTCTGCAAGAACTACATTTGCACCCCCATGGAGCAATCCAATTGGTTGGGTGTTCCCATCAACAGGCATGGTTCCAACTAATCTGCTTGGTGAGGCCTCGATTATTTCTATGCCCATCTTCTTATCTAGGGCGCCAGATCCTCGTTGGCGAATCAACTCCAAATAGTCCGTCATATGATCAAGTTTAACCTGAGATGGCAATTAGAATCCCAATATGAGTACGGATCAGAAGCGTTTATTGCTAATAGATGGCCATTCCATGGCTTATCGAGCTTTTTACGCTTTACCGGCAGAAAACTTTAAAACCTCAAGTGGTCAACCCACTAATGCAATATATGGGTTCGCTTCAATGTTGATAAATCTCATTAAAGAAGAAAAACCTTCACATATTGCAGTTGCTTTTGATGTTTCTAGGAAGACATTTAGAACCGAACTATTTCCTGAGTACAAAGCAAATCGTGCTTCTACTCCTGATGAATTTCGATCCCAGATGTCATTTGTTAATGAAATGATTGATTGTTTCGGTATAAAACATTTCGAAATGGAAGGTTATGAAGCCGACGACATCATCGCCACCTTTGCAAAATCAGCTGAAAAAAATGGTTATCAGGTTCTAATTTGTACAGGAGATAGAGATTCATTTCAGCTTGTAAATTCAAATACAACTGTTCTTTACCCCAAAAAGGGGGTGACTGAGATGTCAAGAATGACGCCTGACGCTGTGTTAGAAAAATATGGACTAACACCTGCGCAGTACCCAGATTTTGCCGCACTGCGGGGAGACCCAAGTGATAATTTGCCATCAGTACCAGGTGTTGGTGAAAAAACTGCAACAAAATGGATTTCTGATTATGGAAATTTAGAGAAATTACTTGCTAATGCCCAAGAGATAACTGGCAAAGTAGGAGATTCGCTTCGAGCTAATGTTGAAGCAATTAAGTTAAATCGTGAACTTACGCAGTTGCTAGATGATTTAGATTTAAAAGTTCAAATTGAAGATCTTGGCTGGTTGGGATTTGATTCAAATTTAATGAGTAACTTCTTCGAAAAAATGGAGATTCGAGCTTTAAAGGAAAGACTTAAATCACTGCCACAGGCAGGTGGTGCTGTGACGAAAGAAGTATCAATAAAGGTTTCAGAGATTAGCGCTGAGGAAATAAGTAAATTACTTGATAAACACACGAAGCCCATAGCAATCGCTTTTGATTACGAAGATGAAACTTTACTGGGTTACTCGGTGGCAACAAGTAATACTGAAGTTTACTATGTGCAAGGCAGCAAAATTGGAGAGTGGATTTCTAAACCTCAACTAGCAAAGTATGTTCATTCAGCAAAAGTGGCTTTAAAAAACTTGGGACTATCTGGAGTGCAATCCGATATCGAGTTATTGGCTTATTTGTGCAACCCTGGAAGCAGAAATTTAAATTTAAGTGACCTTGCTGAAAGGATTTTGGGTAAAGTAGCCAATTCAGAGGATCTTTTCTCGCAATTTGATCCTAAGCAGGCGGCTTGGATATTTGAATTACAAAAAGAGTTAAGTAGTGAAGTTAAATCTAAAGGCATGATCAGTTTGTATGAGGATTTAGAGCAACCTACTTTGCTTTTGCTGTCCCAAATTGAAGAGATCGGTATAGCCGTTGACCAAGGCAAGTTGAATCAACTGTCCGCTCATTTTACAAAAATTGTTGCGGATGAAACCGCGATGGCGCATAAAGAGGCAGGACATGAATTCAATGTGAGTTCACCAAAACAATTGCAGGTTGTCCTATTTGATGAATTAAAACTACCTAAAACTAAGAAAATTAAAACGGGGTTCACAACTGATGCTGAGAGTTTGGAGTGGCTTGCGGGAAAAACTAAGCATCCTTTGCTCAAGCATTTACTAAGAATTCGTGAAACCAGCAAATTGATGACCACTATTGATGGTTTGATCAGTGCAGTTGAACCCGATGGCAGAATTCACACTAATTTTCAGCAAACTGTTGCAGCAACTGGAAGATTGTCATCTACGGATCCAAATTTGCAGAACATCCCGATTAGAACCGAGGAAGGGCGAAAAATAAGAGATTGTTTTACCGCTCAAAGTCCTTACCAAGATTTGATGACCGCTGATTACAGTCAAATTGAAATGCGAATAATGGCTCATTTATCTGATGATAAAGGATTGATTTCTGCTTTTGAATCTGGCGAAGACTTGCATTCGACTGTGGCATCCCAGGTATTTGGCGTTAAAAAGAATGAAGTAGATGCTGAAATGCGAAGAACTATTAAAGCTATGTCTTATGGCTTGGCATATGGATTGTCCTCATTTGGTCTGGCTCAGCAGCTAGATATTGATCCTGCTTCAGCAAGTGAATTAATGGGCAAGTATTTTGAAAGATTTGGTGGAATAAGGGATTACTTAAAGATAGTTGTTGAACAGGCGCGTGAACTTGGTTATACCCAAACAATTTTAGGTAGAAGAAGGTACTTGCCTGATCTAAATCATGAAAATAGGCAACGCCGGGAAATTGCAGAACGGGCGGCACTAAATGCACCGATTCAAGGTTCAGCTGCAGACATCATAAAGATTGCAATGCTAAAAGTGGACTCTAAAATCAGATCAGAAAATCTCAAATCTCGATTATTGCTACAAGTCCATGATGAATTGATTTTAGAAGTTTCACCAGGTGAACACGAAATACTTTCAAAGATCGTTAAAGAGCAAATGTCTAGCGCTTATGAACTTAAAGTCCCACTGGATGTAAACATTGGAGTGGGTAAAAGCTGGGATTTAGCAGCACATTAATTTATTATTTATTAGTATCTAAATTCGCTTCCAGTGCTTCAGTATCTTCTTCTTCGGTTGGAATACGGTCAGCTGCCTTAAGCAACCCAGCCCCACCACGCATAATTAAGTATCCAATTCCCACACAAATTGTTGTTAACGCTAAGCAATATCTAGGTGAGTAGTGTTCTGAGATAAATCCGCCAAGAGCAGTGCCTAAGGAGGCAAATGTTCCTTCTACAGTCCATAGCCATCCTAAAGCGGCTACCGCTGTTCCTTTTGGTCTAACAGCTTCACTAATCTCTAAGTAAAATACTTGCAAACCACCCGCCATTAAACTCATAGCTGCGGTTACGATCATCATTGACCAATCTGGATATGTAAAGGCCAGAGGCAATGAAAAGATAAACCAAAAAAGATAGATCCGCTTAAAAGCGGTAAAAGATGAAGTTTTCTTGGAGACCATGCCCGCTATCAGTCCGCCAATAACATTTCCGGCTGCCATAATTGCAAAAAGGATTCCAGTTCGATGTGGGATATTTTCCAAAGTCGTAAAGGCCGGAACTGCAATATCAAATGCTCCCCATCCTAAGCCGATAAATACACCTTCTAGCATTAGTAATTGCATAGCTGGTGTTCGCCAGACTGCTAGATCTTTGGAGGTTTTCTTTTCAGGGGCCCATCGCTTTAATTGTGGTGAAAGGGAGAGAGCCGCTCCGCCAATGAAAATAAGAGCTGAACAAATTTGTAAAGATAGCTCTGGAGAGTAATTAAGCGCAACAGTTGTTGCAACCAATGGTCCAAAAACGCCAACTGAGTTCATGACTGCAGTATCGATTGCGTACGCAGTTCTAATTTGATCTTTGGGAACTGTTACTTTCCAAAGTGGACGAATAGATAAATTTATTGGGGGAGCCGAGAAACCCAAAACTCCTGCAAAAACTACTAATTGGGTGCTTGAATTGCCGGTTGAAAACAAAAGGATTAAAACTGCATAGCTCGGGGCAAAAACTCTTAATGGAATTTTCATTCCGAATTTATCTATCAATGTGCCTCGCAAACCTGCTGTTGTAGCTCCGGTTATGCCATTTACACCCGTTGCAAGTCCTGCGATACCGATTGAACCAGTGCTTTGTTGTACTTTGAAAAAGATACTCAGCGAGATCATTCCGTAGGCCATTCGAGCCGGGAAAGAACTAATAAGCAGATATTGACCGGATTTATTACTCAAAACCTTGGAATACCTACTCATTGCCTCATCCTAGTCATCGCCAGTTTGACCCTACCGTCTATTCGAAAGTAACCTTGCCCGTCCCTGTCCCTACTAGTTGATTTACCCCCGGAGTACACCTATCTAATGACCCCCTCTCAAATTGCTGTAAACGATATTGGATCTGCCGAAGATTTTTTAGCCGCTATAGAAGGCACAATTAAGAATTTTAATGACGGAGACTTAGTCTCTGGAATCGTTGTTCAAATCGATCGTGAAGAAGTTTTATTAGATATTGGTTACAAAACCGAAGGTGTTATTCCATCTCGTGAATTATCAATTCGACATGATGTTGATCCGAGTGAGTTAGTTAAAGTTGGTGACCGTGTTGAAGCTCTAGTTCTTCAAAAAGAAGACAAAGAAGGACGTTTAATCCTTTCCAAAAAACGTGCGCAGTATGAGCAGGCATGGGGAGATGTTGAAGGAAAGAAAGAGCGTGATGAAGTTGTAACTGGAACAGTTATTGAAGTAGTTAAGGGCGGACTAATAGTTGATATTGGACTTCGCGGATTCTTACCGGCATCTTTGGTTGAAATGCGAAGAGTTCGAGATCTGACTCCTTACATCGGACAACAGGTTGAATGTCGAATTATCGAATTAGATAAGAATCGCAACAATGTGGTTTTATCTCGCAGAGCATTCCTTGAGCAATCTCAATCTGCTTCAAGAACAACTTTTTTAAACCAACTACAAAAGGGTCAGGTTCGATCTGGAGTTATTTCTTCAATCGTTAACTTTGGTGCATTTGTTGATCTTGGTGGCGTTGATGGCTTGGTTCACGTATCAGAGCTTTCATGGAAACACATTGATCATCCATCTGAGGTAGTAGAAGTTGGCGATGAAGTTACAGTTGAAGTACTTGAGGTTGATTTTGAAAGAGAAAGAGTTTCACTATCTCTTAAGGCAACTCAAGAAGATCCATGGCAAGCATTTGCTCGTACTCACACAATTAATCAAGTTGTGCCAGGTGAAGTAACTAAGTTAGTCCCATTCGGTGCTTTCATTAAAGTTTTTGAAGGTATTGAAGGATTAGTACACATCTCTGAGTTAGCAGAACGCCATGTTGAAATTCCAGAGCAGGTAGTTCAAGTTGGAGATAAGTTGTTTGTAAAGATCATTGATATTGATCTTGAGCGTCGCCGTATTTCACTTTCATTAAAGCAAGCAAATGAAGGACAAGAGGTTGAGGTCGAAGCATTCGATCCAACTCAATATGGAATGCCAGCTCGTTACGATGCAGAAGGCAAATTTATTTATCCAGAAGGTTTTGATCCTGAAACTCAAGAGTGGAAACCAGGATATGAAAGTCAGCGCGAAGAGTGGGAGCGTCAATACGCAGAAGCCCAGTCTCGCTTTATGGCTCACAAGAAGCAAAAGGCAGAGGCAAAAGCAGCTGATGCTGCCGCTCCTGCTGCCGAGTAACCGATTATTAACTATGGCCTCAGGAAACTGGGGCCATTTTTTGATTGTGTAAGGTTTAACTTATGTTAATCGTTGCGTTAACCGGGGGAATCGGTTCTGGAAAATCTACCGTGGGCCAAATATTTGGGGATTTAGGTGCAATAGTTACCGACTCAGATCAACTTGCTCGAGATGTTGTAGAACGTGGAACAACTGGATTTGATCAAATAATTGCAGCATTTGGCGATGAAGTTCTTAAGAATGGTGATTTAAATAGAGCGGCTTTAGCTGATCTAGTATTCAAAGATCCAGCCAAACGTAAGCAGTTAGAGCAGATAACTCATCCATTGATCAGAAAAGCATTTGCAAAAATTGTTGAATCTGCTAAAGGTGACTCTATTGTGGTTAATCAGATTCCATTACTCGTTGAATCAAACCATAATTATAAATTTGATCATGTTATTACTGTTTCAGCCTCAGAAGCTGTAAGAATTGAACGGTTACTAAAACGTGGGATGAATTTGACTCAAATACAGCAGCGACTACAGGCCCAATCTAATGATGCGCAGCGGGAAAAAATATCGGATTCGATAATACGAAATGATAATTCGCAGGCTGATCTGTTGTCTGATGTAGAGAAAGTCTGGGAGCTTCTGCAAGTAAAAAATAAGAATAAATCATGAGGCCGATCTCAGACTTAACCCGTCGGGTGGAGCCTTTTCAGGTTATTAGCGATTATGTTCCTGCTGGAGATCAACCAGCTGCTATCGCTGAATTAGTTGCTCGGTTGGCCAAGAAAGAGCAAGACATAGTTTTACTTGGAGCAACGGGCACAGGCAAGTCAGCAACAACAGCGTGGATGATCGAACAAGTACAAAGGCCCACTCTTGTAATTGCGCCAAATAAAACTTTAGCAGCGCAATTAGCGAATGAGTTTAAGGAACTACTTCCCAATAATGCTGTTGAATATTTCGTTTCATACTATGACTACTACCAGCCAGAGGCATACGTTCCTCAAACTGACACATTTATTGAAAAAGACTCATCTGTCAATGATGAAGTTGAACGTTTAAGGCACTCAGCAACAAATTCATTACTTACTAGACGAGATGTGATCGTAGTTGCCACAGTTTCTTGTATCTATGGATTAGGAACACCTCAAGAATATATAGATCGTATGGTTAAGTTGAAAATAGGGGATTCAATTGATCGAAATACACTCTTACGTAAATTTGTGGACATTCAATATAAACGAAACGATATGGCATTTGAACGGGGAACCTTTCGCGTCCGAGGGGACACAATTGAGATAATTCCTATGTATGAAGAGCTTGCATTACGAATTGAAATGTTTGGCGATGAAATTGAGAAAATTATGACTCTTCACCCCCTAACTGGAGAAATTGTCAGGGATGAAACTGAAATGTATGTCTTCCCTGCAACTCACTATGCCGCTGGCCCTGAAACGATGGAACGTGCAATTGGGGAGATCGAAGTAGAGCTGGAAAAACGTGTAGATGAATTTGAAAGATCTGGGAAGTTACTTGAAGCGCAGAGAATCAAAATGCGTACAACCTTTGACATAGAAATGATGCGCCAACTGGGTTTTTGTTCTGGAATAGAAAACTACTCAAGACATTTAGATGGACGAGAGCAAGGCTCGGCACCTAACTGTCTTTTAGATTATTTCCCTGAGGATTTTTTAGTTGTGATCGATGAGTCTCATGTAACTGTTCCGCAAATAGGTGCCATGCATGAAGGTGATGCCGCCAGAAAGCGAACCTTAGTAGAACATGGTTTTAGATTGCCAAGTGCTATGGATAATCGACCACTTAAGTTTGCTGAATTTCTCGACAGGTGTGGGCAGAAGGTTTATTTGTCTGCTACTCCTGGAAAATATGAGCTAGAAAAAACTAGCAATGATGTAGTTGAACAAGTTATTCGTCCTACTGGATTAGTTGATCCGAAAATTGTAGTAAAACCAATTAAAGGGCAGATAGATGATTTGATTAAAGAAATCAAACTACGCGCCGATCGAAATGAACGAGTATTGGTTACAACTTTGACTAAGAAGATGTCAGAAGAGCTCACCGATTACATGTTGGGTCTTGGTGTGAAAGTTAGATATTTGCATTCAGAGGTTGATACTTTAAGAAGGGTTGAATTGCTAAGAGAACTAAGAACTGGTGAATATGATGTTCTAATTGGTATCAATCTTTTGCGAGAAGGATTAGATTTGCCGGAAGTATCTCTGGTTGCAATTTTAGATGCCGATAAAGAAGGCTTCCTAAGATCTACAACATCACTTATTCAAACTATTGGTCGCGCAGCTCGAAATGTTTCAGGTGAAGTGCATATGTATGCCGACAACATGACAAAATCGATGACTAATGCCATTGATGAAACCAATAGGCGACGAGCTAAACAGGTTGCATACAACAAAGAGCACGGGATTGATCCAACCCCGTTGCGCAAGAAAATCGCTGACATCACTGATTTGATCGCAAAGGAGGCAGATGACACAGATGATTTAGCGGCAAAAACTAAGAAAATCGGATTTACTAGTGGGGTTCATAGTAAGAATGCACATTCCCTGCCACGCCAAGAACTGGTGGCATTGATTGAATCACTTACAGATCAAATGAGATTGGCAGCGTCGGAATTGAGTTTTGAATTAGCAGCAAGATTAAGAGATGAGATTAGAGAATTGAAGAGGGAGTTAAAAGGGATGCAAGAGGCGGGTAATTGATGAACGATCGTCTGATAGTTCGTGGTGCCAGAGAACACAACTTGAAAGATGTTTCCTTGGATATGCCTCGAAACTCACTTATTGTTTTCACAGGGTTATCTGGATCCGGAAAATCATCTTTAGCCTTTGACACTATATTTGCTGAAGGTCAGCGTAGATATGTGGAATCACTTTCGGCTTATGCCCGCCAATTCTTGGGGCAAATGGATAAACCAGATGTAGATTTTATTGAAGGCTTATCACCTGCAGTTTCGATTGATCAAAAATCCACGAATAGAAACCCTAGATCCACCGTTGGAACTATTACTGAAGTTTATGATTATTTAAGATTACTTTTTGCGAGGGCAGGTAAACCGCACTGTCCAAAATGCGGTAAAGCGATTGCTAAGCAAACTCCTCAAAATATTGTTGACCAGATTCTGCAGATGCAAGAAGGTTTAAAATTTCAGGTTTTAGCTCCAGTAATTCGTGCCCGAAAAGGTGAATTTTTAGATCTTTTCAAAGACTTTATTACACAAGGTTATTCTCGCGTCAGGGTTGATGGCACTACCTACCAAATAGCTGAGGTACCAAAACTAAAGAAGCAAGAAAAACACACTATTGAGGTTGTTGTTGATCGCTTAAGTGTAAAAACTGAAAGTAAATCTCGAATCACTGATTCAGTTGAAACAGCGTTAAAACTTGCAAGTGGTTTAGTGATTCTTGATTTTGTGGATGCAAAAAAGGGTTCTCCTGACAAGGAAAAATCTTTTAGTGAGCATATGGCTTGTCATGAATGTGAGATTTCTTTCGAGGAGTTAGAGCCCCGTTCATTTTCTTTCAATTCTCCTTTTGGTGCATGCCCGGAGTGCACAGGAATCGGAACAAAACTTGAGGTAGATGAGGAACTTCTAATTCCTGATGATTCAATTTCAATATATGAAGGAGCGATCGCACCTTGGTCTGGTATGGAATATTTCATGCGTTTGCTAGAAGGCCTGGCCACAGATCTCAAGTTCTCACTTGATGCACCTTGGAAGAAACTTACTGATAAAGCTAAAGACGCAGTTTTACATGGTTGGGATTATGAAGTTCATGTGAAATATAAAAATCGTTATGGACGTGTTAGGAATTATTCAACAGGGTTCGAAGGTGTTATTCCGTTTATACATCGTCGTCATGCTGAAACAGATAGTGACTACAGTCGCGATAAATATGAAGCTTATATGCGTGAAACTCCCTGCCCTGCTTGCAAGGGAAGTAGATTGAAACCTGAAGTACTTGCCGTCACATTAGGTGGTAAAAATATTGCGCAAATCTGTGAGTACTCAATAGCTGAATGTGCTGTTTTTTTGAAAGATATTTCCCTATCTGCTCGTGAGAAAAAGATCGCTGAACGAGTTCTTAAAGAGGTACATGCGCGCTTAGGGTTTTTGCTAGATGTTGGTTTAGATTATTTATCTTTAGCAAGACCAGCTGCAACACTATCTGGCGGTGAAGCCCAACGAATCCGACTTGCAACACAAATAGGTTCAGGATTAACAGGAGTTTTATATGTACTTGATGAACCCAGTATTGGATTGCATCAACGCGATAACCGCAAATTAATTGAAACTTTAACAAAATTACGAGACTTGGGAAATACTCTAATTGTTGTTGAGCATGACGAAGACACAATACGAACAGCAGATTGGATTGTAGATATAGGTCCAGGAGCTGGTGAGCATGGTGGCAGAGTTGTTTCCTCTGGAAGTTATGAAGATCTGATTGCAAGTAAGGAATCTATAACTGGTGCCTATTTGTCAGGTAAATCAGTGATCGCAATTCCTAAAAAACGCAGAGAGATAGATCCCAAAAAATCACTAACCATCAAGGATGCAAAGGAAAATAACCTACAAAATATTGATGTCACCTTCCCATTAGCAGCATTTGTTGCGGTAACTGGCGTGAGTGGGTCAGGTAAATCCACCCTCGTTAACGATATTTTGTACTCAGTTTTAGCCAACAAATTAAATGGCGCAAGAATTGTTCCGGGCCGCCATAGAACGATTAATGGACTTGATCAGTTAGATAAAGTAGTTCACGTAGATCAATCACCAATTGGACGAACACCTCGATCTAATCCAGCTACTTACACAGGTGTGTTTGACAAGGTACGAGCCTTATTTGCCGAAACTAGTGAAGCGAAAGTTAGGGGTTACCAACAGGGCCGTTTTTCTTTCAATGTTAAGGGCGGCCGATGCGAAAACTGCTCTGGTGATGGAACCATCACGATCGAGATGAATTTCCTTCCAGATGTTTATGTTCCTTGCGAAGTTTGTCATGGCGCAAGGTATAACCGTGAAACCTTAGAAGTTCATTACAAGGGGAAAACCATTGCGCAAGTTTTAGATATGCCTATAGAAGAAGCTAGTAAATTCTTTGAATCAGTCCCAGCCATAGCTAGGTTTCTAACAACTTTATGCGATGTGGGTCTTGGGTATGTCAGATTAGGCCAGTCCGCTCCAACACTTTCAGGTGGTGAAGCTCAGCGAGTAAAACTGGCGACGGAATTACAGCGCCGCTCTACTGGTCGCACCATTTATGTGCTTGATGAACCAACTACTGGCTTACATTTTGAAGATGTACGAAAACTTCTATTAGTTTTAAATCGATTGGTTGATACCGGCAACACCGTGATTGTTATTGAACACAATTTAGATGTTATTAAATGTGCTGATTGGGTTATAGATCTTGGGCCAGAAGGTGGCTCTGGTGGTGGCTTGGTTGTAGCCGAAGGACGTCCGGAAGATATTGTTAAAAATCAGAAGAGTTATACCGGAAAGTTTCTAGCTAGCGCGCTTAAGAAATAACTTATGAGTGATCCAAAAAGCTATCGCCCAACTAACCTCCCGAGTGATCCTGGTGTTTATCGGTTTTTCGATAAGGATGACAAAGTTATTTATGTTGGTAAAGCAAAGAATATAAAAAACCGGCTTAATTCCTATTTTGGCAACAATTTACAAATCAAAACACGAAAAATGGTAAAAACTGCTGTACGAGTTGATTGGACAGTTGTTAACTCCGAAGTTGAAGCCCTGCAGTTAGAGTTCACTTGGATAAAACAATATAGCCCAGATTTTAACGTTCAATTCAAGGATGATAAGTCTTATCCTTACTTAGCTATTGATACAAATTCACAATTCCCAAGATTGTTCATTTCTCGCTCTAAGAAAATACCAGGTGTTAAATACTTTGGACCATATTCGCATGCATGGGCGCTAAGAAGCACATTTGAAACATTAATAAAGATTTATCCAGTACGGACCTGTACAGAATCAAATTTTCAATCGGCAAAACGTAATAAACGCCAGTGCCTACTGGGCGATATCGGAAGGTGTGCTGCCCCATGCGTTGAATGGGTTAGCGAGAAGGATCATAAATCTTTAGCTAATAATCTAGTTACTTTTTTGGAGAAATCCCCAGAAGAAATATCGGTCAGGGTTGAAAAAGAGATGCAAGCGGCTTCAGAGGCGCAAGAGTACGAGAAGGCAGCCAAATTAAGAGATCAACTAGAGGCTATTAATAAAGCTTTTGAATCGACAGATAGATTCTTAAATGAAAAATTGGATGCTGATGTATTGGCTATTCATGAAGAGATTACGCATGCCGCTC
Source organism: Candidatus Nanopelagicus limnes (assembly GCF_002287885.2). Classification (GTDB taxonomy): domain Bacteria; phylum Actinomycetota; class Actinomycetes; order Nanopelagicales; family Nanopelagicaceae; genus Nanopelagicus; species Nanopelagicus limnae. The sequence continues at coordinate 564,164 of NZ_CP016768.2, forward strand.
TATCTCAATTCATTGTTACAGCTGGCCGAATCACTGGATCTAGATCTTGGATTATTGATCGAGGAAATCTATTGGAAGATGAATCAATAATCTCTGCAACTCTTGGAAAAATATATGCAGAGAGTTACCCACCAGCAGAGATACTTGTTGATAACTTGCCTTCAGATTCAAGATTGTTAGAGGAATGGCTGGGCACCAAACGCGGCAAGAATGTTTCAATTACTCAGCCATTGCGTGGTGAAAAATATGATCTAGTGCAAATGGTTAAACGCAACGCTAATCAGGCTTTGATTCAGTATCTGAGTAAGCGGGCTAATGACGCAGCAGTAAGTGGAAGCGCTCTAGCGCAGATTGCAGAACAACTTGAATTAGCTGAACTTCCGTTACGAATTGAATGCTTTGATATTTCGAATATTCAAGGAACCAGCATGGTGGCATCAATGGTTGTATTCGAAGATGGTCAACCAAAAAAGAGTGATTATCGACGATTTTCCATCTCCGATGACTCAGAATTTGATGACACAAGAGCTATGCATCATGTGATTACTCGTAGATTCAAAAGGTATTTAGAAGAGAAAGACATTGATATTTCAGAAGCCACAGCTGCCGGAGGAAGTAGACCTAAGTTTGCCTACCCACCTCAATTAGTTGTTGTAGATGGCGGCAAGGGCCAGGTCAATGCCGCGGCCAAAGCACTGTCAGAGTTAGGTATAACTGATGTTGCACTTTGTGGATTAGCTAAAAGGTTGGAAGAGGTTTGGTTACCTCACAACAGTGAACCCATAATTTTTCCAAGACATAGTGAAGCCCTTTACTTACTTCAAAAAGTGCGGGATGAAGCTCATCGATTTGCGATTAATTTCCATAGGAGTAAAAGATCAAAGGTAATGTTGGAATCTTTACTCGATGAAATATCAGGATTAGGTGAAATTCGCAGAAAATCTCTTCTAACTCATTTTGGATCAGTAAGTGCATTAAGAGCTGCCACCCAGCAGGAGATGGCTAATGTGCCCGGAATAGGTGAAAAAATGGCCAAATCAATTTATGATCAACTGGCTAGTCGCCCGATATCTAGCAAAGTAGATGTTCAGACCGGTGAAATTCTAGATGCTTGACATGTGTAGCAAGATATTGCCATGAAGGGTGACACCGAGATTTTAGTGATTACTGGCATGAGTGGTGCTGGTAGATCAACTGTGGCCCATACTTTAGAAGACCTTGATTGGTATGTCGTTGATAATTTACCGCCTGCACTTCTTGGTAATTTAATTGATTTAGTCAACGTCTCTGTTAAAAAAGTTGCAGTAGTAATCGATGTACGCGGTCGCGCATTCTTTGATGATTTAACAAAATCTTTGGCAGAGTTGGCAGACCAAGGAGTATCAAGAAAGATTTTGTTTGTAGATGCAGCAGATGATGCGTTAGTCCGCCGCTTTGAATCAACCAGAAGACCCCACCCTCTACAAGGTGCTGAAAGAATTCTTGATGGTATTGCTAAAGAGCGCGAACGTCTTCGAGAAGTTAGGGATTCAGCCGATATCGTCATTGATTCATCTGCGCTCAATATTCATCAGCTAGAAAAGAAGATAAATAAGTATTTTCATGAGGAATCAGAATCGGATCTAAGGGTAAATATTCTTTCGTTCGGTTATAAGTATGGAATTCCAGTCGATGCTGATTTAGTGATGGATTGCAGATTCATTGCAAATCCTCACTGGATTCCAGAATTACGACCACTAACTGGCAAAGATAAAGCGGTAAGCGATGAAGTTTTGAAAAGTGCAAATGTGCAAGAGTTTCTGGAGCGGTATCAATCTTTATTTGAAACTATGGCATCAGGATTTATCTCAGAAGGAAGAAAATTCCTCACGCTAGCCATTGGCTGTACAGGCGGTAAACATAGATCGGTAGCGATTACAGAGGAGTTAGTTTCCAAACTTTCTAAGGGCAAAAATCTAGCTAAATTTAAGATTGAAACTCATGCAATTCATCGTGATTTAGGTCGAGAAATTTAGATGAGTTTAAATCCAAAAGTTGTTTGTTTGGGTGGTGGTCATGGATTAGCTGCAACCTTGGCAGCAATGCGCACCTTAACAAGTCAAGTAACGGCAGTTGTCACAGTTGCTGATAATGGTGGATCTTCAGGCAGATTGCGTGAGGAATTTAATTCACTACCTCCAGGTGATTTGCGAATGGCTTTAGCAGCACTGTGTGCTGATGATGATTGGGGTCGAAGCTGGGCTGAAATTATGCAATATCGTTTTACTAGTTCAGGTGAGATGGATAATCATGCAGTTGGAAATTTACTGCTAACCGCACTTTGGGATCGAGATCATGATCCTGTTAAAGGACTAGAGCGAGTGGGTCAATTGCTCAAAGTTGTTGGCAAAGTTTTACCTATGGCTCTTGAACCTTTGGACATTGAAGGGAAATTTACAAATAATCAAAAAACTATCTCAGTAAGAGGCCAGGTTCAAGTAGCTGCTGCAACAGGGCGAGTAAGTGAACTTAGATTGATACCAAGTAAGCCAAAAGCAACTCCTCAGGTAATAAATGCTTTAGCTGATGCAGATTGGATAACAATTGGGCCGGGATCATGGTTATCAAGTGTGATGCCACATTTCTTATTGGCGGAGCAAGCAGAGCAGATCCAGGCAAGTACTGCTAAAAAAATCATGATTTTTAATCTTCCTGATAAAACAACTTCAGATGAATTCGCTGGATTTTCACTTGAAGCGCATCTGCAATTGGTATTGGATCATCTTCCAAACCTTAAAATTGATATAGCACTAATAGATGAATCAGTTGATGGTAAAGAACCTGGCTTCGTTGATCTAGTTAGCAGATGTGGTGGCAAAGTTGTCGCATTCGACCTAGCAGATGCCAAGCAAAATTTCCACCATGATAGAGAGAAATTAATTTCCGCTTTCGCCCACATTTTCGGGTAATACCTGCTTAGATAACCCCATCAATATTTGAAGGAGTAAAAATGGCAATGACAGAAGCAGTTAAAGATGAGTTAGGTCGACTCTCGATAACTAAACCATGTTGCCGCAAAGCAGAAGTTTCTGCCTTACTTAGATTTGCTGGTGGGCTACACATCGCAGCTGGAAAAATCATTATTGAAGTTGAGTTAGATACTGCCCAAAGTGCACGTAGATTGAGAAAAGATATTGCAGAAGTGTTTGGTCATGAAAGTGAATTATCCGTAGTTTCTTCTAGTGGTATTCGCAAAGGAAGTCGCTACATTGTTCGTGTTTTAGCTGATGGTGATGCTCTTGCCCGCCAAACTGGTTTAGTAGATGCCAATAATCGACCAATTCGGGGATTGCCACCGCAAGTGGTATCAGCGGCAATTTGTGATTCTGAAGCTGCATGGCGCGGAGCGTTTTTAGCCCATGGTTCCCTTACTGAACCGGGTCGATCATCGGCGTTAGAGATTACTTGTCCAGGACCAGAGGCGGCATTGGCTTTAGTTGGCGCGGCACGAAGATTAGGTATAACTGCCAAAGCGCGTGAGGTAAGAAGTGTTGATCGAGTTGTAATTCGTGATGGGGATGCGATCGGAGCACTTCTAACAAGGCTTGGTGCACATGAAACAGTATTAGCTTGGGAAGAGCGCAGAATGCGAAGAGAGGTTCGCGCAACCGCGAATAGATTAGCTAATTTTGATGATGCAAACTTACGTCGGTCAGCCAGAGCTGCAGTTGCTGCTTCTGCAAGAGTTCAGCGGGCAATGGAAATTCTTGGAGCTGAAATTCCAGAGCATTTGAAAGAAGCCGGGGAACTTAGAGTTAATCATGGCCAGGCAAGTCTTGAAGAACTTGGTTCGCTAGCGACACCACCGATGACTAAGGATGCAATTGCAGGACGTATAAGAAGATTGCTTGCGATGGCAGATAAGAGAGCCAGGGAGTTGGGCGTTCCAGATACGGAAGCGAGCATTAGCCCTGATTTATTGAATTAGCCTCATTAACAAAATGGTAAGATGTACCTATCTCACAAAGTAGTGAATTTCATTTTGATGTTTAATATCTCAAGCGAGGAAACTTATGATTAAAGTTGGAGTTAATGGCTTTGGAAGAATCGGCAGAAATTTTCTTCGAGCATCTTTAGAATCAGGGGCCGATTTTGAAATTGTAGGAATCAATGATTTAACTGACAATGCAACGTTGGCACATTTACTCAAGTATGACTCGATTCTTGGAAGATTAAAGCATCCAGTGACTCACACAGAAAATTCAATCACTGTTGCCGGTAAAACAATTTCTATAAGCGCTGAACGCGACCCAGCCAATATTCCTTGGGGGAAATTGGGCGTAGATATAGTGGTTGAATCCACAGGAATTTTCACCAAAGCTGCGGATGCAAATAAACATATAACAGCTGGTGCAAAAAAGGTAATTATTTCAGCTCCTGCAACCGATGAAGACATCACGATTGTGATGGGCGTGAATCATGAAAAATATGATTCAGCAAAGCACAATATTATTTCGAATGCATCTTGCACAACAAATTGTTTAGCGCCAATGGCAAAAGTTTTAAATGATGAATTCGGAATCGTACGTGGATTAATGACGACAATTCATGCCTATACTAATGATCAAGTGATTCTTGATTTTCCTCATAAAGATCTTAGACGCTCTCGTGCCGCGGCCCTTTCGATCATTCCCACATCAACGGGCGCAGCAAAAGCAATCTCGTTAGTTTTACCCGAGTTAAAGGGAAAATTAGATGGCTACGCATTACGAGTACCAGTACCAACTGGTTCTGCTACTGACTTAACAGTTGAATTAGCCAGAGAGGTCTCCGTCGCCGAGATAAATTCAGCCCTAAAGAAAGCAAGCGAAGGACCATTGAAGGGTTATCTAACTTACACCGAAGATCCAATAGTTTCTGCCGATATTGTGACTGACCCCAGCTCTTGCATCGTTGATGCTGGCTTGACTAAGGTAATTGGCACGACAGCAAAAGTTGTTGGTTGGTATGACAACGAATGGGGTTATTCCAATCGATTAGTTGATCTGATCAAATACATAGGTAAATCTTTATAATTTAGATGGGGATTAAAACTCTTTCAGATCTCACCCTGCAAAATAAAAGAGTTCTATTGCGCTGTGATCTAAATGTACCGATTAAAGATGGTGTTATAACTGATGACGGTCGAATTGTTGCTTCGCTTAGAACAGTTAAGAAGCTACTCGATACTGATTGCTCGATCATTGTTGTAGCCCACCTTGGCAGACCTAAGGGCGAGCCATCTAAAGAATTGTCTTTGGCACCGATTGCAAAACGCTTAGGTGAATTACTAAACAAAGAAGTCGAATTTTCTGGTGAAATAACTGGGTTAATAGCTCGGGCCCACTCCTTAAAAGCAGGGCAGATTCTCATGCTAGAAAACATCCGGTTCATCTCTGCAGAAACAAGCAAGGACGAGCAAGAGCGATTATTGCTAGCAAAGGAACTATCAACATATGCCGATGTCTATGTGGGCGATGGATTCGGAGCAGTACATAGAAAACATGCATCTGTTTATGAGCTGGCAAAATTGTTACCTCATGCTGCAGGAAATTTAATTTCATCGGAGGTTGGAGTTCTTGAAAAACTCACTGTGAATCCTGAGCGACCTTATGGTGTTGTTCTGGGTGGTGCGAAGGTTTCAGATAAAATTGGTGTAATTTCTAACTTACTAAACAAGGTGAATGTAATCGCTATCGGCGGTGGCATGGTCTTTACTTTTCTAGCAGCTCAGAATAAACAAATTGGTAAATCTCTTGTAGAGATTGATTTGATTCCAACAGTAAAGGATCTATTGAATCGAGCAGAGAAACTTGGCGTTAAGTTGATTCTTCCTACTGATATCGTCGTTGCAAAAGAATTTTCTGCATCCTCACAGCCAACAATTGTGGCGGCTGATGAGATTCCAAATGATCAAATGGGATTGGATATAGGCCCGCAGAGTGCTGAATATTTCGCTAAAGAAATTATCAAGTGTAAAACTGTATTTTGGAATGGCCCGATGGGAGTTTTTGAATTCCCGGAATTTGCTCATGGAACCAAGATTGTGGCCCAATCATTAACTCAAGTGCGCGGCATCTCAGTTGTCGGCGGGGGAGATTCGGCTGCTGCAGTTCGTAAACTAGGATTTGAAGATAAGCAGTTCGGATACATCTCAACGGGTGGTGGCGCATCTCTTGAATATCTAGAAGGTAAAGAACTACCTGGGCTTGTCGCCCTAAGTTAGGAAAATGATGCGCAAACCATTAATTGCTGGTAACTGGAAGATGAATCTTAATCATCTTGAGGCCATTGCCGTCACTCAAAAATTAGCCTATTCACTGGAAGATAAAGATTACGATGCTGTAGAAATAGTTGTCATTCCACCATTCACAGATATACGTTCAGTTCAAACATTAGTAGACGGTGATCGCCTGCGGTTGCTATATGGCGCTCAAGATATATCTTCAGCTGATTCTGGGGCACACACTGGAGATATCTCTGGCTCCATGTTAGCTAAATTAGGTTGCACCTACGTTTTGGTTGGACATAGTGAGCGTCGAGCGAACCATCATGAAGATGATCAATTAGTAAATAGAAAAATAAAAGCTGCCTTCGCAAATGAACTTAAACCTATTTTATGTGTTGGGGAAGAGTTGGCAATTAGAGAAGCAGGGACCCACATCTCACATGTACTAGAGCAACTTCGCAATGCACTCAAAGGATTTCATAAACCGGATCTGAAGAAAATCGTAATTGCTTACGAACCTGTATGGGCAATTGGAACTGGTAAAACTGCAACACCAGAAGATGCGCAAGAGGTGTGTTTAGCAATCCGCAACGAACTTAGAAAAATAGGAAGTGATGAAATTGCTGATAATTGCCGAATACTTTATGGAGGATCTGTTAAATCGATAAACACTTTAGACATAATGAAGGAATCTGATGTTGACGGAGCTTTGGTCGGTGGGGCCTCTTTAGATCCAGAAGAGTTCGCAAGAATTTCCAAGTTCCACAGGGTGTTAAATAAGGCTTAATAGGTCGATTACGGCAAACAGCCAAAAAGATAGTATCCTTACCCGATAGTTGATCCGAATTAGCGTGAAGGCGAGTAAATGAATTTAGCTCTTTCAATTATTTTAGTTTTATCAAGCATCTTGATGATCATTTTGGTGTTGCTACATAAGGGCAAGGGATCTGGATTATCAGATTTATTCGGCGGCGGAATTTCTTCAACATATGGAGGTTCATCCGTAGTTGAAAAGAATTTGGATCGAATAACAATAGTTGTTGGCGGAATTTGGTTTGCTTCCGTAATTGCACTTAGTTTATTGTTGAAATAACTGAAAAGATAAGGAGTCATCATGGCTGGTGGTAGCGCGATCCGAGGTAGTCGTGTCGGTGCAGGCCCAATGGGCGAAGCCGAGCGCGGAGAATCAATTGCTCGTTTCCGAGTTTCTTATTGGTGCGCCAATGGTCATGAAACAAAACCATCATTTGCAGAAGATGGAACTGTTGAAGTTCCTGCTCAATGGGATTGTCCAAGATGCGGGTTTCCAGCAGGTCAGGATAAAAATAAACCACCGATGCCAATGAAGAACGAACCTTACAAAACACACTTAGCTTATGTAAAAGAACGTAGAACTGAAGCAGAAGCCAATAAAATTTTGGATATCGCTCTTAAGAAATTACGAGGAGACGAGTAAGTTTTAAAGTTCTGAAATTAACTGTTTTAAAGCTGAGTTATTGTTTCTCAAATGTATTCTTATCAAAGGTAATCTGCGCTCCGTTATGGCTAGTGCATCTCCAAGAGCTTGGGCTTCTATCAAATCAGAGAACTTGAATGACTCACCTGGTACTGCTAATTCGGATTCTACTTCTGAGGTGATTTGAACGAAACAACCATTTGGTTGTCCACCTTTGTGTAATTGACCCGTCGAGTGCAGGTATCTGGGTCCCCAGCCAAAGGTAACTGGCTTATTGGTCTTATTAGATATTAACTGGATCAGTTTTAATACTTCATTGTTATCGGTTCGGGGAAGATATGCCAGAATTGCAAAGTACTCCGCGGGTGTTTTTAAAAATTCGGCTAGGGTTTTAATCTTTTGAGTTGAATAGATTGAATACTCTCCATTTTCAGCAACTGGTATTTCCGATTTGAAATCACCGGTAATTATTGAATTTAAGATTGTGGAGCTTCGCTCCTTTGCTTCAGTAACGTTGGGTTGGTTAAAAGGATCAACTTTTAACAGATAGCAAAGTAAAGCGGTGACCCACTCCCAAAATATAAAATGCTCACCCAAACTGGCTTCGATTATGAGGTCGAATTCACCTTTAGATAAACCAATTGATACTCCACCTTTAATCTGATCAATCGATTTAATCAGTACTGGCAGGCGGCCTAGTCCATTTTTCCCCGTGGATTCGGCAACTAACTGCTCGATCCAATCTGATAATCCAGGAACATTTGATTTCGAGTCACAGATATTAAATACTTGCTTAGTTTGGGAAAACAATAACGATGCAACCTCAATTGCAGGTGAATTTACTTGATAAAAAGTTTTACTTGCCAGCTCAGCATCATCTAAAAGTAATGAGATATCAATACCAAGTAGTGCCGCAGGCACAAGGCCAAAAGCGGATAATGCGCTAAATCGCCCACCAACTAATGGATCAGCGTTCACTACCTTGTATCCAGATTTTCTCGATGATTTATCTAGGGGAGTACCTGGGTCGGTCACAATGACTAAGTGATTTTCTGGCTTCAAACCTTGATTATTCAAGTAATTAACAAAGTACTTTAAGTGTGAAATGGTTTCGATCGTTGTTCCAGATTTTGAACTTATAACGATAACTGAATTAGCAGGATTTTTTGGAAGTGAATTTAAAATTTGATCTGGATGAGTGGAATCTAGAACGACAAGAGATTTGTTATAAGTTTTTGCGATCACTTCAGCAGCTAATGAGGAACCTCCCATGCCACACAAAATCACTTCATCCAATTTATTACTTCTAGCCCAAGCCGACAGTGAATCCAATTGCGGTAGCAAATCTCGAGAAGTTACAGGTAAATCAACCCAATTCAATCGTGTAGGTGCCTCGGAATCAGCGCCCCAGATTTTTGTGTCTTTGATCGCAAGCCTTACTGCTATCGCAAGTAGCTCTGCTACTAAATCTTTATCTATCTTTGATACGAGTGGGCCAGATATCTTCACTTTAAACCACCAGCAATTGCATTAACAGATTTCATTAAATCAAGCCATGATGCTTCAAATTTTGATACTCCATCTACTTCTAAATTATCAGTTATTTTGTCCAGATCTATTCCAGCCAATGCAATCTTTGCCAAGATTGATTTAGATAAGGCAAGTTTTGTTGGAACTAGTGCATGATTAAACGCTCCAGTGTTCTTAACAGAATTCAATGTTGCTTCAGGCATAGTATTTACCGTATTTGGTGCAACTAAATCTAGAACGTAAAGATTTGGATCAAATGAGGGATCTTTAACTCCAGTTGAAGCCCATAATGGTCGTTGTAAATTTGCTCCCTTGTTTGCCAAATCTTTCCAACTAGGTGTGTTAGAGAAATTTAGGAAGGTTTCATAAGCCATTACAGCATTTGCGATAGCGGTTTGCCCTCGCATATTTGAATCTTTTGGAAGGAGTGCATCAACTGCGGAATCAATCCGACTGATAAAAAAGGAAGCTACGGAAAATATCTCATCAATCCCTTCTTGGTTTTCTACTCTTCGTTTCAATCCTGCGGCGTAGGCTTCTAGAACCTGTTTATACCTAGCCACTGAAAAAATTAAAGTTACGTTTACGCTAATCCCTTTTGAAATTAGCTCGGTAATTGCCGGCAGTCCTTCAACTGTAGCGGGCACTTTGATAAGCAAGTTTGGTCTATCAATCATTTTCCATAATGCTAATCCTTGTTCAATTGTGGCTTTGGTATCGCGAGCAAATCTTGGGTCTACTTCGATAGATACTCTGCCGTCTTTGTGCTTAGTGTTTTCATAAACTTCAAGAAAGAGATCACAAGCATTTCTGACGTCATCAGTTGTAAGCAGGGTGATAATTTCTTCAGTGGTTAATTGGGCGTTCTTAACAATGTCCGCCTGGTAAAGATCTGATTTTCCAATGGCTGATGCAAAGATACTGGGATTAGTTGTAACTCCGACAACTGAATCAGTTTCTATCAACTTCTTTAAAGATCCACTCTGCAATCTTTCGCGAGATAAATCATCAAGCCATACTGCAACACCAGCTTTGGATATGTCAGATAAAGCGCTACCCATGAGCCTTAGTGATACTTTCTTTTGCTGCTTTTACAACATTTTCAACCGTAAATCCAAACTCTTTGAATAAAACTGACGCACTAGCTGATGCGCCAAAATGTTCAAGTGATACCGGAACACCCGCATCACCAATAAATTGATACCAAGATTGGGCAATACCTGCTTCTATGCTGACCCGCGGTTTGATGTTCTTCGGCAAAACTAGCTCTTGATAAGCGACTGATTGTTGGGTGAACCATTCCAAACATGGCGCACTTACAACTCGTGCCTTTATCCCGATTGTTAAAAGGTGTTCGCGTGCTGATAAAGCCAGATGAACTTCAGAACCAGTGGCAATCAAAATAACATCACATTTATCTGGGGAGCTTTCATCACCGTATGCCAATACATACGCACCATTTTTAACGTTGTCAGTGCCTTTGAATTTCTTACGGTCGATAACCGGTAAATTCTGACGAGAAAGAGCCAAACCAACTGGTTTTGCATTCTTAATTATTTCAACCCAGCAGGCGCTCACTTCATTTGCATCAGCTGGTCTTACTACCGCCAAACCTGGTATTGCCCTTAATGCAGATAAATGCTCAATAGGTTGATGAGTAGGACCATCTTCTCCAAGTCCGATTGAATCATGGGTCCAAACGTAAGTAACTGGTAGTTGCATCAACGCTGATAGGCGAACGGCTCCACGCATGTAATCACTGAAAACTAAAAACGTTCCCGCGAACGGCTTTACTAAACCATGTAATGCTGCGCCATTTAGTATTGAACCCATTGCATGCTCACGAATCCCAAAATGAACCACGCGCCCGAAAGGATTAGCACCAGCCATTTTGCTACTAGTTGGCAAGAATGATCCACCGCCTTCTATCGTGGTGTTGTTACTGTCTGCAAGGTCGGCTGATCCACCCCAAAACTCAGGGAGCGCAGCGGCAATAGATTGAATAACCTTTCCAGAAGCTGCGCGCGTAGCAATCTCTTTATCACTTGAAAAAACAGGAATATTCTTTTCCCAATCCTCAGGTAATCCATTATTCATTAGTCTATTTAGTAATGCCGATTGGACAGTATTGCTTTTCTGCCAAGATTCAAATTTCTTTACCCAATCCTTATGCATGGCTGCGCCACGTTGTTGAATCGCTCTAGCATGTTGTATTACTTCATTTGACACAACGAAGGACTGTGTTGGATCCATACCAAGTTGTTGTTTGGTAGCAGCAACTTCATCGACCCCTAATGCAGAGCCGTGAGATTTAGCAGTGCCACGTGCTGTTGGGGCAGGCCAAGCAATTACTGTGCTAAGACGTATTAGAACTGGTTTGTTTTTAATCTCTAGTGATTTGAGCATTGTTTTTTCCAAATTTTCACGATCAACATCACCATCAGCTTTGGCAGCTACATCAAAAACTTCCCAACCATATGAACGATATCGAGCAGAAACATCCTCCGTGAATGCCACATGGGTATCACCTTCGATTGATATTCGATTGTCATCATAAATTACCTTTAAATTACCTAGTGCTTGAGTGCCGGCAAGTGAGGATGCTTCTGCGCTAACTCCTTCTTGCAGATCTCCATCTGAAGCAATTACCCAAATATTATGATCAAAAATTTCGGTTTTATTCTCGGGATCTAATAATCCTTTTTCATATCGAGCGGCCATCGCCATACCAACAGCATTTGCAATACCTTGACCGAGTGGTCCTGTTGTTGTTTCCACGCCAAGTGTGTGTCCATACTCTGGGTGGCCTGGCGTTTTAGAATTAAAGGTTCGAAAATTCTGCAAATCTGATAACTCAACTCCGTACCCAGATAAATAAAGTTGGATGTATAAAGTTAATGAGGAGTGACCACAGGAGAGCACGAAACGGTCCCGAGCAATCCAATTTGGATTAGCCGGGTCATGTTTTAAGATCCGTTGAAATAATGTGTAGGCAACTGGTGCAAGCGACATTGCAGTGCCTGGATGGCCATTACCAACTTTTTGAACCGCATCCATTGCAAGGGCTCTGGATGTAGCAACTGCTTGATCATCTAATAACTGCCATGCAGGTAATGTCATAAGTGAAAACCTCTCAATCTAAAGCCTGAGTCTGCAACCTTTATCAAGGACCATCCGCTAGCCCAAACTAAAGTTGCGCCCAAAAGATGAATTGCCACTAGTACTACTGGTAGTCCGGTGAAATACTGCACATACCCAACTAGTCCTTGAGCTAAACAAATCATAAGGAATAAACCGATTCGCTTATTTATAATCTTTAATTGCGATTGACGAGTTATAAGAAAAAGCATGCCAGTTAACACCAATAGCGCAATCACTAAATCAGCATGTAACCACGAAACAAATCTAGGATCAAAGCCGAACCGTTTTGCTTGTTCATCACCGGCGTGTGGACCGCTGCCAGTAACGATTGTTCCTGCGATTAATACAAACAGGGTTAACCAAATTAGCAATGGCAAGATTGGCTTTGCAAGTCCTGTGGCCGTTTCTTTTACTACTCCCACCATTTCATATCGAAGTGAGATTGCACCTGAGATTAAGAAAATCGATAGTAGAAAATGACCAGCTACTGGTAGGGGATGCAGATCTGTTAGAACCGTGATTCCTCCCAAAACTCCTTGGCCTAGAATTCCAAGTACTTGAAGTAGGGCTAACGTGCGAATTCGAATTTTGTTAAGATCATTTTTTGAGTACTTGATTGAGAAAATCACCGCTGCAAGGGCTGTAATTAATAAAACAAATGTAAGTAGACGATTTCCAAACTCTATCCAGGCATGTAACGCACCTTCGGCTTGTCCAGGAACTGGGGTATATGAGCCCGGTGTGCATTCAGGCCAGGTTGGGCAACCTAATCCTGATCCGGTAACTCTTACCGCCCCGCCAGTAACAATTAACGCACCCTGCAGGAAAATTAGAAGAGCAAAAACTCTGCCCGAGATAGATCTTTTGGCCACCAACATGATTTAAGCCTATTGGTTCAACCCTTTAGGGGGGTTGATTTTTCGATCGGGTAAGGCGCATTTCACAGTGAACACCCGATACAGGATTGGCGCTTGGGGATGAATTACGCAACACTTATGTTGTGAAAAAGACCGAGCCCGATAAGACCCGAGACCAGGTTGCCCGTACCATTTTAGAAGGCGGCCCAGCCACGGCAGCAGCATTGGCGAAGAAATTAGCAATTACGCCAGCTGGAATTCGACGACATTTAGATTCATTAATCAGCGAAGGTGTTTTAACTGCAAAAGATCCATATCAATCAAATGAGCGCGGTAGAGGACGGCCTTCAAAAGTATTTGTAATGACTGACGCGGGACGAGAGAAATTTGAACATTCATATGATGATTTAGCGGTAGCAGCTCTTAAATTCATGGCTAGTAAGAATGGCGAGCACTTAGTAAACGAGTTTGCAACTAGTCGAGCAGAAGATTTGATTCGTAAGGGTGATCACATTAAAACATCCAGTAAATCAATTCTTGAAAAAACAAAAGCACTTTCAAAGTTGCTAACCAAAGAGGGTTACTCAGCATCAACCGATAAATTAGGAAATGGTGAAGAGATTTGTCAGCACCATTGCCCGATTGCTCATGTGGCTTCTGAGTTTCCACAATTGTGTGAAGCAGAAACTAAAGCATTTTCAGAAATTTTAGGAACACATGTACAACGCCTTGCCACGATCGCTCATGGTGATGGTGTTTGTACAACATTCATCCCAAACAATATTTCCCCACATTCAACAGCTAGAGTAAAAGAAGGAGCACGCTAATGACCCAAATCGCGCATCCAGAGTTAGATGGAATTGGAAAGTACGAGTACGGCTGGGCAGATAAGACAGATGCCGGGTCAAATAGTCGGCGTGGACTTAACGAGGAGGTAGTACGAGATATCTCTTCAAAAAAGAGTGAACCGCAGTGGATGCTTGATCTACGCCTTAAGGGTTTAGGTTTGTTTGATAAGAAACCAATGCCAAGTTGGGGTTCTGATCTAAGTGGTATTTTCTTTGACACAATTAAATACTTTGTTAGATCAACTGAAAAGCAAGCGACCTCTTGGGAAGATCTGCCCGATGACATTAAGAACACTTATGATCGATTAGGTATCCCAGAGGCAGAAAAGAAAAGATTAGTTGCTGGTGTGGCAGCTCAGTATGAATCTGAAGTGGTCTACCACTCAATTCGTGAGGATTTAGAAAAGCAAGGAGTGCTATTCCTTGATACTGATACAGCTCTTAAAACTCATCCAGAAATGTTTCAAGAGTATTTTGGAACGGTTATTCCGGTAGGCGATAACAAATTTGCTGCGCTAAACACTGCGGTTTGGTCTGGTGGTTCATTCATTTATGTTCCTAAGGGTGTAAAGGTTGATATTCCGCTACAGGCATATTTTCGAATTAATACTGAAAACATGGGTCAATTCGAGCGAACATTAATTATTGCCGATGAAGATTCGTATGTGCATTATGTAGAAGGTTGTACTGCGCCTGTTTATTCATCAGATTCACTGCATTCTGCGGTAGTGGAGATTATTGTGAAGAAGAATGCACGAGTGCGTTACACAACAATTCAAAACTGGTCAAACAATGTTTACAACCTAGTTACTAAGCGAGCAACTTGCGCTGAGGGTGCAACAATGGAGTGGATTGATGGCAACATTGGTTCCAAAGTAACCATGAAATACCCTGCTGTGATGTTGATGGGACCTCATTCAAAAGGTGAAACTCTTTCAATCGCTTTTGCTGGTGAAGGCCAACATCAAGATGCTGGAGCAAAGATGGTTCATGCAGCTCCTTACACATCCTCAACAATTATTTCTAAATCAGTTGCACGCGGTGGAGGTCGCACCTCATATCGTGGACTGGTCAAGGTAGAAAAAGGAGCACATCACTCTAAGAGCACTGTTAAATGTGATGCGCTGTTAGTTGATACGATTTCTCGCTCTGATACATATCCTTATGTAGATGTTCGCGAAGATGATGTCTCAATGGGCCATGAAGCTACAGTTTCAAAGGTTAGCGATGATCAACTCTTTTATTTGATGTCGCGTGGACTTGGTGAAGATGAAGCGATGGCAATGATCGTCCGCGGATTCATTGAACCAATTGCAAAAGAGCTTCCTATGGAATACGCGTTAGAACTGAACCGATTGATTGAATTACAAATGGAAGGCGCTGTTGGTTAATGAGTTTGTTAACAACTAATTACCTAACGCCAACCGGTCGTGAAGAGGCGTGGCGTTTTACGCCTCTTAAACGTTTAGCTGGTTTACATGATGGATCTACCAAAGTGGCAGATTACATCTCTCTTTCAGCTAAAGCCACACTTCCTAATGGAGTTGTGCTCTCAGTTGCAGAAGCGTCTGAGCATCCAGCTTCATATACCAGTACAGATGTTGTAACTAATCGGATCAGAGAAGTAGTTGCAAAGGTAAGCCTGCTTACCATTGCTAAAGATATTGAACTTACCGAGCCAATTCATTTGTCTCGTAAATGTTCATCTTCACCTGAATTTAGCCGTGTAGTGATACAGGCTGGCGTAAACAGCAAAAGTATGGTGATAATTGAAAATACTGGAAATGGTGAACTGGGAGAAGAGATTGAAATCAATCTTGCACCTGGGGCGTCCTTGGATTTAATTTCTTTGCAGGAATGGGATAGAACCGCAGTTCATTTAGCACAACACCATGCAATTGTTAGCAAAGATGCTCAATTCACCTCTTATGTAGTTTCTGTTGGCGGATCGGTTGTGCGTATAAGTCCAACTGTTGAATTCACGGGAGCCGGATCATTCGCTGATCTTTATGGAGTTTATTTCGCAACAGATGGACAACATCTAGAACATCGAATTCATGTTAATCACAATGTTCCAAATGCTAAATCTCGCGTTAATTACAAGGGAGCGCTTGCTGGAGATCAGGCACACACTGTTTGGATCGGCGATGTGTATATTCATAAAGGTGCGGACGGCACAGATACTTATGAATTAAATCGAAACTTGTTGCTAAGTGATGGGGCTAGAGCAGATTCAGTACCGAATTTAGAGATTGAAACAGGTGAAATAGTTGGTGCTGGCCATGCAAGTACTACTGGTCGCTTTGATGATGAACAATTGTTTTATTTACAATCACGCGGAATCCCAGCTGATATTGCAAGACGTTTAGTAATCCGTGGTTTCTTTGCTGAAATCATTAATAAGTTAAAGAGTGCTGAACTTGAAGAGCGCTTAATGCAACGTATTGATGATGAGCTAGCCAAGGTGGGGGAGTAATGGCGGAGTTAGCGTTTGATTCCTTGGTAGAAGGTAAACCTGTAGCAGTTGATGTCGACGGTATTCAAGTTTGTGTAGCCAAGGTTGGCGATGAAGTATTTGCTGTTGCAGACACATGCACGCATTCTGAAGCCTCACTGTCTGAGGGTGAGATCACTGGCGGCAAGATTGAATGTTGGCTTCATGGCGCAGAGTTTGATTTGCGCACAGGCCAAGCTTTAACCCCACCAGCCACTGAAGCCTTAAAAATTTTTAATGTTAAACGCACTGGCAATCAATTAACCATCACTAACTAAATAGGAGAGAAAAATGAGCGTATTAGAAATTAAGAACCTGCAGGTGAGTGTTGTTACTGATGCCGGCAATAAAGAGATCCTTCGTGGTGTTGATCTAACAATTCGATCAGGTGAAACTCATGCAATTATGGGACCTAATGGATCAGGTAAATCCACTCTTGCTTATTCAATTGCAGGACATCCAAAATATTTAATTACTGGTGGATCAGTTACTTTAGATGGCGCAGGTGTTTTAGAGATGACCGTTGATGAAAGAGCTAAGGCAGGATTGTTCTTGGCAATGCAATACCCGGTTGAAGTTCCAGGGGTGTCAGTTTCTAACTTTTTACGTACTGCGGTAACTGCAATACGTGGTGAAGCCCCTAAGGTGAGAACTTGGGTAGGTGAAGTTAAAGCTGCTATGGCATCTTTAAACATTGATACTGCTTTTTCAGAGCGAAATGTAAATGAAGGATTTTCTGGCGGTGAGAAGAAGCGTCATGAAATTCTGCAGATGGAATTGTTAAAGCCAAAGATTGCAATTTTAGATGAAACCGATTCTGGCCTTGATGTGGATGCATTAAGAATTGTTTCAGAGGGAGTCAATCGAGTAAAAGCTAATTCAGAGCTTGGAGTAATGCTAATTACCCACTACACACGAATCCTTAGATACATCAAACCTGACTTTGTTCATGTCTTTGCTAATGGCAAGATTGTTGAAGAGGGTGGCCCAGAACTGGCAGATAAACTTGAAGAAAAGGGCTACGCAGAGTACATAACTGCGTAATTGATGACAGTAGATCTAAGTAAATACCAAGGCGATTTTCCGATACTGTCCCGAAAAGTTCGGGGTGGTAATCGCTTTATTTATTTAGACAGTGGCGCTACCTCCCAAAAACCTGAATCCGTTATTACTGCCGAAGCTGATTTCTATCGAACGAAAAATGCCGCAGTCCACCGCGGTGCCCATCTTGTTGCTGAAGAAGCATCGGATGCATATGAAGGAGCTCGGGCTAATTTAGCGAAATTTATTGGCGCGCAAACAGATGAAATTATTTTTACTAAAAGTGCTACAGAATCCTTAAATTTTTTGGCATACTCTTTTGGAAACAAAAACTCTAGAATATGTCTAAAGGCTGGCGATGAAATCGTTGTTTCTGAGATGGAACACCACGCAAATTTAATTCCGTGGCAACAATTAGCTGAACGGATTGGCGCGAAATTAACCTGGCTGCCAATAACCAATGATGGTCGATTAGACCTTTCAAAGATATCCCAAGTAATTACGGGCAAGACCAAGATTGTTGCTATAACTCATCAATCAAATGTGTTTGGAACAATTGTGCCAATCGATCAAATTGTTAAGGCGGCTAGATCGGTGGGGGCTTTCATAATTTTGGACGCTTGCCAGTCTGTTCCTCATTTCCCGGTTGATGTTAAAAAACTAGATGTAGATTTTCTAGCATTCTCAGGACACAAAATGTTAGGTCCAACTGGCATCGGAATTCTGTGGGGTAAATCTGAACTACTGGAACAACTAGAGCCAGCCCTTTTTGGTGGATCAATGGTTGACTCAGTAACTATGGAAACTGCCACTTGGGCAAAGGCACCTAGAAAATTTGAAGCCGGCGTTCCTAATATGGCTCAAGCAGTTGGTTTATCTGCCGCTGTTGACTATTTAAACAATGTTGGAATGGCGAACGTGGAAAGTCATGAACTTGCGTTAACGAAAGAGCTGCTTGAGGGTTTATCGCAAATTACAGCAGTTAATGTCATTGGTCCGTTAGATATGAAAGATCGCGGAGGAGTGGTTTCATTTACAATTGATGGTGTTCATCCCCATGACGTGGGGCAAGTTTTAGATCAGTATGGAATAGCCGTGCGAACTGGGCATCACTGCGCATGGCCATTGATGCGAAAATTGAATTTAGTTGGAACAACTAGAGCTTCTTTCCACTTATATAACGATTCAAAGGATGTGCAAGCACTGCTTCAGGGAGTAATTAAAACTAAAGAGTATTTCAAGGTTGGTAAGTAATGGAATTAGATTCACTTTACCAAGAGGTTATTTTGGATCATTACCGCACTCCGCTACATAAAGGATTATCAGCTGAAAAAGATGTACAGGTTCATCACAACAATCCAAGTTGTGGGGATGAGATCACTTTGAATTTAATCATGAAGGATGGAAATGTAGTTGATATTTCATGGGATGGTGTTGGGTGTTCAATTTCCATGGCAAGTGCTTCGGTAATGAGTGACCTGTTGATTGGAAAACCATATTCAAAAGCTATGGTGATTCTCAATGCTTTTTTGGAGCTTATGCAAAGTAAGGGTCAAGGTGTGGGGGATGAAGATTTACTAGAGGATGGCGTTGCATTTGCAGGTGTGTCAAAATTTCCAGCCCGAATCAAATGTGCACTACTGGGATGGATGGCGTTCAAAGATGCATCTACCCAAGTGATGGCCTAGAATTAGATCATGAACACATCAATTGATGACGTAACTGAGGCAATGAAGGATGTGATTGATCCTGAATTAGGAATCAATGTGATCGATCTTGGTTTGGTATATGACATGCGGCTTGATGAAAATAACATTGCCACTTTAGATATGACCTTAACTTCTGCTGCCTGCCCATTGCAGGATGTAATTGAAGATCAAACTAGACAAGTATTGGCAGACATTACAACTGATGTAAAAATAAATTGGGTGTGGCTACCACCTTGGGGTCCAAACAAAATTTCAGATGATGGTAGAGAACAATTACGCTCGATTGGCTTCACTGTTTAGTAATTCCACTCTTAATCGCTAAGGTGTTCTTATGTCGATGCATTCCACCTGGATGTCATTTAGATCTTTAACCCAAGATTCATCGGTAAAGAATCAAAAACTTAAACCAGGCACGTTAAAGAGGATTGCCGATTTCGCAATACCTTACAAGGTATCTCTTACATTCTTCTTAATTACTGTTGTAATCGATGCATTCCTAATCGTTGCCACGCCTTTGCTACTACGCAAACTAATCGATGATGGAGTGATTCCGAAAAACACGGAACTCGTGACAAAGCTTGCTTTGGCAGTAGGCATAATCGCTTTGCTTGACGCGCTATTTAGCATGATAGGTCGTTGGTTTTCAGCACGCATTGGCGAAGGATTAATTTATGATCTACGTCGAATGATATTTGAACACGTTCAAAAGCAATCGATCGCATTTTTTACTCGAACCCAAACTGGTGCGCTTATATCTCGATTAAATTCTGATGTCATTGGCGCACAACAGGCTTTTACTTCAACATTATCTGGAGTCATAAGTAATTTATTGAGCTTGATTTTAGTTGCAGCAACGATGCTTACTTTATCCTGGCAGATAACACTGATTTCATTGACTTTACTTCCGGTCTTCTTATTCCCAACAAAATGGGTGGGTAGAAAACTCCAAGGGTACACACGACAATCATTTGATATTAATGCTTCTATGTCAGCAACTATGACTGAACGATTTAATGTTTCTGGCGCGCTCTTGGTTTCACTTTATGGAAATTCTAAAAATGAGAAGAATGAGTTCTCGGCCAAGGCTAGAAAAGTGGCTGATATCGGCATTTCAATTGCAATGTTGAATCGAATCTTCTTCATAGCCCTTACCTCAATTGCAGCAGTTGCAACCGCAGTTGCATATGGTGTTGGGGGACACCTCGCTATTAGTGGTGAATTAACAGTGGGAACATTGCTGGCTATAACCGCTTTACTTGCAAGGTTATATGGTCCGCTTACTGCGCTTTCAAATGTTCGTGTTGATGTGATGAGTGCACTTGTTTCTTTTGAAAGAGTTTTTGAAGTCCTTGATTTGAAACCTATGGTGGTTGATCGACAAAATGCAATACAACTACAAACCGATAAGCCTGAGGTAACTTTTGAGAATGTTTCCTTCACCTATCCGAAGGCGGAAGAGATCTCACTTGCATCTTTGGAAATTGTTGCAAAACCTGAGATTCCTACTAGTGGCAGAGTTTTAAAAAACATATCGTTTTCTGTTAAACCTGGAACTTTGACTGGAATAGTTGGTCCTTCGGGCGCTGGAAAAAGTACGATCAGCAGTTTGATACCAAGACTCTATGACGTAACAGATGGCGGTATATCAATTAACGGTACAGATATCCGTGATTACAGCATCAAATCTTTAAGGAATACAATCGGAGTAGTTACCCAAGATTCACATATGTTTCATGACTCAATCATGAATAATCTTCTTTACGCTAAAAGTGATGCGAGTATTGAAAACATTCAATCAGCTTGTGAATCTGCTCGTATATGGACTTTCATTAAAAGTTTACCCAATGGATTAGATACTGTAGTTGGCGAACGTGGCCATCGCTTATCAGGGGGTGAAAAACAAAGGTTAGCAATTGCTCGCTTGCTGTTGAAGCAACCAAGTTTGGTGATACTTGATGAAGCCACAGCGCATTTGGATTCTGAGAATGAAGCTCTAGTTCAAGCAGCTTTGAAAGACGCGTTGGCTGGGAGGACGAGCATCGTGATTGCCCATCGACTTTCAACAATAATTCAGGCTGATCAAATACTGGTTATTGATAATGGTGAAATCATCGAACGTGGAACCCATGAAGAATTAGTTAGTAAAAAAGGTTTGTACTATGAACTTTATGAACGACAAAACTTACAATCTGATTTAATTTAAACGTTTTCTTTTAGGTGTGAATATCGCATCTTTTTTAATAGTTTCTCGCCCTGCATTGGCGGCTATAACTGCAATGTATGGAAGTGTCACAGCGCCAAATAAGGCGATCCAGCGATAAGGACTAGGTAACAAAACCGTCAATATAAAACAGGCGGTTCTAATCATCATTGATATGAAGTATCTACGTTGCCGGGCTGATTGATCCAGAGTTAATCCAGATTGAGCAGTAGTGATCGACTGGCTAACAACTTTGGTTTTCTTCATGTATGGATATTAGGTCTTTGGTAGCAAATTAGCGAGTAAAAAAATGAGGTGACTCACTTGATGTGAGCCACCTCATTAACTTATTTGTATTTAGTTAGCAGTGCCGCGAGCTTTGGCAATTCGGTTAAGAATTTGATAACCGAAAACAGCCATTACTGTGGCATTGATGATTCCACTGAATGTGTAATCCCCACGAGTCCAGGCCATATCGGAGATACCAATGATTAATGAGGAAGCAGCGATATATAGATTAATTGGGTTAGCAAAGTCAACGCGTCCATCAATCCAGATTCTGGCTCCTAGAACACCGATCATTCCAAATAGTGCAACTGTTACTCCACCCTTTACGCCAGCTGGAGTTGCAGAAAGTACTGCACCAAATTTTGGAGACAAAGCAAGTAAAATTGCGCCAACACCTGCAAAAATATAAGCAAGAGTTGAGTAAACGCGACTAGATGCCATTACGCCAATGTTTTCTGCGTAAGTAGTCGTACCAGAACCGCCACCAAGTCCAGCAAGAGTGGTTGCAGCGCCATCAGCGATTAAAGCATTACCAATCTGATCATCCAGATTTTTACCGGTCATAGCCGCTACTGCTTTAACATGTCCAACATTTTCAGCAATGAGCACTAATACAACTGGCAGGAATAGCAACATTGCACTGCTATCAAAAGTAGGGGATGTGAATGAAGGCATTGCTACCCATTTCGCCGCTTCAACGCCGGCAAAATCAACATCTCCCATAAGTGCTGCTACTAGATAACCGATGACTAATCCTGCGAAAATGCTAATTCTTCCTAAAAATCCGCGGAAGAAGGCTGAGATTAATCCGATAGATAGCAGAGTGATTAAACCAAGACGCTGACCTTGCATGAAATCATTTTTTGCAGCACCAGCAAGATTTAATCCAATAACCATCACAATAGTTCCAGTTACAACCGGAGGCAGCAACATATCAATCCATGCTGTTCCTGCAGCTTTGGCAATGAATCCAACCACTGCAAGTAATACACCAGCAGCAACGATGCCACCTAAAGCAGCAGGTATGCCGCCCGAAGTTTTTGCTGCAGCAACTGGTGCTAAGAATGCAAATGATGAACCCAAATAACTTGGAAGTTTATTCTGGGTGATGACAATGAAAAGGAATGTACCAATACCAGAAAAGAACAGAGTGGTTGTTGGTGAGAAGCCAGTAATAATCGGTACTAAGAATGTTGCACCGAACATAGCTGCAATATGTTGAATTCCCATACCAAAAGTACGGGGCCAAGATAATCTTTCATCGATTGAAACAACCTCTCCAGGTTGAATCTGCTTACCATTTCCGTGAAGCTTCCAACTAAGCATTGACGCTCCTTAATTGATTTCCCACCTTCATTTTTGAGGATGGTTACTTTCCGGCCCAAAGGGGGTAGGCGCTAAATAAAAATGATAGAACTACGCCCCGCAAATACCGGTAGGTATCACTTGATTTTGCTCAGATTTTGTCTTTGTTTTGCTGGTCTTACGCTCAATTTCCTCACCTGTGCATCCTTAGGTAAGATTGCTCAATCAAGTGGATGCATACGCTCCCACCTACTTCGCTTCGGCGAACTGGTTGCTTCTTTAGAAGCGCGGCTGTTGTTCGCTTGAGTAATGCCTTATCAATCTAGCGAAACAGCAAGGAGAACTTATCAGCACAGAACCACGTATCAATGATCGAATTCGCGTTCCTGAAGTTCGGTTGATTGGCTATGACGGTGAACAGTTAGGCGTAACAGCAATAGACAAAGCGCTTAAACTTTCTGAAGAGATCGGTTTAGATCTCGTAGAAATTTCACCTGATGCAAATCCACCGGTCTGCAAAATTATGGATTTCGGAAAATACAAGTACGAAATTGCGCAGAAAGCTAGGGAAGCAAGACAAAATCAAACACACATTGTTGTGAAAGAGATGCGTCTTCGACCAAATATCGAGCCTCATGATTACGAAACAAAGCGAAATCATATTGAACGATTTTTGTTAGGTGGGGATAAAGTGAAGGTAACTATTCAGTTTCGTGGCCGAGAGCAATCTCGCCCAGAATTGGGATATCGGTTATTACAAAAGCTTGCTGAAGAGTTAGCCGAAGTATCACTTGTTGAGTTTGCGCCAAAGCAAGAAGGTCGCAATATGACAATGGTTCTTGGGCCAGCTAAGAAGCCAGGTTCTGCAAAGAAAGCAGCACCGAAGGCTCCAGCAGTACCAAAATAGTTTTAATAGCAATTCAACAGGAGGTAAGTAAATGCCAAAGATGAAGACACATAGTGGGGCGAAGAAACGTTTTCGTGTCACTGGTTCCGGAAAGATCATGCACGAGCGTGCTGGCAAGCGCCACCTGCTTGAACGCAAATCATCAAGAGTAACTCGTCGCCTAACTGGCGATGTGACCGCTAAAGCGCCTAATGCATTTGCAGCAAAGCGCATGCTCGGTTTGAAGTAAGGGAGAGATAAATGGCTAGAGTAAAACGTGGTGTGCATGCGGCGAAAAAGCGCCGTACAACTTTAGAGCGTGCTGCTGGTTATCGCGGGCAACGTTCACGTCTTTTTTCTAAAGCAAAAGAGCAGGTAACTCACTCTCTTGTTTATGCATTTAATGATCGCAAAGATAAGAAAGGTGACTTTCGTCGTCTTTGGATTCAACGCATTAATGCAGCGGCCCGAGCAAACGGTATGACTTACAACCGTTTAATCCAAGGATTAAAGACAGCCGGCATTGAAGTAGATCGCCGTGTCTTATCTGAACTTGCAACAAATGATCCTGCAGCTTTCTCTAAATTAGTAGAGATTGCTCGCAAGAATGTTGTAACTGCGTAATTAATCTCTAATTAATTAAATAGAGATGGAAAATATTACGAGCCTTAATTCGCCTCATATCGAGCGAGTTAAGGCTCTTATTGGTTCCAGGGGTAAGAAGAATCGTGAGTTAGAAAATGCTTTTATTGCCGAAGGTATTCAGGCAGTTCGAGAGGCGCTCAACCCTAAATTAGCCGAAGGCTTAGCTGTAAAAAGAGTTTATGTAACTGAATCAGGAATGAGCAAACTCGCTCCAGCTGTTGATAGTGCAGTTCTAGATAAACATGAAGTGATTTTAGTTTCAGATCAGGTTATGAATGCAATGGCTGATTCTGAATCTCCGCAAGGAATCATTGCGCTATGTTCTACCAAAACCTTGAAACTACAAGATCTATGGCAAGCAAAGCCTAAAAAAATAGCTTTCTTTTGGCAGATTCAAGATCCAGGCAACGCAGGAACTGTGATTAGAAGCGCGGACGCAGCTGGATTTGATGCAGTGGTATTCTCTAATGAAAGCGTAGATGTTTTCAACCCAAAAACTGTGAGAGCAACTGTTGGTTCACTGTGGCATATTCCTGTAGTCAGCGATGTAGATATAAATGATTTTATCGCAGGTGCTACTGCAAATGGTGTTTCTCTATTTGCTTTGACTGGTGATGGGAAGGAGTCCTTTGATTCAAATTTTGTCGCTAAAACTTCAACAACACCATCAGCTTGGATATTTGGTAATGAGGCCCGTGGACTGCCAGATCTACCTAGTCAGATAACAACCGTAGCCATACCGATGAAAGGCTTTGCCGAATCTTTAAATGTGGCAAGTGCAGCGGCAATTGTCCTGCATTCTGTAGGTCTGTCCTTATAGACTAAGCAGATTATGTCGTTGGATCAGAATAAAATCGCCGAGGATCTGGCGCAGGCCCTTCGAGCTATTGAATCAGCCTCCGATTTGGATGGATTGAAGCAAGTGAAAATTGATTATGTCGGCGATAAATCTCCTTTGGCAAAAGCAAACCAAGCCTTAGCAACTGTTGATCAATCACTTCGTGCGCAATTTGGTAAATTAGTTGGAGCAGCTCGTGCCGAGGTGAATCAAGCTTTTGAGCAAAGAAGTGCGAAATTATCTGCTCTACGAGACTCTCAAATGTTACTTACTGAAAAAGTTGACGTGACTCTTCCTGGGCGAAGAAATCTGAAAGGTGGATTACATCCCTTAACAATATTAACTAATGAAATTAATGATCTTTTTATCGGTTTGGGCTACAAAGTTGCAGAAGGTCCAGAACTTGAAGCCGAATGGCTTAACTTTGATGCGCTGAATATCCCAGCCGATCATCCAGCTAGAACCATGCAGGATACTTTTTTCGTCGAACCACTTGAATCCAAACTGGTATTACGAACGCATACCTCTCCAGTTCAAATCAGAACAATGCTTAATGAAAAACCACCTATCTATGTTATTTGCCCAGGTAAGACATATCGGGCGGATGAATTAGATGCCACGCATACACCAGTTTTTCATCAAGTCGAAGGTTTAGTTGTTGATGAGAATATAACTATGGGTGATTTAAAGGGAACTCTGGATTTCTTTGCTAAATCCATTTTTGGTGATCAAGTAAAAACTAGGTTACGTCCTAGCTTTTTCCCCTTCACCGAACCATCTGCAGAGGTGGACGTATTTTTCAATGGTCGCTGGATTGAATGGGGCGGCTGTGGAATGGTAAATCATAAAGTTTTAGATGCGTGTGGAGTGGATACCAAGAAATATTCGGGCTTTGCCTTTGGCATGGGGTTAGAACGAACTTTGATGGTTAAGCATGGCATTACAGATATGCATGACATTGTTGAGGGTGATGTTCGCTTTTCGCAAAGTTTTGGTGTGGGCAAAAAATGAAGATTCCATTAAGTTGGCTGCAAGATTTTGTAACCCTTCCAGCGAAAATCAGTCCTGAACAAATCTCTCAAGCTTTTGTAAAGGTGGGTTTTGAAGTTGAAGCAATTGAAGAGCAAGGCACAAACTTAAAAGGACCGCTGGTAGTTGGAAAAGTTCTTTCAATTGAAGAGTTATCTGGACATAAGAAACCTATTAGATTTGTGGGTTTAGATGTTGGCGAGAAAAAGATACGTTATGTTATTTGTGGAGCACGTAATTTTAAGGTTAATGACTTAGTTGTCGTGGCTCTGCCAGGAGCTGTACTTCCAGGCGACTTCAAAATTTCAGCCAGAGAAACCTATGGCAAAGTTAGCGATGGCATGATTTGCTCGGCTAAAGAAATTGGTATCAGTGAAGAACATGCAGGAATTATAGTTTTGCCAGAAGGCAAGATCGGCCAAGATGCCATGGCTCTACTGGACGTGAACGATGTGATTTTTGATATCGCAGTAAATCCTGATCGAGGTTATGCAATGTCGGTTAGGGGATTAGCTAGAGAATTAGCTGGCTCACTTCAGCTTAAATATGTAGATCCAGCTGATCCTAAGATTGCTAAGAAGTTTGGAAGAAAGAATCAAAAGGCTGTTTCTGTAAAGATTGAAGACAAATCAGGAGCTGATCAGATTTACATCAGAACTTTAGATCAAGTGAATGTGAAGAAAAGCACCCCGTTATGGATGCAACGAAGGATTGAAAAATGCGGGATGAGATCTATTTCGTTGGCTGTTGATATTACAAATTATGTGATGCTAGAACTTGGGCAACCATTACACGCCTTTGATGCGCAATACATTATGGGTGGATTGCGGGTAGTCAGGGCTGGAAAATTCACTAAGTTAACAACCTTGGATAAAATTGATCGTAAATTAGATCCTGATAATTTATTGATTGCTGATTCAAAAACTCCCTTAGCTTTGGCTGGAACTATGGGAGGTTTAGCTTCAGAAGTTACTAATGAAACAACCAAAATTGCACTAGAAGCCGCGCATTTTGATCCACTAAGCATTGCTCGAAATTCAAGATCACATAATTTATCTAGTGAAGCCTCTCGTAGGATAGAACGTAATACTGATCCAGCATTGGCGCAGATTGCTTCTGCTAGGGCCACGCAATTACTGATTGATTTAGCTGATGCAAAGTATGTGGGTACATCTCAAGCAGGACTTCCAATTAAGAATCGCAAGGTGAAAATCTCGCAATCCAAAATCTCTAGATACCTTGGTTTTACCTATACGTCCAAGCAGGTAAAAAATGCATTGACGTTAGTTGGTTGCAAAGTTACTGGCAGCGCAGACTTGTTAACTGTGGAGGTCCCTACCTGGCGCCCAGATTTAATAAACTTTGCAGATTTCGCTGAGGAAATAGCTCGTTTGAATAATTACGACTTAATACCTGCCACCCTTCCGATCGGAAAAGGTGGAGCTCAATTAAATGGAATGCAGTATAGAAAACGTGCTGTGGCTATTGCTCTGGCTAATCAAGGATTTACCGAAGTTATCAATTATCCATTTGTGAGCCAGGAGATGGTTGATCTTCTTGGTTTTACTGGCGATCGAACTAAATCATTCAAAATTGCTAATCCAATGTCAGAAGAATTCCCATTATTGCGAACACATCTGCTGCCTGGTTTGCTTACCACTGCTGTTCGCAACATTGGTAGGGGATCAAAGAATCTTGCGATCTTTGAAATAGGAACTATTTTTAGAAATACCACTGCCCTTGGAAAAGCGGTTAACCCAGGGATTAGCAAACGTCCCAGTGAGAAAGTGATTAAAGAAATTTATGATGGTGTGCCAAAACAAATGTTGTTCGTTGGCGCTGTAGTAACTGGGGAGACGATTTTAAGTGACTGGCAAGGATCGGGCAATAAATTCACCTGGAGTGATGCAATTGCCAAGGCACAGGAAATTATCGAATCAACTGGAAATGATTTTGAAGTTGTAAGTAGTGATTTAGCTCCATGGCACCCAGGCAGATGTGCTGAGTTGCGGGTAAATGGAAAACCTGTTGCGCATGCTGGTGAATTGCATCCCCGAGTAATAACAGCTTTAAATTTGCCAGAACGTAGTTGCGCTTTCGCTGTAATCTTAAGTGAATTGCCTGCAGCTGGCGTGACTAAAGCACCTCCTATCTGGAGTTTTCCAGCAGTAGTTCAAGATGTAGCACTTGTTGTTGAGGCTAAAATTGCGGCTGCAGATTTAACTGCCGCGCTTAAGCAAGGTGCTGGGCCGTTATTAGAATCTATTGTTTTGTTTGATCGTTATGATCAAATGGCAGAAAATAAAGTATCACTCGCTTTCACTTTAACTTTCAGAGCCTCAGATCGCACCCTTACATCAGATGAGGTTGCTGGCTATCGTGATCAAGCAATTGCTCAAGCAGGTAAATCAGTGGGCGCGGTTCTGCGAGGCAATGCATAAATATGCACAGAATTGCATAAATATACTACTTCACGCTACCCTTAAGCCATGAAAATTGGAGTAGTTGGCGCCAGCGGATATGCAGGTGGGGAACTGCTGCGATTGTTATCTGAGCATCCGAATTTTGAAATTAGTTTTATTGGTGCGCACACCAACGCGGGAGAATCCATAACTGCCCTGCATCCACAATTAATTCAGTTTGAAGGTCAGCAGTTTTCGGCAGTAAATGTCGATGATTTAAACAAATGTGATTTAGTTTTCACAGCATTGCCCCATGGTGAATCGGCCAAACTTATTTCTCAATTAAATGAGAAGGTGAAGATTGTTGATCTAGGAGCTGATTATCGTCTGACTGATAAAACTCAATGGGATAAGTATTATGGGGGATCTTACGCTGGGAGTTGGACCTATGGATTGCCAGAATTAACGGATCATCAATTAATCACTAAATCCAAACATGTTGCTAGCCCGGGTTGTTATGCAACAGCCATTGCGCTCTCAGTTGCGCCAGTAATAAATCAAATTGATAGTGAAGATATTGTGGTGGTTGCTGCCTCTGGAACAACTGGGGCGGGCAGAACCGCAAAGGTTAACTTGATTGGTAGTGAGGTAATGAACAATCTCACCTCATATAAATTTGGTGGAGTTCACCAACATACCCCAGAGATAGAGCAAATTCTTAGCTCGATCTCTAATAAATCAGTCAAAATCTCATTCACACCAATACTTGCGCCTATGCCAAGAGGAATTCTGGCAACGGTTACGGCCAAGCTCATCACTGCAACCTCAGCACAAAAACTAAGAACCGTTTATTCAGATTTCTATGATAAAAGTAAATTTGTTTCGTTATTGACCGAGGGCCAAATGCCAATGACTAATTCAGTACTGGGCACAAGTAATGTATCCATGCAGATTGCACTAGATTCCCATGTAAATCGAATAATAATTTCAACCGCAATTGATAATCTCGGCAAAGGTGCGGCTGGTCAAGCCATTCAAAATGCTAATTTAATGTGTAACTTGGCAGAGGATGCTGGCTTGAAATTAGCAGGTGTTAGATGATCGTTATTAAATACGGTGGCAACGCATTGCCAGATCAAAACACATCCGATCCAGTGCTAGAAGCAATAGCAGATGCCTTCTTAGATGGAGAACAAATAGTTTTAGTGCATGGTGGGGGACCCCAAATTGATGCAGCTTTGGCTGAAAAAGGCATAGGCAAGAATAAAGTTGCCGGTTATCGAGTGACCGATGAAGAGGTGTTTAATGTTGTGCAATCTGTGCTTAGTGGTCAAGTTTTAAGATCCATCGTTAACTATCTGATTGGAAGTGAGGTAAATGCTGTTGGTTTATCCGCTTCAGATGGGGGATTGATCAGGGCTAGAAAATTTGAACCAATCGTTGATGGTAAATCAGTTGATATTGGTTATGTCGGTGAGGTTGATGAAATCAACCCGATGATTTTAGAAACCCTGATGACAGAAGGTTTCCTGCCAGTGATCTCACCGGTCGCAACAGATAACGACGGCGTTGGTTTTAATATCAATGCTGATTTAGTAGCCGCCGCCGTTGGTGGGGCGTTGAGAGCTGATTCAGTTCTGTTTTTAACAGATGTTGATGGTATCTACCGTGCCTGGCCGGACAAATCATCATTGATTTCTGAGATTTCAATTGATGAACTTAAACAGATTGCTCCCAGTTTTGCAGATGGAATGATTCCAAAAGTAAGGGCTGCTATAAGTGCAATTGATTCAGGTGCGTTTTCAGTGCGGATTGCAAATGGAACCGACCTAGTATCGGTTTTAGACGCTTTGGATAATCAAGGCGGAACATTGGTGAGCGCCTAATGGCTAAGTTAAATATGCAAAGTGCAACAGCTAGACGTTCTCTTGTAATCAAGTTAGTTGATGATGCACTAATACATTCTCAAAGTGATTTGGTTAGGGAGCTAGGAAAACTTGGATATGTAGTGACTCAGGCAACAGCAAGTAGAGATCTAGAAGAACTAGGCGCGGTTCGAGGCAAAGACAACTCTGGAATTTTTCGTTATCAATTTGTTTCCGCACCTCAAAGTTCAAAAAGTAGAGGTGTTTCTGAGTTTATCGCATCAGTTGAGGCAAGTGGTAATTTAGCAGTTGTGAAAACTCCGCCAGGGGCTGCTCAACTTTTAGCTGGTAATTTAGATCGGGCGATGAAAAGCGGCAAACTAAATTCTGCAATCGGTACGATTGCCGGAGATGACACTGTGCTGGTCGTGGCTAAATCTGCGGCAGGCGGACCATCCCTTGCTAAGGAAATTACTAAATTTTTTGGAGGCAAGTAAGTGACACTTTGGGGTGGCAGATTTAATCAATCACCTGCACAATCGATGCGTGATCTATCCCGAAGCGTGCATTTTGACTGGAGATTAGCCCCGTATGAAATCGAGGTGAACCTGGTTCATTTAAGCAATCTGATGAAGCAAAAAATTGTGTCAAAATCAGATGGCGAGATTCTGCAAAAAGGATTGTTAGATCTAGCAAGTGAGATCGGTAGCGGTAAATTCACCTATAACAACGATGATGAAGATGTACACAGCGCTATAGAACGTGGTTTAGTCGAAAAATGTGGATCACTCGGTGGAGCTATTCGAGCCGGAAGATCTCGAAATGATTTAGTAATAACCGATTTTAAGCTCTATTTGGTTGATCATCTGCTTGAGATTGCTAGCGCAATAATTAACTTAGCAAAAAGCTTTAATATTCAGGCTACAAATCAAATAGATGTCATAGCGCCAGGTTTTACTCATACCCAGCACGCACAACCAATCACTTTTGGCCAAGAATTAAGTAAGCACTCCCACGCTCTTTTAAGAGATGTTGATCGAATCTTTGATTGGATTGATCGAAATAACTACTCACCATTTGGCGCTGGTGCTTTAGCGGGATCTTCAATCCAACCTGAGCCTGAAACCACGGCTTTAAATCTTGGGTTTAGTGGCGTGATGGAGAACAGTATTGACGCAGTCAGTGATCGAGATTTTGCAGCAGAAGCTTTGTTTATTATGGCGATGATTGGTATTCATTTATCAAAGATAGGTGAAGAGTTTGTGTTATGGAGCTCAACTGAATTTGATTGGGTTGAGATTGATGATGCCTATGCGACGGGATCTTCCATCATGCCGCAGAAGAAGAATGCTGATGTTGCAGAATTAGCCAGAGGAAAATCAGGTCGCTTCATTGGCAACTTGACCGCTTTGTTCGTTGTTTTAAAGGCAATGCCTTTTGCATACAACCGCGATTTACAAGAAGATAAAGAGCCAATTTTTGATTCAGTGGATCAATTATTGATTTTGCTGCCTGCGATAACTGGCATGGTTCAAACAGCAAAATTTAAGCAATCAAATATTTCAAAAGGTGCTGCTGCCGGTTATTCATTAGCTACTGAGATTGCAGATTTTTTAAGTAAAAGCGGTGTGCCATTTTCACTAGCCCATGAGGTGGCAGGAGAGTGTGTTAAATTCTGTGAAAAAAATGGAATCGAACTTGATCAGATGAGTGATCAACAGTTACTTACCATGCATCCAAATTTAACCCCCGAGGTAAAGAAGTTTCTAAATGTTTCCGGTGCTGTATCTTCTCGGACCTCAGCTATGGGCACATCAAAGAATTCAGTTTTGGCCGCAATTAACAAGTTAAACCAAGACATCTCTGGGGTGGATAAGGTTATTGCCTCCCTGCGAAAGCAGTTTTCGGGCATGATCAACCCATGAGTAATGCACTTTTGGATGATTTGGAATGGCGCGGCTTAATCGCACAATCCACAGATCGTAAAGAGTTAGAAAACGCGCTATCCAAGCCAATTTCACTTTACCTTGGCGTTGATCCAACGGCGCCAAGCATGCATCTTGGAAACCTCGTAGTCTTCCTAGTGCTAAGAAGATTTCAGTTAGCCGGTCATCGTCCAATCGCCCTAGTTGGTGGAGCCACGGGATTAGTCGGTGATCCCAGTGGAAAAAATGATGAGCGCACATTAAATGAAGAAAAGCTAGTTGCAGAATGGGTTTCAAAGATGCGTAAGCAGGTTGAGAAAATATTGGATTTTAAGGATAAAGATACGAGTGCAAAATTGGTTAATAATTTAGATTGGACCAAAGCAATTTCTGCACTTGAATTATTAAGAGATATCGGCAAGCATTTCTCGGTTAATCAGATGTTGGCTAAGGATTCAGTTGCGACCAGGTTGTCTAGTACTGGAATCTCTTATACAGAATTTTCTTACCAAGTTTTGCAAGCATACGATTACCTCGAACTTTATCGACGAGATCAATGTAAATTACAAATTGGTGGCTCAGATCAATGGGGCAACATCGTTGCTGGCTTAGATCTCATCCGTAAAGTTGAAGGTGGTAGCGCGCATGCTCTAACTGTGCCACTGCTTGCTAAATCAGATGGTTCAAAATTTGGTA
Organism: Candidatus Nanopelagicus limnes; assembly: GCF_002287885.2. GTDB lineage: Bacteria > Actinomycetota > Actinomycetes > Nanopelagicales > Nanopelagicaceae > Nanopelagicus > Nanopelagicus limnae. The sequence continues at coordinate 597,566 of NZ_CP016768.2, forward strand.
AAACAGCAAGTGGTGCTATTTGGTTAGAGGAAAGTATGACCAGCGCTTATGAATTCTTTCAATTTTGGCTAAATAGTGATGATGTAGATATGCCTAAACTATTGAAGGTATTTTCTATGAAAAATAGAGCTGAAATAGAAGAGTTAATTGAAAAGGTTAAAACTAATCCAGGAGCTAGAGAGGCCCATCGAGAATTGGCCAGGGAGATGACCGCCATGATCCATGGAAGCGCGATGGCTAATTCTGTGGAAGAGGCAGCTAAGGCTTTATTTGGTCAGGGGGAGATCGGTGATTTAGATCTTAAAACTCTGGATTCGGCCCTCTCTCAATTACCAAAAACCACCATTAAAAAGGGAGACCCCTACCCAACTTGGGTTGATTTATTGACAGCCACCGGCGTAGTGGAGTCAAAATCGGCCGCTAGGCGCATTGTTAAAGAGGGTGGGGCGTATTTGAACAATAAAAAGGTTGAAAGTGAGGATTTCACCCCTTCCAAAACCGATCTTTTGCATGGTAAGTACCTACTTCTTCGCAAGGGAAAACGGGATTTGGCAGCCGTTGAGGTCCAAGGCTAAAACCGCCCTTTCTTGACCCGATAGCCGATTTGACCCCCCTTCTACGCGGGGGCTATATTTCACCTCCCCATACGAGACGGACTTCAGAAGAAGGCCGGGTGTGGAAAACCCCGATTTTTAAGGTTTGTAGGCATGCCTAGAAACTAAAAAATGGGTTGCCCTGCACGCAGAAGCAATTTTGCAACCAGTGCGCAGTCGTACCTTGAGAACTCAACAACGTGCAATAAAGTCAATGCCAAAGATTTCTTTAAGAAATCGAAGGCATTAATTGACGTTGTTAATTTTAATTTATTAAAAATAACAATTTCATTTTTGTTTTATAAATACCTTTGAAACTTAATTTACTAATTTATTTATTTTAATTAATAAATAGATTTGCTTTAAGTACAAAACAAAAAACAATTGATAAAGACTATAAACATAAGCGAACTCTGATTAATAAATTTATTAATTAGATAGCCATGTTTGTCTTTTTGTCAGATCAAATTTTCTATGGAGAGTTTGATCCTGGCTCAGGACGAACGCTGGCGGCGTGCTTAACACATGCAAGTCGAGCGATGAAGTTTCTTCGGAAATGGATTAGCGGCGAACGGGTGAGGAACACGTGAAGAATCTGCCCTCCACTTTGGGATAACACCGGGAAACCGGTGCTAATACCGAATATTGAAACATAAGTGGCATCACTGAGTTTTGAAAGAATTTCGGTGGAGGATGACTTCGCGGCCTATCAGCTAGTTGGTGAGGTAATGGCTCACCAAGGCAACGACGGGTAGCCGGCCTGAGAGGGCGACCGGCCACACTGGGACTGAGACACGGCCCAGACTCCTACGGGAGGCAGCAGTGGGGAATATTGGGCAATGGAGGAAACTCTGACCCAGCGACGCCGCGTGCGGGATGAAGGCCTTCGGGTTGTAAACCGCTTTCAGTAGGGAAGAAGCGAAAGTGACGGTACCTACAAAAGAAGCACCGGCTAACTATGTGCCAGCAGCCGCGGTAATACATAGGGTGCAAGCGTTGTCCGGAATTATTGGGCGTAAAGAGCTCGTAGGTCGTTTGTTACGTCGGATGTGAAAACCTGAGGCTCAACCTCAGGCCTGCATTCGATACGGGCAAACTAGAGTTTGGTAGGGGAGACTGGAATTCCTGGTGTAGCGGTGGAATGCGCAGATATCAGGAGGAACACCAATGGCGAAGGCAGGTCTCTGGGCCAATACTGACACTGAGGAGCGAAAGTCTGGGGAGCGAACAGGATTAGATACCCTGGTAGTCCAGACCGTAAACGGTGGGCACTAGTTGTGGGAACCTTCCACGGTTTCTGCGACGCAGCTAACGCATTAAGTGCCCCGCCTGGGGAGTACGATCGCAAGATTAAAACTCAAAGGAATTGACGGGGCCCCGCACAAGCAGCGGAGCATGCGGCTTAATTCGACGCAACGCGAAGAACCTTACCAAGGCTTGACATATAGGGAAAAGTGGCAGAGATGTCATGTCCGCAAGGGCTCTATACAGGTGGTGCATGGTTGTCGTCAGCTCGTGTCGTGAGATGTTGGGTTAAGTCCCGCAACGAGCGCAACCCTCGTTCTGTGTTGCCAGCATTTAGTTGGGGACTCACAGGAGACTGCCGGGGTTAACTCGGAGGAAGGTGGGGATGACGTCAAATCATCATGCCCCTTATGTCTTGGGCTGCACGCATGCTACAATGGCCGGTACAGAGGGCTGCAATACCGTAAGGTGGAGCGAATCCCAAAAAGCCGGTCTCAGTTCGGATTGAGGTCTGCAACTCGACCTCATGAAGTTGGAGTTGCTAGTAATCGTAGATCAGCATCGCTACGGTGAATACGTTCCCGGGGCTTGTACACACCGCCCGTCACGTCACGAAAGTCGGTAACACCCAAAGTCAGTGGCCCAACCGCAAGGGGGGAGCTGCCTAAGGTGGGATCGGTGATTGGGACGAAGTCGTAACAAGGTAGGCGTACCGGAAGGTGCGGCTGGATCACCTCCTTTCTAAGGAGCTTTCTTTAGATAAGTGGAGCATTGACTTTAATTTCCCCACAATTATCTTTTAAATTAATTTAAATTTTATTTGTTGAAATATTGCGCGTTGTTGGGTCCTGAGGGTACGAACCCTCTGGAGTTAATTAATAGGTGAAAATGTTTTTAAGCTTTTTATGTAAATAAAAAATAAAAATAACTCATCAACGTTAATTAACATCGCCCGTACCTTGAGAACTACACAGTGAACGCGAGCATCTTTGTAATAAATGTAGAAACAAATTAATAAGTGCAAATGGCGGATGCCTAGGCACCAGAAGCCGATGAAGGTCGTAGGAGGCTGCGAAAAGCCTCGGGGAGCCGCCAACCAGGCTTCGATCCGAGGATTACCGAATGGGGAAACCCGGCTGGAGTAATGTCCAGTCATTTCTCTCTGAATAAATAGGAGAGTCAAAGGTAACGAGGGGAAGTGAAACATCTCAGTACCCTCAGGAAGAGAAAACAACCGTGATTCCGTTAGTAGTGGCGAGCGAAAGCGGAAGAGGCTAAACCAATCATGTGCCAAGCCGGCAGGCGTTGCATGATCGGTGTCGTGGGACTAAATCGAATTGACTGCCGTTAATTCAACAAGTCAGAAAATAATGAAATAGATGAAGGACGTGGGAAAGTCCGGCATAGAAGGTGAGACCCCTGTAGTCGAAATTTCATTATCTTGTTTTTAGTATCCCAAGTAATACCGGACTCGTGTAATCCGGTATGAATCTGGCGGGACCACCCGCTAAGCCTAAATACTCTCTGGTGACCGATAGTGAACAAGTACCGTGAGGGAAAGGTGAAAAGAACCCCGCAAGGGGAGTGAAATAGAATCTGAAACCGTTTGCATACAAACCGTTGGAGCTGCCTTGTGCAGTGACAGCGTGCCTTTTGAAGAATGAGTCTACGAGTTAGTGTGATGTAGCAAGGTTAACCCGTCGAGGGGAAGCCGTAGCGAAAGCGAGTCTGAATAGGGCGAATAAGTTGCATCATCTAAACCCGAAGCGAGGTGATCTCGCCATGACCAGGTTGAAGCGCGGGTAAGACCGCGTGGAGGACCGAACCCACTAAAGTTGAAAATTTAGGGGATGAGTTGTGGCTAGGGGTGAAAGACCAATCAAACTTCGTGATAGCTGGTTCTCTCCGAAATGCATTTAGGTGCAGCGTCACGTGTTTCTTACTGGAGGTAGAGCTACTGGATGGCCGAGGGGTCCTACAAGATTACCAACGTCAGCCAAACTCCGAATGCCAGTAAGTGAGAACGTGGCAGTGAGACAGTGGGGGATAAGCTTCATTGTCGAGAGGGAAACAACCCAGAACAGCAACTAAGGTCCCAAAGCCTGTGCTAAGTGGAAAAGGATGTGAAGTCGCATAGACAACCAGGAGGTTGGCTTAGAAGCAGCCACCCTTAAAAGAGTGCGTAATAGCTCACTGGTCAAGTGATTTCGCGCCGACAATGTAACGGGGCTCAAGCACAGCACCGAAGTTCTGTCATTCACACACTATCCCGGTCGCAAGATCCAGGAGTGTGGATGGGTAGGAGAGCGTTGTGTAACTAGTGAAGCGGCGGAGAAATCCAGCCGTGGAAGTTACACAAGTGAGAATGTAGACATGAGTAGCGAAAGACGGGTGAGAAACCCGTCCACCGAATGACCAAGGGTTCCTGAGCCAGGCTAATCCGCTCAGGGTAAGTCGGGTCCTAAGGCGAGGCCGACAGGCGTAGTCGATGGACAACTGGTTGATATTCCAGTACCCACAATAAACCGACCGTGACGAATCAATAATGCTAAGTGTTTGAAGTTGGCTAGCAATAGCTGATGGAGCGCACGACCCAAGTTGGTAGTAGTCAAGCAATGGAGAGACGCAGGAAGGTAGTCCAACCCAGGCGATGGTTGACCTGGGGTAAGAGTGTAGGAGGTTCTGTAGGAAAATCCGCAGAACAATCTCTGAGACTTGATGCCGAGCCGTAAGGCGAAGTGGATGATCCTATGCTGCCAAGAAAATCTTCTAGCGAGGTTTGTAGTGGCCCGTACCCGAAACCGACACAGGTGGTCAGGTAGAGAATACCAAGGTGATCGAGAGAATCGTGGTGAAGGAACTCGGCAAAATACCCCCGTAACTTCGGGAGAAGGGGGGCTAATTTTTGTGTAGAGGTTTTCCTTCGAAGCATAAGTTAGACGCAGAGAATAGGCTCAAGCGACTGTTTACCAAAAACACAGGTCCGTGCGAAGTTGCAAAACGATGTATACGGACTGACGCCTGCCCGGTGCTGGAAGGTTAAGGGGACTAGTTAGCTCTTCGGAGCGAAGCTGAGAACTTAAGCCCCAGTAAACGGCGGTGGTAACTATAACCATCCTAAGGTAGCGAAATTCCTTGTCGGGTAAGTTCCGACCTGCACGAATGGCGTAACGACTTGAGCGCTGTCTCCACCATGAACTCGGCGAAATTGCAGTACGAGTAAAGATGCTCGTTACGCGCGGAAAGACGGAAAGACCCCGGGACCTTTACTATATCTTGATATTGGTACTCGGAACGTTCTGTGTAGCATAGGTGGGAGACTTTGAAGCGGCACGCCAGTGTTCGTGGAGTCAAAAAATGAAATACCACTCTGAACGTTTTGAGTTTCTAACCTCGGCCCATTATCTGGGTCAGGGACAGTGTCTGGTGGGTAGTTTAACTGGGGCGGTTGCCTCCCAAAAAGTAACGGAGGCGCTCAAAGGTTCCCTCAGCCTGGTTGGTAATCAGGTGTCGAGTGTAAGTGCACAAGGGAGCTTAACTGTGAGACAGACATGTCAAGCAGGTGCGAAAGCAGGAACTAGTGATCCGGCGGTGGCTTGTGGAAGCGCCGTCGCTCAACGGATAAAAGGTACCCCGGGGATAACAGGCTGATCTTGCCCAAGAGTCCATATCGACGGCAAGGTTTGGCACCTCGATGTCGGCTCGTCTCATCCTGGGGCTGGAGTAGGTCCCAAGGGTTGGGCTGTTCGCCCATTAAAGAGGCACGCGAGCTGGGTTCAGAACGTCGTGAGACAGTTCGGTCCCTATCTTCCGTGCGCGAAGGAAACTTGAGAAGGGCTGTCCCTAGTACGAGAGGACCGGGACGGACGAACCTCTTGTGTGTCGGTTGTTTCGCCAGAAGCACGGCCGATTAGCAACGTTCGGAAGGGATAACCGCTGAAAGCATCTAAGCGGGAAGCTCGCTTCGAGATTAGGTTTCCCACTGGTTTACCAGGTAAGACCCCCAAGAGACTATTGGGTTGATAGGCCGGAAGTGGAAGAGGCGCAAGCCTTGCAGCTGACCGGTACTAATAGGTCGAGGATTTAACTACAACAATAAAAATAAATTTGAATCGCGTTCACTGTGTGGTTCCCGAGCTACGGTCGGGGATAAAAATAATATTAGATTAATTTCTAATGATTTTTATCTTGACTTGATAACTCAATAATGTTTCGGCGGCCTTAGCATAGGGGAAACACCCGGTCCCATTTCGAACCCGGAAGTTAAGCCCTATAGCGTCGATGGTACTGCAAGGGGGACCTTGTGGGAGAGTAGATCGCCGCCGGACTCAATTTAATGATAAGCCTCATCTGTTAATTCAGGTGGGGCTTATTTTTTTTCATAACCCGCCCGCAAAAAATGGTGAAAAGTGAGCCAAAATCAAGGCTTTTCGATACCTTACATCTATGAATCAAGAAATAAGTGATCAACCAAATATTGATCTAGCCAAGATTAAATCAAACATTGCATCGGTAAATGATTTACCAATCTCATCTCACAGCGCAGAGTTTGAGAAAATTCATAAACAATTACAACAAGCGTTAACAAATCTAGACGGAGTTTAAGTAAATGAAGACCCGGCTAGATGCGGAGTTGGTCAGACGCGAACTAGCTCGATCTAGAGAGAGCGCAGTTGAATTAATCACCGCTGGCAAAGTTTTAGTCAATGGTATTCCAGCAACAAAAGCAGCATCCCAAGTTGATGCTCAAATTTCCATTACTTTAAAAGATGAACAAGCAGAGTTTGTATCTCGAGGCGGTCATAAACTAGCTGGTGCGTTAGATTATTTTTCTAATTTAACCGTAGAAGGCAAAGTAGCTCTAGATGCTGGGGCTTCAACGGGTGGTTTCACAGATGTGTTGTTAAAACGTGGGGTTAAGAAAGTTGTGGCTGCAGATGTGGGTTACGGTCAACTAGCTTGGCAATTACAAAGTGATGACCGGGTAAAAATATTAGATCGAGTTAATGTTCGCTCTCTTACCAAGCAGCAGGTAGGAGATGAGATCGACCTAGTAGTAGCAGATCTTTCTTTCATATCTTTAAAATTAGTATTACCTGCCTTAATAGAGGTGGCAAAGGAGGACGCTGATTTTTTGGTTATGGTAAAACCTCAATTTGAGGTGGGCAAAGAGAAATTAGGAGCAGGCGGAGTTGTTCGAGATTCACATCTGCGCAAAGAAGCTGTGGCAGCGGTTGCAGATGTTGCTTTTTCACTGGGTTTAGGCTGTTTAGGGGTGGTAGCAAGCCCACTTCCAGGACCTAGTGGCAATGTTGAGTACTTTTTGTGGTTGAACAAAGCGGGTAAAGCCTTATTAGAAGTAGATTTAGATCTTGCGATTGAAAAGGGGCCAGCATGAGCAAGGTTGTTAAATCAGTACTGCTGGTAATTCATTCTAATCGCCCTGAGGCGAGTGCAACAGCAAAAGATTTAGCTAAGTTGTTAACCGAGAAACAAATTGAAGTGTTTTCAACTCTGCCAAATCTTTCGATTAATGAATTTAGCAATCAACAAATTGATTTAGCAGTTGTTCTTGGTGGTGATGGCACAATGCTACGGGCTGCTGAAATTTCCCGTGGCAAAGGTGTTCCAATTCTTGGTATTAACCTCGGTCATGTTGGTTTCCTAGCTGAGATTGAAAAGCCCTCTCTAAATGAAATAGTTACAGCGATCGCTAGCGCAACTTATTCAATTGAGGAGCGGATGAGTTTGAATTATCAATTAATTCGCGATGGCAAAGTATTGCAAACTGGATGGGCGCTTAATGAGGTATTGGTAGAACGAAATGATCATCAGATGATCGACACCTTCGTGCAAATTGATCATCGACCACTTTCTAGATGGTGGTGCGATTCAGTTATTTGCGCTACTCCAACTGGTTCAACTGCTTACGCCTACTCAGCTGGCGGACCGGTGGTCTGGCCTGAGGTAGATGCTTTAGTTTTACTACCGCTAGCAGCTCACTCCCTGTTTTCTAGACCAATGGTGGTCTCACCCAAATCAGAAATTGTGTTGGATTTAGGCAGTGATTCAGCTGATTTAAATGCTGATGGCATCAGAAGAATTACCTTAAAGAAGAATGATCGAGTGATATTAACTAGTGATAAAGAAGATGTCCTACTTGCTCATATAAAGCCGGCCACCTTTACTGATCGTTTAGTTGCTAAATTTAAGCTGCCAGTCGAGGGTTGGCGTGGGCAGTAAGAGGATTGGAAAAAGTAGCTTAGAAGAGATTTCAATTAGATCCCTGGGTGTTATCGAATCTTCCAATATTGAATTCAAACCGGGTTTAACTGTATTAACTGGTGAAACTGGCGCTGGTAAAACTATGGTGCTTACAGCGTTGGGATTGGTATTAGGCAATAAATCTGATTCTGATTTAGTAAGACAAGGTCAAGAACGGGCAATTGTTACCGGAAAATTTGCCGTCCCAAAAGAATTGGCGCAGCAAATTAGTGAGGCCGGCGGGGAGGTTGAAGATGAAAGTGTTGTCATCAGTCGAACTGTTAGTACAGCGGGCAAATCTCGTGTTCTAGTAGGTGGCATAGTTTCATCAGCTGCTGCAGTTTCATCCTTTGCAAGTTCTTTAGTTGAAATTCATGCCCAATCATCATCTTCTAAATTAACCAAGGCAGGTGTTGCCAGAGATTTATTAGATCGTTTTGCTGGACTAGATCTAGAGAATTATCAAGATACTTTCGAGCAATACCAACAGATGAAGCGAAGGATCAGTGAGTTGAAGGATCAGTTATCTCAGGCAGATCGACAGATTGCAGAACTTTCTGAATTAGCAGATGAGTTTGCAAGATTAAGTCCAAAATCTGGTGAACTAGTAGAGATAGAGAATGAGATTGCAAAATTAGGTTCAGTTGAGTTATTAAATCAAGCAGTTTCATCAGCCTTAAACCTTTTTGAAAATGAGGATCTTTCGGCTGTGAATCTGTTGCAGCAGATAAGAAAAAACTTAGATCAGGTAAATGGAAAGGATAAGCAACTAGATCAAATTTCTGAAAGATTCACTGAAAGCTTGCTTAATTTGCAAGATATATCAAGTGATCTAACCTCCTATCTTTCACAACTTGAAGCTGATCCAAATCGATTCGAAAAATTGCAGGATCGTAAGTCATCCTTAAATTCACTGCTGAAAAGATATGGCAAAGGCAGCGATAAAGAGGTTGCCTTCGAACAACTATTACTGGATGGCAAGAGCGCTAAAGAAAAGATCGCTGATTTGTCTGGTGGAGATCAAAGAATCATTGAGCTTGAGAAGGAGGCTGAGATTCTTTTCAAAAAGCTGCAGGAACAAGGATTATCGCTTAGTAAGTTACGAAATGAAAATGGTGCAAAGCTCTCCGCGCAGGTAACTGAAGAAGTCAGAAGTTTATCAATGCCAAATGCTTCTTTTGTAATTGATCAAATTGTTTCGGACAGCAAAAGCCCTAACTCTTATACATCAACTGGAATAGATGAAATATTTATTTTATTTTCGGCCCATTCTGGTGGTACACCACTTGCTTTAAATAAGGTAGCAAGCGGAGGTGAGTTATCTCGGGTGATGTTGGCTCTGGAGGTGGTTATCGCAGAGGCGGAACCGATTGGCACATATATATTTGATGAGGTTGATGCTGGTGTCGGCGGCAAGGCTGCAATTGAGGTGGGAAGACGTTTAGCAAAATTATCAAAATCAGCTCAAGTTATTGTCATCACCCATCTTGCTCAGGTTGCTGCTTGGGCTGATAATCATTTAGTAGTGAAAAAAAGTGAGAACGGCTTAGTCACTCAATCTGATGTGATGGAAGTTAGTGCGAATGGTCGAAAGATTGAAATTGCCAGAATGTTGAGTGGTCAAGAGGATTCGCAAACCGCGCAAGAACATGCAGGTGAGTTATTGGCTATCGTTAAGAATGCATGATAATCTAGTCTTCCATGACCGCCAATCATGTGAGTAAACATATATTTGTTACAGGTGGCGTCGCCTCAAGTTTAGGCAAAGGATTAACAGCTTCTAGCCTTGGTCGATTGCTGCGCGCTCGTGGTCTTCGAGTAACTATGCAAAAACTTGATCCCTATTTGAATGTTGACCCAGGCACGATGAATCCCTTTCAACATGGTGAAGTCTTTGTTACTGATGATGGCGCCGAGACCGATCTAGATATCGGTCATTATGAAAGATTTTTAGATACTAATTTGCACGGGTCAGCCAACATAACAACTGGGCAGATCTATTCAAAGGTTATTGCCAAGGAGCGCCGTGGTGAGTATCTGGGCGAAACTGTTCAAGTTATTCCACACATCACTAATCAAATCAAAGATGCGATGAAGGCTATGGCAGGTCCTGATGTGGATGTGGTTATTACAGAGATAGGTGGCACAGTTGGAGATATTGAATCCCAACCCTTTTTAGAGGCTGCCAGACAGATTAGGCAAGATGTGGGCCGAGATAACGTCTTCTATCTACACGTTTCGCTGGTGCCCTATATGGGTCCAGCTGGAGAGTTAAAAACTAAGCCAACCCAACACAGCGTTACAGCTCTTAGATCAATCGGAATAACACCGGACGCAATTGTGCTGCGAAGTGATCGGCAGATACCTGAATCGGTTAAGAAGAAAATCTCTTTAATGTGTGACGTTGATATTGAAGGCGTGGTCGCGGCAGTTGATGCACCATCTATATATGACATTCCAAAGGTTTTGTATTCAGAAGGCTTAGATGCCTATGTTGTTAAGCGCCTCCAAATTAAATGTGGGGATGTTGTTTGGGGTGAATGGGAAGATTTATTAAACAAAGTTCATAATCCAAAACATCAAGTAAATGTTGCATTAGTGGGTAAATATATTGATCTACCAGATGCCTACCTTTCAGTGACCGAAGCATTACGGGCTGGTGGCTTTGCCAATTTTGCAAAGGTAAATATCAAATGGGTTGCAAGTGATGATTGCGCAATTGATAAACAGGCGGCTACAAATCTGGGCGATGTTGATGCGATATGTGTCCCAGGAGGATTTGGTGTAAGAGGGATTGAAGGAAAATTAGGAGCCCTAAAGTACGCCCGCGAGAATAAAATCCCAACCCTAGGATTATGTCTAGGATTGCAATGTATGGTTATTGAGGTTGCACGCAACTTAGCTGGATTAAAAGATGCTAACTCCGCTGAGTTTGATGAATCAACTAGTAATCCAGTTATATCAACAATGAGTGATCAAGTTGAGATCGTCGCAGGTCATGGCCAAATGGGTGGCTCAATGCGACTTGGTTTGTATAAAGCAGATTTGCTTGCAGGCTCAGTAGTTGCCGGGGTTTATGGGAAAACCCAAATAAGTGAGAGACATCGTCATCGATATGAAGTTAACAATCAATATCGAGATCAGATTCTTAAAACTGGCTTAGTTTTTTCAGGTTTATCTCCAGATAAACACTTAGTGGAGTTTGTTGAGTTACCTAAAGAAACACATCCTTATTATGTAGGAACTCAAGCTCACCCAGAATTCTTATCCAGACCAACCAAACCACATCCTTTATTTGCCGGATTAATTGCGGCAGCGATCGCAAAGCATGGTAAGTGATCATCTAACAGATTTTTTCAATTACCTTTCGATCGAAAAGGGATTATCTGGCAATACCACCGCTGCATACCGGCGTGATTTAGAGAGATTTTTTCACTATTTATCGATAAACCAACTTAATATAGATCAGGTTTTTCCTGAGGAATTAGTTGGTTATATTTCCTGGCTTCGCGGCCGGGCCAATACGGAGTTTAAAATCGGTGAAGCCTCTATTGCAAGGAATGTAATTAGTCTTCGAAGTTATTTCACATATCTTGCAAAAGAACATAATTATCTGAATCCGACGCTGAATTTTCATCCACCAAAGATTCCAAAGCGCCTTCCTAAAGCGCTAACAGTTGATCAAATAATGAGCATCTTGGAGATTTCAGGAGATGATTTAATTTCACTTCGCGATCGAGCTTTACTAGAACTTTTATATGCAACTGGCGCCAGAGTTACTGAGATTATTAATCTAAATACCACTGATATCTCAACGATGAAAAATGATGATGCCCAAGTAACGACTATTAGAGTGAAAGGTAAGGGCGGAAAAGAAAGAGTAGTGCCTATTGGTAGCTTTGGATTAACGGCAGTAAATGATTATTTAACAAGATCAAGACCAACTTTAAGCAAAGTATTGACGCAGAAAGCATTATTTTTAAATCATAGGGGCGGCAGATTAACTAGACAAAGTGCGTGGAACATCGTGGCAAGCCGGGCAGCAAGAGCAGGTTTGGCAGAGGTTGTAACTCCACATTCGATGCGTCACTCATTTGCAACGCATCTATTAGATGGGGGAGCAGATATTCGAGTAGTGCAAGAGTTACTTGGTCATGCTTCAGTTACTACAACACAAATTTATACTTTAATTACGATAGATCGATTGCGTGAAAGTTACGCTAGCGCGCATCCAAGGAGCAAGTAGGTTTTAGCGACCGCGTAATCTTCTTGCGATAATACTTTGATCACCCTTTGCTTCAAGGTCTGCAATAATTATTGAAAGAGATTCTCTAACAATTCTGCCTCGATCAACTGCAAGACCTAAATCTCCACGAAGTGCTAAACGTGCTTGATCTAAATCATAAAGTTCATCAGGGGATAAGTAGACAGTTATCTTCTCATCATGTTTTTCTCGACCACTTGGCGCTCTGTCAAAAGCGTTAACTCTTCTTCTTGGCGTTTGGCGAACAGAATTCTTTTGAGTTGGCGCAGCTACTGTTGATTGAGTTATTTCTTCACTGTTCTCACGTTGACTTGGTACTGCACTTAATGTTGCCGTATTTCTAAATAATTCATCTGCTCCAGGCAAACTTACGCGACGACTCACTTTGCTCCTCCTCTGGCGATTAATTCTCTAGCTAATCTTCGATACGAAGCTGAACCGCTACTACTGCTGGCGTATGCGGTAACTGGAACACCTGCAACTGTTGATTCTGAGAATCTAACAGTCCGCGAAATTATGGTGTCAAAAACCTCATCTGGGAACTCTTTATCGATTAATTCCAGCACCTCTCGAGAGTGGCTAGTTTTGCGCTCAAACATAGTTGCAAGAATTCCTAGGATTTCTAACTCTGGATTTGTATTCTCTTTAATCTTTTGAATAGTTTTCTTAACTAATGAAAGGCCTAGTACGGCAAAGTATTCGCACTCCATCGGAATAATCACTCCATTTGAAGCGGTCAATGCATTAACAGTTAAAGTTCCAAGAGAAGGAGAGCAATCAATTAAAATTACATCGTACTTATCAAGAACTGGCGCTAATAATTTACGTAGCTTATGTTCCTTAGCTATTTCGGAAACAAATGCTGCTTCAGCCGCTGCTAAATCCTCATGGCCTCTGATGAAATCAAGGCCTGCTACTGATGATTTAAGAATGAAATCTTCAAGCTTTGCCTCAGAGTCATTTAGTAGATACCAAATAGATCCATACTGCTCACGTAATGCTGGACCTTTTATACCAAGGCCTGTTGTCATAGAGGCCTGGGAATCAAAATCAATAAGAAGTACCCGTCGACCAACTTCAGCTAATGCAGCTCCAAGGTTGATAGCGGTCGTTGTTTTTCCAACTCCACCTTTTTGATTGACAACTGAAATCACTTTTGCGTTTCCTGGTTCAGGAGTTTTAGTTGGCTCTGAAAAATTAATTAGTTTTTTGCCCAAAACATCAGCAGTAGTTGCCAAACTCTCTTCTCTTGGAGAACGAGTTGGCTTCAAAGTCGATTTAGCGTTTAACCGAGAAGTCTGTCTAGCGTTTTTTCCCATGACCAGAACCTACGGTGGGGCATGTGCAAAGGCAAGGATGTGTGAAGTATCTTGTGCGCATGTCGCAAGAAAATTTATCCACAGCCGGGACCGCACCTGCCTCAATAACCGATGGGCGAGTAGCTGGTTTTTCCTTGCATCTAACTAATTTTGACGGTCCATTTGACTTATTGCTTCAACTTATTTCCCGCCACAAGATGGATATCACCGAGGTGGCTTTAGGAGCAGTCACTGATGAGTTCATCTCCTACATAAAACAGCTAGAAAATGCTGATCAGGGTTGGGATTTGGATAAAACCACAGAATTCTTAGTAGTTGCTGCAACCTTGCTTGATCTGAAGGCGGCTAAATTACTTCCAAGCGGTGAGGTTGATGATGAATCAGACCTGGCATTACTTGAAGCGCGTGATCTTCTCTTCGCTCGACTACTTCAGTACCGAGCTTTCAAAGAGATCGCAGCAATCTTTTCGGAGAGAATTGATCGGGAGGAAAAATCCTTTGCCCGTTTAGTGGCATTAGAACCCCACTTTGCTCAATTGCTCCCTGAAGTTTTGATCGGTGTTGGCGCTCAACGCTTTGCTGCAATTGCCAATCGAGTTTTAACTCCAAAGACAACCCCAGCCTTTAGCATCGATCACCTACACCAGCCACTTGTTAGCGTAGCCGAGCAAGCTGCAAAGGTGATCGAACACTTACGGCGTGCCGGCAGAGCAACCTTTAGGGCTCTAATAGCCGATGCTGACTCAACGCTGGTGGTTGTCGCTCGATTTCTTTCACTACTTGAGCTCTACCGGGAAGGTGTTGTTAGATTTGAACAGATGGTTTCGCTGGGTGAATTGCAGATAACCTGGATTGGAACCGCTTCTGGTGAGATTAGAGTTAGCGATGAATTTGATTTACCCGTTCAAACAATAGATGAGGCCGATAATGTCTGAAGTTGAACTACAACGTTGCCTTGAAGCGATCTTAATGGTGGTGGATGAGCCTGTTTCTGAGCTTGTTTTAGCCCAAATCATTGAGGCTCCAACGGAGGATATAAGCACGGCTTTAACCTCACTTGCAGCTAAGTATGAAAGTGAGCAGAGAGGTTTTGAATTACGTCAGGTATCAGGTGGATGGCGTTATTACAGCCATCCCGAAATGGCGCCATTGGTGGAAAAGTTTGTTCTAGATGGTCAGCAAGCCCGGTTAACTCAAGCAGCACTTGAAACATTAGCTGTTATTGCCTATCGCCAGCCAGTATCTAGAGCGCGGGTATCGGCTATTCGTGGGGTGAATGTTGAGGCAGTAATGAAAACTTTGGTAAACCGTGGCCTTGTTGAGGAGGCCGGGGTAGAGGGTGAATCTGGCGCCGTCCTCTATCAAACAACCTCATTCTTCTTGGAGAAGTTAGGACTTAACTCCATCTCAGATCTACCTGCATTGGCACCTTTCTTGCCTGATATTGATGGTTTAGATGAGCTGCTTTCAACTTTAACTGATTAATTTTTCTTCCGGTTCAACGCTTAACACAAGCGCGGTAAACTAATGCATGGCTTTAACGCGATTAAATAAAATCATTGCAGATGCTGGTATTGCCAGTCGTCGCGCTGCAGATCAATTAATTCTTGATGGTCGGGTAAGTGTTGATGGTGAAACCATAATTGAGCTTGGTGGAAAGTATGATCCGGAAATTCATGACATTAAAGTAGATGGTGAGAGTTTAAAGATAAATAAGTCTAAGACTTACCTAGCATTTCATAAACCTACAGGAGTTATTTCCACCATGTCAGACCCAGAAGGCCGCGCTAACTTGGGTGATTATTTTGCTGATAGAAAAGATCGTTTGTATCACGTTGGCAGATTAGATAAAGATTCTGAAGGGGTAATTCTGCTAACTAATGATGGGGAGTTAGCCCACCGGGCCACTCATCCGTCTTATGGTTTGGAAAAGAAGTATTTGGTTGAGATTGAGGGGGAGTACAACAAGGCTCTATCAGATCAATTGCTCCAGGGGGTCAAACTTGAGGATGGTTTAGCCCGAGCTTTGAAAGTGGTCCACGTTAGAGCGGTCAGTAAAAATCACCACTGGGTAGAGATCACAATTCATGAAGGCCGCTATCACATTATTCGTCGGTTGATTGAAAGTTTAGGGATGAAGGTATTGCGATTAGTCCGATTGGAGTTCGGTCCTATCTCACTCGGAGATATGAAAGCTGGACGACACCGAGTTCTAAATTCACAAGAATTAACTAATCTATTTAACCTGTTAAACATAAAACTCTAAATCGATATAGTTCAAAGCCATATATAGACTTATAGATAATCGCATGGGCTCGAAGAAACGCTATATCGATAAAGCGCAGCATGATTTTCTGGTGATAAATCGGTTTATCGATAATTGTAAGTATTCCATATAATACATTTATCGATAAACAGTTATCGTCAATCTGGGTTAAGCAATAAACCGACATCTATTTAAATCTCTTTAACCTCAATCATCTCTATAAGTGTTCTCGATACTATTATCAGATGCGAATTAGAGGTATCAGGGGAGCCATCCAGTTAGATAAAGACACCCCAGATGAGATGGTTTCAGCAGTCTCGGAGTTGCTGAGCCAGATGCTCGCAGCCAATCAATTAGAGACTGAAGATCTGGTCTCTATAATTTTTACAGCAACCCCAGATTTAACCTCTGAGTTTCCAGCCGTTGCAGCTCGTAAAATTGGCTTGGGGAATGTGCCTCTATTGTGTTCAGTTGAGATTGATGTCCCACACGCACTCCCAAAGGTCGTTCGAATCCTGCTACATGCCCAATTAGAGCGTCCTTTAGCCGAGGTAAAACATATTTATCTGCGGGGAGCAACTGTTTTACGCAAAGATTTAGCGCAATGATCAAGAAAGTTCGCATTGTAGGCGCTGGTTTAATCGGCACCTCAGTCGGATTACGGTTAAAGGCAGCAGGATCCAGCGTAGAAATCATCGACATAAACTCAAACGCTATGAAATTGGCAGCCGATCTAGTAAAGAGTGAAGTGATTGCTGAACCTGATCTAATAATTATCGCCGTGCCGATTTCAGCAAATACCCAAACTGTTGTAGAACAACTAAGCAACAATTCAAAATCGATAGTTTGTGATTTAGCCAGCGTTAAGTCTGATCTTCTACTTAAGGTTAAAGAATTATCAGCGAATAGCGATAATTTCATCTCACTGCATCCGATGGCAGGTCGAGAAACTAATGGAGCGCAAAATGCTCGAGCAGATTTATTCGAAGGACGAGCTTGGATCGGTGTTTCTGATTCATTTAGCCATGCAAAAAATAAGGAAATTGCCCAAAATTTGGTAGAAATTTGTGGGGGCACTCTGTATTGGTTGAATTCAAAGGAACATGATGATTTAGTTGCAAAGATATCCCATATTCCACAAATTTTAAGCTCGGTAATTGCCGGTTCATTATCGAGTTTATCCAGAGAGAATTTGAATTTAGCAGGACAAGGTCTTAGAGATTTAACCAGATTAGCTAGCGCAGATGCGACTTTGTGGAGCCAAATATTGACAGAAAATCATGCCGCTATTGCTACTCAATTAGATTTGATTATTGATGATTTAAATCATCTAAAACAAAGTATTACTAGTAATAATTCAGCAGCAATGGTTGATTTTTTCAATAAAGGCAATAATGGAAAGAGTAAAATCCCTGGTAAACACGGAGCCAAGAACAGAGATTATTCGTACTTACCAATAGTTATCGATGACAAACCAGGTGAATTAGCGAGAATATTTAATGAATGCGCGAAAGTTTCTGTCAATATTGAAGATTTAAATATCGAACATTCACCTGGACAAGAAACAGGACTAATCACGCTTGCGCTATCAAATAGTGATTGTATGAAACTTTCAAATCACTTGGAAAATCTAGGTTTTAAGGTTCATCCAGCCAAAAATCGATAAATATCTTTAATTACTAAAGATAGACTTGCCTCATGCCCAATCTAGTATTAGCGATAGATGGTCCAAGTGGCTCTGGAAAATCATCAACTGCCAAAGCGATAGCCCTTCGTGCTAATTGGAGTTATCTCGATACCGGCGCTTTATACCGTGCAGTTACATATTTAGCACTGGAAAATAAGATTGAATCTGAAGATGAGATCATAAGATCTTTAGAATCAAATGCAATAGTTTTTGATACTAATCCTGCAGATCCAAAAATATTTGTAAACGAAAAAGATGTGTCTAGCGAGATACGATTGCAAAGGATTAATGATTTTGTAAGCAATGTAAGTGCTATGCCCACAGTAAGAAAGGTGTTACTGGAACTTCAAAGAAAATACATTGCAGATGCGCCAATTGGAATAGTGGTTGAAGGAAGAGATATCGGAACGGTTGTGGCCCCTCATGCGCAGTTAAAAATCTATTTACATGCCGATATTGATGAAAGAGCTCAACGTCGCGAGAATGAAATGATTGAAAATATTGATCGCAGCGAGATAGGAAAATCACTAGCTAGTAGGGATGAGATTGATTCAACTAGAGCCGTTTCACCTCTAACGCAAGCAGAGGACGCTGCAGTTATTGATTCAACCAGATTATCCCTTCAAGAAGTTGTGGATCAAGTTTGGAAATGGTTGAAGCAACGTAATCTGTTGGGTCTACCAACCATTGCTGTAATCGGTCGTCCTAATGTTGGAAAATCTACATTGGTAAATCGAATGATTGGTCGCCGCGAGGCTATTGTTGAAGATACCCCTGGTGTAACCCGAGATCGCGTCAAGTATGAAGCTGAATGGAATGGCAGAAGATTTTTCTTGATTGATACCGGAGGCTGGGAGGTTAAGCCAGAAGGCATCTCAGAAAAGATTACAGCCGGAGCAGAAGCAGCAATCAGGGAAGCAGATCTGGTTATGTTTGTTGTTGATGTTCAAGTTGGCGCGTTAGATGAAGATCAATCACTAGTTGATTTGCTTCGAAAAAGTGGAAAAAAAGTTATTTTGGTTGCAAATAAAATTGATAACGCAGAGGATGAGGCGGATGGTTACGCACTGTGGAATCTGGGATTAGGTGAGCCTAGATTTGTTTCAGCTTTACATGGAAGAGGCAGTGGAGATTTACTAGATCTTTTAATTGCTCAGTTACCGGAAGTTGGTACTGCTCAAGTAGATGATGGTTATCGCCGGGTTGCTTTAGTTGGTCGACCAAATGTGGGTAAATCAAGTTTGTTAAATGTTCTTGCAGGATCGCCAAGAGTTTTAGTTGATGATGCTGAAGGTACAACGCGAGACGCGGTGGATGAGTTAATTGATTTTGGTGGATCAACTTGGAGATTTATCGACACGGCTGGAATAAGACGTAGAGCTCATCAAGCCAGCGGTACCGATTACTACGCATCACTTCGTACAGCCATCGCCTTAGACCGTGCTGAAGTTGCATTGGTAATCTTTGATGCATCTCAAATTTTAACTGAACAAGATATTCGAATAGTTTCAATGGCTGATGAAGCAGGTAAAGCATTGGTAATTGTTATGAATAAGTGGGACTTAGTTGATGAGGAACGTCAGCTGGTGTTAGACCGGGAAATCGAAAGACAACTAGAGCGATATCCGTGGGCACAAAGAGTGAATCTCTCTGCAAAAACTGGATGGCATCGAGACCGTTTGGCCCCTGCTTTGCGAACTGCGTTAACTAACTGGGAGAAGCGAATCCCAACAGCAAAGCTAAATGCATTCTTAGGGGAGTTGGTGGCAGCCAATCCACCACCTGTGCGTGGCGGAAAACAGCCAAAAATTAAATTCGCTACTCAAGCAGGTACTTGCCCACCTAAATTTGTGGTTTTCGCCAATGGGTTTCTTGAGAGTGCCTACCGACGTTTTATTGAAAGAAGGCTTAGAGAGGTTTTTGGCTTTGACGGAACTCCAATTGAAGTTGCTGTGAAGTTGAAGGAGCGTGATGATGCTTAATATTCCAAATGCCCTGACCTTATTGCGTGCTCTTGGCGTTCCACTTTTTCTATATCTATTCCTGGTGATAGAGCAGCCTGTAGCAAGTTTTCTGGTTATAACAATTGGCGCAATAACTGATTATTTGGATGGAAAAATTGCTAGAGCCTTGAATCAAACCTCGGATTTTGGGGCCAAGTTTGATCCAACAGTTGATCGTCTTTACATAGCAGCGGTGATCATTGCTTTTGCGATTAAGGATTATCTGCCTTGGTGGTTGGTGATCTCAATCATTGCCAGAGATCTAATCCTTTTACTTGTTGTGATCAGTCAACGCTTAAGAGGGATCACCTATCTAGAAGTGACCTTCCTTGGTAAGGCTGCAACATTTAATCTCTTATACGCATTTCCCTTCTTATTGTTGGCCGATATTGATGTAATCGGAATCTGGTGTTACCGAGCTGGGTGGGCCTTTGCTATCTGGGGAATCAGCCTGTACTTTTATACAGGTATTCAGTACTTTGTAAAAGGTCTCAAACGACCAGTAGATAGATAGGAAGCAAATGTCATCAGTACCAGCTGAACTTAAATACACCAAAGAGCATGAGTGGATTCAAGAAATTTCGGCTACCAAGTTTAGAATCGGTATTACTGATTACGCACAATCTGCTTTAGGGGACATCGTTTATATTCAACTTCCTAAAAACGGTTCTTCTGTGAATGCAAATAGCGTTTGTGGTGAGGTGGAATCAACTAAGTCGGTTTCAGAAATATATGCTCCGATTACCGGTAAAGTAGTTTTAGTTAACGAAAAATTGGAAAGCAATCCAGAAATTATCAACGCTGACCCTTACGGCGCTGGTTGGATCGCAGAAATTGAAATCTCCACCGATTCCTTGCAAGAAGTACTACTTTCAGCACAGGAATATCAAACTTTGACCGCTTGACCACCATTAACCAAACCAATAGTGTGAGCCTCTAGTTGACGGTAATCTGGTTTGGGGGAGATATGGCAGACAAAGCAACACCGCCAAAAGATCTAACCTCTACCTTAAATTTGCGTCAATTAAGATCGATTCCACAGGCTGGACTTTCTGAAGATCTGCTTAAATCTTTAACTATTGAACAGAAAAATGTTGTGTCAAACCTTCCTAAAGGTGAAGGAATTTTATTGGTTCTAAAAGGTGCTGGAGTTGGAGCTAGGTTCTTATTAGATGCAGCTGAAACTAAGATTGGTCGAGATACTACAAATGAGATTCAATTAGATGACATCACAGTTTCACGTTCACACGCGATGATTAGTAAAAAAGATGGTTACAGCATCAAGGATTTAGGCAGTTTGAATGGAACATATCTCAATGCAATCGCTGTTCGAGATAGCAAAGTAAGTGCTGGAGATGAAATACAGATAGGTAAATATCATTTAACTTTGTTTATAGGAGATAAATAATGAGCGTTCCGGCAAGAGCCTACTTAAGCATTGGCGAAGTTTTATCTCGTTTGCGAACTGAGTTCTCAGACATCACGATTTCTAAGATTCGATTTTTAGAATCTGAAGGTCTGATTGAGCCACAAAGAACACCTAGTGGCTATCGTAAATTTACAACTAATGATTTAGAGCGCCTGCGATTTGTTTTGTTGGCTCAGCGCGATCAATACTTGCCATTAAAAGTAATCAAAGAGAATTTAGATGCAATGGATCGAGGATTAACGCCAGCAAAGGTGGTTGGGGGAGTTGCCTCACCTCGTCTTGCCTCCAATGATGGAGTTCTGACATCTGATCAGTTTGCAAGTGATAATGATCTAAGACTGACAAGGTCCGAATTGTTATCTGCATCAAATTTAACTGAAGAGCAGTTAACTGAAATAGAATCATATGGATTAATCGCT